>CAZXJS010000019.1:0-51770 GCA_964641085.1 uncultured Prevotellamassilia sp. | reverse complement strand
CCGGGAATCGAACCCGGATCTAATCTTTAGGAGAGACTTGTTCTATCCATTGAACTAAGGGAGCGCCTTCAGGCCGCGAAGTTAGGCATTTTCCCCTGCACGGGTGCGGCGCGGCGCGCCTTTTTTCGCCTTTCCGGCTCCACCGCTGCCTCCCGCCGCGCGCCGCCCGGGGACTCTCCGGCGCGAGAGGCAATAAAGGGGCGGTTTCATCGGTATATGCAACGCTTAAAAACGACACTTATGCACACCCCTCCCTTCCGTCGCGCGCTGCTCGCGGCCGGACTGCTACTGCTCGGCTGCGGCGCCGCCACAGCGCAGAACCTGCACCTCACCGTCGGCGGCGGCCTCGCCACACACTACGGCCATGCGCGAGCCGTCGGCGCCTTCAAGGCCGGACTCGGCTTGGAGCTGGAGCTGGATCAGCACTGGACGCTGGAACCCGCCCTCTACTTCTACGGCAAAGGTTGGAAAAACAAGAACCAAACCGTCCTCTACCACGACGAGGCGGGCGACGTCGTCTATAACCCCGACGGCACGCCCCGCACGGGCGTGAAGGAACGCACCACGACGGCCAACTACCTGGAGCTGCCCCTCGTGGCGCACTACTACCTGCGCCTGAAACGCGGCAACTACGTCGTGCTGACGGCGGGTCCCTACGTGGCGCTTGGCGTCAGCGGAAAGCAGAAGACCAAGGGCGACCCCGACCAGGAGGGAGGCCGCAAACTCTTCTACGAAGAAAAGACCTTCAAGGAGGACGGCACGCACCGCTTCGACGCCGGCCTCACCGTAGGCGTCGGCGTGCAGCTGCCCAGCCACTTCACGCTCGGCCTGGAGACGGACCTCGGCCTGTGCAAATTCAACCGCGCGGGCGACCGTAACGCCACGGCGCTGGTGGTGCTAACTTACCAATTCTGAACGCAGAATACCGTGTTCGGGGTATTGCCGGGGCACGTAGGCCGCCGTACCTTTGCAACGGATTTCAGGAAGAACGTAAAGTCTGCCAGCTCGGGCAGCCCCCGTCGGGACGACGCGGGTCAGCAAGAGCGAAATCCCGTGCCGGTTACTTGTAAGACGCCGGCAGCGTGAGCCACAAAAGATTTAAATTGTTATGTTCCACTAAGGCCGTGCCCCACCCCGGGCGCGGCCTTTTTGGGTCGGCACCGCCGGCCGCCGCCGTCCCGCCGGCACCGATGCTTGCCGCCCGCCCCGCCCCGGGCGACAGACCGTGACGCTCATGCATCTTAAATAATCTTAAAAGCCTCGTTTTTCCCATACGCCGAAAGGCAGTTTTACGAAAATGGCCTAAATTTGCCACGATATGGGGCTTTGCTCCGATGAAGCAAGATGGACACTTATTTGTTTAATCCTTAATACTGTTACGTTAATGAAAAGATTGAATTACTTTCTTTCTTTCCTGCTCCTGTCTCTGACGGGAGCGACGGCCAGCGCGCAGACTACGAAGCTGGGAGATCAGTTGCTGGAAGTCCCCACCGACGGGACAACCCAGGTCTTCCTGCAGACAGCTACGAGCCGCAACGCCTACTGGGACGGTGACATTGCCAACCCGACGGGTGACGTTACGGACAACTGTATTGCAGTGCTCGAGCCGACCGGCAACGAGGTGGACGGTTATCCCACCTACCGCATCAAGCAGGTTTCCACCGGGAAATACTTGATGAACCACGAGCTATCCGACTGGATGGACAGCTCCGACCTCGGCGTCACCATAGGCACGACGGACAACGTATCGGAAGCCTTCGTCGCCACCATCCTGCCCGTGGACGACAGCGGAAACATCCGCACCACGGCTACGGAAGACAAGAGCAACCAGACCGTGGAGGACGGCTGCTTCGTCATCTGCTCCGAGTACACCTACACGAGCGGCTCTGACGTAGTGCCCACATACCTGGGCTGGTACGCAGGCGCTCCCTTCATGTCCCCCCATCAGGACACGAACGGCTGGTACATCTACGCCGTAGCCAAAGCCGGCGGTGCAGAGCAGCTGACCAAGGCCATGGAGACCTACTTCCCCAACGGCGTGGACGAGGCTACCTACCCCGTAGGCACGCAGCCCGGCTACTACTCGCAGGAAGCCTTTAACGCCGCCAAGCAGGTTTACGACGCCGTCGTAGCTGCCCTCTCGTCCGGCTCCGAAATCACCGACGAGCAGGCAGAAGCTTACACCGAGCAGCTGCGCCAGGCCAGCGAGACCCTCGCTGCCGGCATCATGCCCATCACTACCGGCTACTACGTCTTCAAAGGGTCCGGCCGCAGCAGCGAAGCCGGTACCTACGCCATGTACGACGCAGGCTCCTCTCTGAAATGGAACACCACGGCTTACGAGATTCCTGAAGAGCTGACGGAAGCCGATGCACAGTACATCTTCCACATCACGGTGAACGCAGACACCACCCTCTACATCCGGAACCTCGCCACGGGCAAGTATCCGCAGACGGTAGCCACGTCAACTGACGTCGCCACGGCAACAGACAGCATCCCGTACGACTACGAACCCACGACGAGCGGCATGGTGGCCAGCTTCATCTTCCGCCCGACGGGTGACACGAACGGCTACCACTACATCCACGAGGCCGGCGGCGGCAGCATCGTAGGCTGGGAAGATGCCACGGCTACGGCATTCCAGGTAGTGCCCGTAGATGAGACGCAAATAGCCGCCCTCGCCACTGCCGTAGAGCAGACGCGCCTGAACAACCAGCTCTCCGAGCTTGCTGCCACCGCAGACGCCGCCATCAACGCCGCAACGGCTTACAAAGCCGACGCAGACAACCTGACGGACGACGGCTACATCCTCTTCGACGACCTGGGCCTCGTTACGGACGCCGCACAGCTCTCCAGCAACTATCCGGATCCCAGCGAAGGCACGAACATCGGCGCCCTCGTGGACAACGACTACTCTACCTACTTCCACACGTCCTGGCACAACACGGGTACGCACACCGCGCTCCACTACGTACAGGCCGACCTGGGACAGGCAGAGCAGACGCTCGTCATCCAGTTCCTGAAGCGCCAAGCCTCTGCCAACGATCACCTGAAGACCTTCCGCCTGCTCGCCACCAACGACACGACGGGCACTTGGGCTGACCAGGGTGTTTACACCGTGAATTACGAGAAGGCCGCTATCGTAGGCGGCGATACGCTCCGCAACTCGGCATGCATCACCGGCGCCACGATGGATCAGGCTTACCGCTTCGTACGCATCGTGTGTCTCACGACAACTACGGCACGCAGCCTCAGCTATCCGTACTGGCACGCCGCTGAAATCCGCTTCTACGAGGGCAGCGTGGACGAAGCGAACTCCACCCTCTCGCAAGTTGACGCCAGCGTCGTACAGACGCTGAAGGACCAGCTGGCAACCGCCAAGACGGCTGTAGCCGCCGGCAACGCCACGCAGGCACAGGTTGACGCCCTGCAGGCAGCTTACGACGCCTTCGTAGCTCAGTTGCCCGACCCGTCGAAGGTAAGCACCGCCCTTTCCGCACTCACCACGGAGAAGAACGCGCTCTACTATAGCGAAGAGGACGAGGTCGGCGCATTCCCCGAAAGCGCCAAGACGGCCGCCGAGACGGTCATCAGCGAGATACAGGAAGAGCTGAACTCCAAGACGACCTCCGAGTGGACGCTCGCCGACGTCAACAGCGCCCTTGACCGCATCAGCGCCGCCGAGGAAGCCCTCGCTGCCTCCATGGTGCTGCCTAAGGAAGGCACGCTCTACGTCATCCGCACGGCCACGACGGGTACTGCCCAAGGCCGCGCTGCCAACGCTCCGCTCTACGCCAAGAGCTCCGCTATTGAAGGCAGCATTGCCTACATGATACCGAAGCAGGACGGCTCCGCAGCTGACTCCGTCAACGTGGAAGACCACTACAACTACGTATGGCTTGCCGAGACGGTAGATGCTACGAACCGCACCGTAACGCTGCGCAACCTCTACACCGGCCGCTACATCGGCCAGCAGGAGGCAGCCAGCAGCGCTGTGCCGCAGTCCGTTGAGCCCGTCGCTCTGCCCATCGTTTCCGCCCGCGCAGGATTTGCTGCCGTAGGTCTGAAGGTTTACGACAGTGAGGACAACACGGAGTACCTGAACACAGGTGCTTACGGCAACATGGTAGCTTGGACCAGTGGCGAAGCAGGAGCTGACAACAGCGCCTTCACGTTCACCGAGATCAGCTTGGCTGACGGCGAAGGCCTGACATACGTTCCCGTTACCGCCGGCGTTAAGCAGATCATCACGCTACCCTTCACGGCAGGCATCTTCGCCGGTGAAGGCACGGCCTACACGAGCACGGCTGTTGACGCAGCAAGCGACGACGTCGTTACGCTCGCAGAGATCGACGTTACCTCCGATGAAGCCGTCGCTGCAGGCGAGCCCTTCGTTTACGAAGCCGCCGCTAACGAGACGGAGCTGCCCGTTTACATTAAGCTGGACGGCAACGGCCTGCCTCAGTGGGGCAACAAGGCACAGTACGTCAACGGCCTCATGGGCACGCTGGACGGCACCGTAATACCTGACGATGCGCTCACGGCCGGCGCTTGGACTTACAACAACGGAAACCTGACTAAGGTGCCCGCAACGGCTGCCGCCTACCTGAAGACCGTCGGCGCCAACAGCGGATTTATCACCGCTGCCGACCTGACGGGCGTTAAGAGCGTAGAGACCACCACTACGAACGCCGCCGGCAATGGCAAGGTCTATGACCTCCAGGGCCGCCGCGTACAGCAGGCCGGCAAGGGCCTCTACATCATCAACGGCAAGAAGGTACTCGTCAAGTGAGCTTTAGCGTAACACGACAATAATAAGGTGAAGGGCCGCTTCTCGCAATGGGGAGCGGCCCTTTTTCATTTGTCGCGCGCCGCCCGCCTGAAAGAATCGGAAAAATCCCACAAAAAGCGCCGCACGTGCGCCCCAAATAACCCCGCGAACCCTTTCCCGTGCGCGGGGCTTTTTGTATCTTTGTATGCTAAAAACGCGGAAAAGAAAAAAGCAAGAATATGGAAGACCAAGATACGCGGAACGGCAACTATTCCGCTTCAAACATTCAGGTGCTCGAAGGTCTCGAAGCCGTACGTAAACGTCCCGCCATGTACATCGGCGATACGGGCGAGCGCGGCCTGCACCACCTCGTCTATGAAACGGTGGATAACTCCATCGACGAAGCCCTAGCCGGATACTGCACCCACATCGAGGTGACCATTGGCACTGACGGCAGCGTGACCGTTCAGGACAACGGCCGCGGCATACCTGTCGACGAGCATCCCAAGGAGCACCGCTCGGCGCTCGAAGTTGTCATGACGGTGCTCCATGCCGGCGGTAAGTTTGATAAGGGTTCCTACAAAGTATCCGGCGGCCTTCACGGCGTAGGCGTCAGCTGCGTCAACGCACTCTCTACGCACATGAAATCACAAGTGTTCCGCGATGGAAAGATCTACCAGCAGGAATACGAGAAAGGCAAGCCGCTCTATAGCGTCCGCGTCGTAGGCGAGACCCAGTTGCGGGGCACGCGGCAGCAGTTCTGGCCCGACCCCACCGTGTTCTCAACTACAGAATACAACTACGAGACCCTCGCCAACCGCATGCGAGAGCTGGCCTACCTAAACGCCGGGCTGAAGATAACGCTCACCGATATGCGCCCCGACGCCGAAGGTAACACGCGCCGGCAGGTATTCTTCTCCGAGCGCGGCCTGCCCGAGTTCGTGCGCTACCTGGACAGCAGCCGCACCCACCTTTTTGACGACGTCATACACATAGCTACCCAGAAGAACGGCCTACCTATCGACGTCGCCATCATGTATAACACGGGCTACGCCGAGAATATCCATTCCTACGTCAACAATATCAACACCATAGAGGGCGGCACGCACCTGACAGGTTTCCGCCAGGCCTTGACGCGCGTGCTCAAGGCCTACGCAGAGCGCACCGCCGCAAAGCAGATAGAGAAGGCAAAAATCGAGATCAGCGGCGAGGATTTCCGCGAAGGCCTCACGGCCGTCATCAGCGTCAAGGTGGCCGAGCCCCAGTTTGAGGGGCAGACCAAGACACGCCTGGGAAACAGCGAGGTGACGGGCGCCGTCAACCAAGCCGTAGGCGAAGCCCTGACCAACTACCTCGAGGAGCACCCCAAGGAAGGGAAGCTCATCGTGGACAAAGTCATCCTGGCCGCCACAGCGCGCATAGCCGCCCGCAAAGCCCGCGAGAGCGTGCAGCGCAAGAGTCCCCTGACCGGAGGCGGCTTACCCGGCAAGCTGGCCGACTGCTCCTCCAAGGACCCCGCCGAATGTGAGCTCTTTCTCGTCGAGGGTGACAGCGCCGGCGGCTCGGCTAAGCAGGGACGCTCCCGACGTACACAGGCCATACTCCCCCTGCGCGGAAAGATACTCAACGTGGAGAAAGCCATGTGGCACAAGGCCTTCGAGAGCGATGAGGTCAACAACATCATACAAGCGCTCGGCGTACGCTTCGGCCTCGACGATGACAGCAAAAAGGCCAACATAGACAAGCTTCGTTACCACAAAATCATCATTATGGCTGATGCCGACGTTGACGGTCAGCACATCGCCACGCTCATCATGACGCTGTTCTATCGCTACATGCCCCAGCTCATTGAGGATGGCTATCTATACATCGCCATGCCGCCCCTCTATCGCTGCCGCTCCAAGAAGAGCAAGGCCGAGGAGTATTGCTACAACGAGCAAGCCCGCCTGCAGTTCATAGAGCGCTATGGTGACGGCTCGGAAGACAACATTACGACGCAGCGCTACAAAGGTCTGGGCGAAATGAACCCCGAGCAGCTCTGGGAGACTACCATGGATCCCGAGCGACGCCTGCTCAAGCAAGTCAGCCTCGAGAACGCCACGAATGCAGACTACACCTTCTCCATGCTGATGGGCGAAGACGTCGGGCCGCGCCGCGAGTTCATCGAGCGAAACGCCACATATGCCAAGATTGACGCGTAGAGTTTGCAAAAAAGCGCCTCGCGCCTAAATTTTTCTAAGATTTATTTGGAAGGTACAGGCGTAAGGCTTAATTTTGCAAAGTCAATAAAACAAAATAGGCACTACTTACACTCATCTATTATAGTATTTTTCATCTCCATGCCGGAAGCTCGGATGTGAATCCCGGCCACGGCAAAGTATCAAACTACACGAAAACCATCTTGGGAGCCACCCGGCTGAGACAGTCCGGCGGCTTCCTTTTTTTTATGCCCGGCTCGGACGGGCGCCTCCGACGTGGTGAATGACAGTCGGCACTTGTTGGCTGATAGGTCGGACTTGTCAGCTGATAGGTCGGACTTGTCAGCTGATAGGTCGGATGTGTCAGCCGGTAGGTCGGACGTGTCAGCCGGTAGGTCGGACGTATCAATCAATGGACGCAACGTGGTGTCTTTCAGCTTTCTGTCTCGCTTCGCCCGGTCGCTTTTTCAAACGGCCTCGTCCACATTGTCAGCTTTTCCTCCCTTTGTGGGTGCAAAATGTCTTCCGCACGGCTCTTCTGCTGACGTTCTGCCACGAGCTTCCTCCCCGCCAACCGATCCCCCGCGGCGAGGCACTGTCCCGTAGCCCCGGTCATCGCCCGCTACGCAGTAAGCGAAAAATAGAAAACATTTTCTGCCTTTTCCGCCACTCTGCCTCGCTTTAGTTTGGCTTACTGCAATATTTTGCCTTCCTTTGCCACGGCTTTGTGCGCGGTCCTCAGACTTAGGCGCGTGCCGCTTAATCAAAAAAAATAGCTGTTATAACTATGTCGACACTTACCCTTGCCATCGTCATCCTCTTTGTCTTAGGCTACCTCTGCATTGCGCTGGAGAGCAGCCTGAAGGTGAACAAAGCCGCCTTCGCCCTGCTCATGTGCGTAGGTTGCTGGACGCTCTACATGATGGACCCCGCCACTTTTGCCAACGCCTTCCACGGCGCTGATGCAGGCTGGCAGACGCTCACCGCAGGCTCCACGCAACTCGCCAACTTCGTGTCCGATACGCTCAAGGAGCACTTGGGCGACGCCTCCGAGACCCTCTTCTTCCTCATGGGCGCCATGACCATCGTGGAGATTGTGGACACGAACGGTGGCTTCAACTTCGTGCGCGACACGATGCAGACGCGTTCCAAGCGTGCCCTGCTTTGGCGCATCGCCTTCATGACCTTCTTCCTAAGCGCCATCCTTGATAACCTGACGACGAGCATCGTCATGATAATGGTGCTTCGCAAACTCGTACATGAGCACAAAGACCGCATCATCTACGCTTCAGTCATCATCATCGCCGCAAACTCCGGCGGCGCCTTCTCCCCAATAGGCGACGTGACGACTATCATGCTTTGGATTGGCAACATGGTCACTACGCAGGGCATCATAAAGGAGATCTTCATCTGCTCCCTCACGTCCATGGTCATACCGGCCTTCATCTTGCAGTACTCCCTAAAAGGCGAACTCAAGACGGCCGACGCCGCCTCGGCAGGTGACCAGCTCGACTTCACCCGCACCGAGCGACGCATCGTCTTCTTCCTCGGCGTGGGCGGACTCATCTTCGTCCCCATCTTCCGCTATCTCACCGACCTGCCCCCCTTCATGGGCATACTCCTCGTGCTTGGCCTGCTATGGCTGACCACCGAAATCTTTTACCGCAACAAGCACAACGTAAAAGACGGGATGAAAAAGCGCGTGGCCAAGCTACTCTCCAAAATAGACTTTGCTACCATCCTCTTCTTCTTGGGTATCCTCATGGCCGTGTCCTGCTTGCAGGAAATCGGCGTACTGGCGCAGATGGGGCGGGGGCTTGAGAGCATCTCAGGCGGCAATCACTACCTCGTGACGGGTCTCATTGGCGTCATAAGTGCCGTCGTGGACAACGTACCCCTCGTGGCCGCTTGCATGCATATGTACCCCGTGGCCGCTACGGGCGACATGGCCGTCGACGGAACCTTCTGGCAACTGCTTGCCTACTGCGCCGGAACCGGCGGCTCCATGCTCATCATCGGCTCCGCCGCAGGCGTCGTCGTCATGGGGCTGGAGAAAATCACCTTCGGCTGGTACATGAAGCACGTCTCCTGGATAGCCTTCGTCGGTTACCTCTGCGGCATGCTGGAGTACTGGGTAGAAAAAACCTACATCTTCGGATAAGCACACAAGCCCCGCGCAACACAAAAATTCGCGGTTTCATCGGGTTTTAAGTCTACTCCGCATCTCGTCAAAGACGGCCGCTACGGGGCTGAACAGCATCCATTAATCCCTAAATACTGACGACACATGAAGAAACTCCTTTTCTCCCTTCTCGCCGCCCTGCCCCTGCTCTGCGCCACGCCCGCGCAAGCCGGCATAGAGTTCGGTGTAGAAGCCGGCATGAACATGAGCAAGGTTAAGCTCAACAATTTCAGCGACAATTTCGACTCCAACAACCGCTACGGCTGGTATTTCGGTCCGAAACTCAACATCAGCGCACTCGGGCTGGGAGGCGACGTCGCCTTAGTGTACAACCAGAAGCGGCTAAGTATCTCCCAAGACGACGAAGATTACGGCCGGACGCTGCGCAGCATAGAGCTACCCATCAACGTGCGCTACACGCTGGGGCTCGGCTCTCTGGCAAGCGTTTATTTCGCTACGGGGCCGCAGTTTGGTTGGAACGTAGGCAACAAGAAGTGGTCGGCATTCCAGGACGGCGTGAACTCCGTGAAGACTACGTTTAAGCGGAAAAACGCTAACGTCAGCTGGAACATCGGCGCAGGCGTGAAGCTCGCCGGTCACGTGGAGGTAGGACTCGGCTACAACTTCGCGCTGACGAAATACGCCAAGGTAATCGAGTGGACGGGTGCTAACGTTACCGCCAGCTCCGACCAAGACTACGACTTCAAGGCGAACACGTTCCAGATTCAGGTGGCCTACCTGTTCTGAAGCAATATAAAAGCCCCCTGCAGCGCTTTCGTGGCGTAGCAGGGGGCTTGCTGTATCCTGTTGTCTCGGGGTAGCCCGCGGGGGTTGCCGCGTGGCTAAATATAGTTGCCTTGCGGCGGGGTGGAGCCGACGCGTAGCGGGGATTACTCCCCGTCTGTAGCAGTCTGGGGCGCAGAAGCCGGCGCTTGTTCCGCGTTTGCCTGCGGCTTCTTCCTGCGGCGGCGGCGCTTGCGGGCTTTTGTCGTTTTCTCCCCGGTTTCGGCCGCTTTATTTGCGGTTTCATCGGGCTTTTGGGGCGCGTTTGCGGCTTCGTCCTCGCCAGGTAGCGCGGCGTATTCCTCGGCCTCCATGGCGGTGCGCTTTTCTTTCGCAGCAAAGATGCTTTGCCGCAGCCGCTGATTCCGTTGCAGGAGTTTCAGCGATTCGCGTGCCGCGTTTTGGTGGCTTTCCTTCTTCGAATAGCCCTGACCCTCGGCGATGGCGACGCCTTCTATGACGACGCTGCTGCGGAACAGGTTGCCTTTAGCGCCTTTGTTCTCCTCCGTCTTCAGGCGGAAGTCGATGCGCAACTTGTTTTTTTGGCTCCACTCCAGCATCTTCGCCTTGTAGTTCTCATCTGTGTGCGCGAGCTTGTCCAGGTTCAGGTATTTACCCAGCACGCGCCGCGTGATGAAGGCGTAGCAGTGGTTGTAGCCTCGGTCTAAGTATATGGCACCTATGAGGGCTTCGAAGGCATTCCCGCCCAGGTTGTTGTGCTCTGTCGTTGGCTGGCTGCTGACGCGCAGCAGGCGCATGATGCCCATGCTCTCTGCGAGCTGGTTCAGCGTGGAGCGCTGCACAAGCTTGGAGCGCGCGCCGGTGAGGAAGCCTTCCCGCTTGCGTTCGAAGTGGTGGTAAACGATGTCCGAGACTACGGCCTCGAGCACGGCGTCGCCCAGGAACTCCAGGCGCTCGTTGTTGAGCGAGCGTCCCTTCGGGTTCTTATATACTGCGGAGCGGTGGGCGAAGGCCACGCGGTAGCACTCCAGGTTGTGCGGCCAGAAGCCGAGCAGGGCGTGCAGGGCGCGGCGCAGTTCTTTGTTGTCCTGCCCTATGAGGCGCAGGCGGTCGAGTAGTGCCCAGCCGTAGTTCTCGCGTATGGGCGGGGCGGGTATTTTGGTGGGTTTGGTTTTTTGCATGTTGGGTTTGTGACCACGTAGTGTCGAGGCGTGGTCTGCCTTCCCGTTAGGGTATAAATAAAGCCCCTTCGTGCCGTTTTGCGGCGAGGAGGGGCTTTGCTGTAAGTCTTAGGCGAATTTCTTCATGATGCAGCAGGCGTTGTGCCCGCCGAAGCCGAAGGTGTTGCTCAGGGCTGCGTTGACGGTTCGTTCCTGGGCTTCGTTGAATGTGAAGTTCAGGCGCGGGTCGAACTCGGGGTCAACGTCGTCTGCGGCGTGGTTGATGGTGGGCGGCACGATGTTGTCGTGCACGGCCAGCACGCAGAACATGGCTTCTACGGCTCCTGCGGCGCCCAGCATGTGGCCGGTCATGGACTTCGTGGAGCTGATGTTCAGCTTGTAGGCGTGGTCGCCGAAGAGGTCTTCTATGGCTTTGGCTTCCGATATGTCGCCGACGTGTGTCGACGTGCCGTGCACGTTGATGTAGTCTATGTCGGTCGTTTTCATGCCGGCGTCTTTCAGTGCGCGCTCCATGACGAGACGTGCGCCGAGGCCTTCGGGGTGCGACTTGGTGATGTGGTATGCGTCGGCCGACATGCCTGCGCCTGCCACTTCGCAGTAGATGCGTGCGCCGCGGGCTTGGGCGTGTTGCAGGGTTTCGAGCATCAGGCAGCCTGCTCCCTCGCCCATGACGAAGCCGTCGCGGCTGGCCGAGAAGGGTCGGCAGGCGTGCTCGGGGTCGTCGTTGCGCGTTGAGAGGGCGTGCATGGCGTTGAAGCCGCCTACGCCGGTCGGCCAGATGCCTGCCTCGGCGCCTCCTGCCAAGATGGCGTTGGCTTTGCCTAAGCGGAGCAGGTTGAAGGCGTCTGCCAGCGCGTGCGTGGAGCTGGCGCAGGCTGACTGCGTTACGTAGTTGGGTCCGTGGAAGCCGTAGAGGATGGATATCTGCCCGGCAGCGATGTCGCCTATCATCTTGGGGATGAAGAAGGGGCTGTAGCGCGGACCTTGCTCCTCGTGGGTGGCGTAGTAGCTTACTTCAGTCTCGAAGGTGTTTATTCCGCCGATGCCTACGCCGAGGATGACGCCTATCTCGTTCTTATCTTCCGTGTCGAGGTCCATGCCGCTGTCCTTTATGGCTTCTGCGGCGACGGCTATGGCGTACTGGGCGTAGAGGTCCATGTTCTTAGCCGTCTTCCGATCCATGTAGTCGAGCGGGTTGAAGTTTTTAACCTCGCATGCAAAGTGGGTTTTAAAGCGTGTGGTGTCGAAGTGCGTGATTGGGCCGGCTCCGCTTTTCCCCGCCTTTATGTTTTCCCACGTCTCGCGGGCTGTGTTGCCTACGGGGGTCAGGGCGCCGATGCCTGTGACGACGACTCTGTTTAATTCCATGTTTTCGCTGTTCTAAGTTGTTTGGCTGTGCTGTCGCTTGAGGCCAGTCTGCCGCGCTGCGCGGCGGAAAGCTGTTGTCCTGCCCTGCCTGCCGCCGGCGCTGTGGCTCGGGCGGCGTGTTCGGGCGTTTTGCCTGCCGCGCGCCGTGGCGGTGTGGCCCGGCGGGGCGGGTGTATAACGCACAACGTTTAACGTTTTCACGGGCGGCTCTGCCACCTCGCGGGGCGCGCCAGCCTGAAAACGTTAAACGCCGTGCCTTTGGGTGGGCAGTGCTTATTTCGTGTGTTCCTCGATGTATGCGATGGCGTCGCCTACCGTGCTGATCTTCTCGGCCTGGTCGTCGGGGATGGATATGTTAAACTCTTTCTCGAACTCCATGATGAGCTCCACGGTGTCCAGCGAGTCAGCGCCCAGGTCGTTAGCGAAGGAGGCTTCCGGCTTTACTTCGGCTTCGTCCACACTGAGTTTGTCTACGATAATCTTCTTTACTTTATCTGCTATTTCAGACATGGTTGTGTGAGTTTAGGGGGTTAATATTCTTATGTGCTTCACTTTAGGCTGCAAAAGTAGGCCTTATGTTTCGGACGCGCAAATAATTTGCCTTAAAAAGCGGCTGTATTGCACATTTCGGGTCTTGTTGCGCAGATTCTCGGCTTTAACCGTCGGGCGGAGGCGGATAAATGTGTGTTCTGTGGCGGTGCGGGGTGACCTGTCGGCGTCGGGGTCGGCGCGTGGGCTTAGGGGAATACGCGGAAGGCGTAGCCCTGGGATTGCAGCCACTCTATGGCGCGGGGCAGGGCGTAGAGGATTTTGTCCTGCGCCTTCAGCGAGTCGTGGAAGGTGATTATGCTGCCGGGGCGGGCGTAGCGTCTGACGTTGAGCAGCACGTCGCGGCCGTTGAGGCGCGTGGAGTAGTCGCGGGTGACGAGGTCCCACATGATGACCTTGTAGCGCAGGCGCACGGCGGCGTACACGGCGGGTTTCATCCAGCCGTGGGGCGGGCGGAAGAGGTCGGTGTGGAGCAGGGCGTCGGCCTTGGCCACGTTTTCCAGGTAGGAGTGGATGCCGTGGCGCAGGGAGCCGATGTGGTTGTAGGTATGGTTGCCGATGCGGTGGCCGTGGGCGCGCACCATCTCGTAGATGTCGGGGTATTTGTGCACGTTGTCGCCCACCATGAAGAAGGTGGCGCGTACGGCGTAGCGCTCCAGGACGTCCAGCACCCAGGGGGTAACGTCGGGGATGGGGCCGTCGTCGAACGTGAGGTAAACGGCGCGTTCCGTGGTGTCCATGCGCCAGTAGGCGAAGGGGTACATCCAGCGCAGGAACTTGGCGGGTTGCTCTATGAGCATGGTGTGTGTTTCGGGTGGGGTAGTGGGGCGCTGTGGCCGGGGGGTGCGGCGCCGGCCGGGGTATTTATAATGATAAAGAGGAAGGCCGGGGGTGCGTATCCCGTAGGCCTTCCTCTTGGGTATCGGTGTGGGTTATTCTTCCCAGTCGTCCTCCTCGCTTTGTGCGCCTCCGCTCAGCAGTGCGGCGGGGTTCACGGCGCCGGGCAGGGAGCCGGCAGGGCTTGGCGCGGCCGGGGCTGAGGCTCCTTGCTGGGAGCGCATTAGCAGCTCGTAGCCCGCCGAGCCGAGGGGCGTGTTGACGGCTTGGTTGAAGCGGTTCTCGTAGAGCCGGGCTTCCTTGGCGCCGGCTTCCTTGAGGATGTCGGTGCAGGCGAAGAGGCTGCGGATGTTGCGGGCGGCTTGCATCTCGTAGCCCGTCGTGTTGGAGAGCGTATTGGCCCAGTCGAAGAACTGCCAGTTCTGCCGCGCCACTTCTTTGGCCACCTTTGCGGCGCCCTGCTTGTCGCCTGCCTGCAGCCACAGCCCGGCCAGGTCGTCGTCCTGATACTCATAGGGCACGGTAGCGGCGGGCAGCATCTTCTCGCCGTAGCGCAATGCGCTGAGGGCTTTGGCTTTCTGCCCCTCTTGCAGCAGGCGCTGAGCCAGCATGGCGAACATGCGGCGGTGTGTCTGGCACATGCGCAGGTTTGTCTCGTCCAGGAAGATGCCCGGATGGTTCACGTTGCCGTAGCGGAAGCGCGTCGTCAGGTTTTTGTACATCTTGTCCGTGTCCATTGTTGACATGCCGCGTTTGAAGGGCGTGATGCGGTAGGCCAGACCTTCCAGGCAGAGGTAGTCCTGAAGCCCGGCGTAGTTTTCCTGCCCGAGGGTGACGCTCATGTACATGGGGCGCTTCCATTCGTTGCGCGCCAGCATCTCGTAAATCATGGCTTGGTTGCGGTCCATGTAGCCGCGGCGCGAGGCCCAGCTCAGGTCGATGCTTATCTTCTCCGGAATGGCGGCACCCGTGCCGCTGCTGTCGCCCGGCACCTGCATGCCCTGGTTCAGGATGTTCTCCTTGTTCACGTAGATTACGACGGAGTCCGTCGGGAAGTAGCCGTGGCCGTCTGCGTTGCGGACGTAGTGGTCCATGATGTACCGGAGGTCGTAGGGGTCGACGTTGGGATTCTTCGCCTTCAGGGCGTCGAGCTGTTTCTTCTCGTCGCGGAAGGGGAAGGTGCTGTGGTGTCCGTCGTCGACGTACTCAATGCGTTTCCAAGCTATGGGGAGGGCTTTTGAGTCGTAGGCGTCGCGCTTCATCTGGTCGGTGTACCACTCCGTGTTCAGGTAAGAGAGGTTGCAGACGCGGGCGTCGGTTCGCTGTCCCTCCGTCTCTTGGTTGTACCAGAGGGGGAAAGTGTCGTTGTCGCCGTTTGTGAAGATGATGGGCATAGCCGGTGTTCCGTCGGCCAGCTTTTCCGGCATGGTGTTCAGGTAGTTCAGGCCGAAGTCGCGGCAGGCGTAGCGGTCGGAGCGGTCGTGGTCGTCCCAGGTCTGGCTTACCATCTGCAGGGGTACGAGCAGGCAGAGCAGGGAGGCGAGGGCTGCGACGGGAAGCCCGAGCTGCGGCGTGGCGCAGCGCAGGCGGGCGGCGAGGGATTGGAGCCACGTGGCGATGGCGGCGACGCCCAGTCCGATCCATATGGCGAAGGCGTAGAAGGAGCCGGCGTAGGCGTAGTCACGTTCGCGCGGCTGGTTCGGCGTTTGGTTCAGGTAGAGCACGATGGCCAGTCCCGTCATGAAGAATAGGAGCATGACGACGAGGCATTGCTTCGAGCCGTCCGGCTTGCGGAAGAGCTGCCAGAAGAGGCCGAGCAGGCCGAGCAGGAGCGGCAGGCCGTAGAAGACGTTGTGCCCCTTGTCGTTTTTCAGTTCGTCGGGCATCTTCGCCGTGTCGCCGTAGAAGATTTTATCTATGGGCGCTATGCCGGTGACGCAGTTTCCCTTGTCGCGGTAGCTGCCTTGGTAGCCGTTTTGTCGGCCTACGAAGTTCCAGCCAAAGTAGCGCCAGTACATATAGTTCACTTGGTAGTTGAGGAAGAAACGCAAGTTGGTCATTTGCGTGGGCATCTCGACGGTTTGCACGTACCCGTTGGGCAGCTCCACGTCGACGGAGCGCGTCTTCAGGTTGTCGCCGAGCATTTCCTCGTAGGCGCCTTGGTGTGCGCGGGAGTACATGCGCGGGAAGAGCATCTTCGTCGCGCTGTTGTACTCTATGCCGCTTATCTCCTCCACGTCTTCGTAGCGGTCGGGCTCCGTGGCGTCTTTTTTCTCGCGGCGGTGGTGAGTCGTCTTGTTTTTATAGACGGGGTAGCCGCTCTCGTCATATTTTATCATGGAGGAGTAAGCCGGTCCGTAGAAGAGGGGCGTGTCGCCGTACTGGTCGCGGCTCAGGTAGCTCCCTAAGGAGAAGATGTCCTCGGGCGAATTCTGGTCCATGGGCGGGTTGGCCACGGAGCGGATAACGATGACGGCGTAGGAGCTGTAGCCAATCATCAGCATGAGCATGCAGAGGAGCGACGTGTTCAGCACGCGCTTGCGCAGCACGTACTCCTTCGTCTTTCGGCTTCGCAGGCCGAGCAGGAACCACAGCGCGCCGAGTATCACGAGGCCGATGACGATGCTCCACACGCCGCTGCCCAAGAAGGGGATGCCCAGAAGCGCCACGCTGACTAAGTAGAGCGTGTTGGAGAGCGTGCGGTTGGCGCGCGTCGTGCTCCAAATGGCGCACAGCACGACGCCGACGAGCAGCAGGACGTAGATGACCATGCCCGAGTTGAACCCAAGACCCAGCACGTTGACGAAGAACAACTCGAACCAGCCGCCTACCTTCACGATGCCCGGCACGACGCCGTAGAGCACGGCACCTACCAGCAGGCAGCCTATCACGACGGCGCCCAAGGCCTGCCGTGCGCGCGGCTGCGGTGTCTTGCGGAAATAGTAGATCAGCGCTATGGCCGGCAGGCAGAGGAGGTTCAGCAGGTGGACGCCGATGGAGATGCCCGTCAGGTAGAATATCAGGACGAGCCAACGGTCTGAGTGAGGCTCGTCGGCGTGATCCTCCCATTTCAAGGCGAGCCAGAACACGAGGGCCGTGAACATGGAGGAGTAGGCATAGACCTCGCCCTCCTCAGCCGAGAACCAGAACGTGTCGCTCCAGGCGTAGGCCAGCGCACCTACGAGGCCGGCGCTCAGAACGGTCACCAGCTCGCCTGCCGTGCGCGGCTGTCCGTCTGTGCAGAGCACTTTGCGCGTCAGGTGCGTAATGGTCCAGAAGAGGAAGAGGATGCAGAGCGCCGAGAGCAAAGCGCTCATGATGTTTACCATGTAGGCCACCTTCGTGGGGTCGCTCGTAAATTGCGAGAAGAAGTTCCCCGTCAGCATGAAAAAGGGGGCGCCCGGCGAATGGCCTACTTCCAGCTTGTAGGCGGTGGAGATAAACTCCGGGCAGTCCCAGAAACTGGCCGAGGGCTCCACGGTGGAGCAGTAGGTGAAGGCCGCGATGGCGAACACCACCCATCCCAGGGCGTTGTTCAGCAGGTTGTAACGCTTCATATCGTGTTTGTCGTGTTGTTGCCGGTGTGTGCGGGGCGCTGTAAGGCGCTTCTCTTGGCGCAACATCCCCGCAAGGCGCAAAAGTAGGAAGAAAAATCCGCACTGCCCGTTATCGTTCGTAAAAACGTCCCTATGAGCCTGTGCTGCAGGCGGCGAACGTCGCCGCGCGGCGCATTTGTCTCTGTTTAAGTGAGCTTTGCTCGCTCGTACGTCCGACTTATTTTCGCGCACGTCCCGGGTGATTTTTGTCCAGCCGTGGGTGTACAATTGTCCAGCCGTGGATGTACAATTGTCCAGCCGCGGGTGTACAATTGTCCAGCCATGGCTGGACAAAAACTACATCCGACCTGCCAGCGGTTAGGTCGGACTTGCCGGCGAATAGGTCGGACTTACGCGTAGCTACGCGGGACGTAGGCGGCAATTGCTGGGGTGCAAAGCGCAATCAATGGGAGGTAGAGTGCAAGAAATGGGACTTAGGGAGCCAAAAAAGGAGAGCCGGGCGCAATAAAGGGGAAGCGGGAGACGAAAGAGGCGCTTCCGGCGTCAAGGCGGGCGGGGTGCTGAGCGACAAAACGTAAGCTACGAGCAACTTTCGGGCGCAAAGCGTTGGCGCTTCCACCGCTTTTCCATACTTTTGCGCCTTAGTAAGTAGTTGAGGCCGTCCCGGATAGCCCGGCGCGGCCTCCACAAAAGAAGATGCAGGAGAAACAGACAGGCACAGCGGCCTCACACGAAATGGAAAAGGATAAGAAACAAGGCGTCGCGGCCGTCGCCGCAGGCGGGTGGAAGATACCCCTGCGCAGCGCGGCCTGCACGGAGGGCAGGCGCATGGCCGGCGCCCGCGCCCTGTGGGTGGCAGCCGGCATGAAGCCCGAGCAGTTTGGTCGCCCCATCGTGGCTATTGCCAACTCCTTCACGCAGTTCGTGCCCGGCCACACCCACCTGCACGAGGCCGGGCAGATCGTCAAGCGCGAGGTGGAACGCCTCGGTTGCTACGCGGCAGAGTTCAATACCATCGCCATAGACGACGGCATCGCCATGGGGCACGACGGCATGCTCTATTCCCTGCCCTCGCGCGACCTGATAGCCGACAGCGTGGAGTACATGGTCAACGCGCACAAGGCCGATGCCCTCGTTTGCATCTCAAACTGCGACAAGGTGACGCCGGGTATGCTCATGGCGGCTATGCGCCTGAACATACCAACCGTCTTTGTCAGCGGCGGACCCATGGAAGCCGGCCGATGGAAGGGGGAGAACATAGACCTCATCACGGCCATGGTGAAGGGGGCCGACGCTGACGTCACCGACGCCGAACTTAGCGAAATAGAGCAACGCGCCTGCCCGGGCTGCGGCTGCTGCTCCGGCATGTTCACGGCCAACTCCATGAACTCCCTGACGGAAGCCATCGGCCTCTCCTTGCCCGGCAACGGCACCGTGCTGGCTACGCACGCCAACCGGCGCCGCCTTATGGTGCAGGCGGCACGCACCATCGTGCGCAACGCCACGCGCTATTACGCCGAGGGCGACGCGAGCGTCCTGCCCCGCAGCATCGCTACGCGCGAGGCCTTTCTGAACGCCATGGCCTTAGACATCGCCATGGGGGGTAGCACCAACACCGTGCTGCACTTGCTTGCCGTGGCCAACGAGGGCGGCGTGGACTTCCGCATGGCAGATATCGACCGGCTCTCGCACCACGTGCCGTGCCTCTGCAAGCTTGCGCCGAACACGCAGCGTTACAGCGTGCAGGAGTGCGGACGCGCCGGTGGCATCCTGGGCATCTTGGGCGAGCTGGCCAAGGGCAATCTGCTCCACCTCGACGCGCACCGTGTGGACGGCCTGACCCTGGGTGAGGCCATAGCCACCTACGACACGTCAGCCGCGCCCCCCTGCGGGACGGCGACCCTGCCGCCCGACGCCGGGACGGAGGAACTGACTCACCCCACCGATATATATTATAGTGCTCCCGCCGGACGCTTCAGCACGGAGCTGGCCTCGCAGGAGACGTACTACCCAAGCCTCGACACCGACCGCGCGGCGGGCTGCATCCGCGACCTGCCGCACGCCTACACGAAGGACGGCGGCCTGGCCGTGCTCTTCGGCAACATTGCGCGCGACGGTTGCGTTGTCAAGACGGCCGGCGTGGCCGAGGCGTGCTGGCACTTCAGCGGTCCGGCGCGCGTATATGACAGTCAGGAGGCCGCCTGCGACGGCATCTTGGGCGGCGAGGTGCAGGCCGGCGACGTCGTCGTCATCACCCATGAGGGGCCGAAGGGCGGCCCGGGCATGCAGGAGATGCTCTACCCCACATCGTACCTCAAGAGCCGCCACTTAGGCCAGGCCTGCGCTCTCGTGACCGACGGGCGCTTCAGCGGCGGCACCAGCGGCCTGAGCATAGGCCACGTATCGCCCGAAGCCGCCGCCGGAGGCGAGATAGGCAA
Organism: uncultured Prevotellamassilia sp.; assembly: GCA_964641085.1. Classification (GTDB taxonomy): domain Bacteria; phylum Bacteroidota; class Bacteroidia; order Bacteroidales; family Bacteroidaceae; genus Alloprevotella. The sequence goes on along the minus strand of CAZXJS010000019.1, from coordinate 31,945 downwards.
GGTTAGAGACGGCGACGTCATCACCATAGACATCCCCTCGCGCAGCATCAACGTCGCGCTGACCGACGAGGAGCTCGCCGCCCGCTCGCCGCGCCCCCTGCAGCGTCGGCGCACCGTAAGTCGCGCGCTGCAAGCCTACGCCGCCACGGTGACGAGCGCAGACAAAGGCGGCGTGCGTGCCCCTATAAAGTAGCACACACGCCGCTCCAAACCGTATATCCATGCAAACCACAGCTACCCCGCACTCTACGCCCCGCCGCGGCGCCGAAATCCTGATGCACGCCCTTCAAGACAACGGCGTCGACACGCTCTTCGGCTATCCCGGCGGCGCCATCATGCCCGTTTACGACGCGCTCTACGACTGCCGCGACGTGTTGCACCACGTCCTCGTGCGCCACGAGCAGGGAGCCGTACACGCCGCCGCCGGCTACGCTCGCAGCTGCGGCAGGGTAGGCGTGTGCCTCGTCACCTCCGGCCCCGGCGTGACCAACACCGTCACCGGCGTGGCCGACGCTATGGTGGACAGCACGCCCCTCGTAGTCATCGCGGGGCAGGTGGGAGCCGCCGTGCTGGGCACCGACGCCTTCCAAGAGTGCGACGTAGTGAACATCATGCAGCCCGTCTCGAAGTGGGCCTACCAGATACGCCGCCCGGAAGACATCGCCTGGGCCGTCAGCCGCGCCTTCTACATCGCCTCGAGCGGGCGTCCCGGCCCCGTCGTGCTGGACTTTACCAAAAACGCGCAGGAAGGTAGCGCGCCCTACGTGCCGCAGGAAGTCACCTTCATACGCTCCTACATCCCCGTACCTCAGACCGAGCGCGGCACGATAGAGCAGGCAGCGGCGCTCATCAACGGCGCGCGGCGCCCCTTGGTGCTCGTAGGGCACGGCGTAGAACTCGCAGGCGCCGAGGCGGAGCTACAAGCCTTCATTGAAAAAGCCGACGCACCCGCCGGCTGCACCCTGCTGGGCCTCAGCGCCCTGCCTACGAGCCACCCCCTAAACCAAGGCATGCTGGGGATGCACGGTAGCTTGGCGCTGAACAAACTTACGCAGCAGTGCGACGTACTTGTGGCTGTCGGCATGCGCTTTGACGACCGCATAACGGGCAACCTCGCCACCTACGCCCGACAAGCCAAGGTGGTGCACTTTGAGATAGACCGCTCCGAGGTGAACAAGAACGTCACGGCCGACGTTGCCGTCCTGGGCAACTGCCGTGAGACGCTGCCCCAAGTGACTGCCCTGCTGCAGCCCCGCGACCACAGCGAATGGAAGGCTGCCTTCCCGCCCTACCACGAAGAAGAGGAACGCCTCGTCCGCCGCCCCCAGACGCACCCCGCCACGGGGCCGCTACGCATGGGCGAAGTCGTCAGCTGCGTGGCTGACCACACGCGCGGAGAGGCCATCTGCGTCACCGACGTCGGCCAGAACCAAATGATGGCTGCGCGCTACAGCCGCTACAACCGCCCCCACAGCCTGATAACCAGCGGCGGAATGGGAACTATGGGCTTTGGACTGCCCGCCGCCATAGGAGCTACGTTCGGCCGGCCCGAACGTACCGTCTGCCTGTTCGTAGGCGACGGCGGCTTGCAAATGACTATCGAGGAGCTGGGCACCATCATGGAGTGCGGAAGTCCCGTGAAGATTGTGCTACTCAATAATAACTACCTGGGGAACGTACGTCAGTGGCAGGAACTCTTTTATAGCCGCCGCTACTGCTTCACCCCTATGCTGAACCCCGACTATGAGCAGATAGCAAGTGCCTACGGCATTCCCGCACGTACCGTGACGCGGCGCGAGGAGTTGGACGCAGCGGTGGGCGAGATGCTTGCCTCGCGCGGCGCCTTCCTGTTGCAGGCCGCCGTGATGGAGGAAGACAACGTCCTGCCCATGGTATTACCCGGCCACGACGTCGACGACGTCCTGCTGACCCTGGAAAGCTGAAAAGGCGGGACTGTGCGCCGCAGCGCGTCTGACCCGCCACACCCTAAAACCGATATATGTCGCGAGAGAAAGCACCGCGACACTTGCCTATGAAGTTTCCCGAAATATCCGGCGCAGAAGGCCGCGAATGGTTCACCTTTATCATCTTCTCGGAGAATACTGCCGGCGTGCTGAACCAAGTGACGAACGTCTTTACCCGCCGCCAGATAAACATAGAAAGCCTCAACGTCTCGCCAAGCGGCACGAAGGGCATCCACAGGTACACCGTGACGTGCCTTTCGGACGAGGAGACGATGCGTAAGGTGGCGAAGCAAATTGAGAAGAAGATTGACGTGGTTCAAGCGCGCTTCTTCCGCGAGGACGAGGTGTACGTAATGGAGCAGGGTCTCTACAAGATAGCTACGGCTCGCCTCCTCTCGGACCACAGCATCAGCAAGGCCATTCGCAAGTACGCCGCAAAACTCGTTGAGGTGAACGCGACGTACGCCATCGTGTCGCTGGAAGGCCTGCCGACCGACATACGCGCCGTTTACGACGTCTTCAAGGGCGCCGACTGCCTCTTGCAGTTCGTCTCGTCCGGCATAGTGGCCGTGACGAAGAGCCCGCGCGAGCAGCTGACGGAGTTCCTCGAACTCCGCAAGGTGCAGCAGGAGGCCGCGACGGCCTGAGCGGCGCGCACGGACGTTTCTGCACGGTAAAGAGACAACAGAAAGCAGAATAAACAAAACCTATAAACCAAAAATCAGCAACTATGGCAAAGATCAACTTTGGTGGCGTGGTAGAAGAAGTTGCCACCCGCGAGGAGTTCCCTCTTGAGAAAGCACGCGAGGTCTTGAAAGACGAGACCATCGCCGTCATCGGCTACGGCATCCAAGGCCCCGGCCAAGCCTGCAACCTTCGCGACAACGGCTTCAACGTTATCGTCGGGCAGCGTAAGAGCAAGACGTACGACAAGGCCGTCGCCGACGGTTGGGTGCCCGGCGAGACGCTGTTCTCCATAGATGAGGCCTGCCGGAAAGGCACTATCATCTGCATGCTCCTTTCTGACGCCGCACAGATAGCCCTCTGGCCCACCATCAAGCCGCACCTCACGGCGGGCAAGGCACTCTATTTCTCCCACGGCTTCGCTATCACCTACAAAGAGCGCACCCACATCGTGCCGCCCGCAGATGTGGACGTCATCATGGTAGCGCCGAAAGGTTCCGGCACGAGTCTGCGCAGCCTCTTCCTGGAAGGGCGCGGCATAAACAGCTCTTACGCCATCTACCAGGACGCTACGGGTCGCGCCACGGAGCGCACCCTGGCCTTGGGTATAGGTATCGGCTCGGGCTACATGTTTAAGACGGACTTCAAGCGCGAAGTCTATTCCGACCTCACGGGTGAGCGCGGCGCCCTCATGGGTGCCATCCAGGGCCTCTTCCTTGCGCAGTTCGAGACGCTGCGTGAGCACGGCCACACGCCCTCCGAGGCGTTCAACGAGACGGTGGAAGAGTTCACGCAGAGCCTGCTGCCCATGGTAGGGCGCAACGGCATGGACTGGATGTACGCCAACTGCTCCACGACGGCGCAGCGCGGCGCGCTGGACTGGATGGGTCCGTTCCACGATGCCATCAAGCCCGTCATGGAGAAGCTCTACGAAAGCGTAGCGTCCGGCAACGAGGCGCAGATCTCCATTGATTCCAACTCCCAGCCCGACTATCGCGAGAAACTGAACGCCGAGCTGAAAGCGCTGCACGACAGTGAGCTGTGGCGCACGGGCGAGGCCGTTCGCAAGCTCCGTCCGGAGAACAACTAATCCCATTTCCGCCCGCCGTCGTCGCACGGCGCGGCGGCACAAGCCTGCGGCCTAAACCCCTCCGCCGCCCCTGTGTGGCGGAGGGGCTGCCGCACGCCGGGGCGTTCCCTCGGTGTCCCCGCCTACTACGCACATTCACCCTCATGCTATACATCTATAACACGCTGGCCCGCGCCAAGCAGCCCTTCCGCCCCATCCACGAGGGGCGCGTAGGCATGTACGTCTGCGGCCCCACCGTCTATGGCGACCCGCATCTGGGCCATGCCCGCCCCGCCATCACCTTCGACGTCCTTTTCCGCTACCTGCGCCACTTAGGCTACAAGGTGCGCTACGTCAGAAACATCACCGACGTCGGCCACTTGGAGCACGACGCCGACGAAGGCGACGACAAGATTGAGAAGAAGGCGAAGCTGGAGCAGCTTGAGCCTATGGAGGTGGCGCAGTACTACACGAACCGCTACCACCGCGCCATGGACGCCCTCAACGTCCTGCCGCCCAGCATTGAACCCCACGCTACCGGCCACATCATAGAGCAGGAAGAACTCGTCCGGGAGATTCTCTCCAACGGCTACGCCTACGAGGTCAACGGCTCCGTCTATTTCGACGTGGAGAAGTACAACCACGACCATCACTACGGCGTGCTCTCCGGCCGCAACCTGCAAGACGTCATCAACCACAGTCGTGCCCTGGCGGGCACCGAAGAGAAGCACAACCCGGTGGACTTTGCCCTCTGGAAGAAGGCTCAGCCGGAGCACATTATGCGGTGGCCCTCGCCGTGGAGCGACGGTTTCCCGGGCTGGCACTGTGAGTGCACGGCCATGGGGCGCAAGTACCTCGGCCGGCAGTTCGACATCCACGGCGGAGGTATGGATCTCATCTTCCCCCACCACGAGTGCGAGATAGCGCAAGCCGTGGCGGCGCAGGGAGAGCCCATGGTGCGCTACTGGATGCATAACAACATGATCACGATCAACGGGCAGAAGATGGGGAAGTCCCTGGGCAACTTCATCACCCTGTTCCAGTTCTTCACGGGCGACCACCCGCAGCTCACGCAGGCCTACAGCCCCATGACGATCCGCTTCTTCATCCTGCAAGCGCACTACCGCTCTACGGTGGACTTCTCCAACGAGGCGCTGCAGGCCTCGGAGAAAGGATTGGAGCGCCTCTTCGAAGCCATGCGTGCCCTGGAGCGCTTGGAAGGCGTGGCTGACGGCACGATAGCTAAGGAGCAGGTGGAGGCCATCGCCGAGCACTGCCGCGACGCCATGGACGACGACCTGAATACGCCCATCGTCATCAGCCACCTCTTCGAGGCCTGCCGCCTCGTCAACCAGGTGGCCGACCACAAGGCCACGCTGACGCCCGACGCCCTCGAGTCGCTGCGCCGGCTCTTCCGGACCTACGCCGTGGAGCTCCTCGGCCTGCGCCCCACCACGGACGGCAGCGCCGCTCGCGAGCAAAGCTACGCTGCCGCCGTCGACCTGCTCCTCGACGTGCGCGCCAAGGCCAAGGCCGCGCGCGACTGGGCCACGAGCGACCAAATACGCGACCGCCTCACCGCCCTCGGCTTCGAGGTTAAGGACACCAAGGACGGCGCCACCTGGAAGCTGGACAAGTAAGCCTACCGTCGGCGGCATCGCCGACCCCGCAGTCCGCCACCCCTCCGCACCGTGCGCGAAGAAAATCGCACGCCGCGGAAGGGTGGCGGCCTTTTTTGTGCCCCGCCCCGGGTGTAAGTTTTTCGCTCGTCCGGCTTACGTTTTGACACGTCCGTAGGCTTTAGTGTGACATCCTGCTTTGCGCTTTTTCGGACGGCGCCGAGAAATCGGGCGCAACGTTTTGTTTACCAGCACGTCGCACGTAGTGCGTGACAAGTCCGACGTGCCGGCTGACACGTCCGACCTGTCAGCTGATAAGTCCGACCTGTCAGCTGATACGTCCGACCTGTCAGCTGATACATCCGACCTGTCAGCGGGCAAAACGCCCCTGTGCCCCGCCGCGCCCCGCTAAGGCAAAGCGAGTGCGCTCTTGTCTCTCCCTCTTATGGGAGCGCCGGAGGGGGACTGGGGGAGGGGAGTAGCGCAAAGCCCGCAGCGCGGGCGCCCCGGACTTCGTGGCGGGTAAATTGGCGTCCCGGCGAGGCGCTACGTATGTGCTTACCGCCATCAGCGGACACAGAAATACGTAGCGCCCCGCCGGGGCGCACGAATGAGGAGCATGTCGTGTCCGGGGCGTTGCCCCGGCCTACTACGTTCGGCCCGCGCTGCGGGCCGGCGGCGACGCCCCCGGCGTCTCCAACCCTCCAAGTAGAAAGCGTCTCCCAGCCGTCCATAAAATGGGGCTTGCGTTCCGCTACTTACAAATCCGCCGTAAAGACTCGCCTCCCGTCTCTCCCTCTTATGGGAGCGCCGGAGGGGGCTTCCCGCTTCGTCACGTCGCCGTCGGCGCGGTGCGACGAAGGGCGGTTTTCACGTGGAAACTGCGAGCGTTCGGCCGCGTTTTCGTACCTTTGGCGCACTAAAGCTGAAGATACACCGAATATGAAGATAGAAGAACAGCTCCGCAGCGCCGTGCAGGCCGCCGTTCGTGAGCTTTACGGTCAGGAGGTTGCCGCTGAGCAACTCCAGTTGCAGAAGACGAAAAAGGAGTTCGCGGGTCACCTCACGCTTGTCGTGTTCCCCCTCGTTCGTCTGGCGCGCAAGCGTCCGGAGGAAGTGGCCGGGGAGATTGGCGAGCGCCTGCAACAGAGCGGCCTCGTGGAGGCTTACAACGTCGTAAAGGGCTTTCTAAATCTTACCATAGCGCCGCAGGCCTGGCTCTCGTTGCTCGCCGAGATCGACGGGCAAGCCGCTTACGGCACGACGCCCGCCACGCCTGCGTCGCCTCTGGTGATGATAGAATACTCCTCGCCCAACACGAACAAGCCGCTCCACTTAGGCCACGTGCGCAACAACCTGCTGGGCTGGTCGCTCGCGCAGCTCGCTGCGGCCTGCGGCAACCGCGTCGTGAAGACCAACATCGTGAACGACCGCGGCATACACATCTGCAAGTCGATGCTGGCCTGGCAGAAGTGGTTCGACGGCGCCACGCCGGAAAGCACGGGGAAGAAGGGCGACCACCTGGTGGGCGACTGCTACGTGGCCTTCGATCAGCACTACCGCGCGGAGGTCGCCGCGTTGCAGGCGCAGTATGAGGCGGAGGGTATGGCACCCGACGCCGCGCATGAGAAAGCCTCGCACGAGGCGCCGCTGATCAAGGAAGCCCACGCGATGCTGGTGAAGTGGGAAGCCGGCGACCCCGAGGTGCGTGCCCTGTGGCAGAAGATGAACGCGTGGGTCTATGCAGGCTTCGACGCGACGTACCGGGCGCTGGGCGTCTCCTTTGACAAGATATACTACGAGAGCGAGACGTACCTGGAGGGCAAGAAGAAGGTGATGGAAGGCTTGGAGAAAGGCCTCTTCTATCGTAAGGCGGACGGCTCCGTCTGGGCCGACCTGCGCGACGCCGGTCTGGACGAGAAGCTCCTCATCCGCGCCGACGGGACGAGCGTCTATATGACGCAGGACATCGGCACGGCGGAGATGCGCTTCGAGGACTACGCGATAGACAAGATGATCTACGTCGTGGGCAACGAGCAGGACTACCACTTCAAGGTGCTGTCACTACTTCTTGACCGCTTAGGTTTCGAGTGGGGGCGCGGCCTGGTGCACTTCTCCTACGGCATGGTGGAGCTGCCCAACGGCAAGATGAAGAGCCGTGAGGGCACCGTGGTCGACGCCGACGACCTCATAGCCGAAATGGTGCGCCAGGCGCGCGCCACGATAGACGCGGCGGGGAAATTCGCCGACCGCACGGAGGCGGAGACGCAGGAAGTGAGCCGCATCGTAGGCCTCGGCGCGCTGAAATATTTCCTGCTGAAGGTGGACGCCCGCAAGAACATGCTCTTCGACCCCGCCGAGAGCATAGATTTCAACGGGAACACCGGCCCCTTCATCCAGTACACCTACGCGCGCATCCGCAGCATCCTGCGCAAGTCCGGGGGCGCGACGCCCGGCGGCGCCGACCTGCAGGCCGGCACCCCCTTGGACACCAAGGAGGAAGGCCTCGTGCAACGCCTTGCCGAGTTCCCCGCCACGGTGCGCCAGGCCGGGACGACCTACAGCCCCAGCCTCATAGCCAACTACTGCTACGAGCTGGCGAAGGACTATAACCAGTTCTACCACGACTACCCCATGCTGAAGGAGGCCGACGCCGCACGCCGCACGTTCCGCCTCGTCCTGAGCGAGAACGTCTCCCGCGTGCTGAAGACGGGTATGGGTTTGCTGGGCATTGAGATGCCGGAACGCATGTAAGGCACGGCGCTGCGTCGCGTCGCGCCGCAGGAGGATATGGGCAAGAAAGCGAAATACTACGTCGTGTGGTCGGGGCGCGAGCCGGGGATTTATACGGATTGGGACACGTGCCGCGCCCAGGTGCACGGCGTGGCCGGAGCGCGCTATAAGTCGTACCCCACGCGCGCAGCGGCCGAGGCGGCACTGGCCTCGCCGCCCCCGCAGCCGCAGCGCAAGGCCGGCGCGGGGCATAGTAAGCCGAAAGACGCCGCCGACCTGCTGCTCACCGAGGGCGGGCCGGACGTAGAGGCCTGGGCCGTGGACGCCGCATGCTCCGGGAACCCCGGCGCCATGGAATACCGCGGCGTGGACATCCTCACGGGGCGCGAGCTGTTCCACTTCGGCCCCGTACTCGGCACGAACAACGTAGGCGAGTTTCTTGCCATCGTCCACGCCCTGGCCTTGCAGCAACGAGCGGGCACGACGCGCCCCATCTACTCCGACAGTCGCAACGCGCTGCTCTGGGTGAAGAAACGGAAATGCAACACGCGCCTGCAGCGCACCGCCAAGACAGCCGCGCTCTTCGACATCATAGGCCGCGCCGAGCGCTGGCTACAAGCAAACGGCACCCCCGCGCCCCTAAGAAAATGGGACACGGCGCGCTGGGGCGAGATACCGGCCGACTTCGGCCGCAAACGATAACCCCCAACAGAGAGGTAAGAAATGAGGGAATTCTTCGACGTGCTGCGCCGCTACGTGGCGCCATACAAGGGATACTTGGCAGGCTCGCTGCTCTTCAACGTGCTGTCGGCCGTGCTCAACGTGTTCTCCTTCATCACCATCATGCCCATGCTGAAGATCCTCTTCCGCTTAGACACGCAGGCCTACCACTTCATGGCCTGGGACACGGCGGGAGTCTCCTTCAAGGACGTGCTGATCAATAACATGTACTACTACACGACGGTCTGGATGGGGGAGTACGGCGCCAGCCGCACGCTGCTCTTTCTCGGGCTCTTCTTGGTGGGCGCCACGTTGCTCAAGACGTCAGCCTACTTTGCCTCGGCCGCCATCATGGTGCCCATGCGCACCGGCATCGTGCGCGACATCCGCAACGCGGTGTACCACAAAATTGTCTCCCTCCCCCTATCCTTCTTCTCCGAGGAGCGGAAGGGCGACATCATTGCCCGCATGTCCGGCGACGTGAACGAGATAGAGAACAGCATTACGGGGTCGCTGGAGATGTTGGTGAAAAACCCCATCCTGATCCTTTGCTACATGGGCGTGCTGGTCTATACGTCTTGGCAGCTGACGGTCTTCACGCTCTTGGTGCTGCCGCTGCTCATCTGGGCCATGTCCGCCATAGGGCGCAAGCTGAAGTCGAAATCGCTGGCCGCACAAGCCAAATGGAGCGAGACGATGGCGCAGCTGGAAGAGACACTTGGCGGCATGCGCGTCATAAAAGCCTTCACGGCGGAGCGGAAGATGAAGAAGCGCTTCGACAGCGTGACGGACGACTACCGCCGCCTGACAAACCGCGTCTCGGTGCGCCAGGCCTCAGCCCACCCCGTCTCCGAGTTCCTCGGCACGGTGCTCATCGTCCTCGTACTTTGGTATGGCGGCACGCTGATCCTCGACGGGCAACACCCCGTTCTCGACGCGCCGACCTTCATCTTCTACATGGTCATCCTTTACAGCATCATACAGCCCCTGAAGGATTTCTCAAAAGCTTCCTACAACATTCCGAAAGGCATGGCCAGCGTGGAGCGCGTGAACAAGATCCTCCGCGCCCCGGACACCATCGTGGAGCAGCCCGACGCCAAGCCCGTGCACGAACTGCGCGAGCGCATCGAGTTCCGCCACGTCAGCTTCTCCTACAACGGTAAGCAGGAAGTGCTCCACGACATCAACCTCGTAGTAGAGAAGGGCAAGACGGTAGCCATCGTGGGGCAGAGCGGATCGGGGAAGTCCACGCTCGTAGATCTGCTGCCCCGTTTCCACGACGTGACGCGTGGCGAGATACTCATCGACGGCACCGACGTGCGGCAGTTCCGCATAGCCGACCTTCGCGGCCTGATGGGCAACGTGAACCAGGAAGCCATACTCTTCAACGACACGTTCTTCAACAACATCGCCTTTGGCGTGGAGAACGCCACGATGGACGAGGTCGTAGCGGCGGCGAAGGTGGCCAACGCTTACGACTTCATCATGGAGACGGAGGCAGGTTTTCAGACCAACGTCGGCGACCGCGGTTGCCGCCTCAGCGGCGGGCAGAGACAGCGCGTAAGCATTGCCCGCGCCATACTGAAAAACCCCGACATCCTGATACTCGACGAGGCGACAAGCGCCCTCGATACCGAGAGCGAGCGCCTCGTGCAGGAAGCCCTGGAGCGCCTCATGAAGACCCGCACGACCATAGCCATAGCTCATAGGCTCTCCACCATAAAGAACGCGGACGAGATTTGCGTGCTTCACGAAGGACGCATCGTGGAGCGCGGCACGCACGAAGAGCTGCTCGGCAAGGAGGGCTACTACAAGCGCCTGCACGACATGCAGCAGCTATAAGGCCAAAGGCGCACAGCCGAAAACGAAAGGGAGAAAATGGAACAAAGCTTAGGAAAAAGCCTGCTCATCACCGGTGCGAGCGGCTTCATCGGGAGTTTCCTGGTGGAGCGCGGCCTGGAACTGGGCTACGAGGTATGGGCCGCCGTGCGCCCAACGAGCAGCCGACGCTACCTGAGCGACGCGCGCATCCACTTCTTCGAGATAGACCTGGCTCACACCGACCGGTTGCGCACCGCCCTGGAACAGCACAAGGCTACGCACGGCGCCTTTGACTACGTCATCCACGCCGCCGGAGCAACAAAGGCCAAGACGGAGGACGACTTCTTCCGCGTCAACGCCGAAGGCACGGCGCGCTTGGCGCAGCTACTCGTCGCGACGGGCTGCCTGCGGGGACGCTTCGTTTACTTCAGCAGTCTCTCCGTCTATGGCCCCGCACGCGAAGCCGACGGGGAACCTATTCGCGAGACGGACACCCCCGTGCCCAACACCGCCTATGGCAGGAGCAAACAGCAGGCCGAGCGCGAACTGGCCGCCGTAGAAGGGCTGGACTACATCGTGCTACGCCCCACGGGAGTCTATGGACCCCGCGAGCGGGACTACTACCTCATGGCAAAAGGCGTGGCCAACCACATCGACGTGGCCGCCGGGCGCGCGCCGCAGGTCATCACCTTCATCTACGTCCGCGACCTCGTTGGGGCGGCTTACCTCGCCCTGACGCACGGCGCACCCGGGCGCGCCTACTTCCTGACCGACGGCGCAGAATACAGCAGCCGCGCCTTCACGGCACTGATACAGCAGGAGCTGGGACTGCACCACGTCCGGCACATCACCCTCCCGCTGTGGCTTCTCCGCCTGGCGTGCAACGTCTGCGGCGGCGTGGCCAAAGCCATGGGGCGTGCGACCACGCTGAACCCGGACAAATACCGCATCATGAGCCAACGCAACTGGCGCTGCGACATAGCTCCCGCCCGGCAGGAGCTGGGCTACGAGCCGCAGTGGCCGCTCAAGCGCGGCGTACACGAGACCATCGCTTGGTACGTTGACCATGGCTGGCTTTAACACACGGATCAGACGTCAACGTCCTAAGAAGTCCGTCCGCTCAACGCACCTGCGCCGCGCCCACCGCCCGCGGCGCAGAAACATAGCCCACATGCAACCATCCCATAGAAACTTCCGGCGCTATGCAACTCAAGGCTGAACCGTTCGAACGCACCCCCCGTCGCCCGGGACTGCTGCCCATCGAGATGGTGACGCTCGGCTACACGCTCTTTACTCTCCTGCTCGTCGTCATCCTGTGGCCGCGGCTTCACCACCCCGGCGTGTTGCTCTCCGGCCGCCTGCTGATCCTGCTGGGTATGGGAGTATGCTTCGGCGTGTACTACCGGCGGCCCTCTGAAGCCACCCGCATCCTGCGCAACGTATTCCCCATCGTTCTCCTGGGCTACTGGTATCCGGATACCTACGAGTTCTGCCAGTGTTTCCCCAACCTGGACCACCTTTTTGCCGAGGCCGACGCTGCGCTCTTCGGCGGACAGCCCTCCGTAGACTTTTCGCAACACCTCAGCGGCATCTTCTGGAGCGAGCTTTTTCACTTAGGCTATTTCTCCTACTACGTCATGATTGCCGTAGCCCTCATAGCTCCGCTCTTCACGTCGCGGCGGCTCTTTGAGCGGCAGGCGTTCATCGTGATCACCTGCTTCTTGCTCTACTACGTCGTCTATCTCTTCCTGCCGGTAGCCGGTCCGCAGTTCTACTTCCCCGCCATAGGTTTGGAAAACGTCAATGCCATAGACTATCCCTCCTTAGGCGACTATTTTCGCGACCATCCTACGCTCCACGCCGTAGCGGGTCCCGACGGCCCCTTCCGCCGCCTCGTGGAGATGATGCAAGGCGCCGGCGAACGCCCCACGGCGGCCTTCCCCTCCAGTCATGTGGGCATGAGCACCGTCATCATGATACTGTTCTTCCGCCATGAGCGCAAGCTATTCTGGGGCTTCCTCCCCTTCTACGTCGTCCTGTGCCTATCGACGGTCTATATCCGCGCGCACTACCTCGTCGATGTCTTCGGCGGCTTTGTTACGGCGGTCGTGTTCTACCTCTTCGCGCGCTGGCTCTATGGCAAAATCCACGTGAAGCACCCCGTCAGCCGTTCCCACCGCTCCGCGGTCGGGTAGGGGCGCGACGCCGCGGGGCACACCTTATTTATATACGCACACATTATTTATATGTCATGATACGTAAGTTCGATTTCTTGGTCATCGGCTCCGGCGTGGCCGGCATGAGCTACGCGCTGCAGGTGGCCGCGGCCGGGCGCGGCAAAGTAGCCCTGGTATGCAAGACGAGCATCGAGGAGGCCAACACCGCCAAGGCACAAGGCGGCGTTGCCGCCGTGACAAATCTCCAGGTGGACAACTTCGAGAAGCACATCCACGACACGATGGTAGCCGGCGACTACATAAGCGACCCCGCCGCCGTCCGACAAGTGGTTGAAGGTGCCCCGGCTGGCATCAAACGCCTCGTATCGTGGGGCGTCGGCTTCGACCGCAACGAGAGCGGCGACTTCGATCTTCACCGCGAGGGAGGCCACAGCGAGTTCCGCATTCTTCACCATGCTGACGATACGGGCTTCGAGATACAGCGCGGACTTATCGAGGCCGTACGCCGCACACCCGGCATCACCGTTCTGGAGAACCATTTCGCAGTAGAGATTATCACGCAGCACCACCTCGGACAGGAAGTGACGCGCCGCACCCCGAACATAGCATGTTACGGCGCCTACGTCTTAGACCCCGACACGAAGAAAGTAGATACCTTCCTCTCTCGCGTTACGGTGCTTGCCACGGGCGGCGTGGGCGCTGTATATGCCACCACGACGAACCCCGAGATAGCCACGGGCGACGGTATCGCCATGGCCTACCGAGCCAAGGCCACCGTGAAGGACATGGAGTTCGTACAGTTCCACCCTACCGCCCTCTACCATCCCGGCGAGACGCATCCGGCCTACCTTATCACCGAAGCCATGCGCGGCTATGGCGGCATACTCCGCCTTCCCAGCGGCGAGGAGTTCATGCAGAAATACGACAAGCGCCTATCCCTCGCGCCTCGCGACATCGTAGCGCGCGCCATAGACCGCGAGATGAAGCTCCACGGCCTGGACCACGTCTGCCTCGACGTCACGCACAAAGACCCCGAGGAGACGAAAAAGCACTTCCCCAACATATACCAGAAGTGCCTTTCCATAGGCATCGACATCACGCGGGAGTACATCCCCGTAGTACCCTGCGCCCACTATATGTGCGGCGGCGTGAAGGTTGACCTCGACGGCTGCTCCAGCATCCGCCGCCTCTACGCCATTGGCGAGTGCTCCTGCACCGGTCTGCACGGCGGAAACCGCCTTGCCTCCAACTCCCTCATCGAGGCCGTCGTCTATGCTGACAAGGCTGCCCGCCACTCCTTGGCGCACCTTGACGAATACAGCTACAATACGGACGTGCCCGAGTGGAACGACGAAGGAACCATGACTAACGAGGAGAAAGTCCTCATTCGCCAAGACGAGCGCGAAGTGGGGCAAATCATGTCAAACTACGTCGGCATCGTGCGCAGCGACCTCCGCCTGAAGCGCGCCTGGACTCGCCTCGACCTGCTCTACGAAGAGACCGAAGAACTCTTCAAGCGCGTCAAGGCGACGCCCGATATTTGCGAGCTGCGCAATATGATTAACGTGGGCTACCTCATCACGCGCCAAGCCATTGAGCGCAAGGAGAGTCGTGGCCTCCACTACACCGTGGACTATCCCCGCCACGCCTACGATCAAGGCTGACCGCCACTGCCGCTCGGGAGATAGGGGGCAGCGGGCAGACAGGCAGACAAGAGGCCGCCGGACATACTTAGTCCGGGCGGCCTTTTTCGTGCCGCGCCTGGCGGCGGAACTTTTTTCGGCGGAAAGTTTGCAGGAGAGAAAGAATGGGGTATATTTGCACCATCTCTTTGTGAGAAGTATCCTTTATTCTTTAACTTTTCTAAAACATCGCATTTACTATGGGAAAATGCAAACGACTCTTGATGTTTGCCGCCTTCGCATTGGCGGGCATTCAGACGTCCTGGGCGCAGACTTTCTACGAGGCGGTGGGTTTCGACGAGGGTCAGCCCCTCACCGAGATTACACCGGGGCAGAAGGTTTGCCTGCAGAATGCCAACTCTTCCACCGTATCGGTGCTGGACACGCTCCTGACGGGCGACATGCGCACCGCTATCACTGACGCCAGCGTCTGGGAGTTCCAGGTGGCTGACGAGGACGAGGGCAAGTACTACCTCTACAGCCCCGCCGCCGGGAAGTACCTCTACGTCGGCACAGACCCCACGGGGCAGTGGGCGGCCATGGCCATCACCTCCTCGCGCAACAACGCCGAGGGCTTTTACGTGCGCCAAGCCGTGAACTATGCCTCCGTGTCCGACGTACCTGAGGACGCCGACATGGCTGCCTTCACCACGGACTACGCCGAGGGCAACTTCACGCTCGCCTTCAGCGTGTGGGGCTATCCCTCCGCCGGCGGCTACCACTACTACCTGGGCTCGACGAGCGCCTACTTCAGCACGGGAAGCTACAACACCTGGCAGGTATTCCCCGTCAGGGAGGCCTCGGGCTACAGCAAGCTCTACGCCACCTTTAACTACTACTTCCCCAACGGCGTTGTCGACGGTTTCCGGGCAGGCACCGAACCGGGCACCGTTCCGCAGGACATCTTCGACGCCCTGCAGCAGGCCTACGACACGGCTGCCGACCTCCTGAATAACGAAGTGCAGGACGCCGACGCCTGTGAGGCCGCGGCCGCGGCCATCGTCGCCGCCTATGACGCAGCCAAGGCTAATGTGCGCTCCTATGAGGGCTACTTCTACCTCATCAACCACAAGGGCGCAAGTTCTGCCATGTACACCTCCGGGAGTGCCTGCTACGTCAACAGCGGCACGTGGACGCAGCCCGAGACCCCCGGCGCAGCCGACGCACCCTACATCTGGAAGGTAACCAAGGTGGACGGGACGGAGGCAGACTACTACTTCCAGAACCTCTACAGCGGGAAGTACATCGGCTTTGGTGACAACTACAGCTCCCTCGTCTCGGCCACCGACCAGCCTCAGAAAAGCTACACCGTGGAGAACTTCTACACGGGCAGTGGTGAGGTCACGCTCCGCTTGGCCGGCAGCGCATACTTCTTCCTCCATGCCGACGGCTCCAACAATGTCGTGAACTGGACGGCCACTGCGGAGAACTCCGCCTGGACTTTCAGCGAGGTGTCCGCAGAAGCCATCGCCGCCCTCGAGGAAGCCGTGAAGCAGCAGAAGCTCAACGAGGAACTCGCCGCCCTCTGCCAGGAGGCACAGACCTACTACAAGAAGGGTTTCTCCTACACCTCCGAGGCCACTAAGGACGGAAACTATGACGCCCTGGGGCTGGTGAAGGACGCCGACCACCTCTGGACAAACGCACAGGAGGGTTCCGAGGGTCCGCTGGCCAACGCGCTCGACGGCGACGTCACGACCTATTTCCACTCTCGCTGGAACGGCAACACCACGGACAACGGCGCTACTTACCACAACCTCTGCGCCGACCTGGGCGAGGCCGTCTCCGCCATCAGCGTGAAGATCACCAAGCGCATGACGGCAACCAATCCCACCGGCTACAAGACGGGCAATGCCCCCGGCCGCGTGCACTTCTACGCCACGAACGACACGACGGGCTTTGCCGCAGGCGACTACACGAACTGGGTGGACCAGGGTATCGTGGACTTCACCTATCTCTACACCGCCGAGCTGAACGGCACGTCCTATGAGGGACTGACGGGCATCAACTCCTGCGCCTTCGACGACAACTTCCGCTTCGTTCGCCTCGACGTAGAGGCTCGCGAGGGCGGCAACTCGAACTCTAAGCTCTGGTTCAACCTCAGCGAGGTGCGCTTCTATGAGGCCACCTACGACCGCGAGAACTCCCTCGTGGAGAACGTGGAAGCCACGCTGCGCCAGGCATTCATTGACGCCATGGCTGCTGCCCAGCAGGCCGTTGCCGCCGGCAGCGCCACGCAGCAGGACATCGACAGCCTACAGGCAGCCTACGATGCCTACAAGGCAGGCTACCCTGATCCCGCAGACCTCAAGGCCGCCATCGCGGAACTGGCCGAGTACCTTACCGTCGCACAGGAGAGTGACGCCATCGGCGACTTCCAAGACGGCGCCATCGCCGCTATGCAGGCCGTCATCGACGAGCTGAACGCCTCTGTTGACGGCCTGGCCACCATTGACGAGATCCACGCCGCCGAGGAGAAGTTCGAGGCGGCCAAGGACGAGTTCTACGGGAAGTGGAACCTGCCTGAGGACGGCAAGGTGTACTACATCCGCTGCAACTATGCAGGCGACGCCGCCCACTACCAGCAGTATCTCCGCGCCCGGGGCAGCAGCATGGAGCTCGGCCTGACCTTCGGCGGCTACTCCGCCACCGAGGGCGAGGACGCCAACAACGCTAACCGCCTCGACTTCATGTGGCGCGCCGAGAAGGTGGGCGACAGAACCTTCGCCTTCCGGAATTTGCTCTCCGGCCTCTACATTGGCGACACGGAATACTCCAAGGGCGCGGGTGTGAGCATCTACCAGAGCGAGGAACCCGTAGGCATCAAGCTCATGCCCGTCGAGCAAGCCACGACGTTTGCCCTTCAGACGCCCTCAGGGACGCACCTCTACTTCTACGGTTCGGTCTATGCTGACGCGACGGTCTATTACCAGTCCTGGACGGCCATCACGGAGGTGAAGGAATGGGGCGAGTCCGTTTACGTGCCCGGCACCTTCGCCGCCAAGCAGGCCGTGCCTTACTGCCTGCCCTTCGAGGTGTCCGCAGTCATCGGTGAGGGCATCCTCTACGAGGTCAGCGGCATCCGGCAGGATGGCGAGGCCGCCACGCTGGAGCTCATTGCCTGGCCCGAGTCGGGGAGCATCCCCGCAGGCACGCCCTTCTTTGTCGTAGCCGACGAGGACGTGGAGGGAGTGAACTTCTTCCTCAACGTGAACGATCTTGACGATATGGTGTACAGCCTGGAGCCCCAGAGCTACCCTGCCGGCTTCGTCGCCGCGCTCTCCGAGACGCAGCTGCAGGACGGCTTCTGCATGTTCTCCGGCGGCAAGATCATCGCCGCTACCAGCGAGGACGAGACGGAGGCCAACAGCGCCTACCTCACGGGCGACCTGCCCGTCGTGACCGAGACAGGCGACCTCTCCCTGCCCATGGAGGCCGTGCCCTCCCAGGAGACGGGCATCGCGTCCGCCACGGCGGCAGCCTCCGCGGCGCAGTCTTCCGCCTACGACCTGCAGGGCCGCCGCGTGGCCAAGCTCACGAAGGGTCTCTACATCGTTGGCGGCAAGAAGGTTTACGTCAAGTAACCCTTCCCCACCCACACGCTTCAGAGCCGCTCCCGTCCGGGGGGCGGCTCTTTTTACGCCGTTCGCCAGGCGTGGGCATAGTCTAACGGAAGCAAATACCCAAGCCGCCCTTATCGTGGGAAGACTACAGCCAACGACAAGGGTGTCCGTGGCGACACGAAATCTACGAGGAAACCGGCGGCATACATCGGGTATGACGTTCAGAAACATAATATTCCTCCCCGCCGCCTCCGCTTCGTGGCGGCGCTGGGGCGGGCGGGGCAGCGGGGGCAGGCAGGCGGCTGCACGCGTCGGCCTAAAGTGTTATGAGAGAAAAGAAAAAACGCCCGTCTCCTTCGGGTTTCCGCCTGTGCGTGGTATATTTGCGCGTTTTTTAGAAGTAACTCAATTTTTTTTAGATCCATTTTCAAGATGAACGTGATTACCAAAACCGTTTCCTTGCCCGATGGGCGCACCATCAGCATTGAGACGGGCAAGCTTGCCAAGCAAGCTGACGGTGCCGTGATGCTCCGAATGGGCAACACCATGCTCCTGGCCACCGTCACCGCTGCCAAAGACGCCGTTCCCGGCACAGACTTCATGCCTCTCCAGTGCGACTATCGCGAGAAATACTCCGCAGCCGGCCGCTTCCCCGGTGGGTTCACCAAGCGCGAAGGCCGGCCCAACGACTACGAGATTCTGACCAGCCGTCTCGTAGACCGCGCGCTACGCCCCCTCTTTCCTTCGAACTATCACGCCGAGGTTTACGTCAACATCATCCTCTTCAGCGCCGACGGTGTCGACCTGCCCGACGCCCTTGCCGGTTTCGCCGCCTCTGCCGCCCTCGCCACGAGCGACATTCCTTTCGAAGGCCCCATCAGCGAGTGCCGCGTGGCACGCATCGACGGCCAGTTCGTCATCAACCCCACCGCCGAGCAGCTTAAGCAGGCCGACATGGACCTCATGGTAGGCGCAACGGAGGAGAACATCATGATGGTGGAAGGCGAGATGAACGAAGTGCCCGAGAGTGCCCTCATAGCCGCCCTCAAAGCCGCCCACGAAGCCATCAAACCCATGTGCCGCCTGCAGAAGGAGCTCATGAAAGAGCTTGGCACCGACGTGAAGCGCGAATACTGCCACGAAACCAACGACGAAGCCCTGCGCGAGCAAGTTCGTGCCGAGCTATACCGGCCAGCCTACGACATCACCGGCCGCGCCCTGCCCAAGCACGAGCGCATGGACGCCTTCGACCAGCTCCGCGAAGGCTTCAAAGAGAAATATGCCGCCCAGCACGCCGACCTCACCCCCGAAGAGCTGGAAGAGAAGAACGCACTCATCGACAGATACTACAACGACGTAGAGCGTGATGCCATGCGCCGCTGCATCCTCGACGAGGGAAAGCGCCTTGACGGACGTGCCACTACCGACATACGCCCCATCTGGTGCGAAGTCTCTCCCCTGCCCACTCCCCACGGCAGCGCCATCTTCACACGTGGCGAGACGCAAGCTCTGGCTACCACTACCCTCGGTACGCGCCTTGACGAGAAACTCGTAGATAACGTTCTCGACAAGAGTTATCAGCGCTTCCTGCTCCATTACAACTTCCCGCCCTTCTCCACCGGCGAAGCCAAGGCACAGCGCGGCGTCGGTCGCCGCGAGATAGGCCACGGCCACCTCGCTTGGCGCGGCATAAAGAGCCAGTTGCCCGACGACTTCCCCTACACCGTGCGCGTCGTCAGCGACATCCTTGAGTCTAACGGCTCCAGCTCTATGGCCACCGTCTGCGCAGGCACACTCTCGCTCATGGACGCCGGCGTGAAGCTCAAGAACCCCGTCAGCGGAATCGCCATGGGCCTCATAAAGAACCCCGGCGAGGAGAAATATGCCATCCTCTCCGATATCCTCGGCGACGAAGACCACCTGGGCGACATGGACTTCAAGACCACCGGCACCAAGAACGGACTCACCGCCACGCAGATGGACATCAAGTGCGACGGCTTGAGCTACGAAATCCTCGAGCAGGCACTCGCACAAGCCAAGCAGGGACGTGAGTACATCCTCTCCAAGATGCTTGAAGTGCTGCCCGAACCTCGTGCCGACTTCAAGCCCCAGGTGCCGCGCATCGTCGCCTTCACCATACCCAAAGAGTTCATCGGCGCCGTCATAGGCCCGGGCGGAAAGATTATACAGGGCATGCAGGAAGAGACCGGTGCCACCATAACCATCGACGAAGACGAGAAGGGCGGCCAGGTGCAGGTCAGCGCACCCAACAAGGAGAGCATTGACGCCGCTGTCGCCAAGATACGCGCCATCGTAGCCCTGCCCGAAGTGGGCGAGACGTACGACGCCAAAGTCGTCAGCATCATGCCCTACGGTTGCTTCGTTGAGTTCATGCCGGGCAAGGAAGGCCTGCTCCACATCTCCGAGATAGCTTGGCGTCGCCTTGAGACGGTTGAAGAGGCCGGCATACATGAAGGCGACCACATCACCGTAAAGCTCCTCGAGATAGACCCCAAGACGGGAAAATACCGCCTCAGCCATCGCGCCCTCGAAGAGAAGCCCGAAGGATGGGAGGAGCGTCGCCAGCGCCGTCCGCGCCGCGAAGGCTCCGAGCACGGCGAGCGCCGTCCGCGCGGAGAATATCGCGGGGAGCGCGGCGACCATCGCGGCGAGCGTGGCAACGGCGGCTACGAACGTCGCCACGGCGAAGAGTTCAACGACTGACGCTATCAACTTTCAGCCCCGCCTCCGCGCCCGACGGCGCCCACGGAGCTGACATACTCAATCTCCCTTAGCACCCGGCGTGCTAAGGGAGATTTTTTGCGCCGTAAATCCGCGTATGTCGCGCCTGTGGCGGGCTGCGGAACTGCCGGAAAAACAGAAGCCGCGTAGGGTCGGCAGAGCGACCCCTGCAAGCGACGCGCTGACGAACCTGCGCGTCAGTCGGCGGCTTCTATGGCGTCTTCACCCTGTGCCAGTAAGAAGCGAAGGAGGGGTAGCTCGCCAGCGTAGGTCAGTTTGCGGTTGCGCTCTTCGCCCCTGACGAGGTGGATGGGCACGTCGGGCAGGTAGCGCCTGACGACGCTGCAGTCGTCGGTAGCCCGGAAGGCGGGGTCGCGCAGCGCCAGTTCGTAGGCGCGGCGCAAAGTGTCGAGGTGGAAGCCCTGCGGCGTCTGCATGCGCGCCAACGTGGCGCGGGGCGGCACGTCGCGCAGCACGCCCCCCTGTTGCACGACGACGGTGTCCACGCAGGGCACGGCGGCGGCCGCCGCTTCGTGCGCCTCCAGCGCCTGCACCACAGCCGTTATGACGCGCTGCGAGACGAGGGGGCGCGCCGCGTCGTGGAGCAGGATGAAGCCCTCGCGACCCTCGTAGCAGCGCAGCGCGGCTATCGACGAGTCGGAGCGCTCCCGCCCGCCGCATACGACGTGGCGCACCTTGCGGAAGCCGCCACGCTCCACCTCGTCCCTGCCCGCCCCGAGCCACGCCGCAGGAACGACGAGGCACACCTCGTCAACGTCCCGCGAGCGTTCGAAGGCTGCGAGCGAGTGGTAGAGCACGGTGTGCCCGTCCAAATCGAGAAACTGCTTCGGTTTCTCTCCGCCGAAGCGCGTGCCGGACCCCCCGGCTAAGATGGCGGCTATGGTGTACATGGGAAGGGGTAGTTTCTGTAGGTTAAAAGGTAGGCCTTGCGTCGTCGCGTGTCAGTCCTTGTGGCGACTGTGGCGCAGCCTTAAGCGCGCCGCGAGGTTCGTCTCGCGGCTGAGCAGGCGGTAGGAATAGGCACAGCTCACACCGAAGAGCGGCAGCCCGACGCCCAGCTTCAGACCCCAAGCCGGCTGCAGCGCGGCGCAGAGGCCGCCCAGCAGGAGCAGCCCCTGAACGAGACAGCGACGCAGCGTGGCGGCGTCGGGGCGGTAGCCGTAGCGATAGTGGTACACCGTAGCCACGGAAAGCAGGTCGAAGAGGTTGGCCAGCGTCAGCCCAAGGCCGGCGCCCGTGAGGCCGTGCGTTTGGAAGCCCACCGTGACGCAGACCACATAGACCGCGTCGTAGAGCAGCTCCATGCCCATATACGTTAAGGAGTCGCCCCGCGAGAGCGGCAGGTAACTGATGGGGGAATAGATGGCTTTGAAGAAGACGTAGGGCAGAGCCAGGATAATCATGTTCAGCCCCAGGAGGAAGTCCGCCGTAGCCAGCAGGCGCACGAGTAGAGGCATGGCCAGCGCGAAGGCCACCAGCATGGGCGCCATGAGCACTACGAGGACGTCAATCTGCCGGTTGATGAGCGTGTTGCGCCCTGCGGCGTCGTTGCCCGCCACGGAGAGGCGCGGGAAGTAGTCAGCGTCCATGCTCGAGAAGAACAGCCGGGCGTAGGCCACGATAAGCGCCGCGCCGAAGGTATAGATGCCCAGCGCGTTGAGGCTGCCATGCGTGGAGATGAAGGAGAAGATGATGGCGTCGGCGCCCGTGCCGCAGAAGCCCGCCACGGCGTAGGCCGAGCCCAAGCTTATCATGTGGCCGCCCGCCCGCAGCAGCTTGCGGCTGCCCGGGCCGACGCGGTAGGGGTAGAGGCGCGTCGTGGCTCGAAGGTTGAAGAGGAACGTAGCTGCCGTCGTAGTGAGTAGCACGGGAATAACGCCGTGCAGCCCCAGCCAGGCGTAGAGCGGCACGGTGAGGGCTACCGTACCCAGGGCGGAGAGGGCGCTTGCCAAGGCGAGGCGCTTCAGGCGGTGCAACCCCTTGAGGATGGCTATCTCGCCCCCCGTCAGTGTCAGCAGCCCCACGACGGGCGAGAGCAGGGCGTAGCCCTTCGCCGTGTGCGTATCGCCCAGCGTCCAGAGGCTGATGGCCGGCGAGAGCAGTAGGCATACCAGTGTGCCGAAGAGGGCCGTCAGCAGCGTCCACGTACGTATCAGCCTGACGTACTGCGCTATGGCTTCGCGCTCCCCGCGTGCCGCCAAGGCGGAAAGCCGCCGCACGGCAGAAAAACCGATGCCGAAATTCGTAGCGTCGCCCACCCACTGCACGTTGCGGATGTACAGGTTCGCCAAGCCCATGCCATAAGTGCCTATAAAGAAGGCGGTGCATTTCGTGCGGACGATATTCATCAGCACGTTCAGCACCTGCACGCTGCCAAGCAGCCCGGTATATTTGAAGATGTGGCTGTAAGAGTTTTCCTGGGACTTCTTGGTCATGGGGCGGGCGGAGGTGGCTTAAAGGTTCAGACCATGGGTAGGCTCTGACCGCTTATCTTGCGGTAGAGGTCGAGGGCGAAGACGTCGGTCATGCCTGAGAGATAGTCCAGCACGGCCATGAGGCGGCGGGGCAGCTCCGGCGCTTGCAGCTCATACTGCGGCGAGGCTTGCTTCAGTAGCAGCTCGGAATAGGCCGCGCGGGGCTCCAGGACGGCGCGCGTCATGAGTTGCAGGAGGGTATATAGGATGTGGTAACCGGCCAGTTCGATGTCGGTCACCTCCTTTGCGTTGTAGATGTGTCCGACGGCTACCTCGCCGCAGCGCCGATAGGCCGTGCCGAGGGGTTCGGGCAGGTGGCTGATGAGGCTGCCGCTGAAGGTGCCGGCCAGTATCTCGGCCTCATGTTCGACGAAGAGGCGCGCACAAGCCTGCTCCAAGGCGTTGACGGCGCACGAGCGGTAATAAACGACGCGGTCGTTGAAGTCCGTCACGACGTCGTAGGCGTGGAGCAGGTGGTCGCGCCGCTGCGCGTCGAAGAAGCCGAGCAGTAGCTCCTGCGTCAGTTCGTCCGGGAGGAGGCGCAGCTTGTGGGCATCCTCGATGTCCATAATCTGGTAGCAGATGTCGTCCGCCGCCTCTACGAGGTAAACCAGCGGGTGGCGCGCCCGTCGCGCGGGGTTGTCGCCGGACGCCTGCACGGGGAGCCCCAGCTCGTCCGCTATGCGCTCGTAGTCGGCGCGCTCACTCTCAAAAAAGCCGAACTTCGCCTTGCTGGCCGACAGGGCGGGGTAGGGATATTTCACGATGGCAGCCAGCGTGGAATAGGTCATGGCAAAGCCGCCACGGCGGTGACCTTGGAACTGGTGGGTCAGTAGGCGGAACGTGTTTGCGTTGCCGTCAAATTTCGTCAAGTCTGCCCAGACGGCGGGCGAGACGGCGTCGCGCAGGCGCAGGCCGTCGCCCTCGCTGAAGAAGCTGCGGATAGCGCGTTCGCCGCTGTGGCCGAAGGGCGGATTGCCCATATCGTGAGCCAGGCAGGCGGCCTGCACGATGGCGCCGAGCGAGTCCATGTCGCCGCGCGAGAGTTCCGGATGTCGCCGCAGCAACTCTGCGCCCACGTCGTTGCCCAGCGAACGGCCTACGCTGGACACTTCCAGGCTGTGCGTCAGGCGGTTGTGAACAAAGATGCTACCCGGCAGGGGAAACACCTGCGTCTTGTTCTGCATCCGGCGGAACGCGGCGGAGAAGATGAGGCGGTCGTAGTCGCGCTGAAACTGCGTGCGGCGCTCGCCGACGACTCGTTCCCGGTCTTCCTTACCGAGCCGCTTGTCGGAAATGAGTTTTTTCCATTCCATCATGGTGACTGTGGGATTGTAGGCCGCCGCGACCGCTGTGCCGTGCCGCTTACGGCAGGCAAACTTAGCCATTTCCCGCGAGAAGCGAGCCCCGCCCCTTGGGGAAAATGGTACGTCGCGCCCGTTGCTCGCTCCCTTTCCCGCTGTCCCGGCCTTGCACCCGCCGCTTGGAGGCGTTGACGCCCGGCTTCTTCGCCGGCCTCCGCCCGTCCGATGTAGCCCGTTTTAAAGTCCGAGGTAAGCTTTGTCAAGTCCGACTTAGCCGCCGCTAAGTCGGAGGTAGTTTTTGTCTTCCCGTGGGTTTACAATTGTAAAGCCACGGGATTACAATTGTTAAACCGTGGCTTTACAATTGTAAACCCACGGCTGTACAAAACGTAGGTCGGACTTAGCGGCGAATAGGTCGGACTTAGCGGCGAATAGGTCGGACTTGTGGGCGGATAGGTCGGACGTAGAAATTTATAGTTCGGACTTAGCGGTGCGCAGGTCGGACTTATCGAGTGCTACGTCCGAGGTAAACGGCGGTGCTGCGGGGTCGCCGGCGGATGCGCCCGGTTCGCGGTCGGCTACGTCGGCGGAGGGACAAAAATAGGTTGGTGCGTTTGCACTTTTAGTTTTAAATATGGTTGATACGTTTACGGCTTATTCGCGTTAGTCGCTTGTTCTCGCAGCAGATTGCCGATAAAAAAATGTGTCGACTTTATAAAAAAC
The DNA here is from genome assembly GCA_964641085.1 of uncultured Prevotellamassilia sp. GTDB lineage: Bacteria > Bacteroidota > Bacteroidia > Bacteroidales > Bacteroidaceae > Alloprevotella. The sequence continues at coordinate 6,649 of CAZXJS010000019.1, read as the reverse complement.
TCCGCAACTTGTGTTCGCGTAATAAAGGTTTTATTTACCTTTACAGTCTAAATAAAAATACCCCTTATTAAGGGAACTTTTATGGGCGCACGGAACAACAAATTATCAATATCCTCTCCAGCTGGTGCAAAGCTTAAAGCTTTGCTCAAAGAGAAAGGTGTTTTGCAAAAAGACTTTGCGAAGCAAATAGGTATGAGTGCTTCCCATCTAAGTGATATTATAAACGGGAGGAGGAACATCTCCTTGTCAATAGCTCACACATTACAAATGTATCTTGGTGTTTCATTCAAAACATGGATGGAATTACAGCTTCAATCACGCATCGAGGCAAACAAGATTGATGATTCTGAGGAAATCAAAGCGGAGAAAGAGCTTGCTGCTTATGATGAAGTCGTTTCTATACACACTCTCAATAAATTGGCGGGTATTAAGAATGTAAGCAAGCGGCAATGCGTGTCTTCATTATGTAGCACCTACAACCTTCCTTCGCCTAATGAACTCAAAGCCAATTCAGAATTGCTGACCGGTGGGTATTTTAAGAGGTCTGCTAAAACTGGGCTTGATGCGCGCATGATTGCTACTTGGGTAGTTCTTGCTATGAATTCCGTAAGAGAGCAGAAGATTTACAAATCCTTTGACCCTACCACATTAAAGAATTTGGCGATTGAGCTTGCAGGCATATTTCACCAAAACTCCAACACAATCATTCGCACACATGATACACTTGCCAAGTATGGGATAAAATTCTCTATAGTTGAACGTATTGACCATGCATCGATTGACGGGTATTCTTTTTTCGATGACGGACAACCGGCTATAGTCGTTACAAAAAGGTATGATCGAATAGACAACTTTGCGTTTGCTGTTCTGCACGAGGTATACCATATATATATACATCTTCATGGGAATAGGCGACAGATGATAAGTATTGTAGATTATGATGCAGAAAGTCTTGACGAGAAAGAGGCGAATGGTTTTGCTTCCAAAACGTTGATTGACCCTAAGCTTTGGAGAAATGCACCAGCCGTTCAGTTAAACAAACCTTGGCTCATACAGAGGAAATACACGTCATGGGCAGAAGAACACAAATTGAACAAATGGATTGTCTTAGGACAAATATCACATATGACGGGAATGTATAAGTTTACTACAGATGACACCCGAAAGATACACTAAAGAAAGGAGGAATATGAAAGAATAATAGACTCGAGAAAAAGAATTGCCTCGGCATATTGGCGTATGTCGAGGCAAATGAGGTCTCGTTTAGAGCGGTGAGACTTCTTGCAAAATCACTATTTGAAAATAATTTGCTTTGACAAAGTTAGCGGCGCTTTCTTGTAAGAGCAAGTTTTTAACTAAAAACCGCTCCGATTTTAACATTGTTAACAAAAACATTAAGATGTTTATAGAAAAAAGCTTTTTTACAAGGAAGCAACTGTATGCTATGGAGCATACAACAAAAGGAAAATCGCTAAGATTTGCGAACATCCCCGTGAAGAAAAGACGTAAGACAACGTATGAGAACATGAATCTCTTAAGAGACATGACGTTTACGTCTAATCTTCACTACCCTCAAATCTTACCATACACAGGGAATACAGACTTTGTTCCTGTTTCCTATAGTGATCGAAAGAAACATGACGGTAAAAACGAAGGCTTGCATTTTTTCTTGGATGACTATCGCTTTCGGAGTGCTGTATGGTATAATTTGGACTATACAACTTACAGCTTATGCAATTTCGATTATGTGTTCACACCAGATCTGTCCTTATGGAAGGATTTGCCAACGGATTTCTACAATATGGAAAACGTTTTCCGAACTCGTTTCATCGGTGCTTATTGGCAAAAATGTGGTTTTAACGTAATTCCTACTGCAAGTTGGGGTGATTTGGCATCATTCTCTTACTGCTTTGAAGGCTTCCCAATTCATAGTGTCATTGCGGTAAGTGGTATTGGGAACAGAAGAAGTGACGATGCGTTTAATAGATGGTGCTATGGACTTCGACGCTTGGAAGAGGCAGTGTCTCCAACACAGATAATTATATATGGGGAAAAGGTGGAAGTACAGAGGATCCATACTCCGCTAAAGTTCATTACTTGTTTCATTCAAGAAAGATTAAGGAAACTTTGAATATGGAAAAACATAAACTTTGGGATGCTGATGAGAAGCTCTTTGCTTCAATGCGAGGTAATTATCAGTCGGTTAATGAGGAGAACTTCTTCAAAAACATGCAGTACAAGGAGGAATATGAGCCTACAGCTCTAAACGACCTTTTGGTATCAGAATATGAAAACGACGATGAAATATACCTTGTGCGTATGTACAACGAAGAATATGTTGTCGGTCAAGGCATAGGAGCAGATGGAGCAAAAGAGGAACATGTAATGTGCCTCTCTGATGCATTATCCTTGAATTTGAAACAACTTGGCTACATCAACAGAGACCTTACTCTGCTGGGCTGGCTGCGTGAATGCGACTATAAGGTGGTTAATTATGAACGTAATTACGACTTGAAAAATGGGTAACGGAAAAGATTTTTTTTCAAGAGATGAAAAGGGGAGACGTTCTGAATACGAATCGTTAGAACCCGCAAGATATGTCAATGGCGTAAAGGGGCATTTGATAAAGAAGGCTGGCGATAGTGATACGCACACGAATCTTCCATTCTATGCAAACACGTCTGATTTGTACTTCCGCAAGAACGTGAAAGGTGTATGCCAAGCACGGATGTATGTAGGACAGAAAATGTATATTGATTTTGATTGGAGTCACACTCACGTTAATAAAAGCGATGGTCGCACATTTCCCCAAGGTGTAGTTCATGTGCAACTATGGGAAGAAAAGGAAGATGGATCTTTCCGGCGACTTTCCGACAATGCACGTTTCATGAATAACAATGAAATGAAAAAGTATGGTCCTATTTTAAAGGAGTATTGCCCTTCTGTTAAGTTGCGAAAATAAATGGCCTTTTTTGTTTTAGAAACAAGCTAATGCAATGTTAGGTTTCATGTAGAGTTTTGGAACTTTTAAAAGAAAGTGGGGTTCGTCTCCACTTTTTTCTTACGGTTTCGGAAGATACTTATTTCTCAATGTAAATAAGATAGGTGCCCTTAATCTGGTTGACAGCGGAAACGAGGCGGACATAGGTGTGGACGTGTCGGGTCTGTGGCTGACTGTGCCATCGGCGCAGGGGACAAAAAAGTCCGACCCGTGGGGAGGCGGGTCGGACGTGCTTTGTGTGCGAGGGCGGCTATCTACGGCAGCTTGGCGTAGTCCTCGGCGTTGACGGGCTCCAACCATTCGTTGCTGGCGCCCTCGCCTACCTGGGTCATATACGTCAGGTGCTGAAACCAACTGTCCTTTGCGGCGCCGTGCCAGTGCTTGGCCTCAGCCGGTATGGCGACGACGGTGCCGGGGAGGAGTTCCCGGGCGGGTTTGCCCCATTCCTGGTACCATCCGCGCCCTGCGACGCAGATGAGCACCTGCACGCCCTTGTGGTGGACGTGCCAGTGGTTTCGGCAGGCGGGTTCGAAGGTGACGTTGCTCAGGACGCCGCCCATGGGGGCGAGGTAGCTGTTGCCGTCGAAGTATTGTGCGTAGTTGACGTTCGGTTCGCCTACAGGCCAGGGCGACGTCTCGATGCCCTTGAGGTTTTTGGTTTCCATAGTGCTTTGTGCGTTTACGGTGAGCGCAAAGGCGGGGAGCAAGGCCGCGAGGGCCAGTGCCAGGAGCTTTGTGTGCATGGTTTTGAGGTTTTTGACGATGCAAAGGTAGGCGGGGGCGGGGAAAGCGCGCCTACCTTTTTTACTCGAGTTTTAATACGTATTCCCTCTCCGGCGTGTAGCGGCGAACCGATGCGCCGGGGGAAAGGATAGAAACGAAGCGGCCCCGAACCGGTGGGGTTCGGGGCCGCTCAAGTCGTTTTCAGCCGGGATTATTCGCCCGGGGAGATGGCGCCGGAGGGGCAGACGTCGGCGCAGGTGCCGCACTCGACGCAGCTGTCGGGGTTAATAGAATACTTCTCGCCTTCGCTGATAGCGCCGGCGGGGCATTCGTCGATACACGTGCCGCAAGCGACACAGTCATCACCAATTACGTAAGCCATAAGTCGGAGATTTAAAATGTTATGTATATGTTAAGCCACGACAAAAGTAGCTTATGCGGCCGGAAGCGCCAAGTCTGCCGCGTTTTTTTTTACCCCGTCGGGCGCGGACGGCACTTGCGGCGGGTCGGGGCGCGGCAGTGCGCGGCTTTTTGCTTATTTTTGCCGCCGGACACCGTTCAGGCAGGAGACGCCGGACCTTTGCTGCAGCCCTCACGACGGATGGTCATAGCTACAATCGGGATATGGACTGGATAGTATTGATCTTGGCGGGGCTGTGCGAATGCGGCTTCACGTTTTGCTTAGGTGCGGCGCGCGGCCATGCGGGCTATGCGCGCGCGGCATGGTACGGCGGCTTCGTAGTTTTCCTCTTTTTAAGTATGGTGTTGCTGCTGCGCGCCACGCGTACGCTTCCGCTGGGTACGGCCTATGCCGTATGGACGGGCATCGGCGCTGTGGGGACGGTAGCCTTGGGCATAGCCTTTTTTCATGAACCGGCTACGCCGGGGCGCCTCTTCTTCCTCTGCACGTTGATAGGCAGCATCGTGGGGCTGAAGGCCGTGGCGGCCTGACGCGACGCCCGCCGCGGGCAAAAAAGCGCACCGCGCGGGCAATAAACACGGCTTTGGGGAGTTTTAATAAGAGAATAAGGGCACGCCGTCGGCCTGCCCGTGCCGCCGTGTGCCTGCCCCGTCGCCGCAGCGCGCGGCAAACATCTGACCCCATGACTACCCCAAGACGCCTCAGCCTGCTGCTACTCCTCGCCCTCGTCGCCGCGTGCGCCGTGGCGCAGGAGCGCAAGGTGCAGCACAAGCCATTCATCGACGAGCGCCGCTTCCACTACGGCTTCTTCGTCGGGCTGCACGACCAGGGGCTGCACCTGCAGAACAACGGCCACGTGGACGCCGCCACGGGGGCGCAGTGGCTCATGGAAAACGACGGGCAGAACTTCGGGTTCAGCGTGGGCATCCTGGGAGAGTGGAAACTGACGCGCACCCTGGCGCTGCGCGTGACGCCCTCGCTACACTTCGGCTCGAAACACCTGAAGTTTCGCGACCAGACGACGGGCGCCACAGAGACGCAGGACATGAAATCGACCTACATCGGCGTGCCCGTGGACCTGAAGGTGGCTGCGCCTCGCTTCAACAACTACCGGCCCTACGTCCTCGTGGGGCTGCAACCCATGTACGACCTGACGACGGGCAAGCAGACCTACATCCGCTGCAAACCGCTGCAGCTGAGCCTGGAACTGGGCTTGGGCTGCGACATCTACCTGCCCTTCTTCAAACTCATCCCCGAGCTGAAATTCAACTTGGGCCTGGGCAACATTCTGGACAAGACGCGTGACGACCTGACGGACGAGAGCATGCGCATCTACACGGAGGGCGTGGACAAGGCGCGGATGAACATGGTCACGCTCACGTTCTACTTCGAGTGAGCGGCACCCGGCTTTAACGCCTCGGCCGGCGCGGCGCACAAGTCGGCGCGGCGAGCCGGCACCTGCGGGCGGCGCGTCAATAACGGCGGCCGCCTTTGCTCGTTCGGCCGGATAAAGCTAACTTTGACGGCGTAACACAGAAACACCCCTAACATGGCGCAAGAAGACACGTTTAAGAAAATCGTCTCCCACTGCAAGGAATACGGCTTCGTATTTCCCTCGTCCGATATATACGACGGCCTGGCCGCCGTCTATGACTACGGACAGAACGGCGTGGAGCTGAAGAACAACATCAAGCAATACTGGTGGCAGAGCATGGTGCTGCTGCACGACAACATCGTGGGAATAGACAGCGCTATCTTCATGCATCCCACGGTGTGGAAGGCATCGGGCCACGTGGACGCCTTCAACGACCCCCTCATAGACAACCGCGACAGCAAGAAGCGCTACCGCGCCGACGTCCTCATTGAAGACCAGATTGCGAAGTACGACGAGAAGGTGGAGAAGGAGGTGGCGAAAGCCCGCAAGCGCTTCGGCGCCGACTTCGACGAGGCAAAATATCGCGCCACGTCGCCCCGCGTACAGGAGACGCAGGCCAAGCGCGACGCCTTGGAGGCACGCTACAAGAAGGCCATGAACGCCAACGACCTCGCGGAGCTGAAGCAGATTATCCTGGACGAGGAAATCGTCTGCCCCGTCTCCGGCACGCGCAACTGGACCGACGTGCGCCAGTTCAACCTGATGTTTAAGACGGAAGTAGGCTCAACGAGCGAGGGAGCCTCTACGATATACCTCCGTCCGGAGACGGCGCAGGGCATCTTCGTCAACTACCTGAACGTGCAGAAGACGGGACGCATGAAGTTGCCCTTCGGTATAGCCCAGATAGGCAAAGCGTTCCGCAACGAGATTGTAGCGCGCCAGTTCATCTTCCGAATGCGTGAGTTCGAGCAGATGGAGATGCAGTTCTTCGTGAAGCCCGGCACGGAAATGGAGTGGTTCGCCTATTGGAAAGAAGCCCGCATGCGCTGGCACCAAGCGCTGGGCTTCGGAGCGGAGAACTACCGCTTCCACGACCACGAGAAGCTGGCTCACTACGCCAACGCCGCTA
>CAZXJS010000018.1:47862-54567 GCA_964641085.1 uncultured Prevotellamassilia sp. | reverse complement strand
GTGGGCGGTGACCTTCTCGGCGAGCGTCCTCACGTGGTCGTGGTGCACCTCGCCGCCCATCATGTATTCCACGACGCCGCCTTCGGCGTCGGGCACGAATACCGGGCGTCCGCCCTGCGGCTCCATGTGGCCTACGCTCATGACCATGGCGGGGTGCTCCGCGCCGTCGGCGCCGCGCAGGGTAAGCTCCATGCCCTCGGCGTACGCAGCGGGTGCGCCGGGTATGAAACCGTCTGCGGGTGGCGTCTCGGGTGTTTCGGGGGTCTCGGGGGTCTCGGGGGTCTCGGGGGTTTCCGCAGCGGGTTGGGGGGATTGGGGTGATTGGGTGGGTTGGTCGGCGGGCTGCTCGGCTTTGCCGTGGCGGGCTTGGTAGTCGGCGAGTGCGGCGGCGTCGGCGGCTTGCTGGAGTTCTGCGCGGGAGACGTCCGTCACCGTCCCGTCCCGGAGCTGCACGTTGATGTGCTCGCCGTCTCGGCTGACGGTCAGCACCTGCGCCTGCTCGCCCCCGGGCAGGGTGACGGCGTCGCCGGGCTTGACGCGCACCGTGCCCTCGGCAGCATCGGTCTGCTCCTGCACGTACTGCTCCTGCAGGGCTTGTACTTCCGCCTCGGCTTCTTCTGCGGTAAACGCCTCGTGGAGCGCGAGTATGCCGGTGTCGGCGCCGGGCGAAATCATGCGTCGCTCGCCCGTGGCGGGGTCGTAGATGACGACGGCCTTGTCGCTCTTCTCGGCGTCGACCATCGTGCCGTCGGGCGTCATGCTGACGTTTCCGTCCACGATATATACGGTCTTGTCATGCCCCTCGTCGTCCTGCTCTTTCAGCGTGGCGGGGTGGAAGCTGCCGTCAGCGTGCTGCATCTGCCGCACAGCCTCGTGCTGAAGGGCGGTGCGGTAGGCGGCATCGTCTTTTATGCGCTGCCGGACGCCGTCCCAAGCCTCCTGCTTCTCGGCATGGTCGGGGTCGGCGGGGTCGCTTTGCGAGAGTTGCAGGGCGATGTCGCGGCGTTGCTCGGCGTTGGTCGTGTAGTAGCCGCGCCGGTGTGCCGCGCTGTGCTGCTCGCTCGTCTCTCGCGGCGCGCCGCCTTCGCCGAAGAGGTAGGGCGCCGTTTGCTCCGTATCGCCGGCATCTTCATAGAGGCGCCGGGCGTACTCGCGCACGGCGTATGCTTCCTCGTTCGTGCGGCGTCCCGGCTCCTTTTTGATGGCCTTGTCGAGGTTGACGCGCGTGCGCTGTTCTATCTCCGTGCGTATGGCCTTTGCCGAGCGCTTACCCGAGAGAGGCATAAGCGCATCCAAGACCTTAGTCCGCAGCGCGGTTTCGGCTCGGGAGAGCTTCTTCAGCTCCTCCCCTTCGAGCCGCAGCAAGGAAAAGAGATGGGCGACGGGTGCTCCCGTCTCTCGCGACACTTTCCGGCAGGCTTCCACTTGCTCCTTTGTCTCCGCCGTGCGGTCGTAATACTCCTCTCCGGCGTCGATGAGGTTTAGCTCCGCCGCGCGGTCGATGCGCTCCGCCTCCCGCTGCGCCGCACGCTCCGACTTGAACGTGCGGCTCGTGATGACGCCCTCGCGCCCTACGGACTGCACGCGCCACAGCGCGCTGCCGTCGGCGCCGGTCACCTTGTCCACCACGGCGCCCGTCGGCATGGGCATAGCCAGCGCCTGCCCCGTCAGGTAGTAGTACATCTTGGCGCGCGCCGCAGCGCTCACGGTCTTGTCGGCCATCAGCTCGCCGAAGCGTCCCTCGGGGAGTTCCTGCTGCTGCGCTTCGGCCTCGCCGCTTTTCTCTGCCTTTGCCGCCCTGTTCTTCAGGTGGTTCTCCGCACCCTCGACGGAATCGTTAAGGTCGCCGTAGCCGTGGGCGCGCAACTCCTGCTTCTCCTCCTTCGTCAGGGCAAGGCCGGGCTGCCCGTCTAAGACGCGGCGCAGGCGGGTCTCGAAGCCTTCCCTCAGCGGACGCGTCGTCGCGCCCTGCCGCGGCGTCGTCAGCGCGCCCCATACGCGCGGCGCTGCCTTCACGGCGCCGTGCACCTTGAAGCCTGCCATTGTCGCGAGGCTGCCCTTCCAGGCTTCCTGCTCCGCCTCGCGGCGCTGCGCGAGGAGCTCCTGCTTCTTCTGCTCGCGCTCCTGCTCGTCGGGGATGTAGTTGGGGTTTTTCGGGTCGGCGAGGGACTTGATAGCCTCGTCGTATTGCTTGTAGATGTCGATAAACTCCGGCGCGGCGAATACCGTGCCCTCGGCCACCGTCGCGGCGATGGGTTCGCCGATGCGCACGGCGAGTTTGCCCTCTGTGCTGTGTGTGGCGCGGACGAGTTTGTCCGAGGCCTTGCCTACGAGCGTGCCTGCTACGCCCGTGGCCACGCCGAGCGCTGCGCCGCGCCCTGCGGCTTTGCCGACGGCGCCGAGCGAGAAGTCGCCCACCTCGCCCGTCTCGGGGTCGCGCACACCGCCCCAGCGTGCCTGCTCGGCCGCTTCGCCGAGCGCCTCGAACGTGGCGAGGTTGGCCGAGGAGGCTACGGCGGTCTGCGCCAAGCGTCCGCCCAGCGTCGTGGCGGCGCGGCGCACGGCGGCCTTGCCTGCGGCGCCGGCTGCGGCCTTTCCCACCTGCTTCGCCGCCTGCTTCGCCACCAGCTTGCCGGCCAGCCACGTCGCGCCCTTCACGGCGCCGCTGCCGGCGCCGCCTGCGAAGTACGTTGTGGGGTCAAGGGCGACGGCGGTGACTTGCCCCGCTACGCTGGCTATGCCGTGCTGCTTGCTCCAGTTGGCCATGGCCTCGTCTGCCGCTGCCATGTCGCCCACGGTGCCGGCCTGCGACCGCGCCACGCCCTGCAGGAGCTTCGCGGCCGTGTTGCCCCCGATGACGCTGCGCAGGAAGCCGTCCAAGACGCCCTGCGGCGTGTTCTTCTCCACGGCTTTGTCATACACGGCCTGCGCCACGTACTGGCGCGCCGTCTCGGTGGCGGCCTCGCGGAGCTGCGCGGCGTAGTCGTCGATGCCTTTCTCGGTGTCGGCGTTGGCCTTGCGCAGGGCGGCCACGGCCTCGGCGAGCGCCTGCTGCTGCGTCTGCTTCGGCAGCTTGTCCCAGCCGGGAATGTTCTTCTTGACGGCTTCTAAGGCGGCCTTTTGGAGCTGCTCCTCGAAGTCCCGGCGCTGCTGCTCGGGCGAACCGTATTGCTCGGCGAGCCGGGCGGTGGCTTTCTCGATGAGCTTCTGCTGGCCGCCGGCGCCGAGGTTGCTCCAAGCGTTGTCGGCCATGCGCTCGAGGTCGTGACTTTTCAGGTAGTCGGCCACGTTCGCAGTGCCTGCAGCCATCGCGTGCCCCATGGCGTTGCCGAAGTCGGTGCGTATCGGGCGATTGGCGTAAGCGTCAAACGACTCTTGCTCGGCTGTTTGCCACGCCTTCTCGGTGGCGTCGCGCAGGTAGGCGTTCTCTTGGTATTCCTTACGTGCTTCTTGGAGGTTCTTGTAAGCCTGTTGTTCCTCCTCGTCGTGCTGCTGCCGCTTCTTTTTGAGGTCTTGCTGCGCCTGCTCGGGCAGGTTCTCTTCCCGCTGCTGTGCCTCGCGGCGCGTCTGTACGGCCTGCGTCTGCGGCGTTCGGGCGGTGCTCTCGGAGGCGGCGGGCTGCACGCGGTCGCTGAGCGTGATGGGCTTGTTCTTGTCCTGCTCGCGGAGCTGCGCCATGTTCCGGCGCATCTCGGCCGTGGTGGGCTTTTCGGCCGTGGTAGGCTTTTGCCCGCTATTGCGCGCCATGGGCACTTTCGGCGCGGCGGGCTGTACGTCTTTCGCCGCGACGGAGGGGGTAAAGAACTGTCCATGCATGGCGTCTCCGTGCTGCGGCGCGGTGGTGGCTGCGGTGGTGTAGCGCTGTGCCACGGGCTGTGCGGCCGCCTGTGCCCACGGCGCGGCGGGCTTGACGGCGGGCTTAGCGGCAGGCTTGGCGGTCTGCGGTTTCTGCGCCGGTTTCTGCGCCGGTTTCTGCGCCGGTTTCTGCTGTGCGGACTGCTGCGCGGCAGGCTTGCTTTGCGCCGCTTGTTGCTGCTGCTTGGCGGGCGTCTTGGCGGCTATTGTGGACGCAGGCTGCTGCTTCGCGGGCTGCTTCTGCTTCGCAGCGGCAGGTTTCTGCTGCTGTGCGGGCTTAGCCGGCGGTTCGTATATCTTCCGCATAAACTCCTCGTAGGTCTTGCCTATCTGTGCGCCGTTCTGCGTCAACAGGTCGTACACCTTCTTGCGGTTGGCGTAATGTTCGTTGCCGCAAAACCCTTTTTCAAACTCATCATAAGTTTGAGTGTAACCACCGGATTGGAGCGTTCTGTATATTTGTTGTAGCTTGTTTTTACTGAATGGCATAACATTAGAACTTTAAATCTGACGCAAAACCATTATTTTGCCTTCTCGGCGTCGCCGCTCTCCGGCGCGTCTTGGTTGTCTTTGTCGTCTTGTCGTAGGCCTTTCCGGTACCTATATCCGTACCGCCGCCTGTGGTCTCCACGACCGTCGTCTCGGTGTATTCGCCGCCGCTGCCGCTTCTGCCGGCCGTGCGTGCGTGCGCGTTGCTGTTGTTCGCGGATGCGTTGTTGCGATTTATCTGCGACCGGGTAAGCTCGGGTAGCATCTCGGTTTTGACGCGTGTATAGGCGGCCTCGGCTTCGTTCTTGTCGCCGGTGGTCTTCAGAACGTCTATCTTCGCTTGCAACGCGTCCAGTTCGACCTGTGCCTTGGCGCGGTCGTCCTCCGTCTTGGCGGCCACTTGTTGGGCGCGGGCGGTGTAGTACTGCTGCTGCGCGTTTTTCAGCTCGGCGGCGGCCTCGCGGTAGGCCTTGTTTGCTGCGGCCTTCTCGCGTGCCTCCTCGGCGGCGGTCTCCAGCTCGTAGCGCTTGAAGGTGTAGTTATACAGCGCGTCGCGGTTTTTATCGCGCTCCGCCTTGGCCTTCTCTACGCGCTCGCGCGCCTCCTCGGAGAGGTTGGGCAGCTCCATGGGCTGCACGCCGCGCATGTAGGCGTAGGAGCGGTGCATGGCACCGAGCAAGTCGCCCACGGCGGCTATTCTTGAACGGCGGCGCTCCGCCCGCTCGCGCAGCGCCTTATGCTCGTCGTCCTCCTGCGCGGCCTTCAGCTCGGCAATGATTTTTTCCATGCCGGACGTGTCGGTGGCGGGCTTCGAGGAGGTGGATGTCTGCGCCGCTGATGTGGCGGTGGGTGTAGCGGTGTTTCCGGCACCCTTGCCCGCCACGATGTTGCCCGTCGCTCCGCGCAGAACGGGCGTGCCGCTCTCATCGTAGCTGAAGCGCGGTGGAAGCGACTGTTGCCCCGGCGCAGCGTTGCTCGGCGCGTCACTGCCGGGCACGACGTCGTAGCCACGCGCCGAACGGCTCGCGTCTAAGTTCGCACCGCCTCCTGCCGCCGTCCCTACGGACTGCTGCGGCGTGGCTTGGTTATTTCCGTTCGCTGTTCCCTGCCCGGGCTTCTTCTCCTCGTCTGTATGCTCTGCTGCCATCTCCTTGTCATTGTTTTTCTTGTCCCCATTCCTGCGAGGCGCCGATGCCTGCCGCTGCGCCGGCCATGGCGCCGCCCGCAAGGTCGAAACCGCTCTGCATCTGTCCCTTGAGCTGCATGAGCTGCTGGTTGTACTGGTCGTTCTTCTCGCGGTACGTCGTCTCTATGTTGTCCTTGCGCGCCTCGCCGTTCTGCACGATGGCGCTCGTGGTGTCCGCCATGGCCTGCGCGTTCGCCGCCTTCGTCGCCGCGACGCTTTCCTCCGTGCCGCCCATCACGGCGGCTGCACCGGCCGCGCGGTTATTGCGCTCGTTGATAGCCTCCTGCGTCTGCGTCAACGCGGCTTGCGCGTCGGCACGCTGCGTGGCGTCCTCGTTGTAGCGCCTGTTGTACCAGTCCTCGTTCTCCTTCTTCATATCCTTCACCATGCGCATCTGCTTACGCAGCGCGCGGTTGCGCCCGATGCCGCCCAGCACGCTGCTCGCAGCGCCCAAACCACCGCCTATCGCGGCGCTCATCATGTCCATTGCCATATCTTTGTGGAGTTTTGTAACATTTCAGAACTTATCGTTCGCAGGCGAAATTACGGCGCTACCTTCGCCGCGTACCGATAACTTTTGTGTTATGCCAAGAAAGAAAGGAGACGGGCGCGGACGCCTCGGCGGCAGGCAGGCCGGCACGCCCAACAAAGACAAGCCGTTAAAGACGTTCCTGCGCCAACACTCGGTGCAGTACTTCACGCCGTCCATCGAGGAAAAGGGAGAGGACGGCAAGCTGACAGGCCGTATCGTCTCACAATACGACCTCGACATTGCAGGGCTTGACCCCGCAAGCCGTGTGGATGCGGAGTTGAAACTCTTGAAGTTCCACACGCCGCAGATGCAGTCCACCAGCGTCGATGTGACCGTGTCCGACGAAAGCCGGACGCTCGCCGAGCGCCTCGCCCGCCTCGCGGCCGGGGAAGATATTCCCGAGACAGACACGTAGCGAACGGACGAACGGACGTGCGGACACTATTAACTATCAAGAGGAGGCTAACTGCCTCTTCTTTTTTTTGCGTTACCGACGAAGCCGACCTGCTTGCCGTTACTACTTTTTACTGTATGTAGTAACACCAAAAAGATAACGCCGTGTTATTTAGGCGATTATAGCAACTACTGCATCAAAAATGTATAGCACGTGTTATAGCAATGCCATAAAAAATTATAGCACGTG
>CAZXJS010000018.1:41316-47762 GCA_964641085.1 uncultured Prevotellamassilia sp. | reverse complement strand
GCACGTGTTATAGCAATGCCATAAAAAATTATAGCACGTGTTATAGCAATGCCATCAAAAATGTATAGCACGTGTTATAGCAATGCCATAAAAAATTATAGCACGTGTTATAGCAATGCCATAACGGTGCTATAGCAAAAGAAAAGAAAGAAAAAAGAAAAAGAAAGCTCCCCCCTATAACCCCCTATAAAGAAAAAGAAATAAATAAAGAAAAAGAAAGGCTATCGCATCGAAACGCGCGCGCGCGTACGCGAGGGAGCTTCGTTGGGGTATTTCTTTTTTTTTCTCGTAGGAGGAGACAAAAAGAAAACCTGCAAAGAAAGATTTCCTCTCCTTGCAGGTGTGTACGTCGTTCCAAAAGATAACGGCGCCCGGATGCGGTGTGCCGTTACCTTTGCCGCATCAACATCATCGAAACATGAAGAAAACAGATTTTGCAGCTGCGGTATGCAGCGGCGCCGTCATGCAGGTAGATGCAACCCTCTTCGAGTATTCCGACATTGTGCGGATGGCAAGGGCTGCAAAGGAACTGGGTTTTGTCCTCCCTGTCATCAACGCCCGGTCACTCACTGCGGTGCAAATCCGCAACCTGGGCGAGCTGGCACCCGGGCACGTTAGCTTCCCCGACGCCAAGGTCGACACGTTCTGACTTCCTTCAATCATCATAACATCATCACGACATGAAAAAATCAAAAGACAACATCACGACTTTGCTGCGCTGCGGCGTTCCCCTCGTCATCAAGTCGGACGACTTTCCTTTCTCGGAGTTGGCAACGTTTGCAAGACTGTCACGCACGGGCGAGACAAACCTCACGCTTGTCGTTGGCGACACGCTCACCTTCGACGAGGTTATGCAACTGGCTCGCGCCGGAAACGGTTTCCTTATCGTGGACATCAGCCGTAGTTAGGCTTCTCCTTCTCTGTCCTGCTCACATTCCGAGGCGTGCGGCAGCATCCTCCATGGCGGCGACGACCGTGTCGTCTAACAGCTTTGCGTACACCTGCCGCGTTATGCGCGGCGAGCTGTGCCCAAGCACCTTCGCTACCGTCTCCATGCCCACGCCCCCGTTCAGTAGTAGCGTAGCCCCGGTGTGGCGCGCCCAATGGCTACTCACCGGCTTGTCAATGCCTGCCGCCATTACCACGAGCTTTAGGTACTGGTTATACTTCTCGTTCGACATGAGCGGCAGCTTCCCGCCATAAGCCGCCAAGACGTCCAACGCCGGTTTCAGCATGAGAAACACAAATTCCTGCCCCGTCTTGCCGCGGCGCCCATGGTACACCTTACGCCCCGCCTCGTCCTCTACGATTTTTGAAGCGTCAAACGCCGCCAAGTCAGCATAAGCCAGGCACGTGTACGTCTGAAAGACAAATAAGTCGCGAGCGTGGCGCAAATAGCCCACAGGAAGGCGTAGCGCCATCACGCGCCCCAGCTCCTCTAACGTCAGGTATTTCCCTATGCTGCCGCTCTCTTGGTTCTTCTGAATATGCAGCCGCTTGTACGGGTTCTTCGCCAACAAGCCTTCCTCCATGGCGTCCATGATGAACGAGTTTAGGAAGCGGTGGTAGTTCTGCCACTTGCTGTATGGCTTCATTCCCGTCTCCGTCAGCGCCTCGTCCATGTGTAGGATGTTTACTTCCGTCACGTCGTCGAACGTCTGCATGCCGCCCCATTTCTCAAACCAACGCAGGAAGCGAGCATAACGCTCCCGGCTGTCCTCGGAAAGCCCATAGCCACGCACCATAGCACGCTCACGGAAAAACTCTACCAGCGGCCTGCACCCCGGCACATTCGCCGAAGCCTCCTCCTTCAACTTACCGCCGACGGCTTGCACCACCGTCCGCATATCCAGCTCACCCCGCTCCATAAGGTCGCTGATGACCCTCCGCGCATGAGCCACGAACATATCCAACGTGTGCTGCACCTCGAAGGCGTCCGTGCGGTTCACTACACAGCCCTGGCGCCATTGCCGGGGTAACAAGC
Source organism: uncultured Prevotellamassilia sp. (assembly GCA_964641085.1). Lineage (GTDB taxonomy): Bacteria > Bacteroidota > Bacteroidia > Bacteroidales > Bacteroidaceae > Alloprevotella. Next base: position 45,778 of record CAZXJS010000018.1, on the reverse strand, counting down.
GCACCCCCGTCGTCACATGCTTCTGCTTACGGTTGTACGTAATACGTAACTCCACCGCGCCCTCTTTGGTATTACTTGCGCGGTGATTTCGGTCGTAGACCAGCTTCAGTACAGGTGTTCCCATATCTCAAAATCTTAACGTTCAACAATTTCGTTTTGCATATTTGTTGTGTAAACATGTTGTGTAACTTGTGTATACAAAATCGTGCTATGACGCCCCATGACGTCCCATGACGACACACGACTTTTGGCAAGACCTCTCCCCTTTATAAGGGCAAAAGGCCTTGTATCTGAACCTCTTACAACCGTAAATTCCTGTAATACAACACAAAAGGGAAAGCCCACAAAAGGCCTTCCCTTTAACATCCTGCGGAGAGAGAGGGATTCGAACCCCCGGTGCCTTGCAGCACGACGGTTTTCAAGACCGTTGTAATCGACCACTCTACCATCTCTCCTGGCTACGACTGGCGTCGACTGCAAAGTTAAGCAAAATATTGCGGAAGCGGAAGTGTTCTCCCGCTTTTCGCAGTTCTATCCGTGCGGCTTGGCGCTTAGGATGGCTAAAAGCGCCGGCTAAACGGGTTAGGGCGTTGATTAAGCCGAAAGTGGCTAAGTCTAAAAGGCTATGGGCGGCGGCTAAGGGAATAGGAGGCGTCGGCTAAATGGGCATCCTCGTAACGAGAACCGCACGGCGACGCGGGCAAATTTCGGTGGAAAGGCTTTGCCCTTCGCGGGAAGTGGCTTAACTTTGCGCACATGAAGCCCGGATGGCGGAATCGGTAGACGCGATGGTCTCAAACACCATTGGAGCAATCCGTGCCGGTTCGACCCCGGCTCCGGGTACGCGCAGCGGGAGAGGACGACGTTCTTCTCCCGCTTTCTTTATGCTTTGCAGCCCGCTGCTTCTCGCTTTGTCTCTGCCGGTTACGTGCGTGCCCGGCTTTTTGTATGTCCTAAAACCTTTCTGCTTCGTTTCGTCTCTACAAGTTTATGCTGAGGCGGATATTCCGATTTCTAAGTCGGATGTAGCAATTTCTAAGTCGGATGTAGCAATTTCTAAGTCGGACGTAGTTTTTGTACAGCCGTGGGTGTACAATTGTACAGCCGTGGAAATACAATTGTCCAGCCGTGGGAATACAATTGTACAGCCGTGGCTGTACAAAAATCAGGTCGGACTTGCGGACAGTTAGGTCTGATTTGCGGACAAATAAGTCCGACCTGCAAACAACCGGGTCGGACTTGCGGAGAAATAGCTCGTATTTACGAAACGCCTTTGGCGGGCGCGGCGCGAAAAAGGCCACCTTGCGCGGGGCGAGGTGGCCTGATAGGAAGTGGGTAGGCTGTGGGTTGGCGTGCGGTTTAGCTGACGGTGCTTCCGGGTGCTACGGGGCTATCCGGGGTGAGCAGGGCGAGCTTGCCGCCGGGGTCTTCTGCGGTGAGGAGCATACCTTGGCTCTCGAAGCCGCGCAGACGGCGCACCGGTAGGTTGGCCAGGAAGACGACGCGGCGGCCTACGAGGTCGGCGGGGTCGTACTGGGCGGCTATGCCGCTAAGTATCTGTCGCTTGCCCTGCCCGTCGTCGATGAGGAAGCGCAGGAGCTTATCGGCTTTCGGCACGCGCTCGCATTCCACGACGATGCCCACGCGCAGGTCGAGGCGCTGGAAGGTGTCGATGCCCACTTCGGGCAGTGCGGGTGCGGGGGCGTCAGGCGTTGCGCCGGCGTCTTTCGCCTCGGCTGCCTTGCCCGGCTCTGTTGTAGCGGGGGCGTCGGCCTGTTCGTTGGCCTGTCTTGTGGCTTCCAGTTTGGCCACCTGTGCGTCGACGGCTTCGTCGGCGATTTTCTCGAAGAGGAGTTCGGCCTTGCCGAGTTGGTGTCCGGGTGTGAGTAGGTCTGTGCGTCCGAGGTCGTCCCACTGCGGGTTGATGCCTCCCAGCATGTGGCGTAGTCGCTCGCTGCTGAAGGGGAGGAAGGGTTCGAAGGCGATGGAGAGGTTGGCCACGAGTTGCAGGGCGAGGTAGAGGATGGTGCGTACGCGTGTGGGGTCGGTCTTTTGGAGCTTCCAAGGCTCGGCGTCGGCCAGGTATTTGTTGCCTATGCGTGCGAGGTTCATGGCCTCCTTCTGCGCGTCGCGGAAGCGGAAGCCCTCAATGAGGCGTTCTACCTCGGCTTTTATTCCGCGGAACTCGGCAAGGATGGCTTCGTCGGCGGAGGTTAGCGCGTCGGGCGTGGGGACGCGTCCGTCGTAGTATTTCCACGTCAGGACGAGGGCGCGGTTGACGAAGTTGCCATAGACGGCCACCAGCTCGTTGTTGTTGCGCGCTTGGAAGTCGCGCCACGTGAAGTTGTTGTCCTTAGTCTCGGGCGCGTTGGCGGTGAGGACGTAGCGCAGCACGTCCTGTTTGCCGGGGAAGTCGCGGAGGTATTCGTCGAGCCAGACGGCCCAGTTTCGGGAGGTTGAAATCTTGTTGTCCTCCAGGTTTAGGAACTCGTTGGCCGGGACGTTGTCGGGCAGGATGTAGCTTCCTTCGGCGTGGAGCATGGCCGGGAAGACGATGCAGTGGAATACGATGTTGTCCTTGCCGATGAAATGGATGAGGCGGGTGTCGGGCGATTTCCACCACGTCTGCCAGGTGTCGGGTAGCAGTTCGCGCGTGTTTGAGATGTAGCCTATGGGTGCGTCGAACCATACGTAGAGCACTTTGCCCTCGGCTCCGCTGACGGGGACGGGAATGCCCCAGTCTAAGTCGCGCGTGACGGCGCGGGGTTTCAGACCCATGTCGAACCAGGACTTACACTGCCCCAGGACGTTGGGGCGCCACTCGGGGTGTTCCCGGAGTATCCACTGCTCGAGCCAAGGCTGGGCTTTGTCCAGGGGCAGATACCAGTGTTTCGTGCGTCGCAGGACGGGCTTCGAGCCGCTGATGGTGCTGTGGGGGTTGATTAGCTCGGTGGGGGAGAGGTCTTTGCCGCAGCGCTCGCACTGGTCGCCGTAGGCGTCGGGGTTTCCGCAGTGGGGGCACTCGCCTTTGATGTAGCGGTCGGCCAGGAAGGTGTGTGCTTCTTCGTCGTAGTATTGCTCACTCTCCTGCTCCACGAAGGCGCCTTTGTCGTAGAGCGTCTTGAAGAACTCGGTAGCCGTGCGGGCGTGGACTTGGCTCGTCGTGCGCGAGTAGATGTCGAAGCTTATGCCGAAATCGGCGAACGACTGCTTTATGAGGTTGTGGTAGCGGTCGCAGATGTCCTGCGGCGAGACGCCTTCCTTCTTGGCTCGCAGCGTGATGGGCACGCCGTGCTCGTCGCTGCCGCAGACGAAGAGCACGTCGCGGTGGCGCAGACGCAGGTAGCGCACGTAGATGTCGGAGGGGACGTACACTCCGGCCAGGTGGCCGATGTGCACACCGCCGTTGGCATAGGGCAAGGCTGCCGTGACGAGTGTCCGCTTGAAGTTTTTCTTTTCCATATCGTAGGGATTCGTTTTTATTTTCGTTTCAGCCATAGCTCGGGGTCGAGCTTCTCCGCCGCGTGGCATACTTGGAAGTGCAGGGTGTAGCTCCCGGCGGCGTCGAGAGCCACCATGCCGAGGCGCTGCCCTTGGCTGACGCGCTCTCCCTGCTGCACGCTGACGCTTTGCAGGTTGCAATAGACGGTGAAGTAGGCGCCGTGACTGAGGATGACGTTGTAGAGGCCGTTTATGTCGAAGATGGTGCTGACGGTTCCCTCATAGACGGCGCAGGCCTGCGCTCCGGCTTCGCCCGAGAGGTTGATGCCCTTGCTTTCGAGCACGACGTTCTGCAGTCCGCGCGGCGTGTAGCTGCCGTAGTGCGACGTGATGCGTGCCGTGCCGCTGATGGGCATGGGTAGGCGCCCCTTATGCGCAGCGAAGCCCGTCGCATCGGCCGGCGCAGGAGACGCGGCAGAGGCGGCGGGCTTCGTGGCGGATGCTGACTCCGACTCCGGCGCTGCTGCGGGGGCTGCCGTGGAGGCGGACTGTGCTTGGGTGGCGGGCGCCTTGGCGGTGGCGGATTTCTTCGGGGTGGCGGCTGCTGCCGGTTTGGAGGCAGTAGAGGTCTTGGGGGTGGCGGCCGCCGACTTCTTGGACGAAGAAGCCGCTGACTTTTTAGGGGTTGCTAATGCCTTGGACGAAGAAGTCGATGATTTGGAGTTAGCGGTTGACTTCTTAGCCGAAGAAGCCGCCGGCTTGGAGGTAGTCGTTGAAGACTTGGGCGAAGAAGTCGGTGATTTGGAGTTAGCGGTTGACTTCTTAGCCGAAGAAGCCGCCGGCTTGGAGGTAGTCGTTGAAGACTTGGGCGAAGAAGTCGGTGATTTGGAGTTAGCGGTTGACTTCTTAGCCGAAGAAGCCGCGGGCTTGGACGTCGTAGTTGAAGACTTGGAAGTAGAAGAAGAGGTCTTGGAGCTACTCGTTGATTTCTTAGCCGAAGAAGCCGCGGGTTTGGATGTAG
>CAZXJS010000018.1:0-41216 GCA_964641085.1 uncultured Prevotellamassilia sp. | reverse complement strand
TCGTTGAAGATTTGGGCGAAGAAGTCGATGTTTTGGAGTTGGAGGTTGACTTCTTGGCCGAAGAAGTCGCGGGCTTGGATGTAGTCGTTGAAGATTTGGGCGAAGAAGTCGATGTTTTGGAGTTGGAGGTTGACTTCTTAGCTGAAGAAGTCGCTGTTTTTTTTGTGGTTGTTGAAGCCTTAGAGGTGGACGTGGTGGTTTTAGACGTCCGGGTGGTTTTCCCTTTGGGCGTCTGTGCCGGTAGGCAGGTGGCTACGGCGAGAAAGGCTGCGCAGAGCAACACCTTTAGACCTATGGACGTACATATCTTATATGGCTTCATGTAAAAAACGCTTTATGCTGCCGTCGGTCAGTTACCGAGGCTGGAAAGGTGGCGCAGTATCTCCTCGGCGCTGCGTTGTTTGTATTTTGCCCCGACCTCGGTGCGGGTGGCCCAGTCGGACTTTGTGCCCAGTCTGGAGAGTGCGAGCGAGAGGCTTACGTCGCGCCCGGTGTCGACGATGCTGAGATCCATCTGTTGGGGAAAGGGTTTGCCGTTAAAGGTGGTGAAATTGCCGTAGCGGAAGGTGAACGTCCCCTTGTCGGATGTGTTCTTCCCGAAGACGGTGAGGCGGTCCACCACGCCGCTTGCCGTCAGCGTCAGGAAGTCATATTCGAGGCGCGGGGCGTCGGTGAGGGCGAGCAGGGTGTGGTCGCCGGCCGAGGAGAGGCGGAAGCGCGGCAATTGGGCGGAGACATCGGCCGCTCCGGGCGCAAAAAGCTCGTCCCAGAAGAGGGCTTGCAGCGCGTGGAAGTCGAGGCCGGCTTGGGCAAGGAAGCTTACCTGGGCATAGCCGGCACGCACGTATTGCTTGTTGTAACGATCCACGATGAGAACGCCGTCTTGCGTGCATTCCAGCCGCCCGACTTCGAAGCCTAAGACGGAGAGGGAGAGCTGTATGACGTCGTCGCGCTTCATGCGGAGCGTGCCGCTGCACGAGAGGTCCTTGCCGCCGGAGGTTAGGGTGACCTTAGCGTGTGCCGTGATGCAGGGGGCGGTCTGCGCATTAGCTATGACTTTCTGCTTATAGGCGGCGTCGGCGGCCGTCTCGGCGCTTGTGGCGGACGTGCCGCAGGTGAGGTCCTGCGTGCTGTGGCAGGCGGCGAACAGGGTGGTAAGCGTAAGGAGTGGGAGGAACTTCTTCGGTGACATATCAAGCATAAGATGATACTAAGCTCAGCGGAGCTTGCGTTGCAGGGCGGTGCGGAGCGCTTCGTCGTCGGTGAGGCGGAGCGCCTGCTGCCAGTAGCGGCGCGCCTCGGTGCGGCGACCACAGCGCAGGTAGATGTCGCCCGCGTGGTCGTAGAGCGTTGCCGACGTGGCGTCAGCCGGGGCGTTCAGGAGCGTTTGGTCGATGTACACCCGTGCTTGCTCGTACTCCCCAAGGCAGTAGAGCACCCACGCATAGGTGTCAAGATACGTCTCGTTCGTCGGCTCGGCCTCTATCGTCTTGCGGCTCATTTCCTCGGCCTTATGCAGATTGCTGCGCTTCAGGGAGAGGAAGTAGGCGTAGTTATTTAAACAAAGAAGGTTAAGGGGGTTGTAAAGAAGGGCGCGGTCGTAGGCGCGAAAGGCGGCCTGCTGCCGGCCCGCTTCGTGGAGCACGTCGCCGTAGATTGCGTAGAAATCGGAAGCTAAGGCGCTGTCTGCGTCGGCGGTGTCGGCTTGCAGCACGTTGGCTCCGCGCTGGAAGGCGTCGAGCGCCTCCGGCAGTTCGTCGGAGCCGTAGTGCGAGACGCCTTCGTAGTAATAGAAAACGATGTCAGCGGGCAACACCGCCTCACTTTCGCGGCAGAAGGCGGCGATGTCGGCGTTGCGACTGTTGTCGGCGTTGCTCTCCACCATAAGTTGCAGAAGCGAATAGCGGAAGCGGCTCAGCGTGGGTTTATGGTCGAGGCCGAAGCGCAGGACGCGTTCCTGCTCGGCGGCAGGTGCGTTCACCGCCATGAGGTAATAGAGGTTGAGCGTCGCCGTAGCCTCGTCGGCATCCGGCAGGGCGAGGATGTCGCTGAGGAGGCGGAGGATGCCGGCCGTGTCGGCCGACGTGGCGTTTTCTACCAAGAAGTCGCGCTGCAACTGGAGGCGCAGGTCGTGGTCTGTCGCGGGGTTGAGGAGGAGCCGCCGCGCCGTGGCACGATAGAGCGTGTCGTTGTGCTCCGCGTGGTAGTACTGCATGAGCGAGCGCAGGGCATATACGTTCGCCGTGTCGCGACGCAGCACGTCGTTGTAGGTCTGCAGGGAAAGCTCCTTGCGCCCCGTCTTGTAATAGATGTCGCCTAAGGCCACGCGGAAGCGTTCGTCGTCGGGATTATCGGCGATGAGCCGGCGCAGCGTGCCGTAGAGTTTCACGGTGTCGCCCAGTTGCAGATAGTTAGAAACCTTCTCCAGCTCCAGTTCCTCGGACTGTCCTTCGAGGCGTTCGAGGCGTTCGAGCGTCTCTACGGCCTGTGCGTAGCGGCCTGCCTGTTCGTAAAGCTTGACGAGGGCGGAGAGGTGCTCTTGTGAGGGATGCTGCGCTGCGAGGCGTTCGTAGATGGCCGTAGCTCCGGCCACGTCGCCCTTGTGGAGCAGGTAGCGGCTGAGGGTCTCGTTGTAGTGCTCGTTGCCCGGGTCGCGGCGCACCGCTTTTCGCAACATGCGCTCGCCTGCGACGGCTGCAGTGGAATCCAGCATGGACGTCATTGAGAGCTTGATAAGCCCCATATCGAAAAGGGCTTCGGGTGCGTCGGGATTGATCTCAAGGGCGCGTTGCAGCAAGTCGTGCGCCGCGTCGTATCTCTCGGCCAGTCGCTCCGTGACGCTACTTAGGTAGAGCGCATTGTAGCGCTGTCGCTCGGTAGTGCTGAGGCGTACGGTGGAAGGCTCGGGTTGCGGCACGATAGATAGGGTGTCTGCGGGTGCAGATGCCGCCGCCTCGGTCACTTTGCCGTGCGACGAACAGGCTGCAAGCAGCAACGCTGTCGCTGCGAGGACGCCTGCCGCAGCGCGCCGCCACAGCCAACTGCCCGAGCCGAAAGGCCGGGGTGGGGCTGCGGACTGTTGCCGAGGAGCTATGTGCCGTCTTTCCATAAGCCTAAATTATCTTCCCGTATGTCCGAAGCCTCCCTCGCCGCGTGCCGTCTCGTCGAGCGTCTCTACGGGTTGCCACTCGGCACGTTCGTGCCGCGCCACGACAAGTTGGGCAATGCGGTCGCCATCGGCCACGGTAAAGGGTTCTGCCGACAAGTTAGCCAGGATTACGCCCACTTCGCCGCGGTAGTCGGCGTCGATAGTTCCGGGCGAGTTCAGACACGTGATGCCGTGCTTCAGGGCCAGTCCGGAGCGAGGCCGCACCTGCGCCTCGTAGCCCGCCGGCAGTGCGATGCGCAGGCCGGTTGGGATGAGCCTACGTTCGAGGGGCTGTAGCACGACGGGCGCGTCGAGGCTGGCACGTAGGTCGAGCCCGGCGCTTTGCGGCGTGGCGTAAGCGGGTAGGGGATGTTTGGAACTGTTTACTATGGGGATTTTCATTAGTAAAGGCTTTCTGCGGGACGGTAGAAGTAAGCAATGAGGCGGTAAAGGTAAGCAAAGGCTGTCGAAACGGCACGCTCGGCGGTCAGGCGTCGGTGTCCGGCCGGCCGAAGAGGTCGAGCTGCACGCTGTGTCCCTCGTCGATGACGTTAGGTTCGTCCACCTCGGCTTCCGGGGCGTTCTCTTTGGCGAAGGTGTCGTCCTGCGGCTCCGGTTGCCGCAGGGGCTCCAGCTCTTCTACGCTTTCCACCTCGCACGTGGTGACGCGCTTGCCCTTAGCCTTGAAGCCTTTGACGGCAACGAAGGCCTCTGCGTCGATCTCCAGGGGTTCGCGGAAGGCATCTGCGCCGCCCAGCGTGACGCGAAGCCGGGGATAGGGCGTATCCGTGAGCAGCACCAGCTCGGAGGCGGCGTTCTCGCCCAGCAGGCTGAGATGGCGCGTGCCGGCTGCCCGCTCTAGGCGGAAACGTTTGACGTAGAGGAAGCCATGCTTCCCTGCGTCGCGCACGGCGGCCGTCCAGACCTTGTTTTCGTCGTATTTCTCCACGCGCAGCAGGTTGGTCTCGTAATGGTTCTCGGGGTCAAACGATGTCGTGTAGTACTCGCCGTTTGGCAGCACGGCAAGTACGGCGTCGCCCGTCTGGAACTCGCCGAGGTACTGCCCATGTTCGTCGAAATTGAGGCGGCTTACGTCGTGGTCGAACCACACTTTGCGCCCGCCCAGCGTAGAGGCGCCGTGCGCCTTCAGCGTTATGCGGTGAACGTCCAGCTTTGTCAGGATGTTGCCGCGGCTCTGTCGTCCCTTAACTAAGACGTCTTGGAAGTCTCGCTCCAAGATGAGCTTCTTCACTTTGGGGTTAGGCTTCAGCGTAATCTTTATGCTCTCGGCTTCCCCGTTCGGGTTGGCCGTGAAGTAGTAGATGCGGGACCCGGGCGTGCCTTGTGTCACGTCATACTCGCGGTCGTGCGTCACGGCAGTAACGTTGAAGCGTTTGATGAAGAAGGTGCCGCCGCGTCCGTCGCGGTAAACGACATTATATATGGTGCGGGTATCGTTTTTCTTAAATACGGCAATGTGGATTACCTCCGCCTTGCGCTTCTCCTGTCGGGAGCGGGTCGTCTCGCCTATAAACACCTTGTCAGCTACGCGCGTCACCTTGTACGTCCCGTCGCGGTAGAAGATGATTACGTCGTCAATGTCGGAGCAGTTGCCTACGAACTCGTCCTTTTTCAGGCCGGTACCCATGAAGCCCTCGGCGCGGTTGATGTATAGCTTTTGGCTGGCTTCCACCACCTTCGTAGCTTCTATCGTGTCGAAGGAGCGTAGCTCCGTGCGGCGCGGGCGTGCGGCGGCATACTTGTCATAGATGAGCTGATACCAGTTCACCGTGACGTCAACCATGTGCTTTAGGTCGTCCTCGATATGGGTTATCTCGCCCTTCATGCGGGCTATCAGTTCGTCGGCGCGCTCCTTGTTGTAGCGCAAGATGCGTGCCATTTTTATCTCCAGTAGTTTCAGGTAGTCGTCCGCCGTTATCTCGCGGTAGAAGCGCTCTTTGAAGGGCGTGAAGCGCTTGTCCAGGTAGGCCAGTACGGCTTCCTGGTTCTTAGCTCCCTCAAACTCTCGCTCCTTATACATGCGCTCTTCTATGAAGAGGCGTTCCAGGCTGGCAAAGTGCAGGCTTTCGAGCAGTTCGGCGCGGCGTATCTCCAGTTCCCGCCGCAGCAGGTCCTTAGTGGCCTCCACGCTGTGGCGTAGCACGTCGCTGACGCCCATGAATACGGGCTTTTTGTCCGAAATGACGACGCAGCAGGGCGAGATGCTCACTTCGCAGTCGGTGAAGGCGTAGAGCGCGTCGATGGTCTTGTCCGACGACGTGCCGGGCGTCAGGTGCACCAAGATTTCCACGTTCGCCGCCGTGTTGTCGTCCACCTTGCGGATTTTTATCTTCCCTTTCTCGTTCGCCTTCAGGATACTCTCGATGACGGAACTCGTCGTCTTGCCGTAAGGTATCTCTGAGATGACCAAGGTGCGGTTGTCCAGTTTTCCAATCTTGGCGCGCACCTTCACGTTGCCGCCGCGTTGCCCGTCGTTGTAGTGCGAGACGTCTATGCTCCCCCCCGTCGGGAAGTCGGGGTAGAGCTGGAAGTCCTCGCCGCGCAGGTAGCTGATAGCGGCTTGACACAGCTCGCCGAAGTTGTGGGGCAGGATTTTTGCACTCAGCCCCACGGCGATGCCCTCTGCCCCTTGCGCCAGGAGCAGGGGGAACTTGGCCGGCAGCGCTACGGGCTCCTTGTTGCGTCCGTCGTAGGAGAGCTTCCATTCCGTGGTCTTGGGGTTGAACAGCACGTCGAGCGCAAATTTCGAGAGCCGCGCTTCGATGTATCGCGGCGCGGCGGCGCTGTCGCCCGTCAAGATGTTGCCCCAGTTGCCCTGCGTGTCCACGAGCAGGTCCTTCTGCCCCATCTGCACCAAGGCGTCGCCAATGGAGGCGTCGCCGTGGGGATGAAATTGCATGGTATGCCCGACGATGTTCGCCACCTTGTTGTAGCGCCCGTCGTCCAGGCGCTTCATGGCGTGCAGGATGCGGCGTTGCACGGGCTTCAGGCCGTCGCCTAAGTGCGGCACGGCGCGTTCCAGGATGACGTAGGAGGCGTAGTCCAGAAACCAGTCCTGATACATCCCCGTCAGCTGGTGGCGCACGCCCTCGTCGCGTCCACGTGTCGGCGCGGCGTCTGCTGCTGCGGGCGTCGCGCCCGTGTTCTCTTGCTCTTCTGCCATGTATATGTCCTTTTCGGAATGGTGCACCCCCGCCGCATGACTTCCTTCTTCCTTTTAATGCGGGGAAGCGCACAATTCGTGCAAATTTACAACTTTTTCGCCGCCCCGCAGGGCTTATCCCGCAGAAAATCCTAACTTCGCGCCGTGGGAGCGCCCCGCCGTTGCCGCCCACCCCGCCCATCTGGCGCGCGGCGGTGGCCTCCCCTTCTCAGCGCTTGTGGCGGAATTGGTAGACGCGCCAGACTTAGGATCTGGTGGCTCCGGCTGTGCAGGTTCGAGTCCTGTCAGGCGCACACACAGAATTGCCAAACCCTTTGTTCCTTGGGGTTTGGCTTTTTTGTTTAAGCTTTCTGCGGCATTGCGCCAGCCTTCTCCGGCTTAACTTCGTGCTTTTTTCACACGTTTCGTTGCGACGTAGGAATGAACTTTCTATCTTTACACGTAAAACAGATCCGCCATGCAAATATCTCATATCTCACAAGATTACATCCAGGCAGTAAAGGATATTAAGAATGCTATTTTAAGGAGTCGATACACGGCAGCAAAGAAAGCAAACAAGGAGTTGTTGAAGTTGTACTACTCTGTTGGCGGTTATGTCTCCGCTCGTAGTCGTGATGGTTATTGGGGGAGCAGCGCCATTGATACCATATCCAAAGGCTTGCAGCAAGAATTGCCCGGATTGCGTGGCTTCTCGGCAAGCAACATTAAGAATATGCGAATGTTTTACGAGCAATGGTGTCCTTATATAAATCGGCAGATGACTTCTGGCGATTTGGTTAATAAATCCGTTTTGAATGTCTATACAATTCGCCAGACGGCATTTGGCGAATTTCTACTTGATGATTTCCTGTCTGTTGGCTTTTCGTTGCACATGGAAATTCTTACCAAAGTAAAAACCTTGGAGGAGAGATTGTTCTATATCCAAAGATGCGCGTTGGAGTTTTGGAATTACACGACCCTGAAGCGTCAACTAAAATCTGACCTTTATCATCAGAAGGGTTCCATCAAACAGACGAATTTTAACAAGACTATCAGTGACAATGACTTCAAGCGCAAGGCGTTGCAGTCCTTTAAGGATGAGTATTTGCTTGACTTCGTGAACATCGAAGACCCCGAGGATGTGGACGAGCGTGTCATAGAGCAGAGAATCTTACAGAACATCAAGAACTTCATCATGGCTTTCGGTAAGGACTTCGCTTTCCTTGGTAACCAGTACCACCTTGAAGTCGAAGGCCGAGATTATTACATAGACCTGCTTTTCTTTTCCCGTAAGTTGCGCAGTCTCGTCGCGTTTGAATTGAAACGCGGTGAGTTCAAGCCGGAATACACCGGCAAGTTGAACTTCTATCTCTCTGCCCTTGACGAGTATGTGAAACTACCCGATGAGAACCCTTCTATTGGCATTGTCCTCTGCAAGTCAAAAAACGACAAGATAGTTGAACTTTCTTTCCGCGACACGTCAAAGCCCATGGGCGTCGCTACATACCGCACGTCAAGCGCTCTGCCCAAGGAACTGCGCGATGCTTTGCCTGATATGGAGGAATTGAAGAAACTTTTGTAGAGCTTCGTTTTGCCTCTCGCGCGGCGGCCCGGGCGTTATCTCTCACATTATTATTTGCATTTCTTTATTTGATATGCTTAGCGGAAGCTCCGGTCGGGGTGGACGCTCGTCATTCCAGGTTGCTGACTACCCATGCTGCGGCGGCGCCAACGAAGATAAGGGCAATGAGTCCTATGACGAGCCCTACGAGCGAGATGATTAAGCCCGCCGTGGCCAGTCCCTTCGGCCGACGCGACATGCCGATGATGCTCAACACCAGCCCTGCCAGCCAGAGCACTCCCCCTATGACGGGACCGCCGAACCAGCCCAAGAAGGCTACGAGGGCAAAGATGAAGCCCAGCAGGCCGCAGACGTTGTCGCTCTGTTGCGGCGGGCGTTGCGGATAGCCCGGGCCGCCCATGCCGTAGCCGCCGGGGTAGCCCTGTCCGGGCTGGTAAGCGTTGTTGCCGAACGGGTTGCTCGGCGCTTGGTAAGAGTTGGACATTTCTTCTTGCTTTATATTGTCAGTCGGGGCGCAGGCCTCGTTCCACGCCTCAAAAGTAGCAAAACGTCGTCGGAATGCAAAGTCTTGCCGCGGGTATGTGGTGCCCTCGTGTAGCCCGCTCTTTGCGCTTCGGTGGGCTTTGCGCTCCCGTTTCCCGCTGTTGCGACCCTTTTTCGCACCACCGGCGCCACAGGGCGACCTTTTATGCCTAATTTTGCGGCGGCAAACCATCACTTTCTTCGCCCCGTGTGTTGCTGCGCGCATTTTGCTGTGCCGCAACAGGCGGACAAGTCATAAGAAATCAAGCTTACGCATGTACAATATTATTATCGACGACAAGATACCCTACTTGCGTGGCGAGGCCGAGAAGCTGGGCTCCTGCACTTACCTGCCCGGCGCGTCCATCACGGCCGCCGACGTGCGCTGCGCCGACCTGCTTATCGTTAGGACAAGGACACGTGTGGACAAGGCGCTCCTTGCCGGTTCGCAGGTGCGTGCCGTGGTCACCGCTACAATCGGTTATGACCACATGGACACCGCTTGGCTCGACGCGGCCGGCATCCGCTGGACCAACTGCCCCGGCTGCAACGCCACGAGTGTGGCGCAATACGTGCGCTGCTGCCTCCTGCGGCTCGACGGGGCGTTGCCCTTTGGCCATATCACGCTGGGCATCGTCGGCGTGGGGCACGTAGGCGGTGCGGTGCTCCGGGATATGGCCGGCTCCGGCCTTTTTGCCCGCATCTTGCCCTGCGACCCGCCGCGCCGGGAGCGGGGCGACGCGCCGCCCGAGGGCGAGGGTGTCGGTCCCTTCGCTTCGCTCGACGAGATAGCCGCCCGCTGCGACGTGATAACCTTCCACACGCCGCTGACGCGCACCGGTTCCCACGCCACGTATCACCTGGCGGACGCCGCTTTCTTCGAGAAATGCCGCCGCAAGCCGCTCATAATAAACACGGCACGGGGCGGCGTGGTAGACGAGGCCGCCCTGTTGCGCGCCATGAACGCCGGGCTGGTTGCCGGCGCCATCATAGATACGTGGGAGGGTGAACCTCGCGTCAACGCCGAGCTGCTGCGGCGTGCCGTCTTCGCCACGCCCCACATTGCGGGCTACAGCGCGGACGGCAAGGCCACGGCCTCACGCATGGCGTTGGAGGCGGCGGCGCGCTTCTTGGGCGTAGCGGCCACGTTCCACGTCGTGCCGCCCGAGGCGCCGCAGGGCTACACGTACAATCCTTATCCCGACCGTGCCCACCCCGACCTGTTGCGCTACGACCCCAAGGTGGACAGCACCCTGCTCAAGTGCTACCCCGCGCTCTTCGAGGCGCTACGGGGCAACTACCCCCTGCGCCGCGAGGCATAGGAGGTGCCGTTTTTCCGATGAAACCGCGGATTTTTTTATTCTGCCGTGCGGAGTAGCCGCCGGGCTGTCTCCAGTATGGTGTCCACGCCGCGCCGGTAGTCTTCGGAGCTGATGTCCACCTTCACGTCCGGGTCGATGCCAAACTCCGTGAGGCGCATCTCGCGGTCGTACATGGGGCAGGCTGAGAAGCGTAGCAGCCAGCCGTTGGGCAGTTCGCTGGTCAGTGGCAGGCCTGCGCCGCCGCCCGTCTTGTCGCCAACGATGGTCACGCCCGGCAGGCCTTTCACGTAGCCTACGAAGGCGTTCGCCGCGCTGTACGTGCGGCGGTTCGTCAGGATGCAAGCGCGTTTTTGCCAGCGCAGACCTTCGAAGGGCGTCACCTTAATGGCCGTCGGAGCCGAGAAGTCGTCGTGCCCCGTGCCCGTCTTGTGGCGCATGTAGCCGAGGGTGGTTTTTTCGTCAATGAAAAGCGACGCCAGCTTCTGTGCCGCCGTCAGCAGCCCGCCGCCGTTGCTTCGCAGGTCTATGATAAGTCCGTCGCAGAGCGCAACTTGCCGCATCAGTTCGCCCAGGTTGCCGTCGCCAAACTGGCTTTCGAAGGTGGCGCAGCGCACGTAGGCAATGTTATCTCCCAGTATTTTGTATTTCAGTGTGGACGTCTGGCGGTATTCCTCCGTTCGGCCCAGCGTCAGCCGTTCCAGGCTGTCGGAGTAGTTGGTCGGGAAGTCGTCGAACCAGGCGCCGTAGCGCGCCACGTCGTGCTTGGCGTACAGGTTGACGTGTCCGTCGCGCAGCTCCCACGTCATCTCGGCCAGCACCTCGAAGAGCTGGGCGTCCGTCATCGTGGCGCTGATGCGCGGAGCGTAGGCGGCGCGCACGCTGTCCCAGTTGAGGCCGTAAGCCTCGGCTTTCTCGGCGAAGAAGCAGTATTTCCGGTCCAGCGCCTCCCAGCAGGCGGCGAAGTTCCCGGCGGGGTCGTCGGCTTCCACGTCCTCCGTGATGCACGCCGCGGGCAGCAGCAGCGTGGCGAAGGCCGCTACGCCGCCGAGCAGGCGCAGGAGCTTTCGCGCGTCTTGTTCTATCTTCCCCTTCATCTTTTCTATAATCTGACAGTTTCGAGGTGCCCGCGTCGGGTTCAGAGCGGTCAGCGCACGCGGTGGACGCGGCGCACGAAGCCTACGACGAGCTGGTTGCTCCAGCCGTGGCGCTTCAGGCCGTTCACCTTCGACTGGCGTACATCGGCGTGATAGCCCACGCTAAGTACCGAGCTACCCACGGGTATGTCCCACGTAGCCAGCACGCGGAAGGAAGGTGCGTTGCCGGGGTACGTAAAGCGCACGTTGTGGTCGTAGTCTCTCAACCCCACAATCTCGTAGTACGACTGCCCGTAATGGGGCGCGAACATCAGCCCCAGCAGGGGCGCGTCAGCCTGTAAGCGCAGGCGGCCGGTACGTCGGAAGAGCGGAAAGCTATATTCGGCCGCCGCGCTGGCCGCTACGTCGGCTTGCAGGCGCACCTGCGCGGGGTTGTTGCCGCCCCGCCGGTTGTAGCTGAACCCGCCAAACCCCTCGACGAGTGCCCCGGCCGTGAGGCGCCAGCGCGGCGCCGGGCGAAACACGCGTTGCAGGCCGCCGCCCAGCGTCAGGTTGACGTCGAGCAGCTTCCCGTCGCCCGTGGGCGATTTGTCGTAGGAGAAATTCGTCGACATCTGCATGACGGTTTGCAGCTTCCCCCGGCCGAACCGGGCGGGGCGCTCCGAGCGATGCAGCGTCCCGTGGCTCGTGCCGGTGTATTCGTAGGGCGAGAGATAGGTGTCCAGCACGTTCTGCCATCCCCAGCCGAAGAGCCAGCGGTGCTCCGTCACGCGCAGACTGTCGGGCAGCGCGGCGGCGCAGCTCAGACTGACGACGCAGCAGACTAAACCGGCCAAGCGGCGCGGCGCAAAACGGAGGAAAAAGCGAACGGCCATGGGGTCAGAAAGGGGGCGAAATTCCCGATGAAACCGGCTATTTCTTCACTCCCTTGTAGATGAGGAATAAGATGACGAGGACAACCAGCACCAGGATGCCTATGCTCAGCTCGCGGTTGTACCTCGTGGCCAGCTCGACGACGGCGTGGATGTCCTTCACGTCGGTGAATCGGTATATCGCCCAGCCGATGAGCGCCAAGACGGTGTTCCAAAGCCCCGCGCCCAAGGTGGTGTAGAGCAAGAAGGGACGTAGGTGCATGCCGGCCAGACCTGCGGGGATGCTGATGAGTTGTCGGACGGCAGGGACGAGCCTTCCGAAAAAGGTGGAGGCGGCGCCGTGGTCGCGGAAGAACTGCTCCGCCTTCTCCACGCCTGCGCGGTCGATGAGGAGCATGTGCGCCACGCGCGTATCGGCGAAGCGGTAGATGAGGGGGCGCCCCAGCCACTTGGCAAGGTAGTAGTTGACGAGTGCACCCACGTCGGCGCCCAGCGTAGCTACGACGACGACGAGCACGATGTTCAGCTCCGTGCTGCTCATGGAGAGCCAGGCGGCGGGAGGCACGACGACCTCGGAGGGAAAGGGGATGAACGAACTCTCAATGGCCATGAAGAGGGCGATGACCCAGTAGTTCAGGTGGGCAAGCACCCAGGCGATGACGGTGGCAGTACTCATGCGGGAGGTAAGTAAAAAGCGTACAAAAATAGGTAAAAACAGAAGAACGACCCTCCGCCCCGCCGCTTTTGTGCGCGTTCGGCGCGGCGCCGCGTCCCCGCACGGTTCGCTTCTACGGGCGAGCCGGGGGTTCGTAGGTGCCGCCTATTTGTTCGCAGAAGGGACTTAGTTTTTGTACAGCCGTGGGTGTGCAATTTTACAGCCGTGGGTGTACAATTTTACACCCGTGGCTGTACAATTTTACACCCACGGCTGTACAATAATTACGTCCGACGTAGCGGTGAGTAGGTCGGACGTAGCGGCGGATAAGTCGGATTTATAAAAATATAAGTCCGACCTGTGAGCGGATAGGTCGGACTTGTGAGCGGATAGGTCGGACGTAGTTTTCGATATTAAGGTTTGGGGAAGGAAAAAGAGCGGCCTGAAGGGGGCTATGGGCTGCGGAGTGGGCTGCAGAGCAGCCCAACAGATAGTAACCGCGTATGGGGAGCGGAGCGAGCCATGCGCGGCAGGGAAAGCGTAAAAGAAAGCGGACTGCAATGCAGTCCAACAAATCCTCATGCGGCAGGCGGTACGGAGACACACGGCTTTATGTTGGGCAGCTCCGCAGCCCCGTTTTCCTCTGCCCACCTGCCGCGCATGGCTCACTGCGTTCGCCATACGCGGTTACGCGTTATTGGGCTACTCCGTAGCCCTCCGCGTCCCGCCGACTACTTCAAAACGCTGTTCTGTCGAGCCGCTGCAAAGCATCGCCCTTTCCGGGCTGCTATTGTGTACTATGTTTGTCGTCTGTGGCGATTTTTGTCTCGTCGGCAGCCGTTCTTGCCTCTTCGGCGGCGCGTTGTGCGTCGATGAGGCGCATGAGTTCGTCGCTACGCCCCGTGATGCATTTGCGGCAGAACATCTTTCCGCTGCTTTGTAGGCGCGGCAGGTCCGCAGCGGTGAGGACGCGGATGCCATCGCTGTAGTCTATGAAATGGAGCGGCGTCAGCGCCTCGAGGCCTCGGTAGGGCGGGGGCACGAGTGTGGCGCGTGGGGCGAGGGAGGCGTCGTTGAAGAGCAGCGTCGGCCACACCGTTTCGCTGGGAACGAACATGGTGCTGAAGAAGCGGAGTAGCCGGGGGTTGGCTTGGAGCGTGGCGAGCATACGTCGGGCGGCCCGGGGCGTGACGGCCCAGTAGTCGGAGCCGTGGAAGACGTGCCACGTCTCGCGGCCGACGCGCAGCGTCAGGGGCTTGCGCACGCCGACGCCCCAGAGTATGCTGCGCAGCGCGTGGCGCACCTTGAGGTTCAGCCGCTCCGAGATGCCGGGCAGCCAGGTCTGAGGCATGCGGCGGCGGAAGAAATAGGCTTCGCGGTGCGTCAGGGTCGTCATGTCCTGCCCCGCCATCAGTTCGCGCCCGGCGTGGGCTGCGAAATAGCTGCGGATATGTGCGTTGCTCCAGAGGGGATAATCCGTGCCGCTGAGCAGCACGAGGCGTTCGTAGTCTCGCCCCGTGTCGAGCGCGGCGCGGAGCAGGTCGCGCTGGTAGAAGACCTGCGTGATGTCGCCCCAAAGCACGGCGTGGCGGGTAGGGAGAAAGGTGACGTCTGTGCGCCCTTGCAGCGCGTCGCGGAAGGGCTGTTCGTCCACACGGCGGTCCACGTGGACGAAGAAGTCGGCCTCGCCGCTCAGCGCCGCGACGAGGCGGGCGAGGTGGGGCGGGTCGGTGTAGGCAGAGAGCAGGTAGGCTATTCTCATGGGCGGGTGTGCTGTGGCATGAGGCAAAAATACGCCTTTCGCGGGGCACGGCAAAGGGGCGCCCGCCCGGGCTGTGCGGCCGGTCGGCGGATGGCGCGGCATAAGCGAGGGGCGGGGCGCCGCGTTTGCGGCTTTTTGCGTACCTTTGCCGTGGCGGGCGTCCGCAGTGCCTGCCCTCCTACTATGCTTCGCCTTACGCTCGTTCCCTTTGGCGGTTTGTGCAACCGTCTGACGGCCATTGCCTCCGCCGTGGCGCTGTCGCGACGCCGGGGTGCGCAGTTGCGCGTCCTCTGGTGCCGCAAGGCGTGGTGCGCCTGCCGTTTCGAGGACCTCTTCCGGCCGCTGCCTGCCGACGTCGCGCTGCGCAGCGTCAGTCGCCTGCCCCTGCTCATGGAAAGAAACCTGCCGCGCAACCTGCGAAGCATGGCGCGCGTCAGGCGCGCCTTAGGATGGCGGAGCATCGACGACTTTCAGAACGAGGACGGCCGCGTCTCCGTAGAAGGGCGCTTGCCGCAGGACGGCCGGGTGTATATCTCCTCGTGCATGGCGCTTGTGCCGGACTATAGCTTCGCGGGGCTCTTTCGCCCAAACGAGGACATACAGCGCAGGATAGACGCCTTGACGAGCACATTCGCTCACCCCATCTACGGCGTGCACATACGGCGCGGCGACCACACGACGGCCATGGCGCACTCGCCCCTGACGCTGTTCCGGGAGCGCCTGCGCGCCATCCTGCGAGAGGAGCCGCAGGCCACGTTCTACCTGGCGACGGACGATGTCCGGGTGAAGGCCGACTTGCAGGCGGAGCTAGGCGCGCACGTCGTATGTAACGCGCCGGCAAGGCTTAGCCGCAGTTCGGTGGAGGGGATGCAGGACGCCGTAGTTGACCTCTGGTGCCTGGCGGCGACGGACAAGATACTGGGCAGCTACAACTCGTCCTTCAGCATCGTGGCGGCGCGGCTGGGTGGCAAGGAGCTGGAGGTCGTCACAACATAGTAGTGATACCACACAACGACGAAAGGGACATTTTGCGACCCGCCGTATTGTTGCACAAGCCAGCTTTCAACTTTTAAAAATTTGTCCGCTACGAATGCCTCGTATTTATAAACTACCACATACTACGCAATATTTATAGTCCCGCTTATGTTTAAATCTATCCGAAGACATTTTGAGAATTACAAGCAGGAAATCGTTCATGAAACGTTGCTGGCCTCCACCGTTTCCCTTTTGCGCGACAAAATGTTGAACTCATCCACCCGCGGCGTTGTCGAGCAACAATACATCAAAGGGAAAGACGTTATTGTGTCGCTAACATCTTATGGCCGCCGTATCTACGACGTTTGTATCACCGTGGAAAGCCTTTTCCAACAGACGCTAAAGCCCAACAAAATCGTTCTATGGATTGACAAAGAGCATTTCACGAAAGACAACCTGCCCTTGTCGCTAAAAAAACAGCAGGAAAGGGGACTTACCATTGAGTTTTGCAAGGATATAAGGTCATACACGAAACTCGTTCCTGCCTTACGCGCTTACCCCGGCGACCTTATAATTACCGTGGACGACGATTTTATTTATCCCTGCGACCTTGTCGAGCGGTTAGTTGCTTCTTATCGCCAAGACCCTGAAGCTATTCATTTCTGCATAGGTACAAAGATGGGATTAAAGGCCGACGGTACGCCACAGCCTTATTTGAAATGGAAACCCCTACCTTATATATACGAGCAAAAAGACACTAAGGCGACTTTTCAAGCCTCTGCCCTTTTCTTCCCCAAAGGCTATGGCGGTATTCTTTACCCTCCGGGAACACTCCACGAAGATGTTTGCCGCGAAGAGCTGTTTAGTAAATTGTGTCCCTATGCAGACGATGTTTGGTTCAGAGTCATGTCTTTGCTGAAACGGACACCATTGAAACAGGTTTACCTTGACAAGTCATTGGACAAATATTACCTCATGTTACCCGATTGTCAAGACATGTCTCTTTACCATAAAAACGTTGACGAGGGCGCCAACGATCCGCAGTTGCGCCAAGTTTTGGAGCATTACGGCATCCAAATGGGCAAACTCTGATATAATACTGTCCACCCCATGCCTAAGAAAATCTGCTTCGTGCTGAACTACGCGCCGCACTATCGTGCACCGATTTATACGGCCATTGGGCGCGAGTTGTCGTGCGACTTCGTCTTCGGCGACCGCACGGCGACGGACATAAAGCCGCTGGACACGGCGGCGCTGCCGGGCTATCGCACCACGCTGCGGACGGCGCGGCTGGGCAAGTTCTACCGGCTGCGCGGCGCGCTGCGGCTGCTGCGCGAGCCGTACCGCTACTACGTGATGACGGGCGACCAGTTCTGCCTGACGTACTGGCTGCTGGCGCTCGGGGCGCGGCTGCGGGGGCGTAAGACGGTGGCGTGGGCGCACGGCTGGTACGGCAAGGAGCGCCTGCCGACGCGGCTGATGAAGGGGACGTTCCTGCGCCTCTTCAGCGGCCTGCTGCTCTACAACGAGCGCGCCCTGGAGCTACTTGCGGCGCGGGGCTTCGCGCGTAGCCGCATGCGCGTCATTGCCAACAGCCTCGACTCGGACCGCCAGCGGGAGATACGCGCCCGCCTCCGCCCGACGCGGGTTTATAAAGACCACTTTCGCAACGACGCGCCTACCCTGATTTACTGCGGACGCCTGCAGGCCGTGAAGCGCTTGGACGTGTTGCTGGACGCCTTGGTGCTGCTGCGCGACGCGGGGCGCACGGTGAACTGCGTCATCGTAGGTAAGGACGTGGAGGGGCTGGATATGGAGGAACAGGTGCGCAGGCGCGGCCTGACGGAGCGCACCTGGCTCTACGGCGCGTGCTACGAAGAGGAGCGCCTGGCGGAGCTGTTCTATAACGCAGCGGCTTGCGTCTCGCCGGGGAACGTGGGGCTGACGGCTATCCACAGCCTGACGTACGGCTGCCCCGTCTTGACGCACGACGCCTTCGCCTGGCAGATGCCGGAGTTCGAGGCTATCCGCGCCGGGAGCACGGGCGACTTCTTCCGGCGCGACGATGCGGCGGACTTGGCGCGGAAGCTCGGCCCCTGGCTCAACCTCGGCGCGGAACAGCGCGAGGCCGTGCGGCGCGAAGCCTACGCCGAGATTGACCGCAAGTGGAACATCCACTATCAGCTCGGCGTCCTGCACGAGGTGTTCCCGGACGCCTGACGCCGCGCCGCGCCGCTATACGCACAAGCCCCCGGCGCGGAAATGCGTCGGGGGCTTGTGGCGTTGTTGAGCCGTTTTGCTTAAGTCGGGGTGAGGCGTAGAGCGTCATCCTACGACAAGGGAGAAGCGTAGTCCCAAGGCATGGCTTATCAGCATGAAGGTGGAGAGCTGCATGTCGCTCTTGCCGCGTTCTATGTTGCTGATGAACTCCCGCTTCTTGCCGATTTTGTCCGCAAGCTGCTGCTGTGTCATTTTCTGGGCGCGGCGCTGTTCTTTAAGAAGTTCGGCGTAGTAATACGCACTTGCGCACGCCTCGAACTCAGCTCGGGAAGCGCTCCCCTTAGGACCGTATTGTGCGTCCAGGCGTTCGGAGGAGGTATGGAGCAAAGCCAGCTTGTCCTCGTCCAGCTTAATCCTGTCCTTGTAGTTCATAGCGCTGCAAAATTTTAAGTGCCTTGTCGGTCTCTTTTTTGTACTGCTTGCCGTCCTTCTTTAGGAAGCTGTTGAGGAAGAGGACGCGGCTGCACTCCATGAAGTTGGGCGCGTCAATGGCAAAAGGCACAGTGCGGTATTCGTTGGTGCCGACTGAAATCCGCGCCTCGAAGAATATGGTTCCCTGGAGGCGTTTTACGAACTTCGTACTTACCACTTTTTTCGTCCTAATGACGGCTTCTACGTAGTCATATTTCTTCTGCACCTTCGCAGGTAGGGCAGAAAGGAACGCTTCGTACTCCGGGGAATAGTATATCTCCCTGATGTCAGCTTCCATGCGGCAAATGTAACGTTCCCGTTCCGTATTTGCAAAATTGTGGAACGTATTTATTACTTCCCGGGTCGGCCTTTCATGCGCCCGGCTTGGCTTGATAGGCCAGCGCGTACATACGTATCTGCTTGACCATGGCGAGTAGGCCGTTGGAGCGCGTAGGTGAGAGGTGCTCGCGCAGACCTATGCGGTCGATGAAGTAGAGCTGTGCGTCGATAATCTCCTGCGGCGTGTGGCCGGAGAGGATGCGGATGAGCAGGGCTACGATGCCGCGCACGATGAGGGCGTCGCTCTCGGCGCGGAAGGTCAGGCGTCCGCCGCTTTCTTCGCACACCAGCCAGACGCGGCTTTGGCAGCCGTCGATAAGGTTCTGCTCCGTCTTGTCAGCGGCGGGAAGGGGGGGCTGCTCCTCGCCCATGTCGATGAGTAGCTGGTAGCGGTCCATCCAGTCGTCCAAGCCTTCAAATTCTTCGATTACTTCGTCCTGCGCTTCGTCTATGGTCATGGTGGGTAAGTCTTACGTGTCCGCCGGCGGGGGGCGGGCTATGGTTCGTTGCTACGGCGTTATTCTTCCTCAAAGAGCACTTGCAGCAGGGTTTGTCCGACGGCGCGGAGCACGTCGCGGGAGATGTTTTGCGGCGTGTCGTAGGTAGTGTGCCACGTAGCGGAGAAGGTGTTTCCTGCGTTGGAGACAATGTCTGCCGTGGGTATGCCTGCAATTCGGTTCATGGGCAGGTGGTCGTCCTGCACACCACCTCCGTCTTGCTGGGGGAAGAGTGTGCCGTTGCCGGTGGTCTGCGCGGCGCTCCAGATGCGGGCTACGACGTCGCGGGCGTACTTCAGGGAGAAATACTCCACGGGGAAGCGTGCGTCCTGCCCGCCTACCATGTCGAGAAGTATGCCGTAGCGGGGTTTATATCCGTCGGGCAGATGGCTGGCCCAGTATTGCGAGCCGAGGCACCAGTCCGAGCCGTCGTCAGCTCCCTTTCCCCATTCCGGTGCGCCGTAGTCCTCGGCGTCAAAGCAGACGAAGTCGACGCCTACCTTGGGGTTAAGCTGTGGCAATAGGCGGGCCAGCTCCAGCAGCACGGCCACGCCGCTTGCTCCGTCGTTAGCTGCAAGCACGGGGGTGCGCCTTTTGGTCGTGTCAGGGTCTTCGTCGGCCCAGGGGCGGCTGTCCCAGTGGGCGCAGAGTACGATGCGCGCCGGGGCGTCGGGCTTGTAGGCCGCCGTGATGTTGTTGCAACGCAGGGCTTGGCCGTCCCATCCGGTCAGGGTGGCTTTCTGCTCCGTCACGGTGAGCCCCAGCTCGCGGAAGCGGGCGACTATCCAAGCGGCGCAGGAGTCGTGCGCCGCGCTGTTCGGCACGCGTGGGCCGAAGGCGCACTGCCGCTCAATGTCAGCGTAGGCGCGTTCCGCGTCGAAGGCGACGGGTGCCAGCCTTGTGCTGTCCACGCCGTCGCTATCGGCCTTCTGCGAGGGCTTGCAGGCGACCAGTGGCAGCAGGGCGGCGAGACACATCGCGAGGAGGGGTTTATATAAAGGTGTATGCATGGTTTAAAATTCGAGGGATGGCTTCACGCTGCCGCGGTATTGCACCTGATTCATGACGCGAAGGAAGTTCCCGCCCCAGGCTCGGCGCAGCTGCCCCACGTTGAAGCCTTCCGCCATGAGGCGTCGCGTCAGGTTGAGCATTTCTGCCTCGGAGTCGAGGCCGGGTACGCCGCCGTCGCCGTCGAAGTCGGAGCCGAAGCCCACGTGTTCTATGCCGGCGACGTCCACCATGTGGATAAAATGGCGCACGACGTCTTCGATGGTGGCTTGCCCGTCCGTGCGGAGGAATCCGGGGTAGAAGGTCAGTTGCGCCACGCCGCCTGCTGCGGCTAAGGCGCGGAGCTGGTCGTCGGAGAGGTTACGTGGGTGGTCGCAGCAGGCGCGGCTGCTGGAGTGGGAGCATACTACGGGCGCTTCGCTGGCCTCCAGCACGTCGTAGAACGTAGTCTCGGCGGCATGGCTTAGGTCTATCATCATGCCGGTGCGGTTCATCTCGCGCACAACGTCGCGCCCGAAAGCGCTAAGTCCGCCGTGTTCCCCGTTAGAGTGGCGCGCGGAGTCGCACAGGTCGTTGTCGCCGTTGTGGCAGAGCGTCATATAGACCACGCCCTGCCGGCGGTAGCGCTCCACGTTGGAGATGTCGCTCCCTATGGCGTATCCATTCTCTATGGCGAGCATAACTGCCTTTTTGCCGGCCTGCTTTGCGCGGTAGAGATCCTTAGGTGTGGCTGCCAGCTGTACGCCCTGCGTGTATTCAACCATGCGCTGTATGGACGTAAGTAGCCGGTCGGCTTTCGCCGTGGCGGCTTGCAACTCTTCGGGGGTTCGCCCTTCTTGTTTCAGGTAGGCTGCCATGATGACGGCGTCCACGTGACCCTCCGTCAGCTTGTGCATATCGACGCGCAGCTTGGGCTCGCGGCGGTAGAACGTTACGCCCTCGTCGAAGAACATGGGGGTATCCACGTGCGTGTCGAGCGTGAGGGCTTGCCGGTGGCAGTCCACGGCGCGGTGGTAGGAGGTGGCTTGCTCCGTCAGCCATTTGAAGAGGGGCAGCATGCTCTTATCGCCCGCTAAATAGAAGCTTTCCGGATGCCACTGCACCCCTACGACGTCGTGGAAGCATGTGCTTTCGACGGCTTCTACTACGCCGTCGGCGCTACGGGCGGTGACGCGCAGCAGAGGTCCGGGCCGGTTGACGGCTTGGTGGTGGAACGAGTTCACGGCAAAGCGCTCGCCGAGCAGGCCGGCTATGAGCGAGTCCGCCTCGGCCTCTACCCAGTGGCTGGCTACGCCGCGCGGCATGTCTTGCTGGTGTTTGATGAGGCGCACGTCGGGCAGGTCGGTGGCCAGGTCTTGGTGGATAGTTCCTCCCAAGGCAGCGGCCAGCACTTGTATGCCGCGGCAAATTCCCAGGATAGGTATCTGCCTGTCGTAGGCCAAGCGGGTCATGAGCAGCTCGCCGCGGTCGCGCGCGGGGTTTACGCTGTGGAGTGCCGGCTCGGGGTCTTCGCCCAAGAAGAGCGGGTTGATGTCGCCCCCGCCGGAGAGTAGCAGGCCGTCAATGCGTTCCAGCTGGTTGAGGATGGTACTTACGTCCTCGCTGGGTGGCAGCACGATGGGCACACCTCCCGCGGCCTGGACACTTTTGTAGTAGGCCTCGCCCAGCTCGCAGCCCCGGTCGGTGTAGTTGCCGTAGATACCGATGACGGGTCGCGGGCGGCGGTTGGGGAAGTGGCTGGTGGCTTTTTGGTAGTCGGCTTCTTGATCGAATGACATGGTAGTATGGGTGATAAAAGTGGCGCGTAGGAAGCGTTGCGTTCGTTTTCGGGCTTACGCTTCCTTTTTAGTGCGTCGGGGGTTCTTGGGGAACCATCCTTTTCGCACTCTTTCGCGCTGTTGGAAGAGTTCCAGGATGCCCCAGAGGGCGCAGAAACCCGTGATGGCGCAGAGTGCGCTCCAGAACAAGGAGTTTAGCCACAGCGCCCCGCCCACAGCGGCCAGCCCCACGACGAGGAAGACCCACCACAGGCGTGTGCCGAAATAGTACTCGCCTTTTATGACGATGGGGTGGAAGGCTCCGATGACGAGGAAGGTGAGCAGTCCGAGCAGAACGCCTTGCCAGTTCATGCTTCCTCCTCCTCGTGCATCTTTTTCCGCCGGGTGCGGCGTTCCTTCTTGCCTTCTGCGGCTTCGGGGTCGGGGATGGGCACTTGTCTGTTTATCGTTTGTTCCAGGGAGATAAGCGTCTCCGTCGAGATAACGCCGGGGATGCCCTGGATGCGGTTGTTCAGCAGATCCATCAGGTGCTCGTTGTCGTGGCAATAGAGCTTCACGAGGATGGTGTAGTTCCCCGTGGTGAAGTGGCACTCCACGATTTCGGGTATCTTGGAAAGCTTGGCGGCCACTTCGCGGTACATAGATCCGCGCTCCAGCGTGATGCCGACGTAGGTGCACGTGCTGTAGCCTATGCTCTTGGGGTTGACGTGGTATCCGCTGCCCGTGATGATGCCGGCGTCCGTGAGGCGCTGCACGCGCTGGTGGATGGCGGCGCGCGAGACGCCGCAAACGGCCGCTACGTCTTTGAAGGGCACACGGGCGTTGACGGAGATGATTTCTAAAATCTTATAATCCAAGTTGTCAATCTTTTCCATTGGATGCTGACTCTTTTTTATTGTGGGCAAAGGTAGCAAGAAAAAAGCGCAGGAGTACTTTCCCGTCTAAAAAAACGTGCTTTCCTCCCGCTTTTTCTTTCTTTATGGTGCTGAAAAGCCTTTTTTCTGTGCAAAGTGGTAGTCCATAGGTTTGCGCGGCGGTTTCCTCGAGCGGAAGTCTTGGGCTGTTGCCCGCGAAAGGCGTCGTCTCGGCCTGTCTGTCTGACTTACGTGCCGACAAGTCGGACTTGTCAGCTGATAGGTCGGACTTGTCAGCTGATAGGTCGGACTTGTCAGCCGGCACGTCCGAGCTGTCAGACGCCCGCAGGGACGCCCGTCGTGGCGCGCCTTTTCAGCCCTGCACGGAGCAGGCCGGAAAATCGCCGGGTCAGCTGGGTGTTTTCTTGGCTTCGGATTAATCAAAAGGTAAGTCGTTGCTGCAAAAAAGTAGCACTTTGCCCTGACTTGCTCCCTGCCGCGCCGGTAGGGGTAGAGGCGCTGCGCGTCGTTGCTCAGTGCATGTAGGGCTCCAGGAAGGCGGCCACGCGGCGGGTGTATTCCTCGGGGTGCGTGGCGTAGCTTTGGGCGTGCTTCGCGCCCGGCACCACCCATAGCGCCTTGGGCTGCGGCTTGGCGTTGTAGAGGGGGCGCACCATGTCCGTGGGGACGTAGTCGTCGGCCGAGCCGTGGATGAAGAGCATGGGCAGTCGGCAGCGGCTGACGGCGCGCAGCGCGCTGGCCCGGCTGAAGCTCCAGCCGTGGCGAAGGCGGCAGAGCAGCGACGCCGTGGGCACCAGCGGCCAAGCGGGCAGGCCGAACTGCGAGCCAATCTCCTTGCGGAACTGGGCATCTACGCTCGTATAGCCGCAGTCTTCGACGTAGGCGCGCAGGGCGGGCGGCGCCGGTTCGCCGGAGGCCATCATGGCCGTGGCAGCGCCCATGGAGACGCCGTGGACGACGACGCGCGCGTCACGCCCAAAGAGCTGCGGCGTCAGTCGTACCCACAGCAGCGCGTCGAGGCGGTCCGGCCAGCCCATGCCTACGTAGCTGCCGCCGCTGCGCCCCGCGTGGCGCAGGTCCGGGAGCAGGATGTTGTAGCCCAAGTCGTGCTCATACATCCGTCCCAGGTGCATCATGACGGGCGCACAGCAACTGTAGCCGTGCAGCAGCACGGCGGTGCGTCCCCAGGCGCGGGGTGAGCGCACGTACCAGGCATGCAGGCGCGTGCCGTCCGGAGCTGCCACCGTCGTGTCGCGCAGGGCGCGGGCGGCACGCAGGCTGTCGGCCCACGCACCTACGGCGGGCGCGTAGCTCTCGGCCTCGGCCCAAGCTTGGGCTTCCGTCTGCATCTGCGGGCGAAGGGCATAGTCGAGCATAAGCCACGCCGTGCCGAAGACGACGGCTATGCACACAAGGATAAATACGGTGGCCGCGATGATAAAGCGGCGGAGCGGGCGTTTCATGGGTATTCTTTTGACGATGCGGCAAAGGTAGGCCTTTCCCGCCGGCCGGCGAAGCGCCGCGTGGGAAATGGGGAGCGCGACGGCCTTCAGCCGCCGCCCGGCGCGGCGCGGGGGCAAAACATTCCGCACGCCGTGCTTGGCGCTTCCCGCCCCTTGTCGTAATTTCGCCGGGAAACGCAATACGCTGAAAACATGAAACGCATCCTCCTCCCGCTTTTGTTGCTCTGCGCCGCGCCCGCCGCACAGGCGCAGACCGTCCTGTTCCATACCGGCGACAGCCTGGGTGTGCCTTACCGCATACCGGCGCTCGCCGTAGCGCGGAACGGCGACGTCATCGCTTTCTCAGACCGTCGCTACTGCGGCGGCGATATTGGCAATGGGCGCGTGGACATCGTCAGCCGCCTCTCCGGCGACAACGGCGCCTCGTGGGGCGAGGCGCAGGTGGTCTATACCGGCACGGGCGAGGGAGCTACGGCGGGCTACGGCGACGCTGCCGTCGTGGCGGACCGCAAGCGCGGCGAGCTGCTCCTCATCTGCTGCAGCGGAGACGTCACCTATTTTGCCTCAACTCCGCAGCATCACCAAGGCATTGCCGTGCGGCGCGCCACTTACGACCGGAAAGCGCACCGCTGGACGTGGCAGCAGCCCCGTGACGTGGCGCCGCTGTTCTACGACACGCTCTTCGGCGGCCGCATCAAGGGGATGTTCGTCGGCTCAGGCCGCCTGTGCCAGAGCAAGAAGATTCGGCGCAAGAAATACTACCGGGTGTACGCCCCGCTCTGCACACATGCGGGCAACTACGTCGTATATACCGACGACTTCGGTCGGACGTGGCAGGTGCTGGGTAGCGCGGAGCAATCCTGCGCGCCGCAGGGCGACGAGCCTAAGTGCGAGGAGCTGCCCGACGGGAGCGTGCTGCTCTCCAGCCGCAAGGCCGGCGGGCGCTATTTCAACGTCTTCCGCTACACGGACGCCAAGAAAGGCCTCGGCGCTTGGGGCGAAGCGGTGGACAGCCGGGAGATGCCGGGCGGCATCAGTAACCAAAGCGGCGCCTGCAACGGAGAAATCCTCTTGCTCAAGGCACGTAACCTGGAGGGGAAGCGCACCTACGTGGCGCTGCAGAGCCTGCCCGCCGGTCCGGGGCGCAGGGATGTGACGATATACTTCAAGGAGCTGTGCGACACGACGGACTACGCCACGCCGCGTGCCTTCGCCTCAAACTGGGAAGGGGCTTACCAAGTCTCGCATACCGGCTCGGCTTACAGCACAATGGCCGTGCAGCGCGACGGCCGCGTCGCGTTCTTCTACGAAGAGGAGCCGGGCGGCTACCAGATGGTCTATGTGCCGCTCGACTTGGGACTTATCACGGGCGGGCGCTTCTTCAGCGACGAGGCCGATACGCGTACGCCGCTGACGCGCCGCACCGTGCGCGACGGCTTCACCTTTGAGCTGCCGGGGAAGAAAGCTAAGGCCGCGGCGAAGGAATAAAGCCGGGCAGGAAACGCAAGCGCGCTGCGACGCCACCTTTCGGGGTGGTGCCGCAGCGCGCTTTTTTTGTGGCGAAAGGCACGTGGCGCATCGGCCAACGTATGCCTAACTTTCTCGGCCGTACGTGCGGTTTTCTCAGACGTACTCCTTGGCCTGTCGCCGCCCTTTGAGCACGTCGAGGGCGTTTTGGGCGAGCGCCTGCATCTCGTCCTCGCCCGGGTAGCAGTGGACAGGCGCCAGAAAGTCTATCCTGCGGCGCAACGTACTGACGACGTAGCGCGAGCGAGCCATGCCGCCCGTCAGCAGGATGGCGTCAATCTGTCCGCAGAGCACGGCGCCCTCCGCCACGATGCACTTGGCGGTGTGGTAGAGCATGGCGTCGAGCACGAGCTTGGCTTTCTGGTCGCCCGCGGCGATGCGGCGCTCCACTTCGCGCACGCTGTTCGTCCCTAAGTGCGCCATGAGGCCCGCCTGTCCCGCCACGCGCCGCAGCAGTTGCTCTTCGGTGTATTTCCCGCTGAAGCATAGGCGTATGAGGTCGGCGGCGGGCAGCGAGCCGGCGCGCTCCGGCGAGAAGGGACCTTCGCCGTCCAGCGCGTTGTTAGCATCTACGGCGCGCCCGTGGTCGTGTGCGGCGATAGAGATGCCGCCCCCCATGTGGCAGACGATGAGGTTCAGGTCTTCATATTCCTTTCCTATCTCGTTAGCGTAGCGCCGGGCGATGGCGCGTTGGTTCAGGGCGTGCCAAATGCAGATGCGCGGCATGAGGGGTGAGCCGGAAAGGCGGGCATAGTCGTTCAGCTCGTCCACGACGCCGGGGTCGGCGATGAAGCTGGGGCACCCCGCCTCCTGCGCCAGTTCGTAGGCAATGAGGCAGCCCAAGTCGCAGGCGTGTTTGTGCAGGGCGTGGCGCGTGTCGTCGAGCATGCGCCGGTTTATGCGGTAGGTGCCGCCCGCCACGGGCTTTGCCAGTCCGCCCCGCCCTATGATGGCGTCGAAACGGAACGGGACGTTCATCCGCTCCAGTTCCCGCAGGACGAGCTGCTTGCGAAACTCGTACTGATCCGTCACTTCCGGAAATTGCTCCAGCTCCTGCGGCGTGTGGGCGATGCTACGTAGGAGCATGGGGCTCTCGTTTTCGAAAACGGCAATCTTGGTTGAGGTAGAGCCGGGGTTGATGACGAGGATGAGCATAGCGTTAAGCATTAGGCGCCTCGCCCGGTTGCGCCGCTTGGGGCTCGGTGGCGGCCAGGGCGGCCAGGGCAAGGCTGTAGAACTTGGTCAGGGGGGCGTCGGCGCGCGAGGTGAGGACGACGGGAGCCGACGTGCCTTGCAGCAGGCCGGCCGTCTCGGCACCGGCGAAGAGGGTTATGGCTTTGTAGAAGGTGTTTGCGGCCTCGATGTCGGGGAATACGATGGCGTCGGCCGCGCCGCGTATAGGGCTGGCTATGCCCTTCGTCTCCATGCTGCCGAGGTGGCAGGCCGTCTTCACGTCGAGCGGACCGTCGAGGAGGCAGGCGCCGAACGCCCCGCGCCCGGCGGCCGCGATAAGCTCGCCGTAGCCCGCCAGGAAGGGGAACGTGCGCGTGTCCACCTTCTCCGTGCAATGGGCCAGGACGATTTTAGGCTCCGCTATGCCGAACTTGCGGCACAGCCGCGCGGCGTAGCGCACCTGCTCGGTGCGCTGCGCCTGTGTGGGATAGGGAATGACGGCGGCGTCGGTGAAGAAAAGGAGCTTGCCGTAGCGGCGCAGGCCGGCGCAGGCTATGTGGGTCAGCACGCGGCCGCGGGGCAGGATGCCCTGCTCCTTGTGTAGCACGGCGTGGAGCAGGACGTCCGTCCGCACGAGTCCCTTCATGAGGATGTCGGCGCGTCCCTCCCGCACGAGGCTTACGGCCTGCCGTGCCGCAGCTGCGTCGTCGGCCGCATCGAGGTAGGTGGTGCGCGCCGCCATGTAGCGTATCTCGGCGTACTGCGCCAACTCCGCGCGCCCCCCGACGAAGATGGGCTCTGCGAAGCCCAAGTCCGCCGCACGCCGCACGGCGTAGCGCGTGGAGGCGTCCGTGCCCTGCACGACGGCTACGCGCAGACGCCGCCGTCGAGCGGAGAGGTGGCCGGTCAGGGCTTTGAAACTGCGTATCGGTTCCATGTCTTTGGCCGTTTGGGGTATCTTCCTGAAACAAAGATACGGCTAACGCCGCGATTTTGCCCCATAGTGAATGTTAAAAGACGCTTTGCGCCGCCGCTGAGCCGTTTTTCCCGCTCGTATGTCCGACTTATTTGCCGGCAGGTGGGACGTAAGCATTTGTACGTAGGACGTAGTTTTTGTACACCCACGGGTGTACAATTGTCCAGCCACGGGTGTGCAATTGTCCAACCGTGGGTGTACAATTGTACATCCACGGCTGTACAAAACATAGGTCGGACTTGTGAGCGGATAAGTCGGATTTAATCTGAAATAAGCGGGACTTGCTGACGGGAAAAAGGGGCAGAAGGACGGTCGGCGGCACACTGCGGCGCGGGAAAAGGGAAGGCGGAAAAGGTAATTAGGGTAAAACGTTCCGTATAAAGATACTGCGGGTTTCGGCATGGAGGTCGTAATTTTGCAACGATTTAAAAGGAAACGACATGAAACTGATAAAGGACGAGAAATTTGGCGGCGAGCGCCCGCTCTTCCAGACGCACGGCGCCCGCTTGGAGAACATAGAAATCACGGACGGGGAGAGCGGCATCAAGTGCTGCACGGACCTGGAGGCTGACGGCTGCCGCTTCTACGGGAAGTATCCCTGGTGGCACGTTGACCGCTCCGTCATCACCAACTGCTACTTCGCCCCCGGTTCGCGCTCGGCGATATGGTATTCTAACGACATGCAGATGCGCCATTGCGTCATAGACGGTCCCAAGTTCTTCCGCGAGATGCGCAACTTGGAGCTGGAGGACGTGCAGATAAACGATGCCGACGAGACGTTCTGGCGTATCCGCGGGCTGAAGCTGCGCAACGTGCGGCTCCACGAAGGTACGTACCCCTTCATGTTCTGTGAGGACGTGGACGTGGACGGTCTGGAGTCAGACTCGAAATACGTGTTCCAGTACGTACGGCGCGCCGTGGTGCGCAACGCGAAGATAACGACGAAGGACAGCTTTTGGGAGACCGAGGACGTCACCGTCTATGACTCGGAGCTGGACGGCGAATACTTAGGTTGGCACTCGAAGAATTTGCGCCTCGTGCGCTGCCATATCAGCGGGGAGCAACCGCTCTGCTACTGCGAGGGGCTGGTGCTTGAAGACTGCACGTTCAGTCCCGAGTGCGACCGTGCGTTCGAGGACTCCGACGTGCAGGCGCGCATCCTGGGCAGCATCACGAACATAAAGAATCCGCGCACGGGCCACATCCGGGCGGGCAGCGTAGGTAGCGTCACGCTGGACGCGAACGTGCTGCCGCCGAACGACTGCGTCATAGAGACGGACGAATAGCCCCGTCGGCGCCGACGCTACAGGCGGCGCCGCGAGCTACACCTTATTAATATATACCGATGCGAAGCTTTTTCGACGAAATGATAGAGCGGCGCGGAACGAACTCCTACAAGTGGGACGTTCCCGAAGCCGCGGGCGCGCTGCCCATGTGGGTTGCGGACATGGATTTCTGCACGGCACCGCCCATTGTGGAGGCGCTGCAAGCGCGCGTGGCGCACGGCATCTTTGGCTACACGCAGGTGCCGGAGAGCTACTACGAGGCCGTACGGCGCTGGTTCAGGCGGCGCCACGGCTGGACCATCCGGCGCGAGAGCATACAGTACACGAGCGGCGTCGTCCCCGCATTGTCGGCCGTCATCAAGGCACTGACGCGCCCGGGCGACCGCGTAGTGGTGCAGACGCCCGTTTACAACTGCTTCTTCTCCTCAATTCGCAACAACGGGTGCGAACTTGGCGAGGCGCCCCTCGTATATGCTGACGGACGCTACCGCATGGACTTCCGCGCACTTGAGGCGCAGTGCGCCCTACCGGGCACGAAGCTCCTGCTGCTGTGCAACCCGCACAACCCCGTAGGGCGTGTATGGACGCGTGCAGAACTGGAACGGGTGGCCGACATAGCCGGGCGACACGGCGTGACGGTCGTGAGCGACGAGATACACTGCGAACTCGTCTTTCCGCCCCATGTCTATATCCCCTATGCCACGGTGGGCGGCGAGGGGCGGGCGGACTGCATCGTGCTCACCTCCCCCTCAAAGGCTTTCAACCTGGCAGGGCTGCAGATAGCCAACATCGTGACGGATAACGCCGAATGGCGCAGCCGCATAGACCGCGCTATCAACGACAACGAGGTGTGCGACGTCAACCCCTTCGGCGTTGTCGCCCTGCAGGCCGCCTATGAGAAGGGCGAATCGTGGCTCCACGAACTGATAAAATACTTGCAGGGAAACTACACGTACTTGCGGGCGTGGTTTGAGAGCTACCTGCCGGCGTTCAACGTACTGCCGCTGGAGGGCACCTACCTGGTATGGGTGGACTGCCGCCACCTGAAGCGCACGAGTGACGAGCTTTGCCGCCTGTTGCTCCGAGATGCCAAGGTGCTGCTCAATAGCGGGACGATGTACGGCGCGGCCGGCGAGGGCTTCCTGCGCATCAACATAGCGTGTCCGCGCGCCCGCCTCATCGACGCCCTGGAACGCATGCAGAAAGTGCTCGCTAAGCTCTGAAGCCCCCAAGCTGCGACTCCGCACGATGCACCCCCGACGAGGGAAAGCGCACGGACAATGAAAAAAGCCGCCCCGGCGCCACCGCAAATCTGCGACACGCCGGGGCGGAAACGTTTTGTAGCTGCCCGCGGCGCACGTGCGGTGCCCTTTTCCCCATTTATTTCGTACCTTCGCCGCCGAATCAAACCACACCTTCGACATGGGACTCATCCAATTCGACAAACTGCCCGTCAACAACCTCGTAGGGGCTGACTGGCAGACGTATAAGGAAATCCTCAAAGGACGCGACATCGACCCGGGCTATCGCGCAAAGTACCGCCTGACGACGGCCGTCTGCCGCCTGCTCTCTCTGCTGGCGCCCATCCAAGAGCGGCGCTACCGAAAGCGGCTGGCCGACAAGCCCCTCGAACATGACCCCGTCTTCATCTTGGGCCACTGGCGCTCGGGCACGACCTTCGTTCACAACGTGCTCTCCTGCGACAAACACTTCGGATATAACACGACCTACCAAACCGTCTTTCCGCACTTGATGCTCTTCGGACAGGCCTTTTTCAAGAAGAACATGAGCTGGCTTATGCCCTCGCACCGGCCTACGGACAACATGGAGCTGGCCGTTGACCTGCCGCAGGAGGAGGAGTTCGCCATGACGAACTCCATGCCCTACACCTATTATAATATGTGGTACCTGCCAAAGTATTGGATGGAGTACGCCGAGAAATACCTTCTCTTCAACGACATTACGTCCGAGGAGCTGGCCCGCTTCGAGGAGGAATTTTTGAAGGTCATCAAGATAGCGCTCTGGAACACGCACGGCACGCAGTTTCTCTCGAAGAACCCGCCCCACACGGGCCGCGTAAAGGAGCTGGTAAAGATGTTCCCCGACGCTAAGTTCATCTACCTCATGCGCAACCCTTACACCGTGTTCGAGTCCACCCGTTCCTTCTTCACTAACACCATTCAGCCGCTCAAGTTGGAAGACATATCCGAGGAGAAGCTCGTGGAGAATGTCCTTACGGTGTACGTGAAGCTCTACGACAAGTATCAGGCCGAGAAGCACCTTATCCCGGACGGCCACCTCATAGAGGTAAAGTTTGAGGACTTCGAGGCCGACGCGCTGGGCAAGGCGGAAGAAATCTACCGCACGCTCGCGCTGCCCGGTTGGGAGGAGGCGCAACCCGCCATAGCGCAGTACGTGAACTCCAAGAAAGGCTACAAGAAAAATAAATACGCCTACGAGCCGGAGACGGTGAAGCTGGTGAACGACCACTGGGGACGCGCCATCGACGACTGGGGCTACGAGCGCCTCTGACGCCGCGCCCGGCCGGTTGCCGGCGGCTTCTCCTTACATACCTCTACGGCGCCGCCTAACAGTGCTAACCTCCGGGTACAAAGAACGCCCGCACGGATTGAAAGAAACCGTGCGGGCGTTCTTTGTTGGCGGAAATGGCGCTATGAGCCGCTTCTTTGCCGCGGCGCGTGCGACTTGTAGCGCCGCTTCACTTTTGGAAATGTTGGTAGTCCTTCGTCGTGCGCCAGTCGCCGCCCCACGTGAAGCCGTGTTGGCGGAAGAGGCGGTAGCAAAGGTCGGCGTGGTCTATCTTGCAGGGGATGTCGGCGCGGCGGTTGGCGTACTGTGCACCCGCAGCGGGGCTTACTACGCGCTTGCCGCCCACGTAGCGCACGTAGGGGTTGAAGAGCGGATTCACGTCTATGGCGCGACCCTGCGCATGCAGGCTCAAGCGCTTGCTACCCGGCACTACGCGGTAGTTGAAGCACGACGTGTTGTTGTCCGCCATGGACTTCTCGTCGTCCGCCCCGTAGTTATCGACCAGCACCATGCGCCCTATGACGTAGCGGTGGCGGTATAGTTCGTGAAAGATGCTTACCAGGTCGGCCGCAAGGCGCCGGTGGCAGACCAGCTCGCCGAGGCGTATCTGCCCCGCCGCGTCGTAGTGCAACGCACGAACGTAGCGCAGGTCGCTCCGACGGATGTACGGGTTCGACCGGTACGACTTGCCCTGCATTCGGGCGAAGACGGCGTCGGACAGCGGCTCTGCACGGAAGCAGCGCTCCTCGCCATAGGCTGCCACAGCCGCCGCCTCGACTGCGGCGCCTGCCTCCCAAGTGTGTAGCGCCGCCGTGTCGGCCGCCGCGTCGGTCTTATCTGCCGTCGCGTCGCTCGTATCCGCTGCCGTCTCGGCCGTAGGCCGGGACTGTCTGCCGACTGAGTCCGCGCTGCACGCCGGTAACGGCAGCAGCAGGGCAAGGAGCAGGCTGTGGAGCAGACGTATCATGCGGCAAGTCGCAGGCAGCGCGTCATAGGTTGTCTAAGCCGTACGTGCGGTACGTCACTTGGTAGCTTTCAAGCGCTCCGTTCAGTCCGCCGACCTTTTGAGCCAGCGCGTGGGGGTCTATATCGCCGCTTTGCTGCGCTATGCCCGCCACCACGGCGCGTTTCTCCGTCTCCACCAGGCCGATGAGGTCGATGTCGTTCTCTCCGCGGTGGTCCCACCAGCCTCCAATGAGGCTGAACTCCCCGCTCTCGGCGAACCGCTGCCGGAACCAGTTGTGTAGGCACTGGCTGCTGTAGGCCGGGAAGTCGGTAGCTATGGCTGCCCGCAACTCGTCGTAGCGTCCGCGCTCTACAAGGTCCGCATGGCTGTAGATAAAGCGGAACCAGAACCGCAAGAAATTGTCCACAATGGTGTAGCGCACGTTTTTAGCCCCGCTCTTAGAGAATAGCGGCGTCAGCTTGCGTATCAGGTGGAAGTCAGTCTCCAGCCGGGTAAGGTAGCCGCCGATTTCCTTTTGTATATATTCCTCTATGTAACTTCTCGACGTAATTCCGTTGGCGATACACGTCAGTATGGAGAAGTAAATGGTGTATTCCTTCCCGAAATCTTCTATCAGTAGCTGTTTGCCTTCGCTCAGGTAGGGCGAGTCCTGCCGACAGACCAAGTCAAGGATGGCTTCAGCATTCAGGGCGCCCGCTGCGACCAAGCCGGCGGTGTATTTCGGCACGCCGCCGGTGAACGTGTAGAATGCCAGCAGGTCTTCGGGCGTATAGTCGGGTCGCGCCTCGGCGAGTATTTCTTTCAGCGTCTGCGTCGTGAACGGGCGCAGCCGTATCACGTTCGTCACGCGTCCGGCCAGCGGTGCGTGGTTGCCTTCGAAGATGCGCGTGGTCTGGGCGTTGCTGTTACCCAGCAGGAATAGGCAGAGGTGGGAACGGTCTTTGTTTCTGTCCCATAGGCTCTGCAAGTCCGTAAATATGTTCGCGTTGATGGTATTAAACTCTTGGAACTCGTCTATCACGACGTTAAACGTCCGTTCCTTAGACGTAGCCATCAGCGCCTTGAAGAGCGTGCGAAAGTCGTTCACTTCGCTCATGTCGGGCAGGCCGAGTACGCGTTCCACCTCGACGGCAAACTCGTGGCAGAGCAGGCTTTCGGCTTTGCGGGCTATGAAGAAGTAGAGCGTGGGTGTACCTTCCGTGGCGCGTAGGACGAGTTGCGTCTTGCCAATGCGGTGGCGTCCCGTGACAAACGTCATCTGCGCCGTCTTTGCTGCGGCGGCTTGTATCTCTTTGAGCTGCTGCAGCGCCTCTTCCCGTTCGTAGAATTTCATTGCTTGCTTAAATCTTTTCCCCGGTGCTGCCTCTCTCAGGCGGTGGGGCAGCCGGTCCGGCATTTGTGGCTTCTGAAACCGGCAGTTCGGAAACTATCAGTTCCGAACTACCCGTTTCGCCCACAAAAGTAAGAACTTTTCTCTCTTGAAGCAACCTTTTCCAGTTTCTACGTGCTTTTTTCAGAAACATTAAACTTTCCTGCGCTTCGCTATGTCGCTGCGTCTGCGCCACATACGGCGCACGTGGCACAGCCGGTGCCGCAGGGGGCTCCACAGTTCCCGAACCCACAGCACCAGGCTCGTCAACCCCACCGTCCACAGCCAGTCGCTCAGCGATAGGGGCATGACGTCGAAGAAGTCGCCCAGCACTTCTACAATCAGCACTTGCCCGCCTACTATGGCCGCCGTGATGAGCCAGAAGCCTCGGCAGTCCCGCAGCGACAGGCCGCTTCCGCCCGTGCGGAAAGCGCGAGCGTTGAACATATACCAGAAGTGTGTCCACACGAAGATGCTGAAGAAGAGCGTCACCTCGTAGGTTGTCATGTCGCGGTGGCCGCCCAGCGTGCCGTGGAGCAGTGCCGGCACGTCGCCCAGCAGCTCCGGCACGCTGCTGACTTCTACGTGCTCCAAGATATAGAGGAAGGCCGTGAGTAGCAGGAAGAAGAAGCCGCCTACGCCCAAGATGTTTGCCGCCATGCCGCGGTCTATGATGAAAGCGCGTCGGTCGCGCGGCTTGTCGCGCATGACGCGGGCGGAAGGGGGTAGGGACGCCAGCGCCATAGCGCCGAACGTGTCCATGATAAGGTTCACCCAGAGCATCTGCGTCACCGTGAGCGGAGCTTGCCGCCCCATGATGGCGCCGGCTAAGACGACGAGGCACGCCGCTACGTTCACCGTGAGTTGGAACAGCAGGAAGCGCTGGATGTTTTTGTACAACGAGCGGCCCCACATGACGGCGCGGCTGATGGAGGCGAACGAGTCGTCCATGATGGTGATGTCGCTGGCCTCTTTGGCTACGCGTGTGCCGCTCCCCATGGAGAGCCCGACGTGGGCTGCCTTTAGGGCAGGCGCGTCGTTCGTGCCGTCGCCGGTGACGGCTACCACCTCGCCGCGCCGTTGCAGTATTTCCACGAGCCGCTTCTTGTCCATGGGGCGTGCGCGAGCCATGATTTTCAGCCGCGCGGCACAGGCCGTGGCGGCTGCGTCGTCCATGGCGGCAAAGGCCGGCCCCGTGATGACGGCCAGCTCGTCGCCGTCGGGTACGTCCAGCCCCACCTCGCGCGCTATCTCCCGAGCCGTGGCGGGTGTGTCGCCCGTGACGATTTTCACCTCAATGCCTGCGCCCCGGCACGTCCGGATGGCGGGCGGCACGTCCGGTCGCACGGGGTCGGAGATGGCTACGATGCCCAGCAGCGTCAGACCCGTCGTGCCGTCCGGTCCCGCCACGCTCTCCTGCGGGCTTTCCAGGAGCGCTTGCAGGCCACCTGCGCCGCCGTTGCCGCCGTCACGCAGCTGCGCGACAGCGGCGGCGCTCACCCTGCCGCAGGCGAAGCCCAGCGTGCGCATGCCTTGTTGCTGATAGGTCAGCAGGCGCGTCCGCAGCGCGGCTATTTCAGCTTGGGGAGTGCCGTGGCAGAAGTTCATGACGACTTCCGGCGCGCCCTTCACGTGGAGCCGGGCCGTGCCGTCTCCGTCGGCGGGCTGCACGAGTGTGGCCATGTATTTCCGTTCGGCCGAGAAGGGAAGCTCCGCCACGACGTCCGTCGCGGCACGTAGCGCGCGGTAGTCCACACCCTGTGCCCGGAGCCACAGCAGTAGGGCGCCTTCCGTCGGGTTGCCCACCGGCGTCGGGACACCTGCCGCGTGCAGGTCCAGCGCTGCCGTGCTGTTCAGCGCCATGGCTTCCTGCACGGCCGTGCGCCGCGCCTCGGCCTCCGGCGTGCCCGCCTCTGTGCCGGGAAAGACGGCCTCGTACACCGTCATGCGGTTCTGCGTCAGCGTGCCCGTCTTGTCGGTGCAGATAACCGTCACGGCGCCCATCGTTTCGCAGGCGTGCATCCGCCTTACGAGGTTGTTCGTCCGCAGCATGCGCCGCATGGAATAGGCTAAGCTTAGCGTGACGGCCATGGGAAGCCCCTCGGGGACGGCCACGACAATGAGCGTCACGGCTATCATGAGCGTCTGCAGCGTGTAGGCCAAGAGGTCGGTCATCCCGTCGCCCGGAAACAACCGGGCATCCAGCCCCACGGCCAGCAGGATAAAGGCGACGGCGAAAAAGACGATGGCCGCCGCACAGGCCTTCCCCGACCAACGCGGGAAGCGCTTCACGACGAGCCAGAAAAAGACGCCAACCGGCAACAGCAACGAGAAGGCCGCCGGCGCCCAGTGGAAATAGACCAACAGCTTCAGGACGATGACGGCTCCCGCCACGACGTAAGACAGCTTCGTTATCGTGCCGCCCAGCCGGTCGAGCTGCTCGTTCAGCGGGGTGCGTACGCTGTTGTCCACCTGCGCTGCGGTGAACACCTTGCCGCATTCCGTCGCGTCGCCCACGGCCGTCACGCGCATCAGGCCGTGCCCTTCCATCACCTTCGTGCCGCGCAGCACGCGGTGCGTGGGGTACGTGGCCTGCGGGTCGGCATCTTCGGGGCGCGCACTCTTCAGGCATAGCGGCTCGCCCGTCAGCGACGATTCGTCAACTTGGAGCTGCACGCCCCGCAGCAGGTCGCCGTCGGCGGGCACCTCGGCTCCGACGCCCAGCAGCACGATGTCGCCCACCACCACATCGCGCCGTGCCACGCGCGT
Organism: uncultured Prevotellamassilia sp.; assembly: GCA_964641085.1. Lineage (GTDB taxonomy): Bacteria > Bacteroidota > Bacteroidia > Bacteroidales > Bacteroidaceae > Alloprevotella. The sequence continues at coordinate 4,853 of CAZXJS010000018.1, read as the reverse complement.
CACGTTGCCCTCGCGCACTACGTCCACCGCCTCGTCGTCGTCGGCCTGCGTGAGTAGCGAGAACTCCCGGTTGGCCTTCTGTTCAAAGCGGAAGGCGATGCCCGTGGCCAAGAAAATGGCCACGAAGATGCCCGCCGGCTCGAAGAAAGCTCGGCCGCCCGCGCCCAGACGCCAATACTCGTAGCACGCTATGCCCACAGACAGCGCTCCGGCTACCAAGAGAATGGTGATGAGCGGGTCGCGAAATTTTGCCAGGAACAGTTGCCAGGCCGAAGCGCGCTTAGGCGGCGTCAGCACGTTTGCGCCGTGTTGTCGGCGGCTTGCTTCAACTTCGGCGGCCGTCAGCCCGGTATATGTCTTTTTCTTATCCATAAAAAATAGTGAGCCATGCCTTCGCTCGTCCCGCAGGTTGCGCCTTGCAGCGCAGCAACGCCGCCGCGCTTCCGCCCCGGGGCGCCGTGAACGCTTACGGCGAACGAAAAGTTTGCAAGTATAGGCATTTTCCTGCGAACCGTGAAGCTCTGCCCCGCCTGCCTGCCTCGGTGTGCTCGCCCGCCGCGCCTCGCGTCTTCGTTTGCCCGTTCTTACGCCCCTCTCACTCGTCCGCAGGTGCGGCCTATTTTCCCGCAGGTGCGACCTGATTTTTGTACAGCCGTGGGTGTACAATTTTACACCCGTGGGATTACAATTTTACACCCGTGGCTGTACAATTTTACACCCGTGGGTGTACAAAAACTAAGTCCGACTTATAAATGAATAGGTCGGACGTAGCAGCGAATAGGCCGCACCTGCGGATACAAAAAACGCCCCAAGCCGAGGCTCGGAGCGTTGTATGGGGGCGCCGGGGCGCCTTAGAAGTTGTAGTAAAGGCCGAACTGCAGGCTGTTGCCGTCCAAGTCGAAGCCAAAGCCGCGGTTGTAAACTGAGCTAAGCTCGTCGTCGGCATCGCGGAAGCCCAAGAAGCCCACGTGAGCCACGAAGCTGAGCTTCTCCGTCAGGTTCACGGCCAGACCCGGCTTTACGCCGATGCCCCAAGCGTTGACGGCGTCGCCACCGTCCTTCACCTTATACGTGCCAAAGTCGAAGCCGCCGTCAAGGAAGAGGTTCACCGGCCCGAACGAGGCGTACGTCCAGCGGGCATAGGGATTCACGGTGAAAGCGTTAATCTTGGTGCCCTCGGTGTAGACGTGCTGGTAGCCTAAGGCGATGCCGAGCGCCCACTTGTCGGAGAGGTTGTAGCCTACTTCAGGAGCCAGACTGAACGTCGTTTGGTTGTCCTGGTAGTCGCGCCAGAAACCTACTTCCCCGCCCAAGTAAACCTGAGCCGAGGCGGCCAGGCTGGCTACTGCCAGCGTCAGGGTCAATAAGATCTTTTTCATGTCTCTGTTTATTTTTGGTTAGACGGCGGCAAAGGTAGGACTATTTGCGCATAACGCGCAAGTATAATGACGAGAAAAGCACCTGTGTCGCGGCGCGACGCCCTTTCCGCAGGTTGAAACGGGGTGCCCGCTGTGCAGATACGACGCAGGGCTCCGGAGACCTTTCTTCGGGTTCCGGAGCCCTGCTTGTGTGGGCGTTGCGCCGCAGTCGGGCGGCGATGTCTCTTAGAGACCGAGCTTCCCGGCGGCCTTGTTTACGGCGTTGTTTACGGCGTTGTTGGCTTTCTCGGAGGCCTTGTTCACGGCCTTGGTAGCCTTTTCGTTGGCCTCGGATACCTTCTTGTTTGCGGCTTCCTTAGCTGCGCTCTTGGCGGCTTCGGGTGCTGCCTCGACGGCGCTCTTGGCGGTTGAGACGGCGCTCTTGGCGTTTTCTACGGCTTCAGTAGCGTTGCCGACGGCTTCGGCGGCTGTTCCCGTGGCGCTGCCGGCGGCTTGTGAGGCAACGTTCTCTACTGCCTGCTTCACGGCTTCGGGCGCGTCGGCAGCCTGTGCGGCGGCGGCGTTAGCCTTCTGGCCTATCTCCGTGAGCTTGGCTGTTCCGGCGGCCTTGGCGGCGGCGGCTACCGTTTGTGCCGTGGCGCCGGCGCTGGTGGCGCTGGTGGCCACGCTGTTGAAGGCGTCGAGCAACGTGCCGGTGCTCTCCGTCTTAACGGCAGCCAGGGCTTGGCTGGCGCTGCTGTCAGACGTGATGAGCTTCTGGAGCTGGTCGGCAAACTTCTTGGCGGCTGCCGTGTCGCCGGCGGCCAGGTAGCCCTCAATGTAGGACTGTGCGCGCCCGATGCATTCTTGCAACTTCGTGTTGTCGCCTTCGCCCTGCTTGATTTGGTCGAACAGGGTGCTTGCCAGAACGGCTTCGGGCGATACGCTGTCGGCTTGCTCGGCAGCAACGCTATCTACCGCGTCGCCCTCGGCGCTCTTGTTGCCTCCGCAGGAGGACAGGCTGATGGCGGCTACGGCCATCACGGCGAAAAGAATCTTTTTCATGCGTTTGTGTGTTAATAAGTTTATGTTGTGGAAGTTTCTCTACGATGTGGGCAAATGTAGATACATTTTTTCAAACGAAAAAACGTTTGTGTTCAATTCCGCCTATGCTCTGTGCTGCCCTTGGCCGTCTGCATGGCTTCCCACCCGCCCTTCTCAGCGTTTCGCTTCGGCGCGGCGTCGCCACAGGGCGGCTTTCTGCGCGTCGGGTGGCGTGCCGATGCCTTCTTCGTAGCATCTGGCAAGGTGTAGCCGGGCGGGGGCGTAGCCTTGTGCCGCCGCACGGGCGTATAGCTCGAAGGCGCGTGCCGTGTCGGGCGGCGTGCCGTCGCCGTGCTCTAAGGCTTGTGCCAGGTTGTCCTCGCCCTGCGGCAGCTGCTGCGCCGCTGCGCGCTCAAACCAGGCTACGGCCTGCGCCTTGTCCTGCCCTACGTAGCGCCCGGTGGCGTAGAACGTGCCCAGGTCGTTCTGTGCCGCGGCGTAGCCCAGTGCGGCGCCGCGTTGCATGGCCGCTGCCACTTGCCCGCTGTCGGCCTGCAGCGCGGGGGCGGCGATGTAGAGCCGCGCAAGGTCGTAGGCGGCCTCGCCAAGGCCGCGCTCGGCGGCACGGGCGTACCACGCTACCGCCGCAGCCGTGTCGGCCGCGACGCCATTGCCCGTTTGCAGCAGGTAGGCAAGGGACAGCATGGCCTGGGCGTGCCCCTGCTGCGCGGCGCGTTCGTAGTACGTTGCGGCGCGCGCCACGTCCTGCGCCACGCCGTCGCCGTACTCCAGCATACCGCCCATCATGAACGCCGCCGTGCTGTCGCCCTGCTCGGCAAGTCGGCCGTACCATTCCGCCGCAGCGGCCCGGTTTTGCTCCACGAGGCCTCCGCCGTAGTATAGCTCCGCCAGGCGGCGCATGGCGTCCGTGTTGCCCTGCGTTGCCGACTTCTTAAAGAGCCGCAGGGCGCCCGGCGGGTCTTGCCACGTTGCCGTTCCGTGGAGGTACATCTGCCCCAGCTCGTACTGCCCGCGAGCTTCGCCCAGGCGTGCGGCACGCTGGTAATAGTAGAGCGCCGCCGTGTCGCTCTGCGTCACGCCGAAGCCCGTCTGGTAGAGGCGCCCCAGCTCGTAGGCGGCCTCGCCGTTGCCGCGCTTGGCGGCTTTGGCCAGGCTGCGCACGGCTTCGGCGTACTGGCCGCCGCGTAGGTAGGCCATGCCCCAGCGGTATTCCTGGCGGGCAGGCTGCGAGGCGGCGCTTAGGGCGACGAGCAAGAGCAGGAAGGCGACATGGCGGCGCATAGCGGGAAAACGTGTGCGCCCCCGGGCGGGTCGGCGGCGACCAAACCCGGGGGCGCGGTGGAAAATTTCGGTTTAGGACGGTGTTTACCCTATATATAAATAGGTGTGTCTAATAGAATAAGGTGTAGGCCTGAAAAACGGCGAAGCCGGTGCGGCGCATTTTGGCGCAGTCGGGGCGCGGGTCGGGGTAGAAGCGAGGCTTCGCGCCGCAGACGCGGCGGGCGCTTGCGCAGGTCGGCCGCTCAGTCCGTTACGGTGATGAGGAAATAGTTTTTCTTCCCTTTCTGCACGAGCAGGTACTTCCCGTCCAGCAGGTCGTCGGCCGTTATGGCGCGGTCGAAGGCCGTGAGCTTTTCCTTGTTCAGGCTTACGCCGCCGCCCTGCACGAGTTTGCGCATCTCGCCTTTGGAGGCGAAGCAGGGCGTTGTCTCGGCAAAGAGGTCCACGGCACGTGCGCCGACGGCCTGGGCGCGGCTTACGCTGTAGTGGGGCACACCGCTGAAGACGGCCAGCATCGTAGGCTCGTCAAGTCGGACGAGGTTCTCCTTAGTGGCTTTGCCGAAGAGGATGTTTGAGGCTTCTACAGCTTTTTCGTACTCCTCCCGGCCGTGCACCATGCAGGTGACTTCCTCTCCGAGGCGCTTTTGCAGCAGGCGCCGCCCGGGGTCTTGGCTGTGTTCTGCTATGAGGGCGTCTATCTCCTCGCGTCCCAGGTCTGTGAAGATTTTGATGTAGCGCGCGGCGTCGTCGTCGGCCACGTTGAGCCAGAACTGGTAGAACTCGTAGGGCGTAGTGCGCGCTTTGTCCAACCAGATGTTGCCGTTCTCCGTCTTGCCAAACTTTCGCCCGTCACTCTTCTTTATCAAGGGGCAGGTGAGGGCGAACACCTCGTGCTCCGGACCCAGCGTGCGGCGCACGAGCTCCGCGCCGGTCGTGATGTTGCCCCACTGGTCGGAGCCGCCCATTTGCAGCTTGCAGTTTTTCGTTTGATAAAGGTGAAGGAAGTCGTACCCTTGTAGGAGCTGGTAGCTGAACTCCGTGAAGCTCAGGCCGTCACGTGCCTCCCCGTTGAGACGCTTCTGCACGCTGTCCTTCGCCATCATGTAGTTGACGGTGATGTGCTTCCCCACGTCGCGTATGAAGTCCAAG
>CAZXJS010000017.1:30708-60793 GCA_964641085.1 uncultured Prevotellamassilia sp. | reverse complement strand
GTTTACCTGCGGTTAACAAGTCGCTTCGCTCCGCGTCGCCTTCAGCGACGTGGCGGCGTATAACGCCTTCCCGCACGTTGCGACGCACAAACGCCGCCATCGTGTTTTTCGCGCAATGCCCGCGGAGCGGGCGTAACATAGTAGGCCGGGGCAACGCCCCGGACAGCACGAGTGCGTAAATTGGCGCCCCAGCGGGGCGCTACGTATGTGTCCGCCGCCCGGACGCGGAAGGGGTAATACGTAGCGCCCCCCTGGGGCGCCTGGGTTGGGCGACCTTTCGTGTCCGGGGCGTTGCCCCGGCCTACTACGTCCGACCCGCGCTGCGGGTCGCTGGCAACATCCCGTCAACGTGTTTGCAGCACCCTTACAGGGTGCCAATTGTTATCCCCACGCGTGACCCGGGGTTGAAACCCCGGGCTACCTTGCCGCGCCCCTTCAGGGCGCCTCAGCCCCCCAACCCCCCCATAAGGAAAAGCCCCCCACCCCCCTATAAGGGGGGCTTGCAAGGCCGCTAAAAGACTAACTTCATGGCTCTCCCCCTTATGGGGGGAGCAGGGAGGGGGCTGGGGGAGCAGGGCGCGCGCCACAAAAAATGCCCCACCGGAAGAAACAACGGGCTTCCGATGGGGCAAACAACAATTAACAGATAAAAAAACAGAATTTTCAGTAGAGGGAGGAGGGCGCCGCTACGTTTCCGGCCCGGCTCGTCGCCGCGTGACCCTTTGGCTTCCGCCATCGCCGGTCCGGCTCGTCGCCGCGTGACCTTTGGCTTCGGCCTTCGCCGCCTTGGCGCCGGCCCGGCTCGTCGCCGCTTGACCCTTTAGCCCGGGCGCGCCGTCGGGATGTCGGGCGGCGCGCCCGCAGGTCGCGCTGCGGCCTTAGTGCCAGATCTTGCTACTGCCGTCGCCCCCGTCGTAGTCCCAGAGGGAGGACGACTTCGTAGGTTCCTTCTTGCGGCTGTAGTAATCACCGTCACCCGGGCCGGAGGTGGCCAGCGGGCCGCGCGCCTCGGCCGCGTAGGTCTCTACGCGCGGCGCTATGTAGGGATGTTTGCGTGTCGTGTTCATAGGTTCTTTCAGTCTTTTTATGCTGTGAGGGGTTTAACGGATGATGACTTTCTTCCCGCCCATGATGTAGAGGCCGCGGGCGGGCTGCGCTACGCGGCGCCCTTGCAGGTCGTAGGTGGCTGCGCCGTTGCGCGTGGCGCCGGCTTGGGCGTCGCCGTCCTCGGTGAGGGCGGAGCTGATGGCCGTCGTCGTGGCCTCGTCCAGGGCGTAGCCGCGCGTGCTGGCCGTGGCGGGGTTCACGTAGAGGTAAGCCTTGCCACCCGCGTTGAAGAAGCCGCGACCCTGGTAGCCGCCGTAGTAGAAGCCTACGTTTTGGCCGTCCTTACTCAGCGAGAGCTTGTAGTACTTGCCCTCACCCGTGAGCAGGCTGTCCTTCGTCGTGCCGTGCAGGTCGTTGGCTGCGGGGCGCGTGCCGCCCACGGTGAACGTGAACGTGTACGTCCCCGGCTCGCCTTGCAACACGACGGGCGTATAGGCGGGCAGGATGTCGCCGCTTTGGTATTCCGCGTTGAGCGTCAGTTGGTCGCCGTCCGCCGTGACGGTGGAAGCGGTGATGCCCTGCGGCACGACGAGTGCATAGCGGTGGTAGAGCGTGGCGTAGCCCGTCGTGCCCAGCGTTACGTCCTGCGAGACGCGCTGCTCCTCATAGGTCAAGGGGAAGCCCTTGCCTTCCGTCGTGGCGGCTGCGGCGCGTGCTTTGCCGCGTACGCTGCTGGTGCTGGGCGCCGTGGGGCCGGTGGCGGCCACGTCGGATATGAGGACGGCTTTGTAGCGCGGGCAACGGGCAGTATAGCCTTTATCCTTGGTGTTCGCGTCCCAATAGAAGCCGAAATCGTACTTGTTTTCGCCTACCTCCGTCGTGACATTTCCTAATCCGTCAGACTTGTATTCTTCGCCGTATGTCATGACATAAACCTTCTTGCCTGAAGTAGCTGTCTCGGGGTCTATCGTCGTATAGGTCGTATTCTCGTCATAGTCGGTATAGCCCTTCAGCATGTTGTCGCTCTCGTGGCCGCCCGCCGTGGCGTCGGTGGCGTCGGCCTCCGTCGTTGCGACGTAGTAGAACGGCGTGGTGCTGGACGTGCCGTAGAGTATCACGGGCGTATTGGCTTTTACTACGGTGCCCTCCGTGCCGAACCAGTCGATGCTCAGCGCACCGTTGGAGGCCGCGTAGGGGATGCCTGCCGTAAGACCAGCCGGCACCGTGAAAGGCTCGGACAGCGACAGCGTGGCGTAGTGTTTAGCGCCGTAGTCGTCGTCCCATTTCGGCTTCCGGATGTTTACTTCCTCGCGAATATTGCTCGTGTAGTAGTTCCAGCCCGTAGAACTTGCATTCGTCTTATAATACTGCGAGCAGTCCGTCGGGACAATGACTTGCAGATTCGTCGAAGTATATACCGGACTATAATCACTCATTGTGCACGGGGTGCGGCTTTCCATTCGAAGGAAGTCTAACACGGCACTCTGAAATGCATACAGCCCTATAGTTTCCACCGAGGCCGGAATGGTGAGGTCGGCTATATTGGCTACAACGACATAAGCACCGCTAGATTTATAAGTATACCATCCGTAATTACTTTCAAGTGCTTCTATATCATCCAAAGTAAGACCCTGCTTCTCAAGAAATGCCGACAGGAACTCTTCACTTACGCTACCATTGGGGTACAGGCTTGTCGTTAGGTAATAACCCAAAGCATTTGAAAAGGCTTCTTGTCCAATGGTTTTTAATCCCTCCGGAAGGGTGAGGCTTGTGAGCTGTGCGCAGGTTGAGAAAGCACCCTGGTCTATCGTAGTCGTTCCTTCATTCATTACGACGGTTTGCAAGGCCGAATTTGCGAAAGCCGTCTTCCCAATCTCTGTAACAGACCCCGGAATGTCGATTTCCGTAAGCTGTTGGCTCAAGCTGAAGGCGCTCGTGCCGAGCGAGGTCAGCGTAGAGGGCAAATCGATGGTGGAAATACCGGTGTTCGAGAGACCCGTGTATTTGATCGTCGTATAGCCTTCGGGCAGGGTGATGCTGGTCACACCTTGGGCATTGGCAAAAGCATTTTCTCCGACGGTCGTTACGTTGTAGGTCACGCCGTTGAACGTAACGCTCGTGGGCAGCGCGTAGCTCGTCGACTCCCAGTAGGGTATCAGGTCTGTCGTGTAATTGTAGCCCTCCAAGGTCTCGGTTTTCTTCTTATAGCGGTCGGGGTTGCAGATTTCAGCTACGCCCGTCGCGTTTGTCTCGTCGGTGGACGTCACACGGTACCACAGCGTGTTGCCGTCGCCGCCATTGTCCGAGGTCTTTTGGCAGAAGTAGGCTTCCGTCAGTTTAAGCTCGTCGGCCAGGCCGTCGGTAGAGTTGGGCTGGTAGTAGACGCCGTTGGCTGCAATCTCGTAGTTTTCCTTTTTCTTAAACGTGCCCGTCGTCTCGTCCAATACCCAGACGGGACCGTCAAGTGTGGTGGCTTCACTGGCATAGGAAAGACCGGAGGAGAAGCTTTGGCTGGTGGAGGATAGCACAGTCAGCGAGTACGTTCCGGCGGGGCCGCCGAGCAGCACGGGCGTGTTGGCCGGTATCTCGTAGTAGGCATAGCCGGAGTTATCACCACTCGTATAATAAGGCGAGGTGACGGCCACCGCGCCGGTAGCGTCGGCTGAAGAGGCCGCTACGCCGCTGTAGATCATGAAGCTGCTCGGGCAGCTGACACCTACTATAGTCCCAGTAGACGGTGAATAGCTATACGAGTGGTAGGGCACGGCGACCGGGTCTGAGCTTACAAAGGTGGTGTAGCCCGTTGCGGGGATGGTAACGGTGTGGCTCGTCGGCGCCGTTGTGTAGTAGAACTTTATCTTCGCGCCGATGCCTACTATGACGCCTGTGCCTTTGGTTGCGCTGGTAGAAAGCGTGAACTGCGTGCTGTGAGCTGTCAGGCCGGAAACAGTCAGCGTCTGGCTCTCACCGCCGCTGCTGGTGAACGTTGCGGTAGTACCGTCGGTCGGCGTGATGGTAACGTCGGTGCTCTGTCGCGCGAAGCCCGTGATGGTATAACCCGTGATGACGTAGCCCGTGGGCGCCTTAATCTCGTAGGTAGAGAGGCTTTGATACCCCCCGATGTTGAGGCCGAGGAAGTAGCCGTCAGAGCCTTGCCCGGTCTTCTCGATGTTGTTGCTGTTTGAGGCTTCCGCCAGCGTGAAGTCGCCCACGCCGTCGGCGGCGGCCGTCTCCGTCACCTTATAGTAATAGCTACTGCCGCTTACGCTGGACTCCATCGTGCTGGTGAAGTCGAAGGTGTCGTCCGGGTGCTCATAGGTTGATTCCTTCTCATACGTGAAGGCTATCTTGGCTAAGAGACTTGTATTATTCGTTCCGCTGAGCGTGAAGGTGGTACTCTGCGCACTCAAGCTGCTGACGCTGAATGTCTGATCCGTGCCATTGGGGAGAAACCTCTGTGAGCTGCCGTCGGCGGCCGTCACGGTGACGTCGCAGGTGTCGGCGTAGCCCGTGATGGTGTAGCTCGTCAGGTTGTACCCGTCCGGTGCCGTGATGGTGTAGGTACCGGCATTTGTGTTGTAGTAGAGGCCGAGGTAATAGCTATTTCTACCCTTGCCGGTTGTGGAGATATTGTTTGTCGAATTCTCTACCGTCAGCGTGAAGTTGCCCGCCGTGGCAACCGTGGCGTCAGCTGGCGTCTCTGTCACCGTACTGGTGAAAGTGTTGGATGTATTGGACAGCGTGCTGTGAAAGTCGAAGGTGTCGTCCGGGTCATTAACCTCTATGAGTTCTACATCCTGTATAGCTGCGTAGCAACCATCTGCGACATCCTTTGTTAGTGTGACGGTGAAGGTATAGGAGTCTGTCGGTGTTATCCCATCTGTGTTCTTGACGTTGAAGAGATTGAGATTATACATTCCATAAACGTCGGCTCCTTGTTTACCAGATGCCTTACCACTGGCCGGTTTTTTAGAAGCACTACCGATGTCTCCTATTGTTGCGGTCCAGTTGCGTCCCACATCTGCTCCTTGAAAACCTCCGCCACCTTGCAAAAGGCACACCCCTACACTGGCAGCATTTATTTTACTTACCAGCGAGGTCAGCCCTGTCACGGTGAAGGTATAGCTGATAGTGGAGCCTCTCTGGTTATCGTAGCCACTACCACTGGCGGGACCGATAAGGTTGTGTGCTTTGGCACTGTCGCCGGTCTGGAATTTTGTGAAGCTGACGGCGTCGAGTGTGGCGCTAACGCCGGAGGCCGTCTCGTTCGTGCTGAGGTCGGTGACGGTGACGGTGAGACCGCTCACGTCATACGTACCGGACGCGTTCGCCGTGGAGCTGATGCTCGCGTCGGATACACCGCTGAACGTGAGCTTCACGCCGCTGTCGGCCCGGGCTGCCGTGGCGCCTAAGAGGAGGGCCAGCAGGAGGGCGGGGAGGAGGGTAATTCTTCGCATAAGTTTAGTCTATTTTTTGTTTTCTCTATGTTCTCGCTGCTACGTAGCACAGGGCTGCCCGCCTTGGCGAACAGGCACTACTTTCCGGGGGCAAAAGTACGCAGAACGGATGAGTAAAAATACCCCCCCCGTTAAATAATGTTAATTCGCTGGATGTTAGCCGCTTCCCGGGACGTCCGGGCGGTTACCGGTCGACAGGGGCGAGGCGATGGTAACAATAAAGGTGAATATAAATAGAAAAGAGGGCAACGAAACGGAGCGAAGCGGCGGAACGAGCCGCCCGCAAGTGCCGTGTATCAGCTGACAGATGGGAGGTATCGACGGGAGGGAAAAGCCCCCCAACCCCCCATGAGGGGGGCTTGCAAGGCCGCTAAAAGACTAACTTCACGGCTCTCCCCCCTTATGGGGGAGCAGGGAAGGGGCTTGCACGTGCCGCCCTGTAAGGGCGGGGCAACATAGCCCGGGGTTTTAACCCCGGGTCTCGGTCGTCCCCCGCAATTGGCGCCCTGAAGGGGCGCTGCAAAAGACGGCGTCATCGTGTTTTCCGCGCAAAGCCCGCGGAGCGGGCGTAACGTAGTAGGCCGGGGCAACGCCCCGGACAGCACGGGTGCGTAAATTGGCGCCCTGAAGGGGCGCTACGTATGTGCTCGCCTCTCGGACGCGGAAAGGGTAATACGTAGCGCCCCGCTGGGGCGCCCGGGGGAGGGGCGTGACGTGTCCGGGGCGTTGCCCCGGCCTACTACGTCCGACCCGCGCTGCGGGTCGTCTCGGCAGGTGGCGGTGCAGGGGGGGATGTCGCTGAAGGCGACACGGAGCGGAGCGACTCGTTAACCGAGGGTAAGGCAGCGGAACGCAGTGGAGCCGCCTCACCCTCGGTGGTGCAACCGCAAGACGTGCGGACGCCGAAGGTGTCCCTTGCCTCGGCGTGGCGTGCCCGGCACGTGACGGGAGGGACGCCGTCAGCGTCCTGGGGTTGGGGGGGGCGCACCGTCCGCAGGTGAACCGTCGTCGCTTCGCTCCTCCGGTTTACCTGCGGTTAACAAGTCGCTTCGCTCCGCGTCGCCTTCAGCGACGTGGCGCCGCACGACACCTTCCCGCACATTGCGACACACAAACGCGCCTGGAATGTTGCGACGCCCATAATGCCGCCCTTCAGGGCGCTCCAGCCCCCCAACCCCCCATGAGGGGGGCTTGCAACGCCGCTAAAGGACTTACTTTACGGCTCTCCCCCTTATGGGGGAGCAGGGAGGGGGCTTTGGCCGTCTCGCGCCCTTTCCCTATCTTTGCCCAACCGAAAGGAAGGCGCACTGCACAATGTTCACGTCCGTACTCTTCTGGCTGGGATGGATAGCCTATGCCGTGCTCGTGGTGAGCACGGCGACGGTCGTCGTGCTGGAAAACCGGCAACCGGCGAAGACGATAGCGTGGCTCATTGTGCTGGTGTTGCTGCCCGGCGCGGGCTTGATCATCTTCTACTTCTTCGGGCAGGACCTACGCCATAAGCACGTCCTCTCGCGCGGCAACTATGCCGTCATCCAGCGCCGCATGCTGGAAGCCGTGAGCCCCACGCCGCTTACGGCGCAGCCTGCGGCCTACGAGCCGCTCATCCGCCTCCTCTCCGAGGGCTGCCACGCCGTGGCGACGGACGGCAACGAGGTGCGGCTGCTCACCTCGGGGCGCGCCTTCCTGCTGGCCCTGCTGCGGGACATCTACGCGGCCCGCAGCCACATCCACATCGAGACGTATATCATCGAGGACGACGCCGTGGGACGCTTGGTGCGCGACGCCCTGCTGGACCGCCTGCGCGCGGGCGTCGAGGTGCGCCTGCTCTACGACGACGTGGGGTGCTGGAACGTCCGGAGCCGCTTCTTCCGCCCCCTGACGGCGGCCGGCGCGCGCGTGGCGGCCTTCCTGCCCGTGCGCTTCCCCCACCTGACGCGCCGCGCGAACTACCGCAACCACCGCAAGGTGTGCGTCTTCGACGGTACGACGGGTTTCATCGGCGGCATGAACCTCGCCCTGCGCTACTGTCCGCGCGAGGCGGGGCGCTGGGTGGACCTGCAGCTGCGGCTGCGCGGCGGCTGCGTGGGTCCCCTGCAACAGACGTTCTTAGCCTCCTGGTATTTCTCCACCGGCAACGTGCGCGCCGAGCGCCGCTTCTTCCCCCCGCAGCCCCGCTATGCGGGCGGCAGCCTGGTGCAGGTCGTCTCGAGCACACCCATCTCGCCCTTCCCCGAGATTATGTACGCCGTGACGTGGATGGCGCAGAACGCGCGGCGCTACCTCTACATCATGACGCCCTACTTCCTGCCGACGGACCCCGTGCTTCAGGCCTTGCAGACGGCGGCCATGGCGGGCGTCGACGTGCGCCTCGTGCTGCCGCAGAAGCCCGATGCCTTCTGGCTGCGCCGGGGCAACGAGGCCTATTTCTCCGACGTGCTGCAAGCCGGCGTCCGCGTCTTCCTCTACGACGGCGGATTCCTACACGCCAAGGCGCTCGTCATGGACGACGGCTGCTGCACCGTAGGCTCCGCCAACATGGACTTCCGCAGTTTCGAGAATAACTTCGAGAGTAACACCTTCCTCTACGACACCCGCGTGGCGCGGGACGTGCGCACCTACGTGGAGCATACGCTCGCCGCGTGCCGGGAGGTGAGCGCCGAGGACTGGGAGCACCGCCCCCTGCTGCGCCGCTACCAGGAGAGCGTGACGCGCATCTTCTCGCCCCTGCTCTGAGGGGGGGCGTAGTTTGTGGAACGACTTTCCTCACAAGAAATGCCACAAAGACATTGGTGCTCGCCGGACAAAGAAGGGCGAGAAACAAAGAAACCTACTTTTATATGATTTTTCTCGTGGGAAAGCTTGCATTATCAATGAGTATTCGTACCTTTGCAACAACAGAATCCGCCACGCTTCCCATTAGACCAGCGAACCAGGGCGGGTCTTTTGCTTTTTATGGGTACTTTGAGATTATATACAAAAGAGGCTCTTTCTATTGCTGAGCAAATAGAACTACTGACGAGCCGAGGCCTAAACATAACTGACCCTTCCAAGGCTGCGAAATTCCTTGGAGAAGTCAGTTATTTTGAGAAAGTAGATGCAAACAAGGTGTATGCCATTTCATGTTGTATCGCATATTGGCTTGATGCAATGGGATATGGTGATGACTTCAAGAAGGATTTAAAATCCCTATTCGTTTCTTATCCTGAAGTAGACCCTTCCGCAATGGGCTTTCCTGACAAGTGGGATTCCGAACCTTTATGGAGATAAGTCTATGAGTAAGCAGATCCTAAGGCTCGGGCGCCTTGCTGCGGCGCTGCTGCCGGCGTTGCTGCCCGCCGCGGGGCGCGCACTGCCCATCGACGCGGCACGGGCGGCGGCACGCCTCACGGCGCTGCCGGGGAGCACCCCCGGAGCATTGCGCAGCGTCCGCGAGGCCGTCGTCGTGGACAGCACGGCGGCGACGTTCCTCTTCGCCACGTCGGGCACCTTCGTCCTGGCCGCGGCGGACGACGCGCTGCCCGCCGTCCTGGGTTACGGCACACGCGGCGCCGGCGAACTACCGCCCGCCCTCAGCGAACTCCGCGCCGCCTACGACCGCCTCGTGCGCCTTATGCCCGGCGGGCTGAAGCCCCGCAACGACGCAGCCGCAGCCACCGCAGCCACCGCCGAGCCTATAGCGCCGCTGCTCCGGACGTGGCGCTCGCAGGACGACCCCTACAACCGCCGCTGCCCGATGTACACGGACGACGAGACAGGCGCTGCGCCGCGGCGCTGCAAGGTGGGGTGCGTGGCGACGGCCTTGGAGCAGATCTTGACCTACTACCGCCGCACCTACACGCTGCTTGACACGCTGCACGGCCGGACAACAGCGCACTATACCGTGGCCGATGAGCTGCCGGGACAAAGCGTGGACACGCGCACCATCGCTACGCACTACGACACGGCGGCCACGGACGCCGAGGTGGACGCCGTGGCGCGGCTGAGCTACTGGCTCGGCCTGGCCGTCGGCATGAACTGGGGGCCGGACGCCAGCGGCGCCTCCTCCCGGCGCGCCGTAGAGCCTCTGCAGCGCGTCTTCGGCCTGCCCTACGCCGTCTATGCGGATAGCTACCGGTACAGCCCCGAGGCCTGGCGCACCCTCCTGCTCGGCGAGCTGCAAGCCGCGCGACCCGTCTATTACGCCGCCTCGCCGCAACGCATCGGCGGACACGCCTTCGTCATCGACGGCACGGACGACGCGGGGCGATACCACGTAAACTGGGGCTACGGCGGCTACTTCGACGGCTACTTCGACCTGGACGTGCTGAACTTTGCCGAGCCTACGTACGACACGACGGCGTGGGGCTGGCAAAACGGCTTCTTCTGCAACCAGGAAGCCCTGCTGCTCTGCCCCGACACGGTCAGCCGCGTCCTGCCCGACACGCTGCGACGCACGGGGCAGGAGATCGTGGCCACGGCGTGGCAGTTCGGCGCCTACCCCATGATGACGGCCTACACGCCGCTGGAGCTGACGCTGAAGAACACGGCGGACGAGACGCTCACCACGCCGCTGGAGATCTTCACCAACCTGGAGACGGACACCGCCGTCTTCGCGCAGGCTGACTACGCCGCCCTGACGGGCGTCACGCTGGCGCCGGGCGAGGAGCGCCAGATCCACGTCGACCTGCGCTTCGATGCGGACAGCGTGCGCTACCTGCGCCTCTCGGCGGACGACGCGCACTACCAGACGCTGGGCCTCGTCAACATCTCGCCCTACTACTTAGATGACCTCTCCTACGCCCCCCTCGAGCTGTCCTTCCCCGCCGAGGGCACCGTGCAGCTCGTGGAGCGCATCGCGAACACGCCGACGGCGGCGCGCGCCGGACGCTACGTCACCTACGAGCTGCTGCCCCTGCCCGGCCCCGCCGACGCGCAAGGCACGCGCCACGGCCACTACTTCTACCTGCTCGGCGGCGAGACGCTGGCCGACACCGTCAGCTTCCGCGGCCTGACGCCCGGACAGACCTACCGCCTGCTGGTGCGCTGCCCCTGGCTCATCCGCCAAGACACTACCTTCACGCTGCCCGCCGCCAGCGCCATCGCCCCGCCGACCTCAGCCGCCGCCCCCGCCGCGCCCACCTGGCGCACCCTCGACGGCCGCCGCATCGCCGCGCCCCGCGCCCCCGGCCTCTACCTGCGCGGAAGGGAGAAGATCTTCTTTAAAAAGCCATAAATAAGCCCCCATCAACCCACCCCCCATTAACCCCAATAACCCCATCCCCCCATCCCCCCCCATCCCTCCATGCCCCCCACCGACCCCCGCCACCTGCGCATAGACGACTACACCTACGACCTGCCCGAGGCGCGCATAGCAAAACACCCCCCCGCCGAGCGCGACGCGGCGCGCCTGCTCTGCTACCGCAGCGGAGCGATCGAGCAGGACGTCTTCCGCAACCTGCCGCGCTACGTACCCGGCGGCACGCTGATGGTGTTTAACGACACGAAAGTCATCCGGGCGCGCCTCCACTTCCGCAAGGCGACGGGCGCCCGGGTGGAGATCTTCTGTCTGGAGCCCCTTGCGCCGGCGGAATACGAGGAGAACTTTGCGGCGCGCGGCAGCGTCGTGTGGTCATGCCTCGTGGGCGGCCTGAAGAAGTGGAAGGAGGGCGCCCTGCAGCGCACGCTGCGCGTCGGGGAACGCGACGTGGTGCTGACGGCCGTGCGCGGCGCGGCGAGCGGGGCGGGCTACGCCGTCACGCTCAGCTGGGACGCGTCGGACATGACGTTTGCCGAGATCCTCGACGCCATCGGCGAGCTGCCCATCCCGCCCTACCTGAAACGACCCACGGAGGCCGCCGACCGGACGGACTACCAGACGGTCTATGGTCGCGTCTTAGGCTCCGTCGCGGCGCCGACGGCGGGGCTCCACTTCACGCCCGGCGTACTGAAGGCGCTGGAGGCGCAGGGCGTGGAGCACGCCAAGGTGACGCTCCACGTCGGCGCCGGGACGTTCAAGCCCGTGAAAAGCGACGAGATGGGCGACCACGCCATGCACGCCGAGTGGTTCAGCGTGAGCCGCCGGACGGTGGAGCAACTGCTCCGCCACGACGCACGGTGCCTCGCCGTCGGCACGACGAGCGTGCGCACGCTGGAGAGCCTCTACTACCTGGGCGTCAGGCTTCACCGCGAGCCGACCCTGGAGCCGGACGAGCTCCACGTGGCACAGTGGACGCCCTACGACACGCCGACCGACCTGCCGCCCCGGGAAGCGCTCGAAGCCGTGCTGCGCTGGCTCGACAGCCATGAGCTGCCCGCCCTGCACGCATCGACGCGCCTCATCATAGCCCCGGGCTACCGCTTCCACTTCGTCGGCGCCATGCTGACCAACTTCCACCAGCCCCGCTCCACGCTGCTGCTCCTCGTCAGCGCCTTCGTCGGCGAAGACTGGCGCCGCATCTACGCCTACGCCCTCGACCACGACTTCCGCTTCCTCTCCTACGGCGACGCCTCGCTCCTCGTGCCCTGACACGGGCGCGGCAAACCCCGACAAGTCTTTTTATTTTTTATCTTAACCCCTATCCCTTTACCCTTACTCATGAAGAAAATCCTCCTGCTGCTCGCCGTACTTTCCGCCGCGCTGCCCGCGCTGAGCCAGACGGCACGCGAAGAGATCCTGGCCGACATCCACCGCTCGGCCTCAAACTACTACGCCTACCCCGAACCCACCACGCCGCAGACGCCGCCGCCCGCGGGCTACAAACCCGTCTATCTCAGCCACTACGCCCGCCACGGCTCGCGCTGGCTCATCGGACGCGGCGAATATACCCACCCGCGCGACGCCCTGCGCAAGGCCAACGCCCAAGGAAAACTGACTGCCGACGGACGACGCGCCCTCAGCGTGCTGGACAGCATGGGCGCCCTCGCCAAAGGACGACTGGGCGAACTGACCCGGAAGGGCGCACGCCAGCACCGCGGCATAGCCGAACGTATGTACCGGAACTATAAGCCCATCTTCCAAAAGGGAGCACCCGTCGACGCCCGCTCCACCGTCGTCATACGCTGCATCCTCTCCATGATGAACGAGTGCTTGCAGCTGCAGGGGCACGATGCCTCGCTCAGCATCACCTCGGACGCCTCGCAAGCGGACATGTACTACATGAACGACGAGCACAACGCCGCCGTGGGGAAATATCGCGCCGGAGCCAAGGCCGACAGCGTGCGCCGCGTCTTCTACGCCCGCAACGTTCACCCCGAAGCTTTCGCCGCGCGCCTCTTCAACGACGCCGCCTACGCCCGCGACAGCATAAACGCCGGCGCACTGATGGGGCAGATATTCAACGTGGCCTCGAACATGCAGAGCCACGACCTTGATCTGGACCTCTACTTCCTCTTCACGCCCGAGGAGCTCTACCGGATGTGGCGCTACCAGAACCTCAGCTGGTACCTCAGCCTGGGACCCTCCGCCCTCTCCTCGGGCAAGATGCCCTACTACGAGAAGAACCTGCTGCAAAACATCCTGACGACGGCGGACAGCTGCCTCGCCCTCCCCGTGCCCGGCGCCACGCTGCGCTTCGGCCACGAGGTGGTGGTGCTCCCCCTGGCCTGCCTCATGGAGCTGGACAGCTGCGGCCGACAATACGAAGACCCCGAGACGCTGGAGCAACACTGGCGCAACTACAAGATATTCCCCATGGCCAGCAACGTGCAGCTCGTCTTCTATCGCAAACGGGGCTCGCAGGACGTTCTCGTCAAGGCGCTGCTCAATGAGCGCGAGGTCTCGCTCCCCGTAGCAACGGACCAATACCCCTACTACCACTGGGCCGACGTCCGCGCCTACTACCAGCGCAAGATCGACGCCTTCCGCTAACGGCGAGGAGGGAAGCCCCCTCCCTGCTCCCCCATAAGGTGGAGAGCCATGAAGTTAGTCTCTTAGCGCCATTGCAAGCCCCCCTCATGGGGGGTTGGGGGGCTTTTCCTCATGGGGGGGTTGGGGGGCTTCCCCTCATGGGGGGTGGGGGCTTCCCCTCGGGGGAGAACCGTGTATTAACATTGCCCCAAAAACATAACTCACGATGAAACGCCACGCCCTACTGCTCTGCCTCGCGCTGCTTCCCTTGTCCCTCACCGCCCGAACGCCGCAGGGCGTCTCGGCCGACAGCCTTGCCGCCCTCGCCGCACGCGGCGACGTGCAGACGCTGCGCCCCCTCTTCCTAGCCCAACGCAGCACGCTGCCGCCGCAGGTAAGGCTCTACTGCGAGGTGGCGCTGGCTCACGCCGACGGGCGCGACGAACGCATGACGGCGTGCATCGACTCCCTCGTGGGGCAATACGGCCGCAGCCTCTCGCCCGCGAGCCGCGTCGCGCTGGTGGGGCTGAAGGCCGACGCCCTGCTGCGCGGCGGGCGCTACACCGAGGCGCGCAGCTACCTGCGGGAACAGCTGCGCATCATGATGCGGCGCAAATTCTCCGCCGCCCGCACCGCCCCGCTGCGCCGCTACCTGGCCAAAGCCGTGAGCCTCAGCGACACGACGGCGCGCGGCCGCCTCTTGCGCCTCGCCGCGCAGGATGACGCCTTCGACCTGCTGGAGTCCTTCCGCACTGCGGGCGACGGGCTCGACACCTATGCCCGCCTCGTCGTCAGCATGCACCTCGACGCGGCCTTCGGACGCGGCGCGGAGGCGGCTGAGGCTGCCGCACAATTGCTGGAGGCTTACGCCGACTCGCTCCTGCCGTCGGAACAAGCGGCCTGCGCCACGCTGCGCGCGGAGGACATCCTGCGACGCGGCGACTGGCAGGAGGGGGGACGCTTCGTCCAAAATCAGACCGCACGCAGCTTGCTCCCGGCCGCCACGCTCCGGCTTCTGGAAGCGGCCGCGGCACGCTGGGCCGACGAGGCGCCCACGACGCTGCGGCGCGCGGACGACGCCACGGCGGCTCCCCTCTCGCGCGACTGGCCGCTGCTCGTCGGCGCCACGCTGGAGGGGAAGGCTGACGTATGCCTCGCCCTGACCACGGCACAGCGCTACACCGTCGTCTCCGCCGCCGACGCCCGCGCGGCGGGGCTGGAGACGCTCGACGTCACGCTGCAGCTGCCTGTCTCGGGACAGCTGACCGAGGCACGGCCGGCACTGGTGCATAACCTTAAAATAGGCGGACTGACGTGGGAGAACCTGCTCGTTTACGTCGTGCCGGACGGCTTGGGCACCGACGGCGCGTCGCTCCGGCTGCTGGGGACGGACGCCCTGCGATTGGCGGGCGTCGCTGAGCTTCGCGAGGAGAAGCTCGTCTTCCCCACACCAACGGAGGCGCAACCCGTGGCTTTGCCTGAAACGCCGAATCTCTGCTTCACGCCGAGCGGTGCGCTCCGGCTGCATGCCCGGGCGGCAGACGCCCCCACCGCGAGCGCGGCGCAGCGCTTCGAGCTGGACACGTCGGTGCCGGGCAGCACGCTCTCGGCGGCCGCCTTCCCGCGCGGCACGGTGGACACGGCGCAGTTTCGCCTCGTCATTGCCGACGAGGTCTATACGCTGCCGGCGCTCTCCTACACGGCGTGGCCGGCGGACAGCGACGGCCTGCTGGGGGCGGCCTTCCTGCGCGGCTTTGCGCGCCCCCGGCTGAACCTGCTGACCATGGAGCTGCAGCCGGGGAAGGCCAAGACGTACCGCCCCCGCTTCGTGGCGGACTATGCCGCGAGCGGCGACCTGATGACCTTGGAGCGCAACGAGGCGGCGCTGGACGCCGTTTCCGACGCTACGGAACGCAGCGTGGCGCGCCTGCTGGTGCTCTTGGGGAAGAACGCTCCGGCGGCGGTGGCCGAAGCGGCGGAACGCCTGCAACCGGCACTCCGCGCACCGGAGCTGGCCGACGTGCGCCACGGCGTGGCCATGACGCGGGCGCGCAGCCTGGCGGCACAGGGGCGCTACGCGGAAGCGGCCGAGGTTTGCAACGCACTGCTCGCCACGGGCGCCTACACGGGTGAGGCGGCGCAGTACGCCCGGGCGCGCGCCGAGATATACGCCGCAGCGCGACCCTTCGGCGCGCCCTCGCTGACGGCGCCCGAGCCACAAACCGCCGTGCGCTACGCCGCAGATGGGCGCACGGTGCAGGGGCTCGTCAACGGACACAAAGCCGGTCTGCGCGTAGATCCCACAGAGCCTTACGTCCTCATTCCCCGCCGCCTGGCGCGCAAGCTGCACGTGCATCTGCTCCACGAGGAGGAAGACTACGCCGTGGGCCTCGTCGGTAGCGTGCAGCTGGGTGCGTACGTGCTGCGCGACGTGCTGTGCCGCGTGGCGGACATCGAGGGGCGCAACGTAACGGTGGGCTACAACGCGCTATGCCTCGTGCCGCGCCTCACGCTGAGCGCCGAGGGCGTGCTGCTCGCTACCGAGACGCCCGACGCCCGGGGCGGCATCCCGCTACGCTTCGACGACCACCTCTGCGCCCAAGGCGAGACGCCGGACGGCTACGTCACGCTGCGCCTCACGCCGGACTCCGTCAACACGCTGCGCCGCGCCTCCGACGCGCCCGTCGGCCTCGGCGCGCTCACCTTGCCCGCAAGCGCTTTCACCATAGCGCCTGCAACGGGCACCACCACCGCAGCAACCCCGGAAGCTCCTCCCGCCACCACCGCAGCGACCGCCGCGCCGTTTCCCGACGGCGGCAGTGTGGGCTTGGCCTTCTTGCTAAGCCACTTGCAACGCCTCACCTTCGACTTCCGCCATATGCGGCTGCACTGATCCCGGGGCGCCGGTTTACGTGTCCGCGGCGTCAGGGCATGAAAAAGGGGGGGCGCTTGATGGGCGCTCCCCCGTTTCCCGGCCGGTCCCTCCGGATGGCCGTAGGTGTGTTTTAATAATGCAGCGATTGTTTTGCTTCTTGCCCCGCGTTTCGGGGCGGCCAAAAAGGTATAGTTATTTGTTAATGGGGTGGTTGGGTGGTTGGGTGGTTGGCTAACGGCCGGTGAGTTGGCGGAGGAAGTCCTCGTCCATGGTTCCGGTGACGTCGACGATGTGCAGGCAGCTGTCTTGGCGTGTGAGGAGCACAAGCTCGAGGATGTCCTTGCCGCGGCGGCGCAGGTAGAGGCTCTTGCCGTCGTAGTCGGCGTAGTGGCCATAGCGTGCGCTGTTGGCTTTGAGCAGAGCTGCGGCTTTGTCGTAGAGCGTGGCGGTCTCGCTCTTTTTGGTGTTTGCCACGACGCGCAGGCTGCGTATCTTCTTGAGGGCTTGCTTCATGTCGGGGTCGTCGTCGGCCTGGGGCTGGGCGAGCATTTTGCTGATCATGGCCGGCCCTACGGTCTGGCAGCTTAGGGTGGTGCCCTCGGCGTAGAGGTTCATGTAGGTGAGGGCGAAGTCGTGCTCTTTTTGCGCCGTCGCGGTGAGGGCGGTGAGTGCGAGGAGCAGGGCAGCGAGTGCGTGTCTCATTTTTGCAGTCTCTCGGCGTCGTTCGCCGGCTTCCCTTTGAGGGTGTCCACGACGGCTGTCTTTTGGAACATTTCGAGGCCGTCTTCTACGACGTGGTAAGCCTGGCGCGGGCTGTCGTACGTGTCTTGGTAGGTGGCGGGGTTGTAGTCCCAGGCGGGGTTTCCGGAGGTGCTGAAGGAGCGCTGGGCACCAATTCCTACGAGCACGACGACGGCTACGGCGGCAGCGGCTTGGAAGAGGGGGCGCAGAGCGCGGCGCAGCGTGAGGCGGCGTGCGCGGACGGGCTCCTCGGCCTCGATGCGCTTCAAGACGCGGCTGTCGAAGTCCTCGCCCACACCGTCGCGCCCGGCCTCGGCCTCATACGCGAACAGGGCGCGCCAGCGCCGGAGCGGCGCGGGAATGTCGGCCTGCCGGAAGAAGGCGCGCAGGATTTGCTCCTCGGCTTCCGATGTCTCGGCGCGGAAGTAGCGCTCCACGAGCTGTTCGATGTATTTATAGTCCATAGCTTTCTATCTTTTCGTACTGTCTGCGCACCGCTTGGCGGGCGCGGAAGAGGGTGACGCGGACGACGTCTTCCGTAAGGGCGAGGATTTGGGCTATCTCCTTGTAGCTCTTTCCCTCGATGTCGCGCAGCTGCATGACGGAGCGTTGCTTCTCGGGCAGACGGTTGAAGATGTCCTTGACGCGCTGTAAGCGTTCGTCGTGCTCCAGTTGCTCCTGCGCCCCGGGTGTGGGGTCTGCGGCGTCGTACGCGGCGGGGTCGAGGTGCAGGTTTTGGGCTTCCTTGCGGCTGTGGCGGTCGATGGCTAAGTTGCGGCAGACGGTGAGGCAGTAGGCTTCGAGACTGGCGACGTCGGCCAGCTCGCCGCGCTTCTGCCAGACGCGCACGAGGGTTTCTTCGGCAACGTCTTCCGCCTCAGGGCGGTCGAGGGTAATGCGCAGCGCCAAGCGGAAGAGCTTGTCCTTGAGCGGCAGGAGCTGGGTGCGGAAGTCTATCTGTTGCATGTCCCTCTATGAAGATGACGGGTGGGTGGGGCGGAAGTTACAGGGCGGCGGAGCTTTTTTCTTGCTTTTTTAAAAAAACGGCGGGGCGGGAGGGCCTGCGGTCGGCAGAGCCGACCGCCACCAAACGGCAACGCGGCGGGGAAGGGGGGGGGGCGGGGGCGCTCTGAAAACCCGCGGCGGCGGGGCGGGCGCTCTGAAAATCCGCGGGCGCGGGGAGGGCGCGGGGCGGAACGGGTAGAGGCTTATATTTTCCGGCAGGCGAGGAGGCGGTGCGTGCCGTCGGCGAGGGTGGTGGCGAACCAGTACTCGGTGCCGCCCTCGGCAACGTGGAGGCGGCGGCGCAGCGCGGCGACGGTCATGGGGAAGTTGCGCACGGCGAGGTTGGCGCACCGCGTAGCGCCGATGAAACCGCGAATTTCTTTCTTTCCGAAGCCCGACTGGCGTAGCACCTCGAAGCGTCGCCCGGGGAAGCGGGCGAGGAGGCGGGGGGAGGTGTAGAGATGGCTGTTGGGGTGGAGCTTGAGGAGGTCATAGCGCCGGGCGACGATGCGGAAGGCGCCGGCCTTGAGCAGGGCGGGTCCCGGCTCGTAGAGGTATCGCTCCGGTCGCGCGGTCAGGGTGGGGTGGGCGGCGGCTTCCTCGCTGCGGGTAAAGGTGAGGGTGATGTCGGCCTCGGCGCACGTGATGCGAGGCTCGGCCTCCGGGGTGGGAGAGAGAACGAGGAGCAGCTCCTTGCATTCCTTGCCGTCGGAGACGACGTGCACCTCGGTGGCACCGAGCGTGCGACGAGCTTCCTCGACGTCGAGCATGGGGGCGAGCTTCACGAGGCAGCAGGCGGCGCGGCGGCGCAGCAGGGGGAGCAGGGCGCTGACGTCGGGCCGGCAGTCGGCAATGCGGCGCAGGCGCTCCCCGGCGGCGCCGCGGCGCGAGGGGTCGAGAAAGACGAGGCTGACGCGCGACATTTGGCGCAGATAGTCCTCGGCGTCGGCCTGCACGACGCGGGCTTCGGCCAGCCCCAGGAGCGGCAGGTTGTGGCGCGCCAGTCGAACAAGCGCTTCTTGGCGCTCTACATAGGTAGCCCGGGCGAAGGCGGGTGCCATAAAGCTGAAGTCGACACCCAGGCCGCCGGTGAGGTCGACGAGCGTGGGGCGCTCTTCGGCGGCTACGAGGCGCCGCGCCAAGGCGGCTTTGTAGCGCGCGGCCGGCGCGGCGGAGCATTGCTCCAGGGCTAAGCGCGGGGGATAGAGCAACCCCTCGCAGGCGGCCCACTCCGGCACCTTGCGACGCAGGAGCTGACGCCCCTCTACCTGGCGCAGGATGTAGGCGGCATCCAGCTCCGGGTGGCGTTGCAGCCGGAGGGCGAGCTCGGCGGGCGCGTCGTCGGCATGGCGCGCTATGTATTCCTCGTTGGCATTCACTGCGGCCGGGGCGTCAGCGTATGAGGCGGAAGTTGGCCTTCGCCTCGGAACGTGTGCGGAAATTGAAGTGCCACCACTGGGTGCGTAGGGGCTTGAAGCCGGCCGCTGCCATGACGCGGCGCAGCAGCTCGCGGTTGGTGCGCGCCTCGGCGCTGATGCCTCCGTCGTCGGCAGCCTGAGCCTCGGCGGCGGCGCGCGAGGCGGGCACGAAGTCGCCAATGCGCGTGCCCATAGTGAGCGTGTCGCCGGAGGCGGCCTGGCAGAGGGTGACGTCGACGGCAAGGCCATAGTTGTGGGGGTCGCCGCCGGTCTGCGGACTGCTGACGTAGATATTCTCCATCTTCCCGGCCACGGCGCGGTAGAGCTGTGCCTGTACGCTAAGGGGGCGCGCGGCGTCATAGACCTTGAGGCTTAGCTCGGGGTGCTCGCGCTTCAGGCGTGCCTGGGCGCGCTTCAGGGCTTGGGCGGCCTGCGGCGTGAGCCAGGCGTCGTGCAGGTCGGTGTAGAGCGGGCGGCCGGCGGGGTTGTCGGCGCGCACGAGGCCGAGGCTGACGCGTATCGAGGGGTCGACGTCGTGCAGGCGCACGAGGCCAAGCTCCTGCATCTGCCGTTCGGTGGGCGTAGGCGCTTGTGCCGAGGCGGTCAGGGCGCCGGCGAGACCCAGCGCCAAGAGGAACCGGCGCAGGGGGCGTATGCGGAACGTGGGGAGAGCCGGGGTATGGGCTGATGGTTTCATAATACAATAAAAAAAACATCGCGCACGAGAGGGAGAGAAAGGAGGGCTTCGCGCTCGTGCGACGGGTCGTTATGCTATGCAAAGATAACAAAAAAGCGGTACGTCGGCGTCGCGCCGAGGGCCGGTGGGGCGGGGGCGGCGCTTTTTGCAACAGATATTAAGGCTTTTTCCGATTATTTGGCGGGGCAGGGGGGGGGGACGGGCGGGGAGGGAGCTTGCGGTCGGCGGAGCCGACCGCCACCGAACGGCAACGCGGCGGCGACAGGCGGAAGCTGCGACCTGACAGGCGGGAGCTGCGGCGGGAGCTGGCGTAAAAACATAGGGGCAGGCGTTGCGCCTTCCAAAAAAATTAGCCAAATTTGCCTGCGCTCCGCGCCCCTATGGGTCGCAGCGCATCCTTTTCCTTACCCAAAAACAGAAGCATGGAGACGACGCCGGAGAGGCGGTGGGAACACTGCCTGAACCACTTGCGCGAGAACCTGCCGGAACAGGCGTTCCGGACGTGGTTCACGTCGTTGCGCTTCTGCCGCTGGGAGGGTAACGAGCTGACGCTGTGGGCTCCGAACAACTTCGTGGTGGACTATATCGAGGAGCACCACGCGGACTTGCTGCGCGAGGCGCTGCAGGCGGCTTTCGGGCCGGACGTGGCGCTCTTCTACCAGATAGACCGCGGGGAGAGCCCGGCAAAGCCTAAGGCGGAGCCGGCAGCTCCGGCGACACCACCCCTGGAGGCGGGGCTGAACCCTATCTATACGTTCGACAACTTCGTGGAGGGCAAGGCGAACAAGTTGCCGCGCGCCGTGGGGCTGGCCATTGCCAAAGAGCCGGGGCGCGCGGCGTTCAACCCCTTCTTCCTCTACGGCCCCAGCGGCGTGGGGAAGACGCACTTGGTCAACGCTATCGGGTTGCGCATCCGCGAGAACCAGCCCACGGCGCGCGTGCTCTACGTCCCGGCGCACCTCTTCCGCACGCAATATACGGACTCCGTGCTCCACAACACGACGAACGACTTCCTGCACTTCTACCAGACCATAGAAGTGCTCATCATTGACGACATACAGGAGATCACGACGGCCAAGACACAGCAGGCCTTCTTCCACATCTTCAACCACCTGCACCAGAACGGGCGGCAGATTATCCTGACGTGCGACCGCGAGCCGGCGCAGTTTGAGGGCATCGAGGAAAGGATGCTGACGCGCTTCAAATGGGGCATGGTGGCGGAGATGGAGCGGCCGGACATCGCGCTGCGCCGCGCCATCCTGCAAGCCAAGCTGCTGCGCGACGGACTGACGTTTCCGCCGGAGGTGGTGGACTACATCGTCCACACCGTGGAGAGCAGCGTCCGCGAGCTGCAAGGCATCGTGAACAGCATCATGGCCTACAGCGTCGTGGACAACACGGACGTCACGCTGGAGCTGGCGGAGCGCGTCGTGGCACGGGCCATAAACCTGGCGCGCAAAGAACTGACGGCGGAGGACATCCTGCGCGCGACGTGCCAGCACTACGGCGTGGCGCGGCGCGACGTGCTGGGCAAGACGCGCAAGCGCGAGGTGGTGCAGGTGCGGCAGGTGTGCATGTTCCTGATCCATAAATACACGGACCTCTCCTACACGCAGATAGGGCGTCTCATCGGGCGACGCGACCATTCCACCGTCATGCACTCCTGCACGACCGTGCAAAACCGCCTCGCCACGGAGAAAACCTTCCGGCGCGAGGTGGAAGACTTGGAGGCGAAGCTGAAGAAGCAATGAGCCGGGACGCCGCTTTTTTAGTCGAAGCGGAGTAGGCGGAAAGCCGTTTGGAAAACAAAACGAAGCCGGGGGGCAAGCATCAGAAAAAAACGGTGCTTGCCCCCCGGCTTTTTCGGGGCATGGCGGGCGCGGCGCGGCGCGACTATTTGTAGCCGTGGGCGGTGCGCCAGAGGAAGTGCCAGAGGGAGTAGATGGGGTAGCCCAAGACGGGGCGAGGGTAGCGAAGCAGGAGGCGGCTGTTGTCGCCCATGGTGCGCAAGAGGTGGTGCAGCTTGCCTTCGTCGGCGGGGCTGGGACCGCTGGGGCGGCGGAAGTTGCCGCCGGCCATGATGCAACGCATGACGAAGTCGCCCTCCTGCGCATCGGGCGGGCAGAGCAGGTATTCCGACGGCAAGCCCAGCACGGCGTGTTGCACGTACATCATGGCGCGGGCGAAGCGCCACATACCAACGCTTCGCAGCGCCGCGCAGACGGCCGCACGCTCGGCGGGCGAGAGGCCGCAGCGCAGGATGTAGTAGTAGTCCACAATCTGCCGCAGGCCGATGCCCTCGCTGAAGAAGTGCTTATAGATATGGGAGAGGGAGAAGACGCAGTTGAAGGGCGTCGTCGGTACGCTGACGCGGCCTGCACCGCCCGGCAGTTCCACCTCGTGGGCAAACTGCGCCTCGGCGTGGCGCCGATAGAAGCGCTGCAGAGCCAGCATGGCGGGTGGCCAGTGGAGGAAGGAAGGGATGAAATGCACCTCAACTTCTACGTCGGGGAAGACGGGGTAGCGCGCGTGGTGGTACTCCATCTCCGGCGGCTCGGCCACGTGGCGCTGTAAGTAGGCATAGATGTCCTTGCGCGCCCCTTCCACCCAGAGGTCAATGTCACCGGGCTGCCGCAGGGCGGGGTCGGGATAGAGCCGGGCGACGCCTTGCCCCTTGAGCACGCAGGAGCGGAAGCCGTCGCGCCGGAACTGCTCGGAGAGCTCCACCGTGCGGCGGTTTACGAGGGCGTTGCGTCGGCGTATGGCTTCGCGGAGCATGTATCCCTGCAGGCGGAGCTCGGCTGGCGGCTGCAGGGCGGCGGGCAGACGCTCCGCAGCGTCGCTGACGAGGCCTACGACGGCGTGCGTCTGAGCCGTTTGGAAGACGTCGCGCCATTCCGTCTCCGTCAGCGCCCTTTGCGGGCCGCGGCCGACGCCCAGCGAGAGGCGAAGCAAGAGGAAGAAGGGGTTCATGGGCGGAGGTAGAGGTTCAGAGCGCGGCTATCTCCGCGGCGCTTAGGCCGGTGACTTTCGCTATAGCGTCGGCACTCAGACCCAGCGCCTTCATAGCCGCCGCGTTCTTCAGTGCGGTTTGCCGTGCGCCTTCAGCCATGCCTTTAGCCATGCCCTCAGCCACGCCCTTCTCGCGCTCGCCGCGCATCACGTTCAGCGTGTCGCGGTAGTGGCGCAAAGCGCTGTCGTACTTCACGCGCTCTTCCTTGGTCATATTCCCTACCTCCGCTATCTCCGCCAAGCGGTGGAATACGGAGTCCTTCGCCGCCCACGGCATTCTGTTCAGTGCTTCCATGTTTTTCAATACGTATATCCGGCGTTCAAAGTCAGAGCGCGGCTATCTCCTCGGCGCTCAGACCGGTGACGTTCGCAATGACGTCGGCACTCAGACCCAGCGCCTTCATAGCCGCCGCGTTCTTCAGGTTGTTTTGCCGAGCGCCCTCAGCCATGCCCTCAGCCACGCCCTTCTCCCGCTCGCCGCGCATCACGTTCAGCGTGTCGCGGTAGTGGCGCAAAGCACTGTCGTACTTCACGCGTTCTTCCTTGGTCATATTCCCTACCTCCGCTATCTCCGCCAAGCGGTGGAATACGGAGTCCTTCGCCGCCCACGGCATTCTGTTCAGTGCTTCCATGTTTTTCAATACGTATATCCAGCGTTCAAAGTCCGACGTGCATTCATCCGCCTCTTTTTCGAAACGGGGAAGCTGCAGGAAGATGAAGCGTTCCTTGTCCGTGAAGACCTGCCGGTGTTGTTTGTTCCAAAGCACCACGTCGGTGCGGAAATCTTCGCCCAGCCCCTCCATGTGGAAGTTTACGAAGGCCACCAGGTACACGGCGTCGACGTGGTAGTCCCACTGCGTGCCGCGCTCGCCCTGTCGCGCCACGGCCTGTGCGTAGTAGTAGAGGCAGCGGTCGGCGAAGTTCGGCTGCTCGCGGTTCTGCATCTCCACGATGACGCGCTCCCCCGTGTCCGTCCGGCAATAGATGTCGTAAATCAGGGAGCGGTCGCCCTCAAAGTCGGCCGGCTGCTCCTTGTCCAGAAACTGCAAGTCGAGCAAGTGGCGTTCGCCCGAAAGCAGGCTGTTCAGGAAGTCCAGCAGTAGCGGCTTGGAGAATTCCTGCCCGAAGATGCGCTTAAACCCTACGTCCGTGAAGGGGTTTACAAACTTTCCCATGCTTAGTGCCTCATTTTCTGCAAAAGTACGGGTTATTTCCGGTTTCGGCAAGGGGCGGGCGGCGGCAATCCTTCGCGGAGCGGGCGTTGCGGCTTTGCGGCGGTCGCTGAAGGCGACACGGAGCGGAGCGACCGCGCCCGCCCAAACGCCGCCCGGTAAGGGCGGTGCAACATAGCCCGGGGTTTCAACCCCGGGAACGGGAACGCCAACGCCACAACAATTGGCGCCCTGAAGGGGCGCTGCAAACACGGCGACGGGATGTTGCAGCACCCTTACAGGGTGCCAATTGTTATCACCTTGCCGTGACCCGGGGTTAAAACCCCGGGCTATTGTGCAGCGCCCCTTCAGGGCGTACCCTGTGAGTAAAGGGGCTTGCACGTGCCACCCTTATGGGCGCTTATTTTTACTGCCCCCTCGTGTCCCGTGGCGTTGTAAGGGGATGTCGCTGAAGGCGACACGGAGCGGAGCGACCGGTTAACCGAGGGTAAGGCGGCGCAACGCAGTGAAGCCGCCTCACCCTCGGTAGGCATGCCATCCATACGTGCGGACGCCAAAGGTGTCCCTGGCTTGGCGTGGCGAGCCCGGCACGTGACGGGAGGGACGCCGTCAGCGTCCGGGGGGGTCGGGGGGGCACCTGCCGCAGGTGAACCCTCGTCGCTTCGCTCCTCAGGTTTACCTGCGGTTAACAAGTCGCTTCGCTCCGCGTCGCCTTCAGCGACGATGCGACCGCCCAAAAGCCGCCCTTACCGGGCGCTCCCTCTGCACCTCTTTATTTGTAAATGGAAACGCGCGAACTCCGTCCCCGCCCGGCCCGCAGAGCCAAAAAGTAGGCAGGGCGCCTTCCCTCTTGCGGGGGTGGGCGTCCTGCCTTTCGTGTGCGTTCCGGCGGCCGGCGGAGGAGTGGGCTATCTACGATAAGCTCCGTTCCACCTGCCTTTCGTTGTATAAGAGCGGCCGGAACGGCGGGGCGTTACTCGCCGCTCCAGTCGGCGCTGTTCCAGCCGCGGCGCGTCTCGAAGACGACGTCCTCTTCCGGCGTCTTGTCTTCGTACTTCTGCGTCCCGAGGCTCTGGGCCAGTAGTGCGGCGGGCACTACGCTGAATGTGCGCGCCGCAGGGGCGCTGTATGCTTTGCGTGTTGCTTTCATTATGCTTTTCTGTTATCGTGCTAAAATCGCGGTAAGTTTACTTGATCACCTTCTTGCCGTTCACCACGTAAACGCCCTTGCCTACGGTGCTGACGCGGCGGCCTTGCAGGTCGTAGGCCGTGGCGGCGGCGGCGTCAGCGCGTGCCGTCGTGATGCCCGTCGTGCCCGTTCCGAAGCGGTAGGCCGGTGCGGCGGCCGAGCCGCTCACGGCGAAGGCCGTGCGGTAGCGGTTCAGCGTGCCCGTGGCGGCCTTCTTAAACTCGCCGGAGGCATAGCCGTAGTAGGCCGTCGAGGCGTCGGACGTCAGCGTCTCGGCCTCGCCGTAGTTGCCCATGTGCGTGATGCCCGTCAGCTCCAGCTTGGGCGCCGTCTCGGCGTTGGCTGCGGCTACGGTGCCGCCCGCGTTGTCGTCCGTGAAGAGTGCCGTACCCGTGGCCTCCACGACGTAGGGCGTGTTGGCCTCTACCTTGCTGACGGCTTCGAAGTTGAAGGCGTCCGTCGTCAGCCCCGTGAGCTTATAGACGGTGCCGTTGATGTTCGAAGCGTCCGTCGTGAAGGGCAGCACGAAGGTCGTCAGGTTACCGGCCGTCAGCTCGCGGTCGTAGGAGAACTTCTCGGCGGTGAACGCCGTCGGGATGTTGATGCCTACCGCGTCGTTCAGCTCAAATGCCTGCGCCGTGCCACCTACGGAGACGTTTGTCCCGGCGGCATAAGAGGCGTCTTCCGGCAGATAATACACGGTGTTGTTCGCATCCAAAGCGCCCTGCTTCAGGTCGGCGGCCGTGACGTCCGAGGCCACCCAGGCGTCCGTCATGTCGATATAGTCCATCGGCGTGCCCACCGTCTGCTCGTTCAGGTGCAGGAACGCCGTGCTCGCCTTCGAGACGTAGCCCGTCAGCTTCTGGTTCGTGTAGGCGCTGTTGTCACCTTCGCTTACTTTCGTGGCGTCTTCGTCCACCTGGAAGGGAACGTAGTCCACGTGGATGGTGCTGAACATCTTGACCATCTCTACCTCGCTCTCCGTCGTGATGATGTCTATGGAGGCGTCGGCGTATTTGCACGTCGTGTCGTCCAGCGTTAGGTCTATCGTCACGGGCAGGTGACCCAGCATGATGCCGATGGCTTCCGTGTCGTCCGAAGCGAGGCGGATGCTGACGGCCGTCGCGCTGAGCTTATTGACGGAGAGCGTCAGGCCGGGCACGTAGATGTCGCCCACGAGCATGTCCATCATGGCAAAGCTGAAGTTGGGCAGCGCGATGTTGTACGTCCCGTTCTGGTTCTGCGTCAGCGTGATCGTCGCATTGCTTAAAGGGGCGATGATGTTCTCGCCATTCGCGCCCAGCACGACGGAGAGGGCGCCGGCATAATTGCCCAAAATCTCAGACGTCGTGACCGGCTCGGTGAAGGAGAAGACGTAGCTGGTCTCCTCGTCGGCCGTGTTGGCCACCTTCAGCGTGATGGTCTTCGCCGTGTTGTCGTAGAAGCCGTATTCCGTAATGCCGTAGGCGTCGTAGTCCGTATTCTTCACCATCGTGCCGCCGTCAGCGGGTGTGCCCTCAGCCACGAGGCCTTGGTTATAGACGATGGGCAGTTCGGCTTTATACTCCGTGTCACTCACCTTCGTAAACTCCGTCACCGTGACGCCGCCCACCGTGGCGCTCGTCAGCGTGGCGGCGGGTACGGTAGCTTTGGCAAACTGGATAGTGTAGGTGTGGTAGTTCGTGGCGTCGTTGGAGATGTCGTTGCCTTTTACGGTGATAGTCAGGAGGGCCGTCGATTCGTCGTAGGATTGTTCCACCGTAGCGCCGTGGCCGTCGGCTGTCGCCGTAACGGTCGTCGTGCCTTCCGTGTAGGTCTCCGTGCTGGTGTAGGCATAAGTGTCTTTGTCGAACCCGCTCACCGCCGTGCCGTTGATGCTGAGGGCAGAAAGCTTGGAGTTGTAGATGAAGCGCACATCGTCCACGCAGAACACGTCTCCGGAAGTTACGCCCGGGTTCTCGTTTGTCGTGAAGGAGGCCAGCATGTAGGCTGTGGTACTCTCCACACCGGTATAGGAGAAGGCGCCCACGGCGCGCGTCCAACTGGAGTTCGTCGAAGCGTAAACTGTGGCTTCAGCTATCTTGTAAGTAGCTTCGTTAGACGGCTTCGGGTCTTTATAATCTGTGTCGCCGTGCAGGATGGCGTGCAGGCGGGGCGTCGTGGAACCTCCACTGGAGAAGGTGTAGTAATACTCCACAGAGTCGGGACGACCCACGAAGAGGCAGCAGTTCGAACCGTCGCGGTCGGTGAAGTTGTAATTTTTGTCGCCGGATTCCGTAGCGCTCGTTGACCCCATATTCACACAACCAGTCGTGAGGTTGCCGTTGGCTTTACTAACCACCATTATTGTGCGCGACTTCAAACAGGCAGATTTGCCACTCCCGCCATGAGCAGACGTGCCCGTGAGCTGCGTCGTGTTCTCTTGAGATTTTGATTTAAAACCAGAATAAGTCCCTTGCGCCGATACAAAGGAATACCAGCCACCGCCGGGCTCGTAGTCTGAGGTCCACGACTCGAAGTCCGAGTTGGGTACCTGGTAAACCTGTGCCCCCGCAGTGAGGGCGACAGCGCCTAAAAGTGTAAGTAAAATCTTTTTCATACTTGTATGTTATGTGGTTGTTCTCTCTGTGATTTGTTGCTATGCGCCAAGCGCTTTAGCCTACTGGCGGTACGTCTCTTCTGTCAGCCGACAGCCGCCTCCTGTCAGCTCACACATCTCATCTGTCAGCTCGCACGTGCCTTCTGTCAGCTCATACGTGCCTCGTGTCAGGCGCGATGCGGTTTATACCGAGTAGGCGACGCTTCGAATCCGGCGCGACGCGCCTTGCTTCAGCCGAGGTCTGTGCCTTATTTCAAGCGGTCAGTGCCTTGTTTTCAGGCAGTCCGGGTCTTGATTCAGCCGGTCCGAGCCTTGGGTTATCATAAAGGACAAGCGCTGAAGCGGCGCGCTATCGTCCCTGACCCAAAAACGGCGCAAAAATAGCGATTTCATCGCGCGCGACTCCGTAAACCGTGGTACAAAAACCGGCCGATACCGAAATATCGGTCGCACCGGCTCGTACGCCCAAGAGGGGAAGCCCCCCCACCCCCCCAAGAGGGGTGCTTGCAATGCCGCTACTTGCAATGCCGCGAGAAGACTAACCTCATGGCTCTCCCCCTCATGGGGGAGCAGGGAGGGGGCTGGAGGGGAAGCCCCCCAACCCCCATAAGGGGGGCTTGCAAGGCCGCTACTTGCAAGGCCGCGAGAAGACTAACCTCATGGCTCTCCCCCTTATGGGGGAGCAGGGAGGGGGCTTGCAAATGCCGCCCCGTAGTAGGCCGGGGCAACGCCCCGGACATCTTGGCCGGGACAGTTGGCGCCCCGGGGGGGGCGCTACGTACATCCGGACGGCCGTCCGATACGCGTTGGCACATACGTAGCGCCCCTGCAGGGCGCCTTTTTACTGCCCGCATCGGGTCCGGGGCTTCGCCCCGGCCTACTACGTCCGACCCGCGCTGCGGGTCGCCTGCGGCAGGTGGCAGGTCGGGCGGGGGGGGCATCGGTGCATCTCATCACCCTCCCCGCGCGCCGTCTTACCCCCCGAAAAGCATGAAAAACGCGGAACGAAATCCCAAAAACTTATAAGATTTTTGGATTTCGTTCCGCGTTTTTATACCTATGTGCGCCCAAAGTGGGAGCGTTACGTCAAAGCGCCGGTGGTGGCGGTGGCGAGGGCGCGGCGAGGCGGCGGCGGTGGAGCCAGAGGTCGAGGAGCTTATAGGGGTAGCGCAGGGCGAGGAGGACGACGCCGGAGCGTACGCCGTTGGCGCGCAGGGCGCGGCGGTGGTCGCGCATGATGCAGAGGTGGCTCTTCATGCCGCGCGTGGAGGCGCCGCCGGTGCGCATGGTGACGAGGTCGCGGGGCACGTAGCGCGTGCGGATGTGGTGGATGAAGATGAGGCGCAGGAGGCACTCGAAGTCGGCCGCCACGCGATAGGAGGTGTCGTAGAGGCCGTAGCGCAGGTAGAGCTCGCGGCGGCAGTAGAAGGTGGGGTGGGCGGGCATGAAGCCGAAGCGCATCCAGCGGCGGCTGAAATGGCGGCTGGAGTAGTAGCGCACGGGGCGGCAGAGGTCGTCGGGATGCACGAAGTGGACGTCGGCATAGACGGCGTCCGGGGCGGAGGGGGGGAGCGAGGGGGAGGCTTCGGCAGGCTCGGAGTTCTCGGAATACTCGGAGTTTTCGGAGAACTCGGCCCCTCCGGCGCCCTCCGGGCAGGTGAAGGCGCGGGCGATGGTGCTTAGGGCGTCGGGGGCGGAGAAGAAGTCGTCAGAGTTGAGCATGCCGACGACGTCGCCCGTAGCGAGGCGAATGCCCTTGTTCATCGCGTCGTAGAGTCCGTTGTCCGGCTCGCTGAGCAGGCGCATGCGCCCTCCGAAGCGGGGCTGGAACTCGCGCAGGATGTCCGGCGTGCCGTCCGTAGAGGCGCCGTCCACGACGATGTACTCCAGCTCCGCGTAGTCCTGCTGCAAGACGCTCCGCAGCGTGTCGCGCACGGTCCGGGCGCTGTTGTACGTAACGGTGATGACGGTAATCTTCATGCGCTCTTGGGGGGTTGGGGCGTTGGTGGGGCGAATAGGGTAGTTGGGGCGTTGAGGCGGGTGCT
>CAZXJS010000017.1:0-30698 GCA_964641085.1 uncultured Prevotellamassilia sp. | reverse complement strand
GGGGGGGGGGGGGGGGGGGGGGGGGGGGGGGGGGGGGGGGGGGGGGGGGGGGTGCTGCTTTTTTTAGCGAGCCTCAAATTAACAACCTTCGCCCCCCTTTTATCTTATTAAACCGCGGTTTCCGTCAGATTATTGCGCTTAGGGCTGAAAACTTGTTGTCTTAGGCAGCAAAATGCCGCCCTGAAGGGGCGGTGCAATTTAGCCCGGGGTTTGAACCCCGGGAAAGCCAACGCCACAACAATTGGCGCCCTGTAAGGGCGCTGCAAACATAGCGACGAGGTTGTAGCGCCCCTTCAGGGCGCCTGGGGTGGACGACGTGTCGTGTCCGGGGCGTTGCCCCGGCCTACTACGGGGCGCCCGCTCTGCGGGGCTATGCCCCCCCCTTATTCTTCCCCCAAGAGCGCTTTGTACTCCCGCTCGTAACCCTCGACGGTGCGGCTGATGTCGTACTGCGCGGCGCGCTCGCGGCAACGGCGCGCCACATCGGCGGCATAGGCCTTGTCGGCGGCCAGGCGGCGGATGATGTCGGCCAAGGCGGCGGCGTCCGCGTGGGGGAAGAGGAGGCCTGCGCCCTGCACGACGTCGCGCAGCCCCTGCACGTCGGCGGCGATGAAGGGCTTCCCCGCCGCCATGCCCTCTACGCTGGAGAGGGAGAGGCCCTCGTAATGGGAGGAGAGGCATACGGCGTCGGCGGTGTGGAGTATTTCGGGAATGTCGGTGCGCACGCCGAAGAAGCGCACCTCGTCCGCCACGCCGAGCTGCCCGGCCAGCTGCGCCACGAGGGGCCGGCGCTCGCCGTCGCCGACGAGCCACAGCTCGAACGCGCCGCGCGGCAGGAGGGCAAGGGCGCGCACGAGTGTGTCTTGATCCTTCTGCTTGCGAAAAGCCGCCACCATGACGACGACGAAGCGCCCGGGGTGCTCCCGCAGGTCGGGCCGGGGCGCGGCGTCACGGAAGCGAGCGACGTCGATGCCGTTGGGGATGGTGACGATGCGTGCCGTGCAGGCGCCCAAGTGCGCCCGCAGGTTGCGCTCCGCCGCCCGGGAGATGCAGATGATGGTGGCGTAGCGGCGGTACATCCGGCGGTCGATGGGTCTGTACCATTTCCAGGCGCGGCGGCGGTTGTTGGTGTTGTGCTCCGTGGTGCAAAGCATGGGGGCGGATTTACGCGTTGCCGCCGCGTGGGAGCTACGGGCGGCTACGGGCGTTTTGTAAGCCGCTACGGGCGCTTTGCGGGCCGCTATCTTTGACCTGCCGTCCGCCCTTGCGGCGCGCGGCGCGGCGAGGGCGACGAAGAGCTGTGGCGCCGAGTTGTGCGTATGTACGATGTCGTAGCCCCGCATGAGGCGCCGCAGCTTGAAGATATAGAGGGGGTTATAGAAGCTACGCCCCAGCTCCACGACGCGGCACCCGGCCGCTTCGAGGCGCTGCTTGTGCGAGGGCGACCACCTGGCGAGGGCGACCACATCAACGTGGTGCCCCTTCTCGTGAAGCCTTATACTCAAATTGGCAACTAAATCCTCTGCTCCCCCGCCTGTTCCGATGCAGGTGATGACTTGCAGTATCTTCATGCCTTATATTTTTTGTTCCGCTTGACCATGTACCCATTATAAAGAAACAAGAGGCATCCCGGTACTAAGCAGACCAGCGTTAAGAACTTAGTGGGCGATTCGGCGAGGAAATGCTTGTTGTGTGCTCTTATAGAGTGTGCTACGTATTGGATATTATTTTTCACCTTCAGCTTCCACGAACGGCATTGTTTTATGTCTAATATCTTGTAGAAGGCAAAGCCCTTAGGATTGTTCCAATATTGCCTCCACATGTTGCGCGAGGAGCCGCTGTCTAAATATTCTACGACGACAAGCGGCTCATTAAGAACGAGTAGGGGGTAATCTTGGTCGATGAGGTGGTAAAGGTAGCCCAATCCAACGTAGTGCTCGCCCTCAAAGAGTGGGTATTTGGGATATTTTTTTACTACTGCTGTGCGATAGACGAGTTTCTTGTCTCCCCGACCACCCAGTTTCTCGTAATATTCCCGCAGGGTTGTCTCCTTCAATCCTTCCGGGAAGGTTGTGCCGCATACCTGTCCGTTCTCCTTTATGTCGAGTCCCATGAACCCCGCATACTTGTCCGCCCCGTTGTTATTCCAAAAGCTAATAATTTTTTCCACGGCATCGTCCGGCATATAATCATCCGAGTCAATGCAGGTGCAGAGAAGAGTATCCATGTTGGCATAAGCTGTGTTATGGGCGCCGTGCATCCCTTGATTTTCTTGATAGATATATCGGATAGGAATATTACCTTCCTCTATCCATTCAGAGACTAGTGAGCGGGTGTTGTCCATGCTCCCGTCGTCTATCACCAGCCACTCGAAGTCGCGCGATGTTTGTCGACAGAGACTGGTGTAGGTTCTGAAGAGCGTCCGAGCACGGTTATAGGTAGGGGTGAAGACGGTGAGGGTTTTCTTTTCCATGCTGATAATGGATAAAAAAAGGTTGAAATCAAAAAGTAAAGACAGTACCTGCCCAGGACAATCCGACGCCAAACCCAGCGACCATCACTTTTGCCCCCGGGACAATGCGCCCTTTGTCCATACAATCCTTCAGGCCGATAAAGATTGTGGAGGAGACGGTGTTGCCGACGTTTTCCAAGTCAACATAGAACTTATCTTTCGGTATGCTGCAGACCTTGCGTAGGGTGTTAAGCATGAACTTGTTGGCTTGATGGAAAAGGTAGAGGTCGACGTCATCAGACTTCATGTTGTTCCGACGTAGGATGTCGTTGATGAGCGGGGGAACGACGTCAAGCGTGAAGTTGAAGACGGCACCTCCGTTCATGTAAAGGAAGTCGTCGCGGCGGAGGTGCCCCTCCTCGTCGGTCGTTACTCGATGGGAGGGCTGTGGCTGACGGGCGGCTCCAGTAGCGAGGATGAGGTTCTGCGCACCGCTGCCGTCTGTGCCGAGCGCAAAGTTTCCTATCTCGGCAAAGCCTTGGCTCGAAACAAGACAGGCGGCTGCGCCGTCGCCAAAGATGGAACGGTTGCTCTTGTCCTGTGGGTGGAGATACTTGGAGTAGGTCTCTGCGGTGAGGAGCAGCACGTCGCCGGCGATGCCAGCCTCTATTAGCCCTTTAGCGAGAGCTAATCCATAGACTGCGCCTGAGCATCCCAAGTTGAAATCGAGGGCTCCTGCCGTTTGGGGTATGCCCAACTTGTGCTGCAAGAGGCAGGCGGTAGAAGGCAGGAAATAGTCGGGACTTTGGGTACAGAGCAGGATGAAGTCTATTTCAGTCGGTGCGATGCCGTATTCGACAAAGAGTTTGCGGGCGGCCTTTTCTGCCATGTCGCCTGCCGTCTCGTCTTTTTGCGCTATATGGCGCGAGCGTACGCCAACCTTCTGAGCCACCTTCTCGGCGCTCCATTCCGGAAACTCGGCCACCAAATCGGCGTTCGTCAGAATCTTTTGGGGCAGATAGTAGGATATAGCCTTGATGTATGCCATTGGGATGTTAAGTTAGCGCTCCACCTGTAATCTTAATTTTTGATCCTGTCATCCAGGAAGAGGCGTCGGAAAGTAAGTAAACGGCCAAATTAGCGATGTCGTCAGGCTGCCCGTAGCGTTTCAGTGGATAGCGTTGCTCGTCTTCCCGGAGTTGTTCTTCGGTGAGTCCGCCTTTGAGGATGAGGTTCGTCCATATCATGGCAGGGCAGATGGTGTTGACGCGTATCTTTCGCGGCGCCAGCTCGATGGCAAGGCAGTTGGCATAGGAAAGGAGGGCGGCTTTTGAAGCACTGTAAAGGGCATTGCCGACTGAAGGCGCGTCAACAGCCATCGAGGAGAGGAATACGATGGAGGCCTCACGGTTGAGCTTTTTCTTTTTTAATATTTCCGTTTGCAGCAGGATTGGTCCGGTGAAGTTGCTATTCATCAGGGTTACCACGTCTTCCACTTCCAGCTGTTTACAGAGCTTGCGCTGACCGATACCGGCACAATGCACGATACCATCTAAGGGGGGTAGCTTTTCCGTCAGGCTAAGTATATCCTCGGTCATCGTCAGGTCGGCCGGCAAGATTTGATGAGAGCCAGGAGCTAACTCGGATAGCGAACGCTCCAAGCGACCTTTGTCGCGGCCGTTAAGGATGAGTGTGGCGCCCATCTTGGAGCAGGTTATGGCTATACCCTTCCCTATGCCAGACGAGGCGCCGGTCACCAAGATGGTCTTCCCCCGTAAAGAGAAGGGATTAAAGGCTTCTTCCATTCTCTCTCTATTTACTTTGAAGCTACCAAGTTATAGAGTTCGGCAACAGTCTTGCAGTCGCGTATTTCCATGCCGGTGACCTTCTTGCCATAAGTTGTCCGTATGAAGGCTATTACGCCCATGGCCGTCAGTGAGCTCCACTCATCGAGGTCGTGAAAACTTGTGTCGGCTTGAATTTCAGCAGGGTCGGTGTCGTCAAACTGTTCAGCAAAGTGCTTAATGAAATCGTTAATGTCCATAGCTATTATATATATCGGTTTTACTTTTGTATGAAAGCGTGGAAGAAATCTGACATGGATAGGCTTTGCATCCCTAAAGTTTTGTGCAAGCGTTCGTAGTGGGTTAGGATTTCTTCAAGGTTGGCTAAGTTTTTCTCTAAATCGGCGCCGAAGTTGTGAGGGTGCCACCAAAGATGGTACATTTCGCCATGTTTGGCCGCATAGAGCATTTCGTTCTTGATGCGTCTTATCTTTAACCCTTCGAAAGGGGCAAAGCGGTGATCATAAGGCTTTAAGATCCGGCTGGCAGGGATATTTAGGGGCATTTGCGTTCTGTCAAGCTCCTCTTCGGAAAAGGAGGCGTGTCCTCCTAAGCTGACATATGTGTCTAAAAGTCGACAGAGGCGCTGCTTGGCGGTACTGAACTTAGTGGTCGTTGGCTTAAAGAATTTCTTTGCGTTCCCACGGTAGCACTTCAAGCCGTGAACGGCGCAGACATCGAGATAGTCAGCGCGAACATTGTTGCGCGGGAAAATGATGCTTTCAAGCTCCACCCCGTGTTCTCTTGCCACTTCAACGGCGCGCTCCATATCGGCCTCAAAGGCGGCCTTTGTCTGTCCTGCAGCCCAGCAATAATAGTGAGAGAAGGTGTGTGAGCCTATCTCCACGCTGGGAGATTTCCGTAGCAATTCTACAAGGTCTGGGGCGAAATACAGACTGGCATCCTCGTCTTTTATGTTGGCTATATAATGATTATTGTAGGGAGAGAGATCCTTCTGCTCATAATTCGGCAAGAAGCGTGGCTTGCGACGCAGGGCTTCTTCTTTTCCTTTCAGCATCAGCAACCCCACGGTTCCGAAGGTGGCGCGGACGTGGTATTTCTCAAAGAGCGAGAGCATGCCTTTTACAGCTGTCCGGACGTTGGCCACGTGAGAAGCTCCGTAAGCCTCAGGCTTATAGGTGTCCACCCCGCCCCACATCATCTCGAAGTCCAGCGAGATAACAAAACTTCCATTTTCCATTTTCTTCTTATCTAATTACTATTCCCAGCTGGTCTCTCCGTCAGAATCGGCCAAGGTCACGAAAGCGAACTCGCGCTTCTCTATGTCTTCGCGGCGGGTGCTGACGTCAAGCATTCCCAACACGGGTCGCGGGCGACCGATGGAGCGCATGTGGTGTTTTTCAAGCACACGGTCCACACGATCCAAGCTGGAGCCGCAAATGAGGATAGCGGTGTGCAGGGCAGCCGCTACTTTCTGCGTAGCGCGGAAGATGACGTCGAAAGGTGCACTCTCGTCTATGGGGCAACGATAGTCCAGCAAGACCAGCGCCCGAACGTGCTTTTGGCGTATCGTGCGCAGGGCGAAGAACCAGCCCGTCTCATCTTCGTAATATATGGCGTAGGGATGAAGCTTGTTGAAGTATCTCCATCGGAGGAAGCACACGTCGCGCGTTGGTTCAAAAAGGCCGCCGGCGAAGGGCTTATTGAAGCGGGGTAGTGCTTCTTCTGTACACCGTCGGAAACGATGTCCCTGCACGCAGATCTCGGGGAGGAACGTAGCTGTTTCTACGTTTCTTCTCCCCACGTTAAGTGGCAACCATAGCGGGTTTGTAAAACCTACATATTTACGTATCTCTCCAAGCCAGGAAAACCCCATCTTGAGATTAATGGGCAGAGCGTCAGGCCCGGAGCCCGTCTCGCAGGCGTTAGGGTGCTCTTCCAACCATTGGAGCATCAGATCGAGCCCCCAAGTATCTTTTCGCAATGATTTCTCCACAAACAGATCGAACGCCCAGCACGATTCGATGACCTTGTCTTGGTAATAATAAGACATGGCAGAGCCAAACATCTGCCCAACGAGTTGCTCGCCTTTACACAGCAGGAGCGTGTTTTGGCAGTTGTCGGCGGTCTTTGAGAACCAGAAATCTACGTAGCGCTTGGCCTCTACACGCCGTCCCGGATAGGCACGGGCGCTGAAGGCGTAGAGCCTTGTAAGCCAGTCCGTATTTGCCTGTATTATCTCCATAAAGCTATTTGCTAATAATCCACATGATGAACGTGAAGGCCTCCTGCCCCAGCAATACCAGCCCCGTTTTGCGGCCGAAGTCCGTCTTCCAGACGCGCAGCTTCAGCACGGGGTAGCCCAGGACGACGGGGTAGAGGAACCACGAGAGGTAGGCGAAGCGGTTGGAGAAGGCCGAGCGGATGACCATAATCCAAAAGGCATTGGCGATGAGGTAGGTGCAGAGCAGCAGGGTGTACGTCTTGTTGCTGAGGCCGCGCTTCAGGATGGCGTAGTAGCCTAAGAAGACGGGCATGAAGCTATAGAGCAGGAAGTCCCAGCGGAAACCCAGGTGAGAGAAGCTCTCCATTATTTCTTTTGACGTTTCGCTGGTGTAGCTGGAGAAACGCTCGTCGAAGCCGAGGCCGGCAAAGAACTGCGTGACGGCTTCGCCCGCCACGAGGCTAAGGCCGATGGAGGCGAACCAAAATCCTATCCAGAACTTGGGGCGCGGCAGGAAGTAAGCGGCAAGCATGGCGCCGATGGGTAGCGCCGTGGAGTGGTGGAAGTTGTAGGCCAAGACGCAGAGCAGGGCGCAGAAGAGCTTCTCCCAGACGTTGCCCCGCACGAAAGTCAGCGCCAGCAGGACGAGACTACACGCCATGCCGTTGCGGATGCCGTTGACGGCGGCAGAATAAAAGCTGAACGCGCTTAGGCAGAACATCATCAGCACGGGCCATTGTCGCGAGAGCAAGCGGCGGCAGGCCCAGGCCATGGGGACGATGTAGAGCATCACGACAATCAAGAAGAAGCCCCATACGGGCATCGTGTGGGCACAACGGAACATCAGCAACTCGAAAAGCCATTCACCTTTCTCGTTAGCCTTAATGACAGGTTGCTGCTGCATCTGCTTGAAGTGCTGGGCATAAGTGGACGTATCACCAAAAGCGTAGCCGGAGATGGGTCGCAAACCGACGAGGACGATGAAGACGACGAGCAGCGCCACCATCCACCACGCCGGCGTCGGCTCGCGCTGCAAATCGCGCCACGTCTTGCGGTCAAGATAGAGGCAGACGCAGAGCGTGAGGAGCAACATCCCCACGTAGAAGGTTGGCCAGTAAAGATAGGCTACGCTACGGCTGAACATAGCGAAAGGATTTCAGTTTTTTTGAGGAAAAAGGATTATGAGCCTCGTCCGAGACAGAAGGCAGAAAGATCTGTTACGCTTTTCCATTTCGGCGTAGCAGGCGGTTCAACCTTTCAGCCGCTTTTTGGCCTAACATCCTGTAGAGCGCATTCTTCAGCCGGTGGAGGCGGAAACGCAGCGTGCGGTGGTCCTGCCAGGAGCAGTCGTAGTGGTGTATGGAGACGGTCTGCGGCGTGAGGGTCGTGATGCCCGTCGTGGAGTCCATGGGGCAGAAGTATTCCGGGGGATAAATCCATACGCCCGCCACCTGCATGGGCTCCTCGACCTCAAGGGGCAGACCCAAGCGGTAGAGCACCCGCGTCGTGTGCTTTACGATGGTTCCCTCGATGGGTTTGCCGTCCGGCCCCAGGTAGGGCAACGTGGCGTAGTAGTCGAGCAAATCTTTGTAGAGCCCGAGGCCGGGGTTCGCCCCCAGCCCGAGGCCGGGGGCTACCCCCAGGCCTGAACCCGGAGCCGCACCTTCGGGCGGTACGTGGGCGTTTTTCTCGAGCCCCATGAAGGGGCCGCGGGCGAGGATGTCATCCAGGGAATGGATGATTTCCACGTCCGTATCGAAGTAGAGGCCGCCATAATGGTAGAGCACCCAGAAGCGGGCATAGTCGCTGACGAAAGCGTATTTCCGTGCGGCATAGGCTTCACGAGTATAGGGGACGATGTTGACGTCAAAGTTCTTCTCGTTCCACTCTTTTATCTCATAGCCGGGCAGATACTTGCGCCAGCTCGCTATGCAGCGCCGCGCCGACGGCGGTAGCGGCTTGCCGCCGAACCAGCAGTAGTGAATGATTTTGGGTATCGACGAGGGGGCGCTATGCGTGGTGTCCATAGAAAAGAGTCCGGTTAGGAGTGTGGGGGGATGGCGGCGTAATTCTAAAAAATTGCTACGCGTCCCTGCGCCTCAGTCCGCGATTTTCCAACCGTCGATGCGGCGCTTCTCGCGGGAGAAGTTGACGCCGACCTTGAAGAGGCGGCGCGGGTCGGCGGCGAAGGGCGCGGCGTAGCCCTTCTCTTCTATCTGGCGCAGCGCTGCCTCGGGCGATTTGTCCAGCTTAAACTCGAAGATGTAAATGTAGTCCTGCGTCTTGACGACCATGTCGAGGCGACCGTCGGAGATGGCGCGCTCCACTTCCACGTAGAAGCCCAGCAACTCGGTGACGAGGTAGAAGGC
The DNA here is from genome assembly GCA_964641085.1 of uncultured Prevotellamassilia sp. Lineage (GTDB taxonomy): Bacteria > Bacteroidota > Bacteroidia > Bacteroidales > Bacteroidaceae > Alloprevotella. The sequence continues at coordinate 21,848 of CAZXJS010000017.1, read as the reverse complement.
GTTTTGGAAGTACAGCTCGGCATCGCCCACTATCTTGTAGTCCGTCGCGGCGAATAGCGCCGCCATCCGCTGCATGAAGTCGTCGGGGCGCCCCGTCTCCAACTCACGTATAAAGTTTTCAATGTACATCGGCTCGTCGCCACGATTCGCCGACGTGTACCACGGTAGCAAGAATTTGGTGAAGCCTTCCTCCACTTCCTCGTTGGGATAGCCCAGCGTGTAGGTGCGGAAACGAGGGTCGTAGCCCTTGATGGTCAGGTAGCCGCTCTGGTAGATGACGGGGAGGGGGTTGCGGTCCATCGTGTCGATGGAGTTCAGGAAGTCCGCCGACACCTGCTGACGCGTCATGTCGGGCAGGCGGAAATGGTCGCGCCGCAGCAGCTCGGCCAGGAACGTCGGCGTCCCCGTCTCAAACCAGTAGCTGCCGAACTCGCCCGTCTCGAACGTGTTGAGCAGGCTGAAGGGATTATAGACGCCCTCGCCGTTTTGGCGGAAGTGGTAGCCGTCGTAACGCTCCGCCAGCCGCCGGCACGTCTCCTCGTAGGTCAATCCGCTGTTCTCGGCCACGTAGCGGATACCCTCTTCGAAGTACCGGTGCATCTCAGCCTCGGTAATGCCGCAGACGGTCTGGTAACGCGCATCCATCGAGATGTCGCGCAGGTTGTTCAGGTCAGAGAAGACGCTGACCTTGCCGAACTTCGTCACGCCCGTCAGGAAGGCGAAGCGGATGTTGCGATCCTGGGACTTCAACGCGCCGTAGAACGCCTTGAGCGTGGAGCGAAACTCGGCTTGCAACGTCTCGTCGCCGATGGCTTGCAGCATGGGCTTGTCGTACTCATCCACGAGGATGACGACGCGCCGCCCCGTTTGGGCGGCGGCCCGCTCTATAACGCCATTGAAACGCAGCGCGAGGGTGGTCTCCGAGGGCGACGCGCCATAGGTTGCCTCGAGCTTGGAGAGGAAATCGCCCAGCACGGCGTCGAGACTTCCACTCGCGTCGTACTTTCCCTTGTTCAGATCTAAGTGTAGCACGGGATATTCCGCCCACTCCGTCTCCAGCGTCTCCAGCGCCAACCCTTGAAAGAGCTCGCGTTTGCCCCGGAAGTATGCCTCCATTGTGGAGAGCAGCAGCGACTTGCCAAACCGTCGCGGACGGCTTAGGAAGTAGTAGCTGCCCTCGTCGGCTAGTTTGAAGACAAGCGCTGTTTTGTCCACGTAGGCGTAGCCATTTTTGCGGATCTTCTCGAAGTCTTGGATGCCAATGGGGTATTTCATGATGAATGCTGGCTGTTTTTAAGAGATGGGTTATGACTTGGAGGCTACGTAGTTCAAGGCTTGGATGATGCCACCTTCCGCACAGATTAGAATGATATGAGCTTCTGTTTCTGCGATAATCTGCGTCATCCGCGTGTCTTTTTGTCGCGCAGACTGCACAGATTTACGCTGATAAGGGTTTATGTTTCTGCGTTAATCTGTGTGATCTGCGCAACCTTATCCCGCGCGGATTTCGGTGATTTACGCTGATATTGACGTCTCGTCGGCTAGTTTGAAGACAAGTGACGTCTTGCCCCACGAAGGCGTAGCCATTCTTGCGGATCTTCTCGAAGTCTTGGATGCCAATGGGGTATTTCATTGTAGGGATTTTTTGGATTAAAAAAGATTACTCGCCCCTACACTCCGCCGGGAGCGGGTAGCGGTTTCCCACGAAGTGGCCGGGGCACTTATAGCCGAGCACGCGGGCGGGTACGCCCGCCACAGTGGATTGTGCCGGAGCGTCCTTCGTCACCACGGCGCCGGCCCCGACGGTCACCTCCCGGCCTATGTGTACGTCATTTACAATGCAAGCCATGGGGAATATGGTCGTGCCGTCAGCGATAACGGCGGCCGAATCTTTTGTGGTACCGATATTGATAAACTGGCTTAGATTGACGTTGTTGCCGATAACGGTAGCCGGATTAACAATGATGTTCACTCCGTGGCTCAAACAGAGCCCGTAACCTATCTTCTGGCCTGGATAGATTTGCAGACAATACTTCGTTGATAACCAATGGTGAAAGAACTTAGCGAGGTAATACCCCCCCCCCCGAACGGAAGCTAATCTTAACCAAAACTGGAAGGCGAACTGCCCTGACCGGACGACACGCCACAGTATTTGGCCGACGGTTCCCCTGTTGCCCGTATGGCGGTAGAAGTCACTCCTTATCAATTCCCAGCAGTCAGTATAATTCTCCGGGCGGGGAATGGTGATAGTAGATGTGCGGCTATGGATAGTCTCAAATTTCATTTGCCTCGCTTGTATCCAATAATATATTCCGAGACCGGGCATCGGCTAATTAGCTCCGTGAGTAGCCAAGAGAGCCCGGTGGTCAGCACGAAGGTGAGCACAATCTGCACGTAGCCCCCGAAACGGCATACGAAGGGCACGTTCCATATGATGTCGCGCTGCAGGAAGAAATGCACAAGGTAGATGCCGAAGCTACATTTCGAGAAGTTAACCACGAGACGTAGCAACCTTCCTTCTCGGTAATGGGGCTTCATCAGCAAGACGTACCAAAAGACGCACATACTCGCCACAAAGACGGAGAGATACCAGAATCCTTCGTACATGTCTATCTTCGACGGCACACTCCTGTATACTGCAAAGCAGACAACGGGTAGGACGAGCAACGCCAAAAGTGTTAATAATCCTAAACGGGGGGGGGTAATTTTTGAGGTAATAGCCCAGCACGAAGTAGCCGCCATAGCCACCAAAATAGACGAGCGCATTCTGATAGCCCTCGGCTACGGAGAGGTAGGGCTTCAGGAGGCTTTGTGACATCGCCAGAGCCCACAACAAGAGCACCGCCTGCAACTCCCGCTTACTTGCACGTTCCAGCCACGGAGAGATAATAGGCGCTATCAGGTATAGGCCGATGAGGACATACATGAACCACAGTATGCCCGTCCCCTGTGCAGAGAAGGGGATGGAGAGCACGGCGCGGGGCAAGTCGGACAACGACGTCTTTCCCAGAGCCAAGCCCATGCAAAGGTAAAAGGCAGTCCAAAACAGCGTCGGCCAAACGACCTTGGAAAGCCTGTGACGCACAAAATCCCCGGTCGGCATGCGCACGGGAAGCAGCAGCGCGCCGCTAACCATGAAGAAGAGGCCTATGCAGGGCGCATTGAGGTAGCTCGTGGCCGAGGCCACCTGGGCGCTGGTGTCCAGTCCCGGCTTGGGCGAGTGCATGAGGATGACCATCAGGCACGCCACGTCGCGCACGGCGTCAAGGTAGTAGATACGCTGTTTTTCCATGCTTTTCTTTCTTTACGTAGAGGGGCCGCCGTGACGCCCTCCGAGGCTAATCTTCCAAGAGGGCGTAAACCTTTTCAGCTTCGCCCTTGTTTCCATAGTCGTGGGTCACAAGGTAGCGGGAGAGCTGCTGCCGCAGAGCCTCGTCGCGCAGGACGCGGGCTATGCCGTCAGCCGTTGAGGGTACGTCGAGGGGTACGATGACGCCGTCCACACCGTCTGTGACTTGGCTGGGCGCCGTAGGGTAATGGGTGATGACGACAGGTTTACATAGCACCTGCGCCTCGCGTACGACGACGGACTTCCCCTCGTAGCGCGAGGGCTGCACGTAGAGGTCGCAAGCTAAGATATAGGGGTATGGGTTATCACGCTTGCCCAAGATGACGACGCGTCCCTCCATGCCGGCCTCGCTGATGCGGCGGCGCACAAGCGCCTCGTCGCCACCATAGCCTATGATGTACCACCGGACGTCGAGACCTTGGGCTAAAATCAGGCGACAGATCTCCGGAATATCCTCCATTTTTTTGGGGGGGGAAAACCGGCCTATGGTCAAGAGGCGATAGGCGCCTGGCTCGCGGGGCATCTCTCGCTCTATGGTAGCCTGCGGGATGAGCCCGGCCCGGTGGCGCACGAAGGAGGGCGAGAGGATGTTCTCTATCTTCACTATCTTCTCTCGCAGCGAAGGGAAGACCCGGGAGAAGGTGCGCGTGACGTCGTCGGAAATGGAGACGATGCGGTCATACCCCGCCCATACGGGCAGCTCCAATGCCGTGTCGGTGTCTATCCGGGTATAATCCGTATGAATCCAGGCCACCTTTTTCTTTGCCTCCACCTTGCTGAGCACCACGCCGTGGGGGGCGAGGAAACTGATGGCAAGGTCATACCGCCCGAAGCGGCGGAGCGAAGGCAAGTGGGGGCGGGTGTACTTGTCCACGTAGGCAAACACGGAGGAGTGTTCCTGCGGCTTCTTCCTGCGGCAGTAAGCGCGATAGGCCAGTTTCGCCCGTAGCCGCCCCCAGACGACGCCCGGCTGCCCACGCTTCAGGGCTTCCGTCATCGGGCATTCCAAACACGTGTAAGCCTTCACCTCGGGCAAGAGACGAACGTCCGCCGGCACGAACTGCAGCATCTCGCCCCTCCGTGCATAGAGGAACAGGTCAACCGCCACGCGCCGATAGTCAAGGCTTTGCAACAGCCCTATCAACGCCGTTTCCGCACCGCCTATCTCCAGGTAGTGCATGGCGATGAACACCCGCTTCTTCTTTTTAGAAAAAATACGGTTGCCCTTAGCGATATGATTCGCGTGAACAAGATGGGCTTTCAACATTTTTTTTGCCACTTTTCTCTTACGTCAAAACGCGCGTTCCCGTTTTTAGAAGAGGGCGCGCTTTATCCTACGGGCTTTTTGGAAAAAGGCATTCCAAAAGCGTAACGCTCCCAAGTCTTGCCGCTCGTATTGCCTCATGTATAAGCGCTGTTCCAACCCACGGAATTGCCGCTTCTCATAGCAAAGCGCGGCACGGGAATAAGGATGTACCACTACTCGGTTCAGCTCCCGCTTCTTCTCCGCTTTTGTCCATGGACAGTCGGGGTGGAACAGGTTATAACGCAGACAGACGTCCACGCACCCGTAGAAGCGGTGGTTAAGGTAGTCGTCATAACGCGGGTCTGCCAGACTCCATTGCTCTCGCAACGTTTCAAACTGGTCACGAATGGAGACGTATATATCAAAGCGGTCTGGTATGAAGCGGGAGCGTGTGTTCCCTTGGTCGTAAATGTAATAGGTATAGAGGACTTCCGGCGAAAGGTAAGCACGTTCTACCTTGGGGTAAACCTTCAGATTGAACACCTCGTCCTGCTGTATGCGCTGGTCTCCGAAGCGCAAGGCGTTTTCATTAATAAAGCTACGGCGATAGACCTTGTTACAGGCGTAGCCATTGCCATAGCGCACCAGTAGCAAGTCGTCAAGGTAACATGCTCTAAGTTCTTGCTGGGAAAGGATGACTTTCTCTTTAAAATGAACCGCCTCCTCCTTGTTTTGGCTCATCGTGATGACGGTTAAACCGAAAACCATCACTTCTGCCTGCGTTGCCTCCATCTTTTCAACGCAATGCGCCAAGAGGTTGGGGCAGACCTCGTCGTCCACGTCGTAGAACCACAGGTAGTCGCCCCGCGCCGCTTCAATGCCGGCATTGCGAGCCCCTCCAAGCCCCATGTTGCTCTGGTGCAGCACCCTGACGCGGTGGTCGCGCTTGGCGAAGTCTTCGCACAGCGCCCCCGTGTCGTCCGTCGAGCCATCATCGACGAGGATCAACTCCCAGTCTTCATACGTCTGACCTAAAATGCAGCCAAGCTGCTTCTCCCTCAAGAATTTCGACACGTTGTAAGCGCCAACGATTATGCTTATTTTGGGCATATTTCTATTAATTAAGGCAACAGGGAAGCCAGTTTCCAAGCTATTCTCCTTCCCAGTTTGCCTCGGGGCATCAAGTAGAGGCGTTCCCGCAGGGTTGGCCTGTAGTGGGCGGCCTTCATTTGTGTCTTCAACCCGAGGTACAAAGCTGAGTTCTTCCACGACGTGTCGGCGGGGTTGTCATACACAATGTTAGCCAAGCTGCGCAGTTTGTTTCGAACCACGGGTATAAGATAACGCTCCCTTTCTTTTTCGGGAATTGAAGCCCATAGATACTCATGGAAAAGCACAGCGTGGGCAACGGTATGAACTGATGTGTGCATCACACTCTTCGGATTAGGCCGATAGTAATAAACCTTTCTATGACAAACAATGGGCTTTTTCGTTGTGACAAAAGCTAATCTTACATTTATAAGCGCATCCTCGCCACGAATTATCTCACGGGGAATTTCGAAAACCTGCTGGTTAAATATTTCTCTCCTGTATAATCCCCCACACACACTACTATAAGGACATTTCCCTAAAACACACAACTTGCGATATTCTTCCAATGTATAAAACGGGGGGGGGTGATAAATATCTATTGTTTGATACGTTTCCCACCACAATATCCGTTTCATCTGTTGCAAGAGCGAGCAGATTTTGTAGAGCCTCAAGAGGTAGGGTGTCGTCAGCATCCACAAAATTGACCCACGTTCCATGCGCCAGCTTCACACCCGTGGCTCGTGCTTGTAGTGCGCCGCCGTTCGGTTGCCGGACGTAAATCACATGGTCGTGAACCGAAGCATATTCGCGGCATATTTGCGAACTGCCATCTTCACTGCCATCGTCAACGAGGATCACTTCCGCTGCAGGATACGTCTGTGCCAACACGGAATCGATGCACTCTCGCAGATATTGTTCCCCATTATAAATTGGAATAACGACCGATATGGTTTCCATTATAGCCTCTTATTATTATATTACCCTCTTTACTTTTATTATTCTGATTTCTTCCCTTTTTTACAAGGACATAATGATTGAAAGCGTCCGTTTAGATACGCTTTTAGCTTACGCTTCGCAGCGGGTGGAAGTACGAAGCAATAGGCAAGACCTCCCGAAAGCAAAACGAAGCAAACCACAACACACATCAAGCGACCAAAACTGGAAGGCAGAAAATGCTGCATCAGCCATATTCCTGCCACGCCAGGAAAGCAACATAGGAGCACTTGCCATAACGTAGTTCGCACGTAAAGCACAAGATTGACGCCGCGCACTATCTTCCACAAGCTGAAAAGACAGAAAACGTAGATGAGGATATTTGCCACTATGGGTACGCCATAGGCCCAATAAAGAGAGCCGTAACGGCGAAAAACGACATAGAGAACGGGAAGCACGAGTAGCGAAACGGTACCATAGAACGTGCAGTAGTAACGTACGCGCCCGGAGGCTTGGATAGCTATATAGATGACGTTGCTGTTGAGAGAAATGAAAGCGCCCACGATGAGTAGCACGGAGAAACCCGTCATGTAGGGCGGGACGTGGACGAGCCACAACCGTAGCACATAGGGCATCTCAGCGATGAAAGGGAAGGCCACCATTAGAAAGAGCAGGTTGGCCAAGGTGGAAGTTTGGCGCAACAGGCGTTCGGTTTCGATCAAGTCTCTGCGGGCATAGCTCTTTATAATAGCTGGGCGCGCGGCTTGCAGAATATTGCTCGAAAACTGCTCCATCGTGTTAAGTGTCGTTGTTGCTAAGCCAGCAGCCGCGTTGACGGCCACGCCGCCAAAGAAATTTAGCAAGAAATTAGTCCCTTGTTGTTGCGAGAGGCGCGAAAGGTTGGAATAGAGCGACCAGCCCGAAAAGCTGAGCATCGAGCGACCCAGCTCCTTGTCCCACAACCCGCGAAAGTGGCACTCCGGAAAGTGGCGGATGCAATAGACGCGATAGATGGTGGCTAGCAACAATTGCACGCCGAAAACCAGCGTGGCGTAGAAGATAAGTTTGTCATAGGGCGCGAGGACGAGCAGATAGACGATGCCCAGCTTTAGAAACGAGCCAAAGATTTCCACGTAGGCGTAGAAATCCATGCGCTCGTGAGCCATCACGCTGGCGTTGTAAGGCACCTGTGTGATGGTCACCACGCTGGCCAGCACGGAGAGCTGATAGACCCACTGCGCCGCACCCAAGCGGCCCGCAGGAATCTTCAACACGCTGAGCAGAAACCACAGACCCACCGTCTCGGCCAGCACCACGACCAGCACGACGATGCCAAGGTGAATCCACAGCGCGCAGTTGAACACGCGCCTGAGCCGCTCCGTGTTGCCCGTGCCCAGCTCGTAGGTCAAGAAGCGCGATGTGGAGAGCGACATGGCGCCGTTCAGAAAGCCGAACAGCACGACCACGCTACCCACCAGCCCGTACGTCCCGTAATCCTCTACGCCCAGCGTGTTCAACACCACGCGCGACGTGTAGAGCGACACCGCCATGGAGAGCAACATCCGGACGTACAGCGCCAGCGTGTTCTTCGCTATGCGGCGGTTCGCGCTTACTTCCATCAACGCTTTTTGGTTTTGCCTATCAACGCAGGGGCGTAGCGCTCAAAGAAACGCTCCAGGACAAAAATGAGGGGGATGCTGATGCCGAGGAGCAGAACGACATTGAGCCAGAGCGGAAACGACAACTTGTTTAACGCGGGCATCAGAAACAAAAAAACCGGTCCGTGGAAGCCGAGCAGACTGAGACTGATGACGCCGCAACGCTCCACGAAGCGCGTGCCGGGAACGCGTCCTTTTAAGAGCAAGGCACTCAAGGCGTAGCAACTAAGGATTCCGAGCAGGGAATAGAAGATAATGTACCAAGGGAACACGTTATCTTTTATCGCCACGTGAGGATGCAACAGCAAGCCTACGGCTACATACGCGGCCAGCGGGAGGAGTGCCGCCCACCAAGTACGAAGCTTCTCATGAAGCCCGTAGCACTTGAAGGCATAGCCCAAAGCATAAAAAAGCGTCATGGAACAAGCCGTATCGGCAAAGAAGGGAATGTTAACATTTTTTTGCTGTAAGACGTAGCCTAAGAGGTACAAAATCACCCCCCCCGTTAAAATTTTTAACATTCGGCCGTCTGAAAGCTTATATAATGCCCAAAAGAGCAGGCGCGTAAGGAAGAGGCACACCAAGAACCAAATGTTATGATAGAGGCACATGCAATGCTCGTCAAGCACATTTAGCTCTATAAGCCAAGAAGGGCGGAGACTGCGCGAAACGTATATTCCTAATATATAATAGGACAGAAAAAGAAAGCAAACAAAAGTGAGCCAAGGCACGAGGAGTTGCCGGACGTCGCGGCGCAGAAACTCTCCGAACGGTCGCGGCTTGAAGAAGCAGCCGCTCACGAAGAAGAAGAGCGGCATATGGAAACCGTAAATGAGCATCTTCTGCGATTCGTTCAACCCGGCGTGCCCTATCAGCACGAGCAGGATGCCGATGCCTTTCAGCACGTCGAACTCTCGCAGGCGGCCGGGGGAGGAGAGGGTGGCCGCCATAGGCTTCTTGACTGATTCCATTGTGCTATTCCTAATTGTTATGGCAGAAGTATTTCGCGTATAGGGCAGCTGGGGAATTGCAAGCCCCCCCCTTCACCTCAGCGGGTTCTCCGCGCTCCGGTACCAGGCGGCGAAGCGGCGGATGCCGTCGGGCAGGGCGACGCGGGGACGGTAGCCCACGGCGGCCTCCAGGCGGCGCGTGTCGGCGTGGGTCTGTACGACGTCGCCCTTCTGCATGGGCAGAAATTCCTTCTGTGCCTCGCGGCCGAGGGCGGCCTCCAACTCGCTGATGAAGTCCATGAGGCGCACGGGGCTGCCGTGGCCTATATTGAAGACGCGTGCGGGGACGGCGGGAGAACAGCTTTCGGAGTGCTCGGAGAACTCGGAGTGCTCGGAGAAGTCGGAGTGCTCGGAGCACTCCGACTTCCCGGCCGTAGGCACGTGGTGCAGGACGCGCAGGGTGCCCTCCACGATGTCGTCGATGTAGGTGAAGTCGCGCGCCATGTGGCCGCCGTTGAATACGCGGATGGGGGCGCCGCGCAGGATGGCGCGGGCGAAGAGCATCGGCGCCATGTCCGGCCGCCCCCACGGGCCATAGACCGTGAAGTAGCGCAGCCCCGTAGTCGGCAGGCCGTAGAGTGCGCTATAGGCGTGCGCCATGAGTTCGTCGGCCTTCTTCGTCGCGGCGTAGAGGCTGGCGGGCGTATCCACGCGGGCGTCTTCGGAATAGGGCACCTCGGCGCCCAGGCCATAGACGCTGCTGGAGCTGGCATAGACGACGTGGCGCACGCCGTGGCGCCGGCTGCTCTCCAGCACGTTCAGGAAGCCCATCACGTTCGTCGCGCCGTAGGCCCAGGGGTTCTCCAGCGAATAGCGCACGCCGGCCTGTGCCGCCAGGTTCACGACGGCCTCGAAGCCCTCCCGGTCAAAAAGCCGCTCCAGAGCCTCGCGCTCCGTGATGTCCTGCCTGACGAAGCGCAGGCGCGGCTGCGTCCGGCTCTGCACGACTTCGCCCCACGGCACGTCCTGACAGCTCACGGCCTCGCCGCTGCCGCCCGTAGCGGGCACAACGGTGCGCTGCGGCCACTCCGCCGCCGGTGTTATGCCGCACGTGCGGAGGCGACCCTCCTTCAGGCGCGGGTCGTAGTAGGCGTTCAGGCTGTCGAGACCCAACACCTCAGCGCCGCTCTCGGCCAACGCCCGAGCCACGCGGCTGCCGATGAAGCCGGCCGCACCGGTCACGAGCACTTTCATCGTTTTCCTTTGATTTTCTTGGGTTATAGAGATTTCATGACGTCCCGCTTCCGTCTTTAGGTCGTACAAAAAAAGCCGTACCCCCTCCGGAGGGTACGCAGTATTCCTTTGTTTTCGATAAACCTAAAAAAACGTCCACCCGCTTTCCGATAAGACCGGAAGCGCCCCCGAACAGGCTCACGAAACCCGGCGGCACAAAGCGGCAGGCCGGAGAAAGAGAGAGAGAGAGGGGTGGGGGATGAAGGGGGACGAAAGCGCGTGAAGACAGGGCTGAAAGGCACACATGTCTTCAGCTCCCTCGCAGAAGGTGCAACGCTTTCAGTAGTAAGCTCTTACAAGTTCCGGAGGGGAGCGGCGGCGGTTTTACCGCGTTTGCAGCCCGGTCGGCCACGCCCGCCTTTCGGGGGCAAAGATAGGGCATAGCTTAAAAAAATCAAAACCGCCCCTTTCCATTTTTTTGTAAGCCAAAGCGTTTTGGCCTATGCGCTATGCCGAGATGGCTGCCGCCTTACAGGAGCGAGGAGCGGTAAAGGGTTACCCCATGCAGAGCAAAACCAACAGCATGCCAAGAAGAAAAACACTCCGATACTGTCTGTGTGTGTGTTACAAACTTTATCTGTAACTTTGCAACATTAAAATCGGCAACGGTAATGCCGAGCATAGAACTTCTAAAGAAACAATAAAAAAACATTCCGTTCAACATGAAACGTTTACTTTACCTTTGTATGGCATTAGGGCTGCTGCTCCCTTCTGTCAGTTGTGCCGATAGCAACACAAAACAGGGCAACATGGAAGGAAACGATACCTTCGCTTCTGACCCGGACTCAGACTTTTCAGGGTTTAGTACCTTTGTCGGCACTGTCTCCGACATGGATTTGTGGCTACAAACCACCCCTTCCGAATTGAAAACAGCAGCGTTGCAACGTCTGGTCGACGCTTACAATTCCGCTGTCGTCATGAATAGCTTGATAACGGATTTTGACCTGCAGATATGTCAGGATTTTATGCATGACGCCGCCGTAAAAGCGATAAAGGACATAAACCTCACGGTGGTAAAAGACCCGGAGACCTTGTCCAAGCTACAGGCATACCGCAAAGAGATGCTGTATCTGCTCTCTGTCAATCCGGACTCGGTAGATCAAGAAGTGCACAACCCCTTTAAGGCAAAAGACGACTTAGCCGCGTACCTTTCGAAGAAATACAACATTAAAACTTTTGGCCGGTTCGACGAGAAAAAGGTAACCGCTGATTTCTATAATTGTCCCGGCGTCCCGGAATGGGGAAAGCTAATAGAGCAACGGGGAAAGAAAAACCTGAGCCAAGAGCTAAACGCAAAGTATAAGAAAGCCAAGGATTTCGACGCCCGGTGTATCTACAGCATCGAACTGGCTCATGCCTACGAAGCTGACGAAGAGACCTGGCTGGACACAGGGCTTAACCCGGCCGTTCCGATCATGGAGTCGCTGATGAAGACCGGCAAATACTCCCCCTACCTCTTTACCCTGTGGAAGACCTGGCGCGTTTTGAATCAAAACAGCCGTGGATTCTCAATAGACGCTGATATACGCAACGACATCTACAACAACTATCGCAAAATATGCGCCCGTTCGATCTTTTCGTACATCGAGCTTCATCCCGAGGATCTCATGGCCGTCAATGAGTTCTTGCTCTTTGCTTACGAGAAGAACGTATTAAGATTGGGCGAGTACAACTATGGCAACCAAAATGCGGTTGACGATTACGACCTCTTCCCGGAGAAATACACCGGCTACTAACGCCCGACGCCTCCCGCTCCGCCCCCCGCGTTGCCCGGACGAAAGCTTTTATGTTCTGAAGTAAAGGCCTTCAACATTAAACCCAATAATTTCACCCATCCACCCACATGCTGAAATACTCTTTCTCCCCTTCGGGCTGCGCCGCCGTGCTGGCGCTGTGCTGCTCCGCGCCGGTGGCAGCCCAAATACGTACGGCCCTGGCTGAGGACTGCACCGTGAGGCCTTCCTATGCCACTTCGTACACGCTCCATAAGGCAGACAGCGTCACGCTCCATGCCTACAAGAAAACGGGCGCCACGCACCTTTTCATCCTTGAGACGCCGCTCCATGCCGACCTCGTGCGCTTTGACCATATTCCCTTCACCGTCGAGCCGAAAGCGCTGAAGCGCCTGCCCAAAGCCGAAAGCCGAGAGATGCAAACCTTCCTGGCGCAGCGGAAGCAGGACATCGAAGCGCGACTGAAGGCGGAGAAGAAGCGACAGGCGCTCGCCGGCGACTGCCGCGCTGTCGTGGCCGACCCCGACTTCCTGCGCGGGCAGTCCGGCAGCCTCGGCACGCTGGCGGCGGGCGACACGGTTCACCTGCTTGGATATGGCGGGCGATACGACAAGAGCTATGCCCTCTATTCCCGTCAGGCCGCGGGTGTGTTCCGGTACTACGGTTACGCTTCGCCCTTCCGGGCAGAGCCGGACGTCACCTACCTGCCGGCCGTCGACGATGCCGACGTGGAAAAAGTTCTTGAAACTCACCAAGCACGCCTCAAGCAGCAGATGGATGAGGAGAAAGCCCGCTATCGGGGCGAGGCGCTGCGGGGCAAGGTAAAAGCAGTGATCTCTACAAGCTCCCTCTACGAAGAGAAGAGTCATGCACGGGCGCCTTTCGGCTACGGAGATACCGTCGCCGTGGTAGGCTATGCCGTCAAAGGCTACGATCACCTCTACGCGCTCTACTCCACAAAAGGCCGGGGCGTCTTCAGCGGCAGTGAGCCAAACTACGTCTTTAAGAACCTCGAACAGCTTCGCCTTGACTGGCTTCCCAAACCCGACGACCCTGCCGTCGCCGACGTCCTGCAGCGGCAACAGCTTGTTCAGGACTCCCTGCAAGCCGTGGCGGACTCCCTGCACCGCGTGGAGTACAACCAATCCGCCGCGGAGCTGATGCAGCTGTATAAGGAAAAGAGCCCCGTCGTCGTTGAGGTAGACTCGTGGAGCACCAACTCCGTCGGGGGCATCTCCGTCAAGCTCTCCGTGACGAATTGCAGCCTGAAGACTATCAAATACATCTCCTTCCAAGGCTATTTCCTCAACGCCGTGGGCGACAAATGCCGAAACGAGATCGGGGGGAGCACCGTGTGGAAGGCGCGCGGCATCGGGCCCATCGGCCCCCGCCCCACGTCCTTGGACAACTTCGCCGAGCGCTTTGACAACTGCCGCGGTACCTACGATTTCGACGACCCCACGTTCTATTCTGAAGTGGCCGACGCTTTCCATCTCTCCTCCGTGAGCATACAATACATGGACGGCAAGACCGTCACCCTCTCCGGCGCAGCGCTACAGTCCCACGTAATTTATTGAGCCGCCGCGCTGCCTTTTTTTTGTTTTGCATTGCCGGTCAGCCTCGGACTTCCCGCCGGGGTGCCCCCCGCCCCTCACCACGCTTCGTAGGAGACACACCAGCGAATCTACCACGAAGATTGCACTTTTCGCAAAGAAAAAGAAAAGCAACGGACAGCAGCAGCAGCTCTCGCCCCCCAAATACCTGCTGACTAAAGCCCGCTCGTTGGAAATAGGCAAGTGCTACCCGGCCGAAACTATTTTCGATTCTTTCAGCGTCAGGTCAAAACGGGTGCTGAAAATGGCGCCCGTTTTGACCTGACGGCTGTTCACAATACTGTCGCAACAATCAAACACAAAGCAAGCTACGGCATGTCACCGTAAGTGGATGAATTAGAGTTTTAACATGCTGCCGAAACCAAACCGGGATGCCAGTTATCTTGGAGCTTTAACCGGGTCACATTTTATATTATGTGAGTTTGTAAGTCATTTTTTTTCCTACACTTGCAATCGTTAATATTGAAAAAGTAGAAGGCTACGTAAAATCTTTTTAGTTGTACCACGGAATGAAACAACGTTGCTTTATTTTTGCCACCAAGAACTAAAAAACACCTATCACGATATGAAGATTCCGGCATTGTTCAAAGAATACATTTGGCTCGTCAACACCATCTATCGTGCAAGACGTATATCCCTTATCGAACTCAATGACAAATGGGTTGAGACAGACATGAGTGGCGGTGTGGAGATGGCGCGAACCACCTTCAACCGACACAAAGATGCCATTCAGGACATCTTCGGAATTTACATCGAGTGCGACCGCAAGGACGGCTACCGTTATTATATAGGCAATCCTAAGGTGCTTGAGGATGACACGGTACAGAATTGGATGTTGTCAATCCTGTCATTAAGCAATGTCATCAGCGAAAGCGTATCATTGCAGGACAGAATAATTGCCGAGCATGTGTCTGTTGATGCGAGACTGCTTGAGCAACTGACCGGCGCTATGAAATCGGGACACAGAATCAACATCCGCTACCGCAGGTATGGCTCGCCACAAAGTTACTGGACGGGGGCTGATCCTTACTGCCTGAAACTATTCCATCAGCAATGGTATCTTCTCGGGAAGCTCTTTGGCAACAAATATGAAATGTTCGCCCTCAACATGATGGAGGAAATAACGGTGCAGGATAGAAAATACAAAATCGCCAAGGATTTTGATGCGGTTGACTTTTTTGAGCCTTATTTCGGAGTTGTCATTGACGAGGGCATGCCTACGGAGAAGATTGTCATTCGCGCGTATGGTGATGAAAGGTATGAGCTGAGGGATGTCCCATTGCACAAAAGCCAGATATTCAAATCATGGCAAGACAGGACTCGGCTTGTTGACAATCCGGAAAATTACCGCGACTATGACGATATTGAGGTTAAGCTAAAGCCTACTTCCGATTTCATTGATTATTTGCTCTCCAAGACCGGACGGCTACAGGTACTCAGCCCGCAGTCCGTGATAGACAAAGTCAATGACCGAATGCGCAAGGCTACAATGATGTATAACGACAAAAAAACAAATGACAATGACTGACAAGAAAGACAATTATTCTGACATCCCCAAGAACTATCGTGAGTTCTATCTGTCGTACACCGACAACTATGAGGACTTCGGCATGGACAAAGAATATGTAAAGTGGCTTCTTGACCTTTTGAAGAACCGTCCCGATGATAGGGCGCTTCAGGACAAGGACGTGCAGAACGAAATCGGCATCATCTTTAAGAACGGCATCATGGTAAAGAAAGACATTGGCAAGGCCGTCTTTTGGTATGAGCGTGCTGCTGCACAAGGCGACGACCTCGCACTGAGCAATCTCGCCGACATTCTCCGCAAAGGCAGCCTAGGCTATCCGAAAGACTTAAAGCGCGCCTTTGAACTATACAAGCGTTGTGGTCTTCCTTACGCCCACTACCGTGTCGGCGAGTTCTATGAGAACGGCTGGGGCACAGAGAAGAACATAGACGAGGCAAAGCGCTACTACCGTCTTGCCTACAAGGAGCGCCATGCTTTGGCGATAAAGAAGCTGCAATCCTTCGATTTTTTGCACTGAAATTTCTTTTTTCGTCCGCATGTACCGTGATATGAAACAACGGGCATGTACCTTTGCACTATCAACGCAAGTTGTGTGAGGGTTAGGGGTCAGTTGGGGTGTATTAACCATCGGGACTAAAAAAAGACCCTACGGTGGCAACCTATACACGGGCAATGCCACCATTTAAATGAGAGCTTTCCCCGAAGTTGAATTGCGTCAACACCGATTTCCAGCTCACTATACGAGCAAGAGGTAGTAGTGGGGTGCTTTCACAATCTTGATACCGGTGGCCTGGAGTAATAGTGACACCTCGGCTACCCGCTGTGTACGGTATCGATACGGCATGAGGTGTTCTGACCGTATCATTTTTAAGCAAGCAAAGCTTTCAACCTTGCCGGATTATACCCCTATATCGGAGACCCGGTACAAGAAGTAGGTCGGAAGTAATGGTGGGATATATCTGCCATTATAAAAAGAACCCACCGGGTGCGGGGTGGCATCACCCTCCCCGGTTTCGCGTGGTTCTTGAGGGTAGGCGATGCCGCCGGTGACCCTTTCTTTTTTTTATATTATTTCTTCCCCTTGTACCACGCTTTGGGACAACAGGCCTTTAGCTTTGCATCGTCATTTTTATAAAGCAAAGTAAAATCATGAAACAGAAAATCTTTCTCCTTACGGCTCTCCTTGCAGCATCCATCACATTCAACGCATGTTCATCTGACGATGATGACAGCAATTCAGAAGAGCCACAGGCTACGACTTATTCAGAAGTTGGAGTATGGGAGTCAGGCAACTTTTTTGTGTCCTTAAGTAACGACCATTTCCTGACGGCCTATGTTGCTCCAAACTTCATAGACTGCGGTACTTATACAAGAAATGACAATGTCATCACATCAAACAATTCCTACTATGCAAAGTCCACTACATACACCATAAAATCAATTGACGACAAGTCAATGGTAATAGAAGTAGCATATACAGATGTCAGCGGTGACAATAAAACTACCAATCTGACATTGGCAAAAAGCAACACAGCTACTACGACTAAGGACAATCCGCTTATTGGCAAAAACTTCTCTTGGCTATCTCTGCATGGCGTGACAACACTGACATTCCAGACTTTCAATACCGGACTTCAGACAAATACATGGGTAAACTTCGCAGACTATCCTCTGACCCTCTACTATATTTACTTCAACGGTTATGTCTATTACCAACAATTTTGGCCACGTGGCAAACAGATTCCAACTATAGGCGGATGGGGAACATACGCTGATACAGGCAGCATAATCGTATTAAAAGTGACTTTTGGCAGTGATGGCTCAATTCAAGATATGAGAGGTGTATCTGACGAAAAGCTATAGCCAGATAGGAACATCGCCTGATGGTTCCGTAGCTCAACGGATAGAGCGTCTGCCCCCGGAGCAGAAGGTTGCAGGTTCGAATCTTGCCGGAATCACTTCCACAGTATAAACTTTACATTTATGGCTTACACACATAGTCTGTGTAAAAAACAATCCCTATCTTTGCTTAAAATGAACTAAAAAGCATTGACCATGTCAACTTCTATCAGCGTAAACAAGCAAAGTGTTTTAGAACTTTTAAGTTCTGGTCGCGTAAAACCTTTCGTTATACCAGAGTACCAACGACCATATATGTGGAATGAAGAGCAGATTTCAACTCTTTTTGACGACATATGGGAGTTCGCAATTAATTTAGGAGGTTCCGAACGTAACGGGACCTATTTCTTAGGAAGCGTTGTTTCTTACGAAAACGAGAACGGTGAACAAGAGATTATTGATGGCCAACAGCGTATAACCTCTTTATTTCTGCTCTTAAGAGCCATCTATACAAAACTCAAGAGCGGTGAAGACAAGGATAGTAAGGAAGCCAAGAATTTTGTAAGACAAATAGAGCCCGCCATCTGGAGGACAAACAAACTTACAGG
Source organism: uncultured Prevotellamassilia sp. (assembly GCA_964641085.1). Classification (GTDB taxonomy): domain Bacteria; phylum Bacteroidota; class Bacteroidia; order Bacteroidales; family Bacteroidaceae; genus Alloprevotella. The sequence goes on along the minus strand of CAZXJS010000017.1, from coordinate 4,006 downwards.
AGAGGTGGACTATTCCAATATCTTGCTTACTTCTCGTGTCATAGATAATGAAGGAAATGAGATATTACGGAATATCTTAGAGACAGGACAAGCAAACCCTGATGCAACAGATAATTACTCTAAGAATTATTTGCTTTTTCAAAAGCTCTATGAAGAGCATAGCAAGAACGGTGCATTGCAAATCTACAACTTCATTTTTGCTTTGCTCAATCAGTCGATACTGCTTCCTATCGGTGCTGACACTCAAGATACAGCTTTGACGATATTCTCCACGCTTAATGACCGTGGGTTACAACTTTCTGATGCTGATATATTCAAAGCCAAAATATACAACCATCTCCCAAAGGAAGATAAGGACTCTTTCATTAAGACTTGGCAACGATTGGACAAGGAATCTGCCGAGGCTCATGAAAGCATCCAGCAACTCTTCTATTACTATATGTTTTATCTAAGGGCAAAAGAAGACGATGTAAGCTCCACAACTCCTGGTATTAGAAAATATTACGCGGGTAAGAACAACAAATTCGAACGTCTTTATGAGCCCGATATAATGGATAATCTTAATGTCGTTCTCAATCTTTGGAAAGTAATCAATACGAATCAGGACGTTCCGGAAGAGTCGTGGGATAATGACGTTAAGATAAGAAAAGCTCTCGACACCCTAACTTCATACCCAAACGAATTTTGGAAGTACCCTGTAATCATATATTACCTCTCTCATCGTAAGGAAGAAGATTTCGATACAGAATTCCTTATCTTCTTGAACAAACTGATAGAGGAGTTGATGACCCGCTATATTCTTTTCCCGACTATCAATGCTGTCAAAGCTGATATTCTTAAACTTGATGCAAAGATTGTCAATGACAGCCATCCCGAAATGGGATTCCGCCAAGTTGACAAGAATCAAGTAAAGGAAAGAATACAACTCCCGCATAAGAACATGGTTCGTATGCTGCTCAAGGCTTATGCGTACAATCACCAAGAGCAACTCCTACCTGATAATTGGCAGATAGAGCATATCTTGCCACAACACTGGCAGAAAACTTTCTTCCCTGATACACCCGACGATATGGTTAACGAGATGATAGAGCATATAGGCAATAAGACTCCTTTCGAACGTAAGCTTAATATCGTCGCAAGTGATGGCTATTTCCTAAAAAAACAGGACGAGTACAAAAACTCCAAGGTGGAAGTTACAAAGATTCTGGTAACCAGTATTGACAGCGACTGGACTTTGGGAAATATCAAACACAGAGACGAGATAGTCACAACTGAAATCATGGAGTTGCTTGACAAATGGGATAAGGATTATAAAGAATACAATCCATCTCATACGGAAGAGGGCGTTCCTGAGGATTTCCTTCGTCAGTTAGAAGCGTACAAGAAGAAGGGACTTATAAAATAATAATTATGGATCCAGATGTTCTTGCTGAATGTAGAGAAAAACCAATACGTACTGGACGAGCAAGGTAGAGTTTCGCTTTCTGAGATTCTTTACTTTGCTGTGGAGCATAAAGGGAAAAACTTCGGAAATGGGAGGTATGTCAGAAACCTGTTTGAGAAGACCATCCAAAACCAGGCAATGCGTCTATCTTCCAAACCCGACATCACAGCCAAGGAACTCTCTTTGCTTACTGCTGACGATTTACCAAAGAACAAAAGCTAAACAATTATGTACAGTCTTGATGAACTTTATGGCCAATACACCCAGCTGACGGAAAACCTGCAAGCCTATACAGCCGACGAACTCGTTGTCAATCTGCTGCAATACGGCATCAAGCCCGGCTATTATGAGCAAGTTGACAAGGCGATAGGCTTACTCGTGAACTTCTATGACAATTATCTTAACACAGAAGCAGTGCGGAGCCAAATAGACCGAAAACTTAATGATGACCGTAATGAAAACGTTCAATTCTGCCTCTTGGTAGATGTTCTGCGTTGTTACGATGGTCTTGATCACCCGACATCATTCACAACTCCGGAAGGCATTGCCCTGATAATATTGCTAAGCAGGGTGTTTGGTATAGGCAAGATTAGGTCATACGAGCAATTGGAGCACGTAGATTCCGCAACGCTATCTCTGATTGACCTCATTCCCTATATCGGCGGTCTGTCTGAAGAGTTTGGTAACAGATACTCGTTGTTTATGTCGCCTATATTGAAAACCATTTCTGCAGATACCGACCGTCTGTATCGGACACTGCTCTATAATCTGTGTAAAAGGATAGCTGAAGTGGACGGGGAGAATTCTTTTGCAGAACAGGAATGGCTTAACGAGATTGCTCTGTTAAACGATGATGACCCGAAGAACAACATTGATGTAAGCAACATACAATAGTTCTTTCCGTCAACGCTGAACGTTTTGCGCCCATTTCTTCTGCAATGAGCACATCGTGCTTGTTGTGCCATTCTTCAGAATACTACCATCATGTTTCTTGCGGTTTTGGGTCTGACCCTGTTGAGGTTTTCTCTTGATTGGTATCCGATAATAGATGTATCTCACGTTCATTGACCCCCCCAGGGCATACAGCACTTGAAAGGAGAATTGAGCAATGAAAAGATGCAACTCTATAAGCGGCTTTCAGAAAATAATTGCGCCAAGACTTCACGACTCAAACCTCGCCTTGAACAGTTTCATCCTCAGCGACACGTCTTACCACCAAGTACCTTATAAGAAACAATATACAAGCGCGAGGACTTCACCGATAACCAGGTGCTGTTCCAGGAAGACAAGGGCTACGCGGAAACCATGTTGAAAATGATAATAACTGTGGCGTCCTGAAAAATACAGACGGGTCAGCGGGTTAGGGCTTATCGATACGCTCCGGAAACGCTCTGCGACGGACGCCCCCCCCTTTTGCACACCGTTATACCTAAGGATAATGGGCATACAAGGGGGGGCGCCGCTGTAAGAGGTCGGCGTTTTGCGGACGGCTGCGCCGGGTGTCGTCCGGTTGAGCCGGCGTGGGCGGTCAGTGGCGGTCAGCGCTGCCGCTTCATGACGATCTGCTCCTCCTTCAGGGCGCCCGTCGCGGGGTCGGGGAGCGATTGGCGAAACATCAGGAGGTCGTCAGCCAGCACGACGTGGCGCAGCACGAAGCTGCCCTGCGACGAGCCCATCATCTGGAAGGTCTTGCCGCGGGTGGCACGGATGGCTTGCTCTATCTGCTGCCCTATCTCGGCGTTGCTGCCCTTATATTTGGCGTCGAGCGATTCGGGGTCGGTCGTCAGCGTGATGCTGTCGCCCGCCGTGACCCACGTGCCCTCAACGCTGATCTTCACGGAGCCGCCTATCTGCGAGGCGCTGACCGTTGTGAGCTGCCGGAAACTGTTGTCGCCCTTGAAGGTGAGCGCCAGGTCGGCGGCGAAGCCTTTCTTCAGCGTGTAGTTCCACGTGCCGAGGAGCTCGTCGGTGGGTATCTCCACCTGCGCGAAGAGCGGCGCGGCGTAAAGGGCGAGAAGGAGGGCGAGGAGTGCAGTGCGAAAGGTTTTCATTGCGGTCTCTTTGTGTTAGGTTAAAAGGGGGTTGTTAAGCGTGGAGAGGCTGCTTCGTCTCTTTCGTCGAAACACGGCGCAACCCGGGCCGGCATTGAAATCCGCCGCCGACAAAGTTACGCAGAAGAATGAGAAGCCGCGGCAGATAGCGCCCTAAAAATAATTGTGTCACAGGGCGTCTAACCGTGTCTAACCGTCGACCCCAAGTTAATCCTTGCCCCTTCCCTTGACGGCCACCTGAAAAATACGATTCTTCTTTACAAAGAATTTTCGTGTAATGGCACGTTAAGCTATTTAGTATGTTGCCCCCTATCCTTTGAAAAGTGTGATTTTTGAGGGTGCGTATTATTTGAAAAGTGTATTTTTGTGGGTGGAAAATCGTTTGAAAAGTGTGATTTCGTATGTTGTACAGAAAGATAGCAAGCTACATTGAGGATCATTTAAGGTCTGATTCCGACAAGATACTGCTCATAGAAGGTGCGCGGCAGATAGGCAAGTCATACATTATCCG
>CAZXJS010000016.1:0-63347 GCA_964641085.1 uncultured Prevotellamassilia sp. | reverse complement strand
TTGCTGTCACTAGTACCTGAAACTAGCGCGTCTACCATTCCGCCACCTGGGCTTTTGGCCGCTTCGCGTGTATCAACAAGTGAGCGGAAAACGGGACTCGGACCCGCGACCTCAACCTTGGCAAGGTTGCGCTCTACCAACTGAGCTATTTCCGCATTTTCCTCCGTGGGCTACTTCCCTGTGGAGTGCGTCTTCTCCTAAACGCGGTGCAAAGATACTACCTTTTTTCTTCACACCAAGTCTCTGCCCAACTTTTTTCCACGAAATCTACCTTGTGCCCCATACGTTTTGGATGCTTCCTTAATAATAAAGTTGTCCGTCATAGTTTCGCTGGTAAACTCTATGGGTCAAAACGGGAAAAACAAGGGCAACACAAAAATCATCAAAATACCGAGGATGATTTGCAAGGGCGCGCCGACTTTAACATAGTCAATAAATGAATATTGCCCAGCTGATAAGACCAATGCGTTGGGAGGAGTTGAAAAAGGGGAGGCAAAACACAACGAGGCTCCGAAAGTGACCGCAAATAGCAAGGGAAGCGGGCTGACGTCATAAGCGAGCGCGCTTTGCATCGCTATAGGTGCCATAAGAACCGCTGTTGCCGTATTGGAGATAAAGAGCGTCATCAGAGATGTCGTAAAATAAAGACCTGCCAACAGCCAGTGAGGGCCAAGAGAGCCAAGATGCGTAACCAACGTCGAGGATACCACATCGGACACGCCGGTTTTCTCCAACGCGATACTCATGGGCATCATTGCGGCAATCAGTATGATGCTTTCCCAGTTGATTGTCTTGTATGCGTTGCCTACAGATCGGAAACACCCCGTAAGCACCATGGCGAGTGCTGCCATGATAACTGTCATTACTGCCGGAACGATATCTAAGACAAGCATCACAATCATAGCCACCATTATAACGGCTGCTATAGGAGCTTTATAGTCAAGGGTAACTTTGGCGGCCTCCGAAAGGGGTTGGCCGAGCACCACCCAATGTCGTGTGTCTGTGCTAAGATAATCTATTGCACTCCATGTTCCCTGTGCGAGAAGAACGTCGTTTTTTCTGACTTTAATTGACGCGATGTTTTCCGTAATATACTTTCCGCCTCGCCGCACGCCGAGGACATTAACGTTAAAACGGTTTCGAAAATCAAGTTCGGAAATTGTCTTGCCGAGAATAGTCGATTCGGGCATCGGTACGATTTCCGCTACGCCAATGTCATAGAATTGAAGATTGTGGCGAACGCCCTCGGTATTAACATCAAGTTCAAGGCCGTAATCGGATACAAACCGTATGACATCATCTTTTGATCCACGAACAAACAGCACAACTCCCGGTTCAACCGTGGAGCCGGCTGTGGGTGTTTCTTGGGTTATGTTCTTGATAAGTCGTCGGGATTGGTCGCCTGTACGTAGTTCCAAGACATCAAGGTTGTATATATTACGCAACGCAAGATTTCCCAAAGTCAGTCCGGCTATAGGAGACGTTGCCGGAACTCTTACTTTCCATAAATTGTCATTCAGGCCATATTCATCTACAATCTCACTTAGGGAACGACTTCGTTTGTCTGTATCGGTTTTAGAGGATAGTTTACTCGAAAGTTTTCGGCTGAGGGGGAGCAACAACAAAGTTCCTGCTATAAGACAGATTGCACCGGCCGGGAGAAAAGAGAACATCGTCAGTGGACTGTTCCCTGCCTCCTCCCAGATTTCTGCTATCACTAAATTCGGGGGTGTTCCAATCAGGGTCAACATTCCTCCCATGCTTGATGCGAATGCGAGCGGCATCAGCAATCGCGACGCGGATGTTCCAGAAGCCGCAGCCATGGAGACAACTATCGGGAGCATAAGAGCAACTGTTCCCGTATTGCTGACAAAACCTCCTATAAAACCAGTTGCCAGTACAACTACAAGAAACAGTCTTGTCTGATTGTCCCCACCAAGCTTCAACAACCCTGTTCCAAGCATCTTGGCAAGACCTGTATTGAATATTGCACCGCCGACAACAAACAACCCCGCCATCATTATCACTATGGGATTGGCAAATCCCGAAAGAGCTTCCTGCGTCGATATTACACCACTGATGGTTAGAAAAACCAGTGCCAATAAAGCTACTAAATCGGCACGGATTCGCCCCCAGACGAAACCGGCAATGACCAAACTAAGAGTCAGAAGTGAAATAAACATGTCGTAAGGGCTGAGCGTTTGTTAAGGTAGCTTCTATTAATAAACTTTTGATGCATAATTGGTGCGGCAAAATTGCTTTGTCGTTTCCATCAAGCTTACCTAAGTTAAGCAAGGATATACTTCGTATTCGGTCATCTAATGCTTTCTGTTGTAATTAGAGATGGTAAGTGCGGTCGTAGGAGAGAGGCATGTGTTTTCCTATGCTGGTTATGAGCACTATGGCGTTTTGCTTCTGAGCCTCTTCTTCTACAAGTGTGGCCATTGAGGTGGCGTTATTGTCATCTAAGTGGCTTGTTGGCTCATCGGCAAGGAGGATGTCAAAAGGCATGGCGAGGGCTCGGATGAGCGCAACGCGTTGCTGCTGTCCGAAGCTTAGTAGACGGCAAGGTGTCTCCTTCTTTTCGGCTATGCCGAGGCGTTCAAACCAGTCCAAGAGCGTTTTGTTGTCCTTGAAATGGGTGAGGGAGTTTTTTATCTGCACGTTTTCCCACGCTGTAAGCTCTGGGAAAAGTCTTAACTCTTGGAAAAGAAGGCTTATGTGGCGGGTGCGTTGTTCTACCCATTGGCTGACGGTGTACGAGCGCGTATCTTGTCCGTCGAAGTATATGGTGCCGTCGTAGTCGAGGCGTTGACCATAGAGAAAAGCGCAGAGGGAAGATTTTCCCGTACCTGAAGCCGCTTCCACAAGATAGGTGTGACCACGCTGAAGGGTCACTTCTTGATGCCAAATGTCGCTATGTAGGTCTGTACGGCCGCGAAAAACTCGGGGCAGGGTGTCGTGGAGCGTTATCTCTTCCATGAAGGGGGTGCTTATTGAATTTCCAACTCAACGCTTCCGTCTACATGACAATTGAGGCAGAGTTGCTTGGCATTATTGAAGATTGACTGTAATGTAGTAGCTATAGATTTTGGCACGCAAGGTTGTTGGTAGAGCTTTTGCAGGTTTAGGTGTGCAATGAGACGGCTTCCCGGCGTTATACCAATTGTCTGAACTGAGGCGGGTACGAGTGAGGCCGTCGTTGAGCGGAAATAGAGTGTACCATCTTGCTGGCCAAAATGTAGAGCATGTCCCTTGGATGTTAGGAGGTAGCCCGCGCCTTCACGTACGAGGGAGACGTCTTTCTGCTTCTTAGTAGCGGCTTGCCATGAGTCTGCATTCTGCATCAAGTCATCGCCGTTTGTCTGAGCTACGAAGGAGAAAGTTGGCGAGAAGTCCGCGCTGAACGCGGTCACTTCAAATTCAGCGGGTCCACTTACGGTGGCAAGCATTGCCGAAGCGTCTATCGTCTCGTCCAAAGCGGTGAGGGCGGCTCGCGTCTGCGGGTTGGTGCGGAGCAAACGAAGCAAGTTGCCTTCAGAGATATATGTCGTCAGGCGGAGCAAGGCATCTGCGTTTTCGGCAGGAGGTGTAGTTCGCGTTGCCGGAAGCTCTTGTTTGAAGAAAGCGTTGAGTGTAGCTTGTGTAGTTGCGTCGTCAGCACTGAAGCGACCTTTCAAGCGCAGTAGGTCGCTGTCCGTAGTTTCTTGTAGAGAAGCATAGAGCGCTACGCGGGAGAGGTCGGCGTCCAAGGGTAGGGCGAGGCGCAACAGAAGGTTCAGCGGAACGGGAAGAGCATTTGGCCTGGCGAAGAGGCGTACGTTACCGTTTAAGTCGCGAAACTTGCGAAAAGATTCCCCGTGGCGAAAACTCTGTTTCCTGCCGGATTTGAACATGCGACGCAGGGTTTGGCGTAAGTCGGATCGCTCCTGTGGTGTCCCGGGACCGACTATGGCGAGAGCCTTGCGCGTCCAGGCTATCTGCCAACCTTTTTGCAACCAGGCATATGTCACGCCTCCCTCTTCCTGCACGTCACTCACTTTCCTTTGTGGCACTAAATCTTCCATCGTAGTACGTACGGCCTCGGCGTCGGCCACGGGCGCGCAGAGGGCGTAGTATTCGTTTGGGGTAATGAGAAGGTAAACGGGTCGGGAGACGTCAAGCCCGTTGATAGGTAGCCCTGCCTGTTGCGCAAGTCTTTGAAGCGAGTGTGTGACGCTGTTCTGCGGGAGAACATCTATGGAAATGACGGCTTTAGATTGTGCCGGGATAATGTCTTCATAATCTTTTGGCATGAAGAATAAGCTCCATATCGTCATTATAGCCGCGACGAAAATCAAGAGTGCCAGCGAGATGAAAAAGATATGTCGCTTCGTTTTCAGGTGTCCCATAGACATTTCCTCAGGTTTAGGATATGGACGGCTACGAGTGCGGCAGTTTCCGTGCGCAGCCGACTGGGACTAAGCGTGACGGGTAAAAAGCCGATTGAAAGGGAGAAGTTTACCTCTTCTTCGCTAAAATCGCCTTCCGGCCCTATCATAACGAGGGCTTCACCGCTTGACGATACGGCGTCGCCAAGGAAAGGACGTTTGCCTCTGGCTCTTTCGGTTGTCTGCCCCCAAAGCGTCGCGTCAGAATGACAATGTGCTATGAAGCGCTGCCCTGAAAATGGTGTAGTAACAAAGCTGCGGAAAGGCGTAAGAGGTGTTAGGCGCGGAAGGAGTGCTTTCTGGCTCTGCTTCATTGCAGCAATCATAATTTTAGAAAGCCGCTGTGTGTTCACCGTTCGGCGCTCGCTGTGGGTGCAGTCGAGAAGGGTGACGCTGTCAAAGCCAATCTCTGTGGCTTTCTCCAGAAGCCATTCCATGCGTGCCAAGTTCTTCGTTGGCGCAACGGCCAAGTGTATTCCGCCTTGCCAAGGCTTTGGCGGCGTTTCTGAACTTGTAATGCTTAGTCGGCAACGTCGTCGGTCAGCATCGGTGATGGTGGCTTGGAAAAGCTTGCCTTTCCCGTCGGTCACGGAGATAACTGCGCCTTCCCGCAGACGGAGCACACCCACGGCGTGCTGGGACTCTTCGGGGGGAAGCTCGTTCGTCAAAGCCACGTCCGGGGCATAGAACAGGGGGCTTTCGGCCAATATTTTTGGGCGGTTCATCAGGTCAGGCGGCGCTCAATACTCGTCCCAGCTCTTTATGTCAAGTTGTTCCACGGGGAGTGTGCAGAACGCGTAGATGAAAGCTGAGGCCAACCGTGCGTTCGTGATGAGCGGAACGTTTAGGTCAATTGCGGTGCGCCGTATTTTGTATCCGTTGGTGAGCTCGTGGGTTGAGAGATTCTTTGGCACGTTCACTACGAGGTCAATCAAGTGCTTATGGAGCAGGTCTAAGGCTTGGGGTTGTCCCTCCTCGCTCGGCCAGTAAACGCGTGTGTTTTCTATGCCGTTTTGGGTGAGGTAGCGCGACGTACCACCGGTGGCGTAAAGCTTATATCCGCGTTCATAAAGCATTTGTGAAGCCTCGAGCATCTCGGCTTTTTGCTTTCCTGTGCCAGTTGAAAGTAGCACACTGTGCTTCGGGATGCGTTGCCCTACGGACAGCATACTCTTGATGAGCGCAGCCCGCGAGTCTTCGCCGAGGCAGCCTACCTCGCCGGTAGATACCATGTCTACACCCAGCACCGGGTCGGCATTTTGCAGGCGATTGAAGGAGAACTGACTGGCTTTGACGCCAACGTAGTCCAAGTCGAAAAGGTTTTTCCCGGGTTTCTCAACGGGTAGCCCTAACATGATGCGTGTGGCAAGCTCAATGAGGTTTATCTTCAGCACCTTGCTTACGAAGGGGAAGGAACGCGAGGCGCGCAGGTTGCACTCTATAACTTTTATGTCGTTCTCTTTGGCCAAGAACTGGATATTAAACGGTCCGCTGATGTGGAGCTCGCTGGCTATCTGCCGTGTTATCTTTTTGATGCGGCGTGCCGTTTCGATATAAAGCTTTTGTGGTGGGAACTGGATCGTAGCGTCGCCGCTATGAACGCCGGCAAATTCGATATGCTCGCTGATGGCGTAGGCAATAACTTCCCCTTCGCGCGCCACAGCGTCCATTTCTACCTCCTTAGCGTGCTCCATGAATTTGGAGATAACGACGGGGTGCGTCTTCGATACGTTTGCCGCCAGTTTCAAGAAGCGCTCAAGCTCTTCTTGGTTGGAGCAGACGTTCATGGCCGCACCGCTGAGAACGTAGGAGGGGCGAACGAGGACGGGGAAGCCTACGCGGCGTATGAAGGCGTCCACGTCTTCCATCGTCGTCAGTGCGCTCCATTCGGGCTGGTCTACACCGATGCGTCCCAGCATGGCGGAAAACTTTTCCCGGTCTTCGGCGTTGTCGATGTAACGGGCCGCCGTACCCAGTATGGGCACCTTCTGTGCGTCCAACCGCAGAGCAAGGTTGTTGGGAATTTGCCCACCGGTTGAGACAACGACACCATACGGTTCTTCAAGCTCAAGAATGTCCATTACACGCTCGAAGGTAAGCTCGTCAAAGTAGAGGCGGTCGCACATGTCGTAGTCGGTAGAGACGGTCTCCGGGTTATAGTTTATCATCACGCCCCGAAAACCGTTTTGCCGTATCGTATTGAGCGCTTGCACGCCGCACCAGTCGAACTCTACCGACGAACCGATGCGGTATGCACCGCTGCCCAACACGACTACGCTCTTCCCGTCGTGCGCGAAGTCTATGTCGTGCGCCACTCCGCTGTACGTCAGGTACAGGTAGTTCGTCATGGCCGGATACTCCGCTGCCAAGGTGTCGATTTGCTTCACTACGGGCAGGATGCCTGCGGCCTTTCGCTTTTTACGTACGAAGAGTGAAGCCGCTTCCATGTCCATGCGCTGTTCCATGCCTAAGGCGCGAGCTATCTGGAAGTCGGTGAAGCCCATTACCTTCGCTTTGCGGAGCAATTCGTCCGAGAGGGCGTCCGGCCCGCCGCATTTGCGCAGTTCTTGGTTTATATTATAAATGTGTTCCAGCTTGTAGAGGAACCATTTGTCAATCTTTGTCAGTTCATGGATGCGCTCCACGCTCATGCCGGCGAAGAATGCTTTCTCAATGACGAGGAGTCGCTTGTCGGTGGGCGCCGCGAGGCTTTCCTCAATGTCGTTTATCTTCAGTTCCCTGTTTCCTACGAAGCCGTGGAGCCCTTGCCCTATCATGCGCACTCCTTTTTGGATGGCTTCCTCAAAGGTTCGCCCGATGGCCATTACTTCCCCCACGCTCTTCATGCTGGAGCCCAGCTCTCTATCTACGCCGCGGAACTTCCCAAGGTCCCACCGGGGTATTTTACATACGACGTAGTCCAAGGCCGGTTCGAAGAAGGCGCTTGTAGTCTTCGTCACCGAGTTTTTAAGTTCGAAGAGGCCGTAGCCCAGTCCGAGCTTTGCGGCGACAAAGGCCAAGGGGTAGCCCGTCGCTTTGGAGGCTAAGGCGGAGGAACGGCTCAGGCGGGCGTTTACTTCTATCACGCGGTAGTCTTCCGAGTTGGGGTCGAAGGCAAACTGGACGTTGCACTCGCCCACTATGCCCACGTGGCGCACTATCTTCATGGAGAGGGCGCGGAGCTTGTGATATTCCGCATTGGATAGGGTTTGCGACGGGGCTATGACGATGCTCTCGCCGGTATGTATGCCCAGCGGGTCAAAATTCTCCATGTTGCAGACCGTTACGCAGTTGTCGTAGCGGTCACGCACCACTTCGTATTCTATTTCCTTCCATCCTTTCAGACTTTTCTCCACGAGGATTTGGGACGAGAAGGAGAAAGCCTTTTCTGCTACGGTCTCCAACTCTTGCTCGTTGGCGCAGAAGCCGGAGCCCAAGCCGCCAAGGGCGTAGGCAGCGCGGATGATGACGGGGTAGCCCAACTCTGTGGCGGCCTGTCGGGCGGCAGCGATGTCTTCGCACGCCTCGCTGCGGATGGTCTTTACGCCAATCTCGTCCAACCGCTCCACGAAGAGTTCCCTGTCCTCGGTGTCCATGATAGCTTGCACCGGGGTACCCAGCACGTGTACGCCATATTTTTCTAAAATGCCTTTGCGGTGAAGTTCCACGCCGCAGTTGAGGGCCGTCTGCCCGCCAAAGGCCAGCAGGATGCCTTGCGGGCGCTCCTTCTCTATGACGCGCTCCACGAAGTACGGTGTGACGGGAAGAAAGTATATCTTATCTGCCACGCCTTCGCTGGTCTGCACCGTGGCGATGTTCGGATTGATAAGCACCGTGGTGATGCCTTCCTCTTTCATCGCTTTGAGGGCTTGCGAACCGGAGTAGTCGAACTCTCCGGCTTCACCGATTTTCAGCGCGCCGGAGCCGAGGAGCAGCACTTTCTTTATATTTGTCTTTTCCATGTGTCTGTTGGCTTATAGTAGCTCTACGAATTTGTCGAAGAGAAACTCCGTGTCTATTGGCCCGCCGCAAGCTTCGGGGTGGAACTGTGCGGAGAACCAGGGTTTCGTCTTGTGGCGCACGCCCTCGTTGGAGCCGTCGTTCATGTTTACGAAAAGGGGTTCCCAGTCTGTCGGCAGCGTCCGGCTGTCCACGGCGTAGCCATGGTTTTGGCTTGTGATGAAGCAGCGTTCCGTCCCCACGAGGCGTACGGGCTGGTTGTGGCTTCGGTGGCCGTATTTCAGTTTGTAGATGCTGGCACCTGCGGCTTTGGAAAGTAGCTGGTTGCCCATGCAGATGCCCATGCAGGGCAGCGTGTCCGGCCTTTCTAAGAACGTGCGTATGTTCTCTACGGCGGCGGAGCAGGTTTCCGGGTCGCCGGGGCCGTTGGCCAAGAACAGGCCGTCGAACTGCAAGCTGTTGAAGTCGTAGTCCCACGGCACGCGAACCACCTCTACGCCGCGGCGGAGCAGGCAGCGCAGGATGTTGTGCTTCACGCCGCAGTCCACCAGCACGACGCGTTTCCCTGCTCCCTTGTTGTAGGTCAGCACTTCCTTCGTGGAAACTTGTGCCACGTAGTTCACGCCTTCATATTGGGCTTCGGGTATGTTTTCCGGCTCATCGTCGAAGATTATCTTCCCCATCATTACGCCGTGCTCCCGCAAAACCTTTGTCAGCTGCCGCGTGTCGACGCCGGTAATGCCCGGCACGTGTTCGCGCTTCAGCCAGGCGGCCAAGCTCTCCGTAGCGTTCCAGTGGCAATAGTGCTCGCTGTAGTCGCTCACGACAAGTGCTCGGGCGTATATCCGGTCGCTCTCCATGTAGGTGGCTATGCCGTCGCTGCCCATGCTGAAGGGGGGCACGCCGTAGTTGCCTACGAGCGGATAGGTCAGCACCATGATTTGTCCGGCGTAGGACGGGTCGGTCAGGCTTTCGGGGTAGCCCGTCATGGCCGTGTTGAACACCACCTCGCCGCCTACCGGCTTCTCGTAGCCAAAGGACCGGCCGTGGAAGGTCGTGCCGTCGCTCAGGCGTAGCGTTACGTTTCTCATATTGCTTGCTTGTTGTATTTCTATGGGTTAGCCCCAGTTGGGGAAGACTTCGAGGCGCTCGCGATTCTTCTCGTAGAAGTCAATGAAGGATTGGTTCACGCGCATCACGCCTCCCGGCGTCGGATAATGGCCTGAGAAGTACCAGTCGCCGGGTGTGTCGGGACACGCATGGTGCAGGCCTTCCAGCGTTTGGAATACGATGTGTATCTCCGTATCTACGCCTTCCGGCCGCAACATCTCGGCCATCTTTTCGGATATTTCCTCTTGGCTGAAGTCGTCGTAAAGCTCGCGGACGTATTCGCGCATCTCTTCCTTGGGCAGGTGCTCTTGCGCTTTGCATTGGCGGTATATATCGCGCAGCTTGTCGGCCTTGCCGCGTTCCAGCAGCATCTCGACGGCGGCGCGGAAGGCGATGAACTCGTCCATGCTCGGCATGTCGATGCCGTAGAAGTCGGGGTAGCGCACTTGTGGCGCACTGCTGACGATGACGATGCGCTTGGGGTGTAGCCGGTCCAGGATGCGGATGACGCTCTCCCGCAACGTCGTGCCGCGCACGATGCTGTCGTCTATCACGACCAGGTTATCCCGCCCCGGGCGCAGGCTGCCGTAGGTTATGTCGTACACGTGCGCCGCCATGTCGTTCCGGGCGCTGCCTTCGGCTATGAAGGTGCGCATCTTGATGTCTTTCCAGGCTATCTTCTCCGACCGGATGCGGCGCGAGAGGATGGTGCGGAGGGCTTCAGGGTCAGGGTGGGGGCCTAAGTGCTTAATGTCGGAGGCTTTCTTCTCATTTAGATAGGCGTCGAAGCCTGCTATCAGGCCGTAGTAGGCCACTTCCGCCGTGTTGGGGATGTAGGAGAAGACGGTATCTTCCACTTCGCCGTTTATAGCGCGCAGCACGGGCTCCACAAGGGTGCGCCCCAGCTCCTTACGTTCCCGGTAGATGTCGCCGTCGGAGCCTCGGCTGAAATATACGCGTTCGAAGGAGCACGCGGCATACTTCTCGGGCTTCACTATCTGCGATGTGCGGAGCTGTCCGTCGGCACTCATGATGAGCGCCTGCCCGGGTGTTACTTCCCGGACGGCATCTGCTTCTACCCCAAAGGCGGTTTGCAACACAGGACGTTCGCTCGCCACGGCCAGCACTTCCTCGTCGGCGTACCAGAAGGCGGGGCGGATGCCCCACGGGTCGCGCATCGTGAACGACTCGCCCGACCCCGTCATGCCCACAATGACGTAGCCGCCGTCCCACACGGGCGCCGCCGTCTGCAGGACGTTTGCCACGTCGATGTGCTGCTCTATGTAGCGCGTGATGTCCGTGTCCTGCAGGCCCAGCGCCATGGCCTCGCCGAAGCAACGCTCACTCTCGCGGTCCAGGCGGTGACCCAGCTGCTCCAAGAGTATGTACGTGTCCGACATCATGCGGGGGTGCTGCCCTTTCGAGGCGATGGATTGGAATATCTCCGGCACGTTCGTCATGTTGAAGTTCGCGCAGATGCACAGGTTCTTCGCCCGCCAGTTTGAGCGGCGCATGAAGGGGTGCACAAAAGAAAGGCCGCGCTTGCCGGTCGTGGAATACCGCAAGTGGGCCATGTAAATCTCGCCGGCATAGGGCACGTGGCGCGCTGCAAAAGCCGCGTCGCGGAGCTGCTCGGGGCTATACTCGCCCAGCTTCTGCCTGACGGCGCCGAAAATGCTCTCGATGCCTCCGGAGCCTTCTGCACGCTCGCGGAAGAAGAATTCCTCGCCCGGCTCAGCCTGCATCTTCACGCACGCCAAGCCCGCGCCCTCCTGTCCGCGGTTGTGCTGCTTTTCCATCATTAGGTAAAGCTTGTTCAAGCCGTAGGTCCACGTGCCGTACTTCTTTTGGTAGTATTCCAGGGGCTTGCGCAGCCTGACTAAGGCCACGCCACATTCATGCTTAAGGGGTTCCATCGGGCGTATTTCCGTTGTAGCGCTTACAAAGGTAGCCCAACGCCCCGGAAAGGCAAAGCTCCGCTTCCATTTTTTCCCTTTCCGCCGCTCGTGCCTCGGGTTTATGGAGCGTACGGGCGCAAAAAATCGAAATTAGTCGGCACCTATTTAAAATTAGTCGGCACTTAGTTTAAAATAGTCGGCACTTAGTTTTTGTACAGCCGTGGGTGTAAATTTGTACAGCCGTGGAAATACAATTGTACACCCGTGGCTGTAAAATTGTACACCCGTGGGTGTACAAAAACTAAGTCGGACTTACGAGCGAATGGGTCGGACTTATAAATTTATAGGTCAGACTTATTAATCGATAGGTGCCGACTATTTTCAGATAAGTCCGTCGTAGAAACGAAAAAACGGGAGCATGCGGCTTTAAAAACCAGCATACTCCCGTCTTGAACGGAGAAATCGGCCGTTTAGAAGTCAGCCGTCTTCGGTGTGCGGGGGAAGGGAATGACATCGCGTATGTTTTGCATGCCTGTGACGAAGAGGATGAGGCGTTCGAAGCCGAGGCCGAAGCCTCCGTGGGGGCAGGAGCCGAATTTGCGGGTGTCAAGATACCACGTATAGCTCTCGCGGTTCATTCCTCGGCGGTCTATTTCCTGGAGGAGCTTGTCGTAGTTTTCTTCGCGTACGCTGCCGCCGATTATCTCGCCGATGCGCGGGAACAGCACGTCGGTGCCTTGCATCGTGCGGCCGTCGGGGTTGGTCTTCATGTAGAAAGCCTTTATTTCCCGGGGGTAATCCGTCATGATGACGGGGCGCTTGAAGTGTTCCTCTACGAGGTAGCGCTCGTGCTCGCTGCTGAGGTCCATGCCCCAGCCCGTAACGGGGAATTCGAACTTGCGGCCTTCGGCTACGGCCTGCTCCAAGATGCGTATGCCTTCGGTATAGGGCAGGCGGACGAAGTCTTCCGCGACGACGGACTGGAGCGTCGAGATGAGGGAGCGGTCTATCATCTTGTTGAGGAACGCTAAGTCGTCCTGGCAGTGGGTTAGTGCCCAGTTGACGCAGTATTTGATGAAATCCTCCTCAAGGTCCATGAGGTCGTCCTTATCTATGAAGGCGACTTCGGGTTCTATCATCCAAAACTCGGCCAGGTGGCGCGGCGTGTTGCTATTCTCTGCGCGGAAGGTCGGGCCGAAGGTGTAGATGGCGCCGAGGGCTGTGGCGCC
The DNA here is from genome assembly GCA_964641085.1 of uncultured Prevotellamassilia sp. Taxonomy (GTDB): domain Bacteria; phylum Bacteroidota; class Bacteroidia; order Bacteroidales; family Bacteroidaceae; genus Alloprevotella. The sequence goes on along the minus strand of CAZXJS010000016.1, from coordinate 50,720 downwards.
GAGCTCACCTTCCAGCTGGCCGCTCACGGTTAGGCGCGTCTCGCGGCCGAAGAAGTCTTGCGAGTAATCAACTCTGCCTGCCTCCGTGCGAGGTAGCTTGTCCAAGGGTAGGGTGGTTACTTGGAACATATTGCCTGCTCCCTCGGCATCGCTGGCTGTGATGATGGGGGTATGGAAGTAGTAGAAGCCGTGCTCGTGGAAGTAGGTGTGGATGGCCATGGCCATGTGGTGGCGTATGCGGAAGACGGCGCCGAACGTATTCGTGCGGGGGCGAAGGTGCCCGTACTGCCGCATATATTCGAAGCTCTGCCCTTTCTTCTGCATGGGGTAATCCGTAGGGCAGGCGCCCAGGACGGTGATTTCCGTTGCTTGTATCTCGGAAGCTTGCCCTGCGCCCTGACTTTCTACGAGGAGCCCCGTCACGCTGAGGCAGGCACCGGTGGTGACGTCCTTCAGATTTTCAGCGTCGAACTTGGCATTGTCGGCTACGACCTGAACGTTTTTAATCGTGGAGCCGTCGTTCAAGGCTATGAAGCTGACATTCTTAGAGCCGCGGCGCGTACGCACCCAGCCCATTACGGTTACGACGGAGCCGAAGTCGGTTTGCTTCAGTACGTCAACTATCTTTGTACGTTTCATGTAGAACGGATTTGGTTATTGGAAACTCCCCATGCGCAGGAAGTTCACTTCGTCCTGTGTGAGGAAGCGCCAGTCGCCACGGCGCAGATGTTTCTTAGTAAGCCCGGCGAAGAAAACGCGGTCGAGCTTGATGACGTGATAACCGAGCGACTCGAAGATACGGCGCACAATGCGATTTCTGCCGCTGTGTATTTCTATGCCTACTTGCTTCTTGTCCGTGCTGTCAACGTACTGGATGTCGTCCGCTTTTATTGCGCCGTCTTCCAGGTCTATGCCGTCGGCTATTTTCTGCATGTCGCCGCTTGACAGGTTACGGTCAAGCCAGACGTGGTATATCTTCTTCTTCAGATACTGGGGGTGGGTCAATTTTGCAGCCAGTTCGCCGTCGTTCGTAAGTAACAGGACACCCGTTGTGTTGCGGTCGAGCCGCCCCACAGGATAGACGCGTTCGGGGCAAGCGCCACGGATCAGATCCAGCACCGTCTTGCGGTTTTGGGGGTCTTCGCTCGTCGTGACGTAGCCTTTGGGCTTGTTGAGCAGGATATAGACTTTGTGCTCTATCTTCACCGGAGTGTTGTGGAACATGATGTTGTCCGTAGGCAGAACTTTCGTGCCAAGTGCTGTCACCACGTTTCCATTAACCGTGACTACGCCGGCTTCAATGTATTTGTCGGCATCGCGGCGCGAGCAAATACCTGCGTTGGCCAAGAACTTATTTAGGCGAATGGGGGCGTCAGGTGCTAACGCATCCTCCTTGTATGTGATTTGTCGCTTCTGCCCGAAGCGGTTGTTTGGGGTGAATGCGTTGCGACGCTGTGGAGCGTTTCGGTTGTATCCGCCCGGCGTGTATCCGCCTTGGCGCATGGGGCGGTAGCCGTTGCGCTCGCCGTTCCAGTTATTCCGTTGCGTATAGCCTTCTCGGGGGGTATAGCCGTTCCGCTGTTGGTTGTATTCAGGGTTGGAAGCATAGCCGGAAGCGTAACCTTCCCGGTTGTAATGCGGGCGTGGCTGATAGCCGTTCGGCCGCTGGTTGTAGCGGGGGCGGTAGCCGCCTTGAGGGTTGTAGCCTTGGCGTTGGTTCCCCCCTTCACGGTCGTAGTAGTTTTGGCGTTGGTAACCGTTTCCTTCGCCATTCTCTTGCTTGTATCGCGGACGGTAATTCTGGCTGTGGTAGCTGGAATAGCTGTTGTCAGTTCCGGCGTGGCCTACTATCCGGGTTTGACGGTTGATGCGGGGACGGGGGGTACGACCGGGCTGACTGCCGGGCTGGGGCGCGTTATCGTTCTTTTCAACGTGAGCCTTGTTCTCTTCCGGGTTCTCTTCTTTCTTGTTCTCAAAATCTTCGTTCATACTGTGTTGTAGCCTCTCGGCTTTTTGCGGGCGTCGCCTGGCATCACTGTTCAGCGCCGTCCAAAGTTGGTAAAGGGGTTAAGTATTGTTGTTTTAAAGGATTTCGCCGGTGTAGTTGTGCGGTGTGATGGCTTTGAGCTGCGCCTTAACCGCATCGTTAACGTTTAGGCTGTCAATGAAGCGGTGTATGCGTTCTTCTGTGACAGGCTCGTTGGTGCGTGTCAGACTTTTCAAAGCCTCGTAAGGGTGGGGGTAGCCTTCTCTGCGTAATATAGTTTGCAATGCTTCCGCCACAACGGGCCAGCACCCGTCCAAGTCTTTACGTATGGCTTCTTCGTGCAGGACTAACTTGTTCAGGCCTTTAATTGTGCTCGCGAAAGCAATGAGCGCATGCCCTAAGGGTACACCGATGTTGCGGATTACGGTGGAGTCTGTCAGGTCTCGTTGCAAGCGGCTTATGGGTAGCTTTCGGCTGAGGAACTCCAGAAGGGCATTGGCTAAGCCTAAGTTACCTTCTGAGTTTTCAAAATCTATCGGGTTCACCTTGTGCGGCATGGCGCTGCTTCCTACCTCGCCGGCCTTAATCTTTTGGTTGAAATAGCCCAAAGATATGTATTGCCAAAAGTCGCGGTCTAAGTCAATAATAATGGTGTGTACGCGCTTTAGGGCGTCGAAAACAGAGGCGAGGTTATCGTAGTTGGAAATCTGCGTCGTGTACTGCTCGCGTCGTATGCCTAAATCGTGTTCCAAAAAGTTGTTGGCAAATTGCTGCCAGTTGATGTCGGGGTAGGCCACGTGGTGGGCGTTAAAGTTACCCGTTGCGCCGCCGAACTTCCCGCTTAGAGCCGGCAGGATGAACGTCACGAACTGCTCCCGTTGCTGCTCCAGGCGGTAACTGAATACGCGTATTTCCTTGCCTAAACGTGTCGGGCTGGCGGGCTGGCCATGCGTGCGCGCCAGCATGGGTATATCTTTCCATTCCTCCGCCATGGCGTTTAGCCGGTCAATAAGTATGTCGAGCTGGGGTAAATAGACTTCACGCAGTGTCTCTTTCAGCATCATGGGAAAGGCCGTGTTGTTGATGTCCTGGCTGGTTAGGCCAAAATGCACGAACTCTTTGTAGGGTTCGAAGCCGCCTAAGGCGTCCATCTTTTCCTTTATGAAATACTCCACGGCTTTCACGTCGTGATTCGTCACGGCTTCTATCTCCTTAATGCGGCGTCCGTCGGCCTCGGTGAAGTTGGCAGCAATTTCCTTCAGTTCTTGCTGTTGCTCGGCGGTTATGCCCTTGAGCTGGGGCAAAGGTAATCGGCAAAGCGCGAGGAAATAGGAAATTTCAACCCGCACGCGGTAGCGCATAAGGGCCAACTCGGAGAAATAAGCGGAAAGCAACTTTGTCTTCTCATGGTAACGTCCGTCGATAGGTGAGACGGCGGTAAGGGCATCAAGCATTGCTAAAAAATTAAAACAGTACCTCCTGATAATGGGAAGCCCATAGCAGGGAATTGGGTTGCAAAAGTACACATTTCCTTCGTTGCTACCAATTATTTCAACTTTAAAAACTTATCTTTGTAGCCTGTAACGTACGACGTACTTGTGAGACGCTTTCTTACATATCTCCCTCTTATTTTTCTCTTTCTCCCTTCTGCCGCTCAACGCCCGCGGATAGGCTTGGCCTTGGGGGGAGGAGGAGCTAAGGGCGCCGCCGAGGTAGGCGTGCTTAAAGTGCTCGAGGAAGAAGGCATCCCCGTGGACTATATAGCGGGAACCAGCATTGGTTCTATCGTCGGGGGATTGTATAGCGTAGGTTACCGTTCGGATTACCTTCGCGATTTGTTCCATACGGCCGACTGGGGCATGTTGCTCTCCGACCGCCAAGTACGTAAGACGGAGACGCTCTATTCTCGAAAGGGGAGCGAGACCTACATCGTAAGTGTGCCGGCCCCTTTCTTGCGGCAAAAGAAAGGCACGACTAAGTCAAGCACGTCCATGACCAAGGGCTTGGTCAGCGGGCAAAACTTAGTGAACTTCTTTTCCGGACTTACTATCGGCTATCATGACGTTAGCGATTTCCTACGCCTGCCCATACCCTTTACCTGCGTTGCTACGGACCTCGTAACGGGGAACGAAGTGCATCTGCGAAGCGGCTCGCTCTCTCGCGCCATGCGTGCCTCTATGTCCATCCCCGGCATGTTTGAACCTGTGGACTGGGGAGATTCTCTCCTCGTGGATGGCGGCACGGCTAACAACTTTCCCGTTGACGTAGTGCGCCAGATGGGTGCAGACATCGTTATTGGTGTAGACCTTAGTCAAAGCCAGGGGCGCACCAAGAAGGAGCTGCGCGGCATGTCGTCCGTGTTAAGCCAGCTCATTAACATCATGGGGCAGCGAAAATACCAAGAAAACCGCAGCAAGGTGGACTTCTACATCAACCCTGACCTGAAAGGCTACGGCGCCATGAGCTTTTCTCAAGCGGCCACGGACACCATGTATCTTCGCGGCTACGCAGCGGCTGACAAACTCCGCCCGCAGCTTCGCGCACTCAAGGCGTCGTGGGGCGAAGATACTGTGACGAGGCAGCTTCCTAATGAACCCCAGACGAAATCCGATTTTTTAGGGACACGCTTCTCTGTTGGTCCTATCCACATCGAAGGCATTTCTGAAAGATACCGCGACTGGCTGCTCTCCAAGGTTGGTATTAAGGAATACAGCACTGCCACGCAGACTGACATTGACGCTGCCATTGATGCCCTAAGAGGCCTTAACATCTTCTCCTCGGTTTCTTACACGCTCTCTTCCGCAGCGCCTTACCCGCTAACCTTTACCGTTGAAGAGTATCAAAGCGACGTCATCAACGTGGGAGCACGTTTCGACTCGCAAGACCTTGCTGCCGTGCTTGTGAATTTGTCGAACATGCAGCACTTCTCTACCCGCCACCACTATTCTGCCTCAGGACGAATATCCCAAAATCCATACTTTGACATAGAGTATAACTACGGCAACCTCTTTGGCCCGCGCTTAGGCGTCGAATATCTCTACCGCTATAGCGACTTTGACCGTTTCGGGAAGTACCATAAGCTGGAAGCTCTAACGTTTCACACCCACAGCATAAGTACTTTCCTTCTATACAACTTCAGCCAGATGCAGCTCAAGGCGGGCGTGCAATTGGACCTCTTCCATTTCTCCAAAAACCTTTCTCGCAACGATAATTACGAGCCACTAAGCGGCCGCGACCATTACCTGAACTACTTCGCTTCTTTCCTGCTCGACACCTACAACCGGCGTTATTTCCCCACACATGGCTGGCGGCTCTCGGTGAACGGCACACTCCATACCGACAACGGCGCAGAATATCATCACCATACCCCTTTTGGCTCGTTAAGCGCCTCGGCTGAAAGAGCTTGTCGCCTCAATAAGCACTTCTCCCTGCTTCCCGCCGTGCAGGGACGCTTCGTCTTTGGCGATAATGCCCAGCGCATCTACGGCAACTACGTCGGTGGCCTATACGATGCCATCTATTTTCCGCAGCAGCAAGCCATGCCCACCGTTCTTCACCTTCATGCTGTGGCGGACAAGTATCTGTCAGCTCGCACCACGTTGCGCTATCGGATGAAGGACAATATATACTTTGCTGCCATAGGCGAACTGGGTAAGGCCGACGACGAGCTGAGCGGCCTCTTGGCCGGAACAACGCTTTGGGGCGTTACAGCACAAGCTGCCTACGACTTCATGCTTGGCCCCGTTAGTGCGCAATTGATGTACTCCAGCCTCTACCGACGCGTCAGTTTCTTCTTGAATGCAGGCTTCTACTTCTGACGCCGTATGTAGTACCAATCTCACGAAACACACAATATATATAATATGATAACTAACAAACAAACCGTCATGAACAAGAAAGTGTTCGCCATCCTTTTCAGCTTTACGCTTATGATGGCTCTGCCCCTGTCTTCTTGGGGCAAAATCATCCACCTTCTGCCGCAACCTAAGCAGGTGACGGCCTCCGAGTCTGCCGCGCCCATTACGCTCACGGGCAGCATCCGTACGGCCGGCGACTACGGCGACCGCATCACCTTCGCCCTTGATTTGTACCTCGGACAAGCCCTCGCGGAGGAAGACAACACCACCGCACCGCTCCTTACCATAAACTACGTCACGAGTATTGCGGGAGCTTATGACTACACCCTGGCCGGGTATGAGAACGAAGCCTACCAGCTCTCCGTGGGCGACGGCGCCATCACCATCAACGCCGTGACGGAGACCGGCGCACTACGCGCTATCCAAACCCTGGGTCAGCTGGCTGAAGGCTATGACGACGCCACGCCACAGCTGGAAGCTTGCCAAATTACGGACTGGCCTTCGTTCAAGCTTAGGGGCTACATGCACGATGTCGGCAGAAGCTTCATCAGTTTTGACGAACTCGTAAACCAAGTTAAGCTCTTCAGCCGCTTCAAGGTGAATACCTTCCACTGGCATCTGACGGAGAACCAAGCTTGGCGCTTCGAGGTGAAGGCTCTTCCCGCCTTGACAGCTTCCTCCAGCATGACGCGCTTCGCCGGCCAGTACTACACGCAGGAGCAATGTGCCTATCTCGACAGCATCGCATGGCTTTGCGGAGTTAGCGTGATACCCGAGATAGACATGCCAGGCCACTCAGGGGCTTTCCAACGCGCTATGGGACACTCTATGCAAACCGACCAAGGCGTCAAAGAACTGCAAACCGTGCTCACCGAGGCCGTGCCTGTATTCAAACACGCCCCTTACATCCACATCGGAGGCGACGAGGTACAAATAACCTACACAAACTTCCTCAAGATAATGATAGACACCATTCATGCTCTCGGGCAGCGCGCCGTGCTTTGGAACCGCTTGCAGGCTGGCGCTCCCTCAAAGGACTTGGGCATGGATATGACGCAGATGTGGGCTACAAGCGGCCGTGCTGTCTCCGGAGTGCCTAACATTGACTGCCGATACAACTACATCAACCACTTCGACGTCTTCGCAGACCTTGTGGGTATTTACAAGAGCAATATTTACTATGCCCAACAAGGCAACGCCGACCTTGCCGGCGAAATCTGCGCTACGTGGAACGACCGCAAGACGCCTACCGAGGAGGACATTATTAATCAGAACAACGTAATAGCCAACGTCATTGCTTCAGCCACACGTGCCTGGAAGGGCGGCGGAGAGCAGTATATAGAAGTGGGTGGCACAACGCTTCCCAACTCCGGCTCGGAATACGAAGACTTTAAGGACTTCGAGACGCGCTTCCTCTTCCACAAGGCGCACTCACTCAGTTCCGAACCGATTCCTTACGTCCGCCAGTCCCACGAACATTGGGCTATCACGGACGCCTTCCCCAACGGCGGCGATGCCTCCGCTACGCTTCCGCCCGAGACTGAAGGCCTGCAAAACAGCTATACGCTCGACGGACAAACCTACACCGTAGGGCGAGCCACCGGCGCCGGCATTTACCTGCGTCACACGTGGGGAACCACCGTGCCCAGTTACTACTCCAATCCGCAGACCAACACCACAGCCTACGCTTGGACCTATATCTATTCTCCCGTTGCCCAGACCGTAGGCGCGCAAATAGAGTTCCAAAACTACGGCCGCTCCGAAAACGACTCCGACCCCGATAACGGGAAATGGGACAAGAAGGGCTCACGCGTCTGGGTAAACGACGTGGAAATCCTGCCCCCGACGTGGACCAACGCAGGGAAATCCATCAACAGCGAGGTGGACCTCGGCAACGAGAACTTCTCCGCACGCACCCCCGTCTCCGTCACGTTGCAGCAGGGGTGGAACAAAGTGTTCCTCAAGTTGCCGTACGTCAGCGTCAGTGGCGTCAGGCTCAACAAGTGGATGTTCACTTTCGCCCTTACCGACGCTGAAGGAAAGAACGCCGTGGACGGCCTTGTCTATTCCCCCAACAAGGTACTCGACGAGAACGCCGACGCCGTGGCCGACAAAATCATAGAAATTCGCCGCTACGAAACGACCGTTATCGGCACGCTCCCGGGTTACTATCCCGTTGAAAGCGCTGCTACGCTCGACTCCTTGCTATCAAGCATAGAAGCCACGCTGCCCGACAGCCTTACCGCCACTCAGCGCCAAGACCAGCTGACGCAACTTGACGACGCCCTGGCTGCCTTCAAAACGTATTACCCTACTACTGAAATGATTCAGCCAACGGCTTCCACCGACACGCACGCCACGTGGTACCGCATGTACACGCCGCTGCGCAACAGCCGGGCTATGCAGTCGCAAGGAGCCGGGCAGAACATCGTCGGCGCCACTTCTACCGGTAACGACACCTACTGGAAGTTCGTAAAACGCACCGACGGGAGCTTTGACATCATCAACCGCGCCGACGGAACCTACATCTCTCCCGCCAGCAGCTACAACACGGCGCTGAAATCCTCCTCCACAGCCCCTACGTCCGGTTGGACGGTAAAACCCGCCGACGCTCCGGGCTATTTTATCCTCTCGAGCGGCTCGGTACAAATCAACCAAACCACCTTCAGCCCATATCCCGTGTATAACTGGGGCAATGGCTCCAACACATCCGACACCGGCTGCAAGTACGCCATTTCCAACGTGGACGAAGAAGACATCGATACCGCCATACGCCAAGCCGAAGCCGCCGCAGTCGCTAACCCCGGCCGCATCTACGACCTCCAAGGCCGTATAGCCCGTCCCAACGACCGCGGCATACTGATTGAGCGCCGGAAGAAAATCATTCGCTAACGCCCGGCGCGAAGCCTTCCCCACCTGTAAGCTTATAGGGTAGGGTAGTGGGCGACACAAAGCCGAAAGCTCATTTTGCAAGTCCGACCTGTTCTATAATAGGTCGGACTTCATTTTTGCGCCGTGCGTTTCCGGCGTCACCAAAGACGAGATGGATTTCTATCTGCGCCGGCAACAGGAAGAAAAAGAAGCTGAAGAGGAATATTGGTTAGAACAGAGACGTTCCGAATAAGGACGATTCTAAAGCTCAGCTACTTTATAGCTCATACTATCAGGCAAAACAAAAAGGAAGGACGTTGCATCAATCCTTCCTTCTGTTTTTGTACTTGCTTAAAAGTACCTGTTGAAAGTAGCGCCTACGGGAATCGAACCCGTATACCATGCGTGAGAGGCATGTATCCTAACCATTAGATGAAAGCGCCGTTTCTTGCGGAAGCTGGGGGATTCGAACCCCCGGTACGGTAAACCCGTACGTCAGTTTAGCAAACTGGTGGTTTCAGCCACTCACCCAAACTTCCTTTCCAGCGTACTTTGCTGAACGCGGTGCAAAGGTAGTGCTTTATTTCGTTCGTCCAAAGTCTTTCCCGTTTTTTTGCTGAAAAACTTTCTGCGACCTGCCCGTGCGTAGTCCGGACTTGTCGGCGCGTAGCTCCGTTCTGCCGGCTGACAAGTCTGACCTACTGGCTGATAAGTCTGACCTGTGGGCTGACAAGTCCGACCTATGGGCTGACAAGTCTGACCTATGGGCTGACAAGTCTGACCTGTGGGCTGACAAGTCCGACCTATGGGCTGACAAGTCCGACCTATGGGCTGACAAGTCTGACCTACTGGCTCATAAGTCCGAGCTGTGGAAAATGTTATGCCGAAAAAGCTGACGGCGGGGCGTTTTATTGGACTGAAAGCCTTATTTTTGCTTCCATAGTCGAATTTATGTCGCTCGTAGTCCCGGATTTCCACGTTTTATGGGGCGTCTCGTCTGCCCAAGGGGCGACGTGCGCGGGCAAGCAAGGCGGCTAAGGATAAGAATCATGTTTTTAATTATTGTCAAGATGAAGAAGGTAATTACTGCGGCGCTGATGCTGTGTTGTTGCTTTACGGTGTGTGGACAGGCGTACGTCCCCACGGCTGAGAACCTGGCTGCGCGGCAGCGTTTTGAGGAGAGCCGTTTCGGCATCTTCCTTCACTGGGGCCTTTACGCTACTTTCGGGCAGGGCGAGTGGTACATGACGAATGCCAACGTTGACTGCCACGAGTATGCCAAGGCTGCCAATGCGTTCTATCCTCACTCGTTCGATGCCGAGCGGTGGGTAGCGGCTATCAAGGCGGCCGGCGCGCGCTACATCACGTTCACGTCGCGCCACCACGAGGGCTTTTCCATGTGGGACACGAAGCAAAGCGATTATAACATTATGCACACGCCTTATGGGCGCGACGTCGTGCGGCAGCTCGCCGACGCCTGCCATCGCCAGGGCGTTTCGCTCCACCTCTACTACTCCCACCTCGATTGGACGCGGGAGGACTATCCGCTTGGCCGTACGGGGCTGGGCACGGGGCGGAAGATGGCGTCGCGCAAAGGCGATTGGGACAGCTATTTCCGCTTCATGAATGCGCAGCTCACGGAGTTGTTGACGCAGTACGGCGAGATAGGCGCCATTTGGTTCGACGGCTGGTGGGACCACGACGGCGACAGCATTCCTTTCGACTGGCACCTGGGCGAGCAGTACGCACTTATCCACCGTTTGCAGCCTGCTTGCCTCGTGGGAAACAATCATCATCAGGCGCCCTTCGAAGGTGAGGATTTCCAGATGTTTGAGCGCGACGTGCCGGGCGAGAATACGGCAGGCTACTCCGGACAGGCTATCAGCCACCTGCCGCTTGAGACGTGCCAGACGATGAATGGGATGTGGGGCTACAAAGTTGTGGACCAAAACTACAAGTCTGCGACCGAGCTGATACGCCTCTTGGCGCGAACGGCCTCAAAGGGCGCCAACTTGCTCCTGAACATCGGCCCGCAGCCCGACGGTAATTTGCCCGACACGGCCTTGGCGCGTTTGCAGGCTATGGGCGACTGGATGCAGGTGAACGGCGAGAGCATCTACGGCACGCAGGCCGGCGGCGTCACGCTGGCTGATGGCGCCGTGGTCAGCACCGCGAAGGACGGGAAGCTCTTTCTCCACGTACTCTCCGACACGGTCACCGGCCTCTCACTGCCTCGCGAAGCGAAGGTGCGGCGCGTGACGGCGCTCGACGGCGGGGCGTCGCTGCCGTTCCGCCAGCGTAAGGGACAGCTGACGTTTGCCGTGAGCGTGCCGCGCGGTGCGGCGGATTACGTCGTCGTGGTGGAATAACCGGCGGCTTTTATAAAACGAAGCATGGCGCTTGTCCGCTTTGGGGCAAGCGCCATGTTGCGTTAGGTGCCGAGTATTAACCGCAAAAGCTGTTGCGCAGGACGCCGCGTGCCTCCGGCCCCATGTTAAAAAGGAGGTCGATGATGCTAAGGTTGGGCAGGAAGCCGTTTCGTCGGGCGAAGACTTGGTAGTAAGGCGCTGCGCGGAACGACGGGTCGTCCGTAGTCGGGCGTTTCGGACAGATGAGTTCGCGGCAGTCCGTCATGCCCGGCGGCACGTCCTTTATATAATAAGGTGTAGGGGTGATGTTGGGCGATAGGTCCAGCAAGTTGCAGACCAGCTCGCGCAACGCGGTGTTGAAGTCTAAGAGAAAGCGGCAGGGACGCTCGAAGAACGGGCGGAAATCGTCAGCGTAAAACTCAAAGTAGGGGCTACGCTCGTAGGCGCTCGTGATAGCCGCCCAGTGCAGGGCGCGCCAGCGTCCGTGGTCGCTTATCTCCACGTCTCGCATGGGCTGGTCGTTGCCTTTCCTTACGATGGGCACCACGAGCGCCAAGGGGCCGCTTTCCGCACCTATGATGCAACGGTTGCGGTACGTCTGCTTCACGTAGTGGTCGCAGCGCTCTTCAAATACTCGGCCTGCCGCGATAAGCTTACAGTAGTATTGCACGGGCGCCAAGTAGGCGGAAGTCAGCAGGTAGTCCATGCAGCGCAATCCTCCGCACCTGCTACTTTATATGGCTCACGTTCTTGAACAGGCGACCCCAGCGTATATGCCCATGTAGCCAGCCGTAGTCCTTATCCGTCGAGAGCCAGATGAAGAGTGGCTTGCCCACGATGTGGTCTTCGGGAACGAAGCCCCAAAAGCGCGAGTCGGCGGAGTTGTCGCGGTTGTCGCCCATCATCCAGTAGTAGTCCAGCTTGAAGGTGTAGCTGTCCGTTGCCTTACCGTTGATGTAAATCTTCCCGCCGCGCACTTCCAGCGTGTTCCCCTCGTACACGCGGATGCACCGCTCGTAGATGGGCAGGTTGTCCGGCGTCAGGCGGAGCTTTGCGCCGCGTTTCGGAATCCACAGCGGGCCGTAGTTTGCCGTGGTCCACGTCTTGGCCTTGTTCAGGGGGAAGAGCCAGTTGCCCACGGGCGCTGCGGGCGCTACCTGGGCGGCTTCGGGGTGGCGCTGCAGGTAGCTGAGCGTGCGCTTCGTTAAGGGCATGCGCACGGGGTTAGCCATGCCGCCAAAGCCCTCCTCGTCGCCGAGGCCCAAGTCTTCCTGCGTGATGCCCAAGTCGCGTATCTCGTCGGGCGAGAGGCCGGCCTTCCACGTCACGTTGTAGGCGTATTGCACGTTCTCGGGTTCAGGGTTGGCCTTCCCGTCCAGATAGATGATGTTGTTCCTTATTTCCAGCGTTTGCCCGGGCAGGCCGACGCATCGCTTTACGTAATTCTCGCGCCGGTCGGTGGGGCGGGAGAGTATGCGCCCGAATTCCGTCTCGTTGTCCGAGATGAAGGCGCGTCCGGCCGCGTAGATACGGGCGAAGACGGCTTGCTGCGCTTCGTAAGGCGTCGTGGGCGTCAGCTGTGCGGCGGGCGAAGCGCCTTCTTGCGACATGAGCACTTGCTCGCCTATCTGATAGACGAGGCTGTAGTAGTCCTGGTTCTGCGCCTGCGCGGCAACGGTGTCTCCGCTGGGATAGTTGAAGACTACGATGTCGTTAAGCTCCACCTTTCCCAAGCCCTTCACGCGCCGGTAGTCCCAATGGGGGTGTTCCAGGTAGCTCTTGCAGCCCAGGAGCGGCACGGTGTGCTGCATGAGCGGCATGGAGAGCGGCGTCTGCGGGATGCGCGGCCCATAAGCCAGTTTCGAGACGAGCAGGTAGTCGCCCGTCAGCAGCGTCTTCTCCAAAGACGAGGAGGGGATAACGAAGTTCTGGAAGAAGAACTGGTTGATGAAGTATATGGCTACGAGGGCAAACACGATAGCGTCCACCCACGCCATCACGGTGCGCGCCGTGCGGTTTCGGAGTGACTTCCACCAGCCCCAGTTTATCTTGCGCGTCACGTAAGCGTCGAAGATAAACGGTACGACCAAGAGGCCCCACCACGACTGTACCCAAGCGCAGAATGCGAGCCACACGACGGTCCATACGGCGAACTTCGTCCAGCTGGGCTTCTTCTTGGCTCCTTTTTCGGGCGTTGTGCCGGCGGGGGCGGGGGTCTTCTTCTCTTCCATGGGGTAGGTGGGTTTTGCGTGTAGCGCCTTCGTGCGGCGCAGAAAGCTACTCGGGCGTAGGGTTAGAACTTAAAGAGGTCGTCGGTGGTTAGTAGTCCCGTGTGCGTCGCCGTGAATTCGGCGGCAAGTACGGCGCCCAGGGCGAAGCCTCGGCGATTCTTCGCGCTATGCGTGATGCTGATGATGTCAGCCTCGCTTTCGTACGTCAGGGTGTGGATGCCCGGCACCTCATCGCGCCGCACGGCGTCGATGCGCAAGATGTCGGCGGGCACGTCGGCCGAGCCTTCCGTCGTGCCGTCGGCTTTGTGGAATACGCCCAAGCGCCAGTCCGTCTTGCGGTCTATCTCGGCAATGGCTTCTTCGGCCAGCGTGATAGCCGTCCCGCTCGGCGCGTCCAGCTTGTGCACGTGGTGCGTCTCTTCTTCCCGCACGTCGTAAGCAGGGTAGGCATTCATGATGCGAGCCAAGTAGCGATTCACCGCGCGGAAGATGCTGACGCCGAGGGAAAAGTTCGACGCCCAGAAAAGCGTGTTGCCCTGCGCGATAAGTGCCTCGACATCCTGCTCATGGTCCTTGCGCCAGCCCGTGCTGCCGCTCACCACCTTCACGCCTTGCGCAAAGGCGCGGCAGATGTTGCCGTAGGCCGCCGTGGGCGTAGTAAATTCTATCGCTACTTCGGCCGAGCGGAAGGCCTCCGTATCGTAGTCCTGCTGATTGCCGAGGTCGATGATAGAGACCAGTTCATGCCCGCGTTCGCGCGCTATCTCCTCTATCATGTGTCCCATCTTGCCGTAGCCAATGAGTGCGTATTTCATAGCGTTTGCTTTCTGTTTGCCGCAAAGATAGCGCAACGCGGTCGAAAACCGAAGTTGCCCCGCCTTTTCTTCCTCCCCCACGCCCCCGGCTCCCACCTGCTCGTTTGTAGGTAGCACCTACATAGAATGTAGGTAGTATCTACATAGAATGTAGGTAGTATCTACATAGAATGTAGGTAGTACCTACAAGGGATGTAGATACGGTCTATATATTTTTTAGATGCCACCTAAATCCTTTTCAGATACTACCTAAATCCTTTTCAGGTACTACCTGAATCCTTTTCAGGTACTACCTGAATCCTTTTCAGGTACTACCTAAATCCTTTTCAGGTACTACCTAAATCCTTTTCAGGTACTATCTAAATCCTTTTCAGGTAGTACCTAAATCCTTTTCAGATACTACCTAAATCCTTTTCAGGTACTACCTAAATCCTTTTCAGATACTATCTAAATCCTTTTCAGGTAGTACCTAAAAATAATCTGAAAGCCTCGATTGGCGTCCGGGTGCGGTCTGTTTCTTCGTCGGAACCTGTTGTCGGGCGCAAAAAGGCGGGCATGCGGGGCGTCGTGGCCTTCGCATGCCCGCCGGTGCGGGGTTTGTGCGTGCAGGGGTGCGCGGTCAGCTTATCCAGCGCACGTAGCAGAAGTCTTGGCGGTGGGGTAGGAGGGCATTCTTGGGGTACATGCGAAAGCCTACCTTTACGCTGCCGGCGAGGTCAACGGCGGTCTTCAGCTCAAAGGTGTAGAGGTTGCCTTCGTGGGAGGTGACGTCCATGGGGACGACTTTCTCCAGCACTTCTTGGCCGTCAACGTCGCGCACGACGACCATGTCGATGCCTACGGCGTCTTCCAGGCCTTTCTCGTCGATGACGAAGCGGACGTTGAACTCTTCGCCGTTCTCCAGCTGGCCGTTGCCGCTGGCGTCGGAGTAGGTGTGCTCCACGACGAGGATGTCGTCCCAGCGCTCGGCGACGCGCTCTTTCCACGCGGCGATTTCCTTGGCCACTTTGTAGCCGTCGGCGGCCAGCTTGGCGAAGCGCTGCGCCTCGGGGGTATAGAAGCGAGTGTAGTAGTCGTCGAGCTGGCGCTTCATGGTGAAGTTGGGCGCTATTTGGGAGATGCTGTTCTTCACGGTGCGCACCCAGTTCTCGCTGTAGCCTTTGCGGTTGCGCGCGAAGTAGAGGGGGATGATTTCTTGCTCCAAGAGGGAGTAGATGGTAGAGGCGTCGAGCTTGTCTTGGTGCTCTTGGTTCTGATACGTGCGCTTATCGGTGAGCGCCCAGCCGGCTCCTTCGCGGTATCCCTCGTACCACCAGCCGTCCAGTACGCTGAGGTTAATCACGCCGTTCATGAGGGCTTTCTCGCCTGACGTACCGCTGGCCTCGAGGGGGCGCGTCGGGGTGTTCATCCAGATGTCCACACCGCTCACGAGGCGACGGGCCAGGTGCATATCGTAGTTCTCAAGGAAGAGTATCTTGCCGATGAACTCGGGTCGCTGGCTAATCTCGAAGATGCGCTTGATGAGGCCTTGTCCGGCGCCGTCGGCGGGGTGTGCCTTCCCGGCGAAGATGAACTGTACGGGGTAGTCGGCGTTGTTGACTATCTTGCTGAGGCGGTCGAGGTCGGAGAAGAGCAGGTGGGCGCGCTTGTAGGTGGCGAAGCGGCGGGCGAAGCCGATGAGCAGCGCGTTGGGGTTAATCTTGTCCAGCAGGCTGACGACGCGTGAGGGGTCGCCCTGGTTCTTCAGCCACGTCTCGCGGAAGCGCTCGCGGATGTATTTCACCAGCTTCGTCTTCAAGGCCATGCGCGTCTGCCATATTTCCTCGTCAGGTACGTCGTAGATTTTTGCCCAAATCTTCTCGTTCGACTCGTCTTGGAGGAAACTCTTGTCGAAGTACTTGTTATAAACGGCTTTCCACTCCTTGGCGCTCCACGTGGGGTAGTGTACGCCGTTTGTGACGTAGCCGACGTGGCTTTCCTCGGGGAAGGGGTTGTATTCCTTCTCCCACTCGTCGTGCGTCCGCACGGTGTGTGGCTTTCGCGTTGCGGGGGGCAGGTATCCGGGCCAGTAGCCTTTGAACATCTGCTGGCTGACGCGGCCGTGAAGCCAGCTGACGCCGTTCACCTCCTGGCACGTGCGGCAGAGGAACGTGGACATGCAGAACTTCTCGCCGTGGTCGTCGGGGTTGGTGCGGCCGAGGCCGATGAAGTCGTCCCAGCTGATGCCTAAACGCTCGGGCACCCAGCCGAGGTACTTGCCAAAGAGTCCCTCGTCGAAGTAGTCGTGGCCCGCAGGCACGGGGGTATGGACGGTAAAGAGGGAGGAGGCGCGAACCAGCTCAAGCGCTTCGTTGAAGTTCAGGCCTTCGTCCACGTAGTCCAGGAGTCGTTGCACGTTGCAGAAGGCTGCGTGGCCCTCGTTGCAATGGTAGATGTCTTTCTTTATACCCAATTTTTGCAGGGCGAGCATGCCGCCGATGCCCAGTAGGTATTCTTGCTTTATGCGGTTCTCCCAGTCGCCGCCGTAGAGGGTGTGTGTAATAGCGCGGTCGTATTCGCTGTTCTCTTGTATGTCGGAGTCGAGCAGATAAAGCGTGATGCGCCCCACGTTGACCTTCCAAATGGCGGCATGCACCTGGAAGTTGGGGAAGGGAACGTCCACGATGACTTGATTGCCGTTCTCGTCGAGCACACGTTCTATGGGCAGGGAGTCAAAGTCCTGCGCCTCGTAGTTGGCTATCTGCTGGCCGTCCATAGAGAGCGTCTGCGTGAAATAGCCGTAGCGATAGAGGAAGCCTATGCCGCAGAGGTCCACGTTGGAGTCGGAGGCTTCCTTGAGGTAGTCGCCTGCCAGGATGCCGAGGCCGCCGGAGTATATTTTCAGAATGTGGAAAAGGCCGTACTCCATGCAGAAATAGGCCACGGAGGGGCGGCTCTTGTCGGGCTTCACGTCCATGTATTTCCTGAACTTCTTATAGACCATGTTTATGCGGGCTATGAGCTCGTCGTCCTTGGCCAGTTCCTTCAGGCGGTCGTAGCTCATGCGCTGTAGCATCAGGATAGGGTTTTGGTCGCACTTGTGGTCGAACAGGTCGTGGTCGATGCTGCGAAACAGACCTATCCCTTCGGGGTTCCAAGTCCACCAAAGGTTGTGGGCCAACTCTTCAAGCTGCTTCAGTTCTTGGGGAATGTGGCTTTTCACGTTTACCACGTTCCACGTGGGCTGATTGGCATTGCTTACTTTAACTTTCATATCGTGAGATGTTGGTTTATCATATTTGTAGGCGGGCGGCGCTCTGACGGACAGTCCGCGCGATTCCGTTTAGCGTGCTTTGCGCGACATGGCGAAGGCGTACGCGTCGAAGTAGTAGCGGATGAAATTCTTCCACTGTGCCTTCTCGGCCAACTTTTCCGCCGCGCGCCCCATCTTGTTGCGGGCTACCGGCGCACTATTGAGCATGTAGCGGGCGGTGCGGGCTATGGCGTCGGCCACTTGGGCGAAGTTGTCGTCGTCGCGATGGATGACTTGCACGCCTTCGGCAATGTTGGCGGTGTGCCCCAGCGTCATATTCACCCATTGTCCGAAGCCGCTCAGGTCTGTCGTTATGCAGGGCGTGCGGAAAGCGCAGGCTTCCAGCGGCGTGTAGCCCCACGGCTCGTAATAGCTGGGATATACGCACAGGTCGTTCGCTGGCAGCAAGTCGTAGTAGGGTAGGTTGACGATGCCGTCCTGACCATTGAGATAGCAAGGCACGAGAATGACCTTCACAGGCCCCTCGGCGTGTGCCAGACCTAAGCGACGTATGGTCTTAACGATGTTGTCGTCGTCCGTGTTATAGAGTTCGTGGGTGAGGAAAGGCAGGTCAAGGGCGCCTTCGGCTTTCTGTTCGCCCGAAAGGCGTTGGAGCAGGTCGCGACGTGGCTGTTTCATCCAGCAAGGCACCTCCAAGAGCGCCAGCACTTGGGTATCCGCGGAGCCGGCTTGGCGCAGGTCGCTGTTCAGGCGCGCCATCGCTTCCAAAAACACGTCGTAGCCTTTACAGCGAAAGTCGTTTCGCCCGCTGGTTGAGAGGATGAACGTCCGCGCCGGTAGTTTTTCGCCAAGGAGTGCCGACGCTACGTCGAGCAGCCGTTTGCGTGCTGCGCGGCGCTTGGTGCTAAAGACGCGTCCCCGCGGCACAATGCTGTTGTCGAAGCCGTTGGGAAGGATTACGTCGGCCGCTTTGCCCAGCAACTGCCGGCACTCGCGGTCTGTAAAGGTAGAAACGGTTGTGAAGCAGTCGGCATGGAGCGCGCTTTGCTTTTCAACGCTGTGCTTGGCCTCCATGTGTAGCTCTGCGGCCATTTGGTCGCCGTTGTAGCCGGAGAAATATTTGTACAGGGCTTTTCCGTTCGTCGTAATGGAGCGACCTATGCTCGTAGCGTGCGTAGTAAAGATGGTAGAAATGCTGGGTGCGGCTTTTTTAAGGTGCAACATGCCGAGGCCGGACATCCATTCGTGAGCTTGATATACGACGCGTACGTTTTTCCTCATGCAGTGGAGATAGACAATCTCTACGAAGCGCCCGGCAGCATAGGAAAACATGGAGGATTCGTCGTAGTCGCCATAAGCTTTCAAGCTGTCGACGCCGAAATCTCGCCAGGCAGCGGCGTAGATGTCGTTCTTCTGCGCCATGAAGGGCTGATAATCCACCAACACAGCCACCGGCCGACCGGCCACCTGCCACCTGCCGATGCGCACGTCCAGTCCCTCTTTGTGCGCGGCCATACGCCACGAGCGCAGCAGCCGCTTGTCTTCCTTAAAATCAATGTTGCTTCCCGCCCCCTTCAGCTCAGGGCCTATAAACACGAGGTTGTCGTGGAACGTCTCTTGGAGGGTTTGGGCGCGGGAAGAAAGAACGGTATATATCCCGCCGACTTTGTTGCACACTTCCCAACTTGTCTCAAATATATAGTTGGGAAGGAACATCGCATTTACCATTTGCTTCGTTGTTTGCTTTGCCTTGTCAGGCACGGGGCGGACAGAACGTAACCCTCCCCTTGGCGCGCTTTCCCCGTTTTGAAAGTGCAAAGGTAGGCATTTCCTGCGACTTCAAAAGTTTATAGCTTCGCTTATTTTACCGACAATGGGCGTATGCATATTATATATAGAGCCGGTCGGCAAGGGTAGGTATTTGTCTCCTCGGTATTAAAAGGGGAAAGGAACGTTTGTGCTGACGGGTACATCTAAGCTACGGGGAACTTCAGGCCCTTTGCTGCTCGTATTGCTCCACTTTGTCAAGGTTTTGCAGCAGGAAATCTATGTCGTCCAGCCCGTGCATGAGGCAGTATTTCTTGTAGCCGTTGACGGGGAAGTGTTCTGCGACGCCAGTGGCGAGGTTTGTGATGGTTTCGCGGGGAAGGTCCACTTCAACCTGGGTGTGGGGGTCGTCGGCAATGGAGGCGAAGAGGGCGTCAAGGAACTGCTGGGAGATTTCTACAGGCAGGACGAAGTTGTTCAGCTCGTTCTGCCGATGGATGTCGGCAAAGAAAGAGCTAACGACGACGCGGAAGCCATAGCCTGCGAGCGCCCAGGCGGCATGTTCGCGACTGCTGCCGCAGCCAAAGTTGCGCCCGGCCACGAGTACGCAGCCTGTGTAGGTAGGGTCGTTCAGTACAAAGGGGCGCAAGCTGCCGTCGGGGGCATAGCGCCAGTCGCGGAAGAGGTTCGCGCCGAAACCTTCCTTGTCCGTGGCTTTCAGGAAGCGAGCCGGGATGATTTGGTCGGTATCGACGTTTTCTATGTTTAGGGGTACGCAGGTGCTGCGTATGACGCCGAAGGTCTGTTTCATGGGGACGGTTTCAGATTAGGGTACGTGGGTCAGTGATGACGCCGGTGACGGCGGCCGCTGCTGCGGTGAGGGGCGAGACGAGGCAGGTGCGTGCTCCCGGGCCTTGGCGCCCTTCGAAGTTGCGGTTGCTGGTAGAGACGGAGAGCTTGCCGGCGGGTATTTTGTCGTCGTTCATACCCAAGCAGGCGCTACAACCCGGTTGGCGCAGTTCGAAGCCCGCGTCGGCAAGGATGCGTGCGAGGCCTTCTTCCTCCACCTGCCGGCGCACGTGCCAAGAACCGGGCACGAGCCAAGCTGTTACGCCGGGCGCTTTATGGCGTCCCTGCACGATACGGGCGAAGGCGCGGAAGTCCTCAATACGTCCATTGGTACAGGCGCCAAGGAAGACGTAATCAACCGGCGTGCCGAGCAGTGGCTTTCCCGCTTCGAACTGCATATACTTCAGCGCTTTCTGCTCGCTGGCATCTTTGGGCTGTGGCACGGCGGCCGTGATGGGCATAGCCATACCGGGGTTCGTGCCGTAGGTAATCATGGGCTGGATGTCGGCAGCGCTGAAGCGTACCTCCTTATCAAAGGTAGCCCCCTCGTCCGTGCGGAGCTGGCGCCATTGTGCTACGGCTTCGTCCCAGGCAGCACCCTTGGGTGCATAGGGGCGTCCCTTGAGGTAGGCGAAAGTAGTGTCGTCCGGCGCGATAAAGCCGCCGCGGGCGCCCATCTCTATAGAAAGGTTGCACAGCGTCAGGCGTCCCTCCATGGAAAGGTCGCGAACGGCCTCGCCTGCATACTCTACGAAATAGCCTGCCGCGCCGCTGGTCGTTATTCGGGACATGATGTAGAGCGCCAGGTCCTTCGCCGTGACGCCTACTCCGAGCTTACCGTCCACCGTGATGCGCATAGAGCGCGGACGCGTCTGGAGTATGCACTGGGAGGCCATAGCCTGTTCCACTTCTGACGTACCTATGCCGAAAGCCAGTGCGCCTACTGCGCCGTGGGTCGACGTGTGCGAGTCGCCGCAAACGATAGTCATGCCGGGAAGAGAGAGCCCCTGCTCCGGCCCTACGACGTGGATGATGCCATTGTCGGGGTGCATCATGCCGAAGTACGTCAGGCCAAACTCTTTGACGTTTTTAGACAAGGTCTCTACTTGTTTACGGCTGACGGGGTCGGCAATGGGCTTGTCTTGGTCGTGCGTAGGCGTATTGTGGTCGGGCATGCAGAATATCTGCCCGGGACGGAAGCACTTCAGTCCCCGCTTCCTAAGCCCCTCGAAGGCTTGCGGACTGGTGACTTCGTGCACATAGAGCCGGTCAATGTATAGCTGGTCGGGGCCGTCGGGGACGTGTTGCACCACGTGCGCGTCCCAAAGCTTGTCAAAGAGGGTTTTCACGGTGATATATAGAATGTGGGGAAACTAAAGTAGGAGGATGATGACGTCAGCCACGGTGAGCGCCGCGCCACCTAAGACTACGGCATAAGCCGCTGCCTTCTTTTCGTAATCGTAAAGCTTCAGTCCGGCGAAAAAGGAGAGCACGGGGAGCAGCCAAAGCATTTGCTCTGCCACGTAGGGCACAAACGCTGTTCGCTCCCCATTCCCCGGTCTCAACACACGGATGTCGCCAAAGAGAAAAAAGACGCTCAGCAACGCCGCGGCAACGTTGAAGAAAGCCAGCGAGAGGAACCATTTCGGAAATCCCTGCATGTCAGTTGTAGAGGGGGTTACTTTCTGAATTTGTTAATGCAGTCGATGTAGGCCTCCACGCTGGCCGCAATGATGTCCGTGTTGGCGCCGAAGCCGTAGTAGATTTGGTTGTCGTATTCCACTTGCATGTGCACTTTCCCCACGTCGTCGGAGCCTTTGTTGATAGCTTGTATCGTGAACTCCTTAAGTGTCATCTTACGCTTGATTATTATCTTCAGCGCGTTGATAGCTGCGTCGACAGGGCCGTTACCTTCGGCTGCGGCGCTAAACTTCTCGCCGCTAATATCAAGGATGAGCGCTGCTACGGGTCGGACGCCTTCGCCGCTTGTTACTTGCAGGTAGTCCAGCTTAATGGCGTGCGTGGCGCTACGGTCGGCGCCGGCAAGCATCAGTACGTCGTCGTCCGTGATTTCCTTCTTGCGGTCGGCCAGTTTCAGGAAGCTCTTGTAAATCTCGTCCAGTTTCTCGTGGCTGGGCGTTATCCCCAGCGAGTGGAGTCGGTCTTTCAGCGCGGCACGTCCGGAGCGAGCCGTCAGGATAATGCTGTTGTCCGCGATGCCCACGTCCTTGGGGTCAATTATCTCGTAGGTCTGCGCGTTTTTCAGCACGCCGTCCTGGTGTATGCCGCTGCTGTGGGCAAAGGCGTTGCGCCCCACGATAGCCTTGTTGGGCTGTACGGGCATGTTCATCAGAGAGCTGACCATGCGGCTCGTAGAGGCTATCTTCTGCGTATTGATGTTTGTCTCGATACCCAGTTCCTTGTGGCACTTAAGTATCATGGCTATTTCCTCTTCGCTGGTGTTGCCGGCACGTTCGCCGATGCCGTTGATGGTAACTTCTACCTGCCGCGCCCCATTCATGACGCCCGCCAGCGTACAGGCCGTGGCCATGCCCAGGTCGTTGTGGCAGTGCGTAGAAATTATGGCGTTCTGAATGCCATCTACGTGGTCAAAGAGGTATTTAATCTTGTTGCCGAAGTCTGTGGGAAGGCAGTAGCCGGTAGTGTCCGGGATGTTTACTACCGTGGCGCCAGCTTTGATGACGGCTTCCACGACGCGCGCCAAGTACTCGTTGTCCGTGCGGCCGGCGTCTTCGGCGTAGAACTCTACGTCTTCCACGTAGCGCTTGGCGTACTTCACGGCGGCTACGGCGCGCTCCAAGATTTCTTCCCGCGTAGAGTTGAACTTATATAATATGTGTGCGTCGCTGGTTCCGATGCCTGTGTGGATGCGTTTGCGCTTAGCGTACTTCAGGGCGTCGGCTGCCACGTCGATGTCCTTCTCTACGGCGCGGGTCAGGGCGCAGATGGTGGGCCACGTGACGGCCTTGGAAATTTCTACAACGGAGTTGAAATCGCCCGGGCTGGAGATGGGGAAGCCCGCCTCTATGACGTCCACGCCCAGTTGCTCCAGTTGCTTGGCCACCTGTATTTTCTCTACTGTGTTGAGCTGGCAGCCGGGCACTTGTTCCCCGTCGCGCAGCGTTGTGTCGAAGATGTAAAGCCTTTCACTCATTCTTTATAGTAATACGTTTGTTTTCTTCCTATCTATCACGTTTCCGCAAAATTACCTCTTTTCTTTAACAATACAAGCATCCGACACCTGAAAAGCTAACATATCGACCCGGATTGAGCCTTTGGGCTTTCTCTTTGGTAAGAAGCCTCAGCGGCTTTGCGCCTTGCCCAGCGTGTCGCCGGGGTAGAGCGTATCCCACCACGTGTCGTCGTCTTGCAGCCACTTGGCGAACCAAGCGTTGATTATCTGCTGCCAAGCCTGGCGTTTCTTAAAGTCCGTGATGACGTGGTTGTCTCCCTCAAACGTTACGTACGCCACGGGACGCCCCAGGATGCGCAGGGCGGTGTACATGGCTTGGCTTTGGTTCGTCGGGACGTTCGTGTCGGCCGTTCCGTGAAGCAGAAGCAGCGGCGTGTGCACCTTGTCGGCGTTGTAGAGCGGCGAATGCTCTACGAAGAGGTCGGGGCGGTTCCACGGGAAGCTCCCGTATTCCGCCGTCTCGCCGTAGGTGTAGCCCCAGTAGCCACCGCCCCAGTATCCCGTGAGGTCGCTGATGCCGGCGTGGCTTATGGCGCAGCGGAAGCGGTCGGTACGCGTCAGCAGATACTGCGTCATGAAGCCGCCGTAGCTTGCTCCCATGCAGCCGATGCGATTTGGGTTTACGAAGGTCTTTTCTCGCGCAAACTGTTCCACGCCTTCCAGGATGTCGTCGCCCGACTCGTCGCCCCACGTCCCGACGTGGCGGGCGGCAAATTCCTGCCCGTAGCCAATAGCGCCGCTGGGTTCTAAAACAAGTACGACGTAGCCCATGTTGGCTAAGGCGGCCAGCGGCCAAAAGCCCTCAAGCACTTTACCCGTCGGCGTGCAGCCACCATAATAATAGGTTATCATGGGGTACGAGCGCAGCGAGTCGAAATCCTGCGGCAGGTAGTAGAAGGCACGTACCGTGTCGCCGCGCGAAGCTCGGAAGCTCCAGTCCCGGCAGGCGGGCAAGCTCAGGTTGCGCGCCCACTGCTCGAAGTTTTGTTCGCCCACGCGGCGTGTCTTGGGCGAGGCTTTCTCCAGCGAGGCCACGTAGAGGTCGCGGCTGCGGTCGCCGCTCTGTCCGTAGAAGATTGCAGCGGGTCGTTTGGCGGCATAAGCCAGGTCAAACTGCTGGATGTACGTCAGCGGTAGCGCGTATTTCGTCACCTCGTCCGTCTTGGGGTTTAAGCGGAAGAGGTTCTCGTCGCATCCGTCCGTGGCTTGGAAATACAGGTTGCCGTCGCCCGCTGCCCAGAGAAACCTGCCCACGCTCGGGGCGAAACCTCGCAGCAGCGGGCGCGTCGTACGGGTGGCGATGTCATAGAGATAGAGGCGCAGGTCGAAGCCGTTGGGTATTTGTCCCGGTTTAACTTCGCTGCCGATGCCTCCGAAGGCTTGCGGCGAGGCGCTGAAGGCCACTTGCTTCCCGTCGGGCGAGAATTGTCCCCGGCTGACGAACGCCGTGTCGCGCAACAGCGTATCTACGCGCCCCGTGCGCACGTTCAGCAGCACGAAGGTGCTTCGTTCAAAGGGCGTGCGCTCCGGCTTCATCGTACTGAAGGAGAGCAGCAGGCAGTTACCGTCGGCCGAGATGTCGTTGAGGCTCGCCGTCTGCGCTCCGTAGGTCAGGCGTTCGTAGGTGCGCGTGGCGATGTCGTATTTATAGAGCGCTTGCCGGTTTCTCCATCCCGGCATCCGGTCGTCGGGGTCGATGATGCGCTTTGTGCCGGGCAGGTCGTCCGGTCCCTTCTCTTCTTTCCGGTAGATGAGGTAGTCCGCCGTGGCCGGAAGCTCGAAGTCCCCGTCCGGAATGCGCGCGGCGAGGCACGTCTCGGCTCCCGTCTCGGGGTCGATGGCGAAGAGGTCGCGGCTACCCATGCCGTTGTCGCGCGTCGTGCTGTAAAGGTCGCGACCGTAGAGCCAGTTGGGGCGCACGCGGCCGGCAAACTGCCTGACGAGGCGCTGCGTCTGCGTCTCGCGCAGGTAGGTCGTGTAGGCAGCCTTCCCGTCGGGCTTCGTGTCGTAGAGGCAGTAGGAGATGTATTTTCCTGTGGGCGATATCGTGACGTCGGCATACTTCCGGCCGTAGAGTATGTCGCGCGGCATAAAAGGTCGCTTACCCGTAGCGTTCACTTGCAGCCCCGCCAGGCTGTCGCCGACCAGGCTGACGCGGAACGTGTCCGTAGCCTCGGGCAGCGAGAGGCAGAGCAAATCCACGCGCACTTCCCCGGGCGGCAGCTTCAGCGTCGAAGTTGCTTCCTGCCCGTCAACGTACACCTTAACGTGGTTCATGCCGGGCGTCAGAAGCGTGGCGGGCGTGAAGCGCTGCGTGCGAAGCGTGAAGCGCAGTACGCGGAGCGTGGGCAGGTCGTCGCTTGTGGATAGTGCCTCGCCGGTGCGCACGGCGCCGTCCGTCGTATCGGCAAAGACGAGGGCCGCGTTTTGTGCCAAATAGCTTTCCGCGCTGAACGCCTCGCGGCGCAGGTTGAGCGAGTCGGTCATGTAGGGGCGGCGCAGGGCAGTAGGCCCCACAACGCGGGCTTCGTCCACGCTCAAGGTGTCGCTCGCGGTGCGTGCCGTGCCGGCAGGCGAGAGCAGGGCGCAGAGGGCGAGGATAAGCAGGGGTTTCTTCGTGTTCATGTCGGGATTGGTGTTGCCTTCAGCGGCTTTGGGGGGCGCGGTTACGCTTCCGCGCTTTCCTCCATCTCTTTTTCTTTTTGCTGCCCCATGAGTTGGAAATCCTTCTTACGGAGCTTGAACGAATTGGTCAGGTATTTGTCGCGCACCACCTGGTTCGCGGCCAGCTCCTCCGGCGTTCCCTGGAAGAGAATGCGGCCTTCGAAGAGCAGATAGGCGCGGTCCGTGATGCAAAGTGTCTCCTCCACGTTGTGGTCCGTGATGAGGATGCCGATGTGTCGGTCTTTCAGCTTCCAAACTATGTACTGAATGTCCTCCACGGCGATGGGGTCGACGCCGGCAAAGGGTTCGTCGAGCATGATGAACTTCGGGTCGATAGCAAGACACCGCGCGATTTCCGTGCGCCGCCTTTCGCCGCCCGAGAGTTGGTTTCCCTTGTTCTTACGCACCTTCTGCAAGCGAAACTCCGCGAGCAAGCTCTCCAGCTTGTCCTTGCGGTAGGAAAGAGGTCGCCCCGTCATTTCCAGAACACTCATGATGTTGTCCTCAACGCTCATGGTGCGGAAAACGCTCGCCTCCTGCGCCAGATAGCCTATGCCGTAGCGCGCCCGCTTATAGACGGGATAGTTTGTAATGTCGTGGTCGTTCAGGTAGATGCGCCCCGCGTTGGGCGTCACGAGCCCCGTCGTCATGTAGAACGACGTCGTCTTCCCCGCGCCGTTCGGGCCGAGCAGCCCTACAATCTCCCCCTGGTGCACGTCGTAGGAGACGTCGTTCACCACGGTGCGTTTGCCGTAGCGCTTCACCAAGCCCTGCGTGCGCAGCACCATCTTGTCCTGCGCCGCCAGGCCTTCCAGCTCTTTTTGTATCGAGTCCATAGTTTGTACGTCCGAGATGCCGCCGCACCATGCCGCGCCGCGCGCTCCCGGGGTGGGCAAAGGTACGTATTTCCCGCCAACGGGGGAAACGTTTCGCCTTCGCGCTGTCACGGCGTGCCCCTTTTCCGGCTTTAAACGCCGCTTTGCTGTTCGCGGAACGGGCGCTGCGCACCTCAGCCCCGGATTTTTCGGAAAATAGTCGGCACCTATTTAGAAATAGTCGGCACCTATTTTAAAATAGTCGGCACTTAGTTTTTGTCCAGCCGTGGCTGTAAAATTGTACACCCGTGGCTGTAAAATTGTACACCCATGGGTGTACAAAAACTAAGTCGGACTTACGGACGAACAGGCCGGACATAGAAAAAAATAGGTCGGTCGTATAATTAGATAGGTCGGTCGTAGTTCTAAATAGATGCCGCCTATTTCGCGATTTTCGCCCACGTGCTTTCGTTCCAACCGATTTACGCAGAAAAAGCGGGCGGGAAGGAGGCACGAAGTGGCCAATAAATCGTGCGGCGGCTTTGCGCTTCGAGCGGGAATGGCTACTTTCGCTCGCTGTAATAGGCCAACCTCGCCGTGCGGGGGCGGCACAACGCAATTCCATGGACACAAAGTACATTTTCGTTACCGGCGGCGTCGCTTCCTCCCTGGGGAAAGGCATCATAGCGGCTTCCATCGGCAAATTGTTGCAAGCGCGAGGCTTCAACATTACCATACAGAAGTTTGACCCCTACATCAACGTTGACCCCGGCACGCTAAACCCCTACGAGCACGGCGAATGCTACGTTACGGACGACGGCCGAGAGACGGACCTGGACTTAGGCCACTACGAGCGCTTCACGGGCATACGCACCTCGGCCGCAAACAACGTGACGACGGGACGCATCTACCAAAACGTAATAGAAAAAGAGCGGCGCGGCGACTACTTGGGCAAGACGGTGCAGGTGGTGCCCCACATCACGGACGAGATAAAGCGTGCCATGCTGCTGAACGGGAAGAAATACCACTACGACTTCGTCATCACGGAGGTGGGCGGCACGGTGGGCGACATAGAGAGCCTTCCCTTCCTGGAAGCCATCCGGCAGTTGAAGTGGGAGCTGGGCAGGAACGCCCTGTGCGTCCACCTGACGTTCGTGCCTTACCTGGCAGCGGCCGGCGAG
Source organism: uncultured Prevotellamassilia sp. (assembly GCA_964641085.1). Lineage (GTDB taxonomy): Bacteria > Bacteroidota > Bacteroidia > Bacteroidales > Bacteroidaceae > Alloprevotella. Next base: position 22,847 of record CAZXJS010000016.1, on the reverse strand, counting down.
CTGAAGACAAAGCCGACGCAGCATAGCGTGAAGGAGCTGCAAAGCGTCGGCATACAGCCGGACGTCCTCGTGCTTCGGACGGAGAAAGACCTGGGGCAGGCAATACGCAAGAAGGTAGCCAACTTCTGCAACGTGGCGCCCGAGGCCGTCGTGCAAAGCCTTGACCAACCCACCATCTACGAGGTGCCGCTACGCATGCAGGAGCAAGGGCTGGACGCCACGATACTGCGCCTCATGGGGATGCCCGTGGGCGAGACGCCGGGGCTGGGACCGTGGCGCAACTTCCTGGAGCGGCGGCACAAGGCGCGGGAAGTGGTGCGCATAGGGCTGGTAGGGAAATACGACTTGCAGGACGCTTACAAGAGCATACTGGAAAGCCTCTCGCAGGCCGGCACTTACAACGACTACAAGGTAGAGACGACGTTCGTAAACTCCGAGAAGCTCACAGCGGAAACGGTTCGCGCGGCGCTGGAAGGCTTCGACGGCATCGTCATCTGCCCGGGCTTCGGACAACGAGGCACGGAGGGGAAAATAGTTGCGGCGCAGTTTGCCCGCGAAGCCGACCTGCCGGCCTTTGGCATTTGCCTGGGCATGCAGATGATGGTCGTAGAATTTGCCCGCAACGTGCTGGGCTACGCTGACGCCAACTCCATGGAGCTTGACCCCACGACGCGCCACAACGTGATAGACATCATGGAGGAGCAAAAGAACATAACGAATATGGGCGGCACGATGCGTCTCGGCGGATACGAATGCGTGCTGGCAGAAGGTAGCCGCGTGCGCCAGATATACGGACGTGAGGAGATACGCGAGCGCCACCGCCACCGCTACGAGTTCAACAATGACTACCGCGAGGCCTTCGAGCAGGCCGGCATGCGCTGCACGGGCATAAACCCCGAAAGCGAGCTGGTGGAGATAGTAGAAATTCCGGAGAAGCGCTGGTATATCGGCACACAGTTCCACCCCGAATACTCCTCCACCGTGCTTCATCCGCACCCGCTCTTCCTTAGCTTCGTAAAAGCCGCCATTGCCCACAAGGCAAGCCGCGCCACGGCGGAGAAAACCCCTGCCAAAGACGCAAAAAACGCCTAACAGCCCATGGACAAGAACACCATCATCGGCTTCGTGCTCATTGCACTCGTACTGATAGGCTTTAGCTACTACAGCCAGCGACAGGCCGCCGAGCAACGCCCGCAACAGCAAGAACAGTCCCAAGCCGCCAAGTCGCAACAGCCGCAGGACAAAACGGCCGAGGCGCAGCAGAAAGCCGCAAAGACCGAGGACGCCGCAGCAGACAGCACAGACATCTTCCCCAAGTCCGCCGCAGCGGCCGCTACGGCGCCCGTAGTCTTGCAAAACGATAGCTTGCAGGTGAAAGTGTCGCCACAAGGCGGCATCATCTCCGAGGTAAACCTGAAGCACTACCGCTCGTACAAAGATTTCGTAGCTCGGCGCAACACGATGCTGAACCTCTTTGACGCCAACACGGCCTCGCTGAACTATCAGCTTCAGACGCAGGCCGGCGTGAAGAACACCGAGGCCTACACCTTCGTCCCCGAGAACGCTACGGACAGCACCGTGACCATGAAGCTCGAGGCAAAGGACGGCAGCTGCCTTAGGATAGACTATCACCTGCTTGGAGGCACTTTCATCGTAAACACCACCGTCCGCGCTTCGGGCCCGGCCTTCACGGGAAAGAAGCTGGGCATACAATGGCGGGACAACGTGCGCCAGCTGGAAAAGGGATATAAATTTGAGCACGACCGGACAGCGCTCACCTACAAGGAAACGGGCGGCGACACGGAACTTGTGGGCGACACGAAGGACGCTGACGAGCGCCCGGAGGGAAGCGTGGATTGGGTGGCCTTTAAGAATCAGTACTTCAGCGCAGTTATGATAGCGGGGAAGGGCACTTTCAACGTCGCAGAACTGAAAAGCACGTCGCTACCTAAGGATGGCGGCTTCATAAAAGCCTACTACGCCGACATGGAGACCGCCCTCGACCCCAGCGGGAAGGTGGCCACGGAGATGCAGTTCTACTTCGGCCCCAACAAGTACCTCTACCTGCAAAAGCAAGAGCAGTACCGCCTGGACAAAGGGAAGGAACTGGAGCTGGAGAAGCTGATATACCTGGGCTGGCCTATCGTAAAATGGGTCAACCGCTTCTTCACGGTTTACGTGTTCGACTTTCTGACGGGCTGGGGCATACCTATGGGCGTCGTGCTCCTACTTATCACGCTCCTGCTCCGCATTATTGTTTACCCAACTACGAGAAAGAGCTACCTATCTTCGGCCAAGATGCGCGTACTTAAGCCCAAAATCGACGCACTTAACGAGAAATATCCCAAGCCCGAGGACGCGATGAAGAAGCAACAGGAGATGATGACGCTCTACTCCCAGTACGGCGTCAACCCCATGGGCGGATGCCTCCCTATGCTTATTCAAATGCCTATTTGGATAGCCATGTTCAACTTTGTGCCGAACGCCATAGAGCTTAGGCAGCAGTCGTTCCTCTGGGCCGAAGACCTAAGCGCCTACGACAGCGTCGGCTTCCTGGACTGGGCGCCGAAAAGCATCTGGGGCATAGGCGACCACCTGAGCCTCTTCTGCCTGCTCTTCTGCGGGACGAACGTGCTCTATTCTTGGCTAATGATGCGCCAGCAGAAAGAGACGATGAGCCAGGAGCAGAACCAGCAAATGAAAATCATGCAGTGGATGATGTTCCTCATGCCCGTCTTCTTCTTCTTCATGTTCAACGAATACTCCAGCGGCCTAAACTACTACTACTTCATCTCCCTGCTGTTCAGCGCGCTGACCATGTGGTATCTGCGCCGCTCCACAGACGACGCCAAGCTCTTAGCCAAACTGGAAGCTAACTACAAGGCAAATAAGAGCAACCCCAACCGAAAGCCCGGCGGACTGGCCGCACGCCTCGAAGCCTTGCAGAAACAGCAGGAGGAGTTGCAGAAACGACAGCAAAACTTAGGCAAGCGTAAACCTTGACCCGACGTATTTATGACAATCCGTAACCTAATGATAGCCACCACGGCGCTACTGGCCACGGCAACCGCCGGAGCCGACGATTTCATAGGCAGACAGGAGCCTAAACTTCAGAGCGACCTCCTTACGCCCGAGGTGCTTTGGCAGATGGGGCGCATAGGCTCCGCCAGCGTAGCCCCCGACGGCCGCACAGCCGTTTACGGCGTCACTTACTACAGCAAAGAGCAGAACAAGAGCCACAGCGTCATCTATAGCCTCGACCTTAAGACGCGCGCTTCCCGCCTGCTCACCACCACCTCCAAGAGCGAAGCCGGTGCCTCCTATATAAATATGGAGGGGGGCGCCCGCGTCGCCTACCTCTGCGACGGACAGCTTTGGATGATGGACGCAGACGGCACCAACCGCCGACAAATCAGCCACGAGAGCCGAGATGTGGCCGACTTCCTCTTTTCCCCCGACGGCAAACGCGTTATCCTCATCGAAGCCGTAGAGCAGCGCACCAGCATACAACGGAACGATGCCGACCTGCCCCAAGCTACGGGCATGGTAATCAACGACCTGATGTACAAGCATTGGGACCATTACGTCACGACGGTGCCGCACCCCTTCGTAGCCGCCTTCGACGGCGCGCAAGTCACGGACGCCGTGGACATACTGGCCGGCGAGCCCTACGAATGTCCGATGGAGCCGTTCGGCGGTGTGGAGCAGTTGGCCTGGAGTCCCGACAGCAAGACCGTAGCTTATACCTGTCGGAAAAAGACCGGCCTGCAATACGCCATATCTACCGACTCGGACATCTACCTCTACGACGTTTCGCAGCATAAGACGGTGCGAAACCTCTGCAAGCCCGAGGGCTACACCGAGCCGGCCGTCTCAGCCACCGAGAGCTTGGAGCGACAGGCCGTCAATGCGCAGGGAGCAGACTGCAACGTGGGCTACGACCAAAACCCGCAGTTCTCGCCCGACGGCAAGTACGTGGCCTGGACGTCTATGGCGCGCGACGGCTACGAGAGCGACCGCGCCCGCCTCTGCGTCATGGAGCTGGCCACGGGCAAGAAGCAGTACGTCACCGAGATCTTCGAGAGCGGCGTCGACGCCTTCGTCTGGGGCGCAGATTCCCGCACACTATTCTTCTGCGGCGTTTGGCACGCGAAGACTAACCTATACCAGACCGACCTTAAAGGCCGGGTGCGGCAGCTCACGGACGACGTGGCCGACTACAGCCTTGTACAGCTTATGCCGGGCGGTAAGGAGCTCCTCGTCAAGCGCCACAGCATCAGCCACCCCGACGACCTCTTCCTCGTCAGCACGGACAAAAACACCGTCACCCGGCTCACGGACGAGAATAAAGCCCTCTTCGACCAGCTCACCTTAGGCGAAGTGCGCGAGCGCTGGGTCAAAACCGTCGATGGCAAGGAGGAACAATGCTGGGTAATCTACCCGCCCCACTTTAACCCCGAGAAGAAATATCCTACGCTCCTTTATTGCGAGGGCGGGCCGCAGAGCCCCGTCTCCCAGTTCTGGAGTTATCGTTGGAACTTCCAGATAATGGCCGCCCAAGGCTACATTATTATTGCGCCGAACCGCCGCGGCCTTCCCGGCTACGGCATGGAGTGGCTCGAGGAAATTTCCGGCGACTACACCGGGCTTTGTATGCAGGACTACCTCTCGGCTATTGACGACATCAGCCGTGAGGCTTACGTCGACACGGCACGCCTGGGCGCCGTGGGCGCCAGCTTTGGCGGCTTCAGCGTATATTGGCTCGCCGGCCACCACGACGGCCGCTTCAAGGCGCTCATTGCCCACGACGGCATCTACAACACGCAGCAGCAATACGTAGAGACGGAAGAGATGTGGTTCCCCAATTGGGACCTGGGCGGCGCTCCGTGGCAAAAGCGTGCTGACGGACAAGCGCAGAAAGCCTTTGCCGAGAGCCCTCACCTCTACGTGGACCGCTGGACGGCACCTATCCTCTGCATCCACGGACAGCGCGACTTCCGCATCGAATATACGCAGGCCGAGAGCGCCTTTGCCGCCGCACGCCTGCGCGGCATCCCGGCGCAGCTCCTGCTTTTCCCCGACGAGAACCACTGGGTGCTGCGCCCGCAGAACGGCATTCTCTGGCAGCGCACCTTCTTCCGCTTTCTGGGTAAATACCTGAAGCCCCACGACGCGGGCAACCCTCAATAACCCCTTTTCCATGACAGCTACCCTCCGACAAAAACTCAGCGACTCCCCCCGCTATCGCTGGCTCGCCCTTGTCATCGTCAGCCTGACGATGATGTTCGGCTATTTCTTTACCGACGTCATGTCTCCCCTTGAGCCGCTGCTCACGGCGCCCGTTTCCGACGGCGGCCTTGGCCTCGGCTGGTCGTCTGACGAGTACGGATTCTTCTCCGGCGCTTACGGATACTTCAACGTCTTTCTCTTGCTCCTCTTCTTTGGCGGCATCATCCTCGACAAGTTCGGCATCCGCTTTACCGGCGTGCTCTCCACCGTCCTCATGTTCGGCGGCGCGCTCATCAAGTGGTACGCCGTCTCCCGCACCTTCGAGGGCGTCGTCACGCTCCCCCTCGGCATCGGCACTTACCACGTCCAGGTGCTCTGGGCCTGCCTCGGCTTCGCCATCTACGGCGTCGGATGCGAGATTGCAGGTATCACGGTGAGCAAGGTCATCGTCAAATGGTTCACGGGTCACGAGCTGGCGCTCGCCATGGGGCTGCAAGTCGCGCTTGCCCGTATCGGAACGGCCGCCGCGCTCGGTGCGTCGCTCCCCCTGGCCAAGGCCATGGGCGGCGTCAGCGCTTCCGTAGGCCTCGGCGCCGCGTTGCTCTGCGCCGGCATGATTGCCTTCCTCGTTTATTGCGTCATGGACAAGCGCGAAGACGAGGCCGCAGCCGCCGCAACCGACACGCCCGAAGAAGGCTTCCGCTTCAAAGACCTCGGCACGCTCCTCGGCAACCGCGGCTTCTGGTACGTTGCCGTCCTCTGCCTCATGTTCTACGCCGGCGTCTTTCCGTTCCTGAAGTTCGCTACGAAGCTTATGGTCACGAAGTACGGCGTCGACGCTTCCTTCGCCGGACTCATCCCCGCCATGCTTCCCTTCGGCACCATCTTCCTCACGCCGCTCTTCGGCTACGTTTACGACAAGATTGGCAAAGGCGCAACGCTCATGCTCTTGGGCAGCGTCCTGCTCACCTGCGTCCACTGCATCTTTGCCCTTCCCTTCAGCTCGTGGATATTAGCCGTAGCCAACATGGTCGTGCTCGGCATCGCCTTTGGCCTCGTCCCCTCCGCCATGTGGCCGTCCGTACCGAAGATTATCCCCATGAAGCTCCTCGGCACGGCCTACGCGCTCATCTTTTACATTCAGAACATCGGCCTTGCCCTCGTCCCCGTCTGGATTGGGAAGGTGAACCAGCGCAACACGTCTGTCGACGGCACGATTGACTATACCCAAAGCATGATTATCTTTGCCGCGTTCGGCGCCGTGGCCATACTCATCTCGCTCCTCCTCCTCGTTGAAGACAAGCGCAAGGGTTATGGCCTCCAGCAGCCCAACATCAAGAAATAACACCGCGCCTCTTACCGCAACCCCAACGTCCCCAAAGCCGTCCACCGCGCTTTGGGGATTTTTTTTGCCCACCGCGCAGCGTAGCGACAGCATCCCAAATCCCTTAACACCCCAAATCTCCGAAAATAGTCGGCACCTATTTCAAAATAGTCGGCACCTATTTTAAAATAGTCGGCACCTATTTCAAAATAGTCGGCACCTATTTCAAAATAGTCGGCACTTAGTTTTTTAAGACATCCGACTTATGAATTGACAAGTCCGACCTATGAATTGACAAGTCCGACCTGTGAATTGACAAGTCCGACCTATGAATTGATACGTCCGACCTATAAAATCTTAGTCGGCACTTAGTTTAAAATAGTCGGCACTTAGTTTGAAATAGATGCCGACTAATTCTCAACTTCGCACTACTTTTGTTGCCGGTCGGAGATGTAACGCGCGGCAGTGGAAATCCCGGCTACCGAAAAGGAGAAAGAAATGAAGCTAAAAGCTTTTTTGACGTTTGTCATTGCCCTTTTTTGCGGTATGGCGGGCAGGGGGCAGTTATTGTATCAGGTCAGCGGGAACGGATTGGCCGCGCCGTCGTATATCGTGGGGACGTACCACTTGGCGCCCGTCACGTTCGTTGACAGCATTCCCGGCCTGCGCGCGGCGCTGTCGGCTTCGGAGCAGGTTTATGGCGAGATAGACATGAGCCGTATGGACTCGGGCGGCACTGCGGGTATGGCGGCGGAAGCTATGCGGCAGGCGATGCTGCCCGGGGACACGACGCTGACGTCGCTCCTTACGGAAGCGGAGCAGAAACGCCTGAACGAAACGCTCAGAAGCCTGATGGGCGCCGACCTGACCAGCCCGTTTGTGGGCGCACGGTTCAACCGGATGAAGCCCTCGGCGCTGGAGGCGACGCTGTCCCTGCTGCTTTGCATGAAGCAGGAGCCGGGGTTCAACCCCACGAAGCTGTTCGACGCCTACTTCCAGCAGGAGGCGCGCCGAACGGGAAAGCGCGTCGGCGGGTTCGAGACGGCGGCGTTTCAGGCCGATGTGCTCTACAATAGTGTACCGCTATCACGGCAGGCAAAGAAGCTGATGTGCCTCGTGGACCACATAGATTTCGCTACGGCGCAGCTGGAAGCTATGCGTAGCGCTTTCTTCAGTCAGGACACGGCACGAATTGTGGCCGCGGTGGAGATGGAAATGGATAAAGGGTGCGAAACCGACTCCGCAGCGGAGGCGGCGCTCACGACGAAGCGCAACGCGGCGTGGCTGGCGCAGTTGCCGGGGATTATGCGGGAGCGGCCTACGTTTGTGGCCGTTGGCGCGGCGCATCTCTTCGGCGCTGAGGGCCTTCTGGCCGGTCTGCGGCGCCTGGGCTACGACGTGGCGGGCGTCACGGGCGTGGAATAAGCCGGAAACGAAGACTAACGCCGCAGCACGGGCGCGCCGTTCTCAAAAGAAATAGGAATCCGGAGGTATCGGCTCGTGTTGAGCGCGCGGGGATTCCAGATGTCGGCCAGGAAGACGAAGTCGGCGCCGCCGAAACGTGCACGTTCGCGCGCCGTCTGCACCTTAAAAACGGAGGCGCCTTGCGCGCCGAAGGTCAGCTCGGCTCCCGCGCCGCGGCAAGGGTTGGGAAGCCGGCGCCAAGGGCCGAGAGGATTGTCTGCGCAGAAGAGGCGCGCCGCGTTGGGCGCCCAACCGGTGCATCCGCTTGTTATCATCCAATACACCCCGTCTTTTTTGAAAACTACGGGCGCTTCGTTCTGCCCGCCGGGGGCGATGCGAGCAAACAGGCCGTCGTGGGCAAGATAGTCGTCCGTGAGGCGGGCGATTTGCAGCGTCAGGTTCTCTTCGGAAGCGTAGATATGGTAGGCCGTGCCGTCGTCGTCGACGAACAGCGCCATGTCGCGCGCCATTTGTCCGCCCGCCACGTCGCGCAGGCAGAACATGCCGCGCTCCACCTGCCTGCGCCATTCGGGCGTCCACCACGTTTGCATTTCCGGCAGGCGCAGCCGGCAGCGCAGGTCGGCCGTATCGGCCACTGAAAGGCCGACGGGAAGCACGCCGGGGTTCACGCGGCCGGACCGGACGTAGCGAAACGGGCCCAGCGGCGTGGCGGACGTCGCTACGGCGTAGCGCGCGGCGGCGTAGCCCTGACCTTTCAGCTCCAAGTGGAACCATAGGACGAAACGGCCGGTACGTGCGTTGCGAACAACCTTAGGCCGTTCGATGATACAACCCTTTTCCAGCACGCTACCCGGCACGTCGCCGGCGGCAAGTACGAGGCCGCGGTATTTCCAACGCCGCATGTCGCGCGAGGTGTAGAGACTGACGCCGAGGGAAGAGTACTTGCTGCCCGCTGCGGCGCGTGCCTCGCCATACCAATAGTACGTACCTTTATATCGCAGGATGTTGCCACCGTGCGCATTAAGGATGTGGCCGTCCGTGTCCGTCGGGAGTTCGCCGTCCCCGGCTTCTTGTGCCGCGCAGACGGCGGCGAGGAGGAAACAGAAGAGAAGGAAGAGGCGCTGAAGGATAGGCATGGGTATAGAAAAGAGAGGTGGAAGAAAATAAAAGCGCTTTAAGCCGAAATAAGTCGGACGTAAACGGTCAAGGCCGAGAGCTGTTGGCCGAAGAAAGCGGCTCGTCGCGCCGCGGCAGGCTGTTCCAAAACGCCAAGTACTGACGCGCCACGTTCAGGTAGTCATGATGGCGCGCTACGTACTCCCGGCTCTCACGCGAAAGGCGGGGCAGCTCCTCGGGATGCTCTACAAGGCGGACTAACCGGCGGAAGACGTCCGCTTCGTCGGGCTGAACATTGACTATGGGGCGTAGGCTCGTCTCGCCAAGTAGGTCGTAGGCTTCCGGCTCGCCTCCCGAGACGACGACCATGCCGCGCGCCATGGCTTCGAGGGCGTTCATGGCGGGCGTGTAGGAATAGAGCTGGTCGAGGAGCACGTCGCTGCCCCGGAGCAGGCGTACATACTCGCTAAAAGGTACGCTCTCGACGCGCACCACGTCGCAACGGTCGGGGTAGGCGGCTTTGACGCGCTCCAGGGCGCGGAGCATGACGTCCGTCCCCTTGTAAGCGCTGCGCGTGCGCTGGATGCCGATGAAGAAACGCACGCGGCGACCGTCGGGGCGGTGGGTGCGCTCCGGCAGGCGGATAGGGAAGGGAATATAGCGGAGCTTTGCGGGAAAATAAGTGCGATAGCTGACGAAATACTCGTACAGCCCGGCGACAATACCGTCGGCGTCCTCGGCAATAAAACGGTTCAGCTTGCCCTTAGCCCCAAGCAGCCAGTCGCTAATCCAGACGTCGTTCTCCACACTGTGCCTGACGTTGGCCCCCAGGTTGAAGTCGCTGTAGCGGAAAGTGCGGCAGTCGAGACAGGTCTTTACGTAATAATGGTCCATGCCAAAGGCGCCGAGAAACACCTTACCATTATTTCGCCGCAAGTAACGATAAAACGGCCACAGATGCTCTGCGCGCAGCGGCAGAAAGACGGGGTTGATGAGCTGAACGACATCGTAGCCCCGAAACCGGCGGAAGGTGCGCAGCAGGCGAAGATAGTAGGCCAGCGAAGGAAGCGTGCGCAGCGACGGACGCCGCAAATCGACGTCGCGGGGGTAGCCCTTCCACGCGTCGCCGTCGGAAGCCACCACTACGTCGTGCCCCAGCTCGCGTAAACCGCAGGCTAAGGTGGCGTGGACGTTGCTATAGTCGCCGAGAAGCAGTATTTTCATAAGGAAGAGGCAAGTGGGCGGAAATGTTGGCCGGAGGAGGATTAGACGCAGGCCGTCAGGAAGCCGCGAGTTGGCGCAAAGCCCGAGCAAGTTGGTCGGGACACGACGTAGGCTTGTCTCCGCAACGAATGCCTTCGACGCGAGCCAGCACATCAGCCACGCGCATGCCTTTTACCAAGGAGCAGATGCCCTTCAGGTTGCCGTTGCAACCGCCCACGAAGCTCACGTCTTTCACCAGGCCGTCTTCAACCTCGACGTGGATTAACTTGGAACACGTCCCTTGGGTTCGATAATCAAGCGTCTTTTTCATAATGGTACAAAAAAGGCCCGTCTGGGCGCAAAGCTGCGACGGGCGGTTCAGCGCCTCCTTGGGGGGCGTTGCTTTATTCGGGCTTCATGTTGGTATATACGGTCTGGACGTCGTCAAACTCCTCCAGTTTCTCCACCATCTTATCGATAGTTTCGCGCTCCTCGGGGGTAACGTCTTTCAGGTCGTTGGGGATGTAGGTGAACTCGGCTCCAATCACCTCGAAGCCGTTTTCCTCAAGGTGTTTCTGTATCTCGCCGAAGCTCTTGGGGTCTCCGTAGATGGTTATGCTGCCTTCTTCGTCGTCCACGTCGTACTCGTCGTCCACGCCATAGTCTATAAGGTCCAGGATGAGTTCGTCCATATCGAGCCCTTCCTTTTTCTTAAAGGTGAAGACGCACTTATGGTCAAAGATATAGGCGAGGCTGCCCATCGTGCCGAGGTTACCGTTGAACTTGTTGAAGATGCTGCGTACGTCGCCTACGGTACGCGTGGTGTTGTCCGTGAGGGTGTCGACGAAGATGGCCACGCCGTGCGGTCCGTAGCCTTCGTACGTCATGGACTTGTAGTCGCTCTGGTCTTTGCCCATCGCGTTCTTTATGGCGCGGTCGATGTTGTCCTTCGGCATGTTCTCGCGCTTCGCGTTGGCAATGATAGCGCGCAGCGAGGGGTTGTTCTCCGGCTCCGGGCCGCCGGCCTTCACGGCTATGGCAATCTGCTTGCCCAGCTTGGTGAACGTGCGAGCCATGTGCCCCCACCTTTTCAGCTTTGTTGCCTTGCGATACTCAAATGCTCTTCCCATAGATATTCGTATGTTTGTTTCTGTTGTTTCTTGTTCTTACCTAAGCCGCGCGCCGACCTTTTCTTGCAAGGCGGCTACTATTTTCCGCATCACGCCGTCCACTTGCTTGTCGCTCATGGTCTTTTGGTCGTCCTGCAGGATAAAGTTGACGGCGTAGCTCTTCTTCCCGGCTTCGAGCTTCTTCCCTTCATAGACGTCGAAGAGCTCTACGCGCTTCAGCAACTTCCGCTCTGCAGCAAACGCGGCGCTCTCAATGGCGCTGAACGCTACGCCCCGGTCCACCAGGAGCGCTAAGTCGCGACTTACAGCGGGGAACTTGCCCAATTCCTTAAACTCAACCTTGTTCTTGCGCGTCTTCCGCATCAGCTCGTCCCAATGTAGGTCGGCATAGAACACGTCTTGTTCGATGCCCTGTGCTGCCGTGAGCGCTTTGCTGACGACGCCGAACTCAAGAAGCGTCTTTCCGTCGTGGTCTTTCAGGCGGAGCGATTTGCTGAATACACCTTTCGAACCCTCTTCCGTGACGAGGCCTCCGCGGGACACGCCGAGGCGGGCAAGGATGCCGTCGACGTAAGCTTTAAGTTCGTAAACCGACGAAGCTTCATCGGGGTGCGCCCAAGAACCTTCGACGTGCTTGCCCGTAACCCAAAGCCCCAAGTGGTACTCTTCCTTGTAGGCCGCCATGGGTTTGTCATCCGTATGACGAGACGCCGTATAGATATAGGTCTTGCCTATTTCGTAAAATTTTAGGTTAGACGCCTTGCGGTTTATGTTTCGGGCAAGGCTTTCCAGTCCGCCGAAAACGAGGCTTCCGCGCAAGACGTTGAGGTCGGAACTTAGGGGGTTCATCACGTGGACGAGGCTTTCTACGGGATAACCGGGAAGATTTTGATAGTAGCTCTCCTTTGTCAGCGAGTTGTTCATTATTTCGCGGAAGCCCTGACCCGTCAGCTGTTCGGAAATAAGGTCTTGCAACTTCTGGGAACGGTCAACCTCTCCCTGAATGGCGAGGCAACCGTGCGTAGTAGCGGGTATTTCCACGTTGTTATAGCCATAAATGCGAAGGATGTCTTCCACAACGTCGCAAGGCTTTTGCACATCAACGCGGTAAGCCGGCACTTGCAGATACAGGCCGTTTGGCGTCTCTTCCACGATGCGCATCTCCAACGAAGTGGCGATTTCCTTGATAACTTCGGGCGGTATTTCCTTCCCTACAAGGCGCGTAACGTAGTCGAAGTCCAAGTTGACGTCGAAATGTTTGGGTAGCTCGCGCGCTACGACGTCTTTCACGTCCATAGCAATCTTCCCGCCGGCTATCTCCTTAGCCATAAGGGCTGCTACCTTTAAGGCGTAGAGCTGCCCGTCGGGGTCAACGCCGCGCTCGAAACGGAAAGATGCGTCTGTGCTTAGCCCGTGACGTCGCGCGCTCTTCCGAATCCACGTCGGGTGGAAGTAAGCGCTCTCGAAGACCACGTCGCGCGTCGTCTCATACGTCCCGCTGCCTTTTCCGCCGAAGATACCGGCTATACACATGGGCTCTGCGGCGTTGCAGATGGCCAAGTCACGGGAAGAAAGTTTGTGCTCTACGCCGTCAAGCGTTACGAAGGGCGTCCCGTCAGGCATGTCCTTCACTACAATCTGCCGCCCTGTCACCATATCTGCGTCGAAACAGTGCAAGGGTTGCCCGAAGGCCATCATCACGTAGTTTGTGATGTCCACGATGTTGTTGATGGGGCGCAGCCCAACCGTTGTAAGCTTGTCGCGTAGCCATTTGGGGCTTTCCTTCACCTCGCAATCCTTCACGCTTACGGCGCAATAGCGCGGACAAGCTTCCGCGTTTTCTATTCGCACGTCGATTTCCAGCTCGTGGTTGTCTGCATGAAACGCTTCTACGTCCGGGCGGTGGAGCGCAGTGGGATGACCGTTGCGCACGAGCCAGGCATACAGGTCGCGCGCCACGCCGTAATGGGAGCAAGCGTCTGCACGGTTCGGCGTGATGTCCACCTCGAGCACGTAGTCGCTCTCAAGGCCGTAATACTCGGCCGCGGGCGTACCTACCTGCGTCTCATCGGGCAGCACGATGATACCGTCGTGGCTTGCCCCTACGCCGATTTCGTCTTCAGCGCAGAGCATGCCGCAGCTCTCCACTCCGCGGAGCTTGGACTTCTTTATGGTGAACTCTTTGTCGCCGTCGTAGAGCTTAGTCCCCAAGGTGGCCACAATTACCTTCTGTCCGGCCGCAACGTTGGGCGCACCGCAAACTATCTGTTGAGGCTCGCCCGCGCCGATGTCCACCGTCGTCACGTGCATATGGTCTGAATTGGGGTGGGGTACGCACGTCAGTACCTGCCCCACGACGAGACCCATCAATCCCCCGCGTATAGCTTGAACTTCCTCCACAGCACCCACTTCAAGGCCTATGGAAGTTAATGCAGCCGCCACTTCATCGGGAGTCAGGTCGAAGTCGACGTATTCTTTTAGCCACTTATAACTTATGTTCATGGTTTCCTGCCTTTTTCTTGGCACGCAAAGTTAGTACATGGGCTTCGAACCGCCAAGAACGCCGCCGAAATTCCAACGCGAAGCGGCAGGGTGGCGTAGTCCCGGGTAATGCCGGTTGGCTGAAGCTATACTTTGTAAGGATAGTTACCAAACGTCCAAGGTAGAAGCGTAAATGTGAAAGCTTTCCCTTGTTCTATTCGATGAAAAAATGAGGATTATATGTCAGTCATACTTAATCTCAAACGGCATGGTTAAAGTAGCATATAATAAAGGTACTAACATTAATAATACAACGAGAATGCCTATTAAGTCCAAAACGATAGACACTCGTTTAGCCGCTCTAAATTTTGTTTTTGCTACTATGGAGGAAACCATAAAAACGCACGTAGATAGAGGGCCTAATATAACAAACAGCAGTATATTGATTAAGCCATACGACATCCCCGTTAGCTGGCTTAGCCACTCCATTATACAAATACAAATATTACAAAGGGCATCCCAAGAGTTTGTTTCTTCAATCATATTACCTTTCTATGACTTTTAGTTCTTACCAAAATTCTTTTTGTTTACAAATATGGCGGTAAAGATAGGTAATAATATTGGAACTTCCCTAACTCATTCGCTGTAGCTACCTACTGTTAACTGACAGCTCCGACTTGTCGGTTGGTAGCTCCGACCTGTCAGCCGACAGCTCCGACTTGTCAGCCGATAGCTCCGACCTGTCAGCCGACAGAGGCGACCTGCTGCGGGGCGAGTCCTGCTAATATTTTAGTAAGTCGTCCGTATTTAAAGATAAGAAGGCTAAAACGAGAACGTTCGTAGTTGTCGTGGGAATTTTAAGTGCTTGGGAACTTTGTCGTACGCGGGAATGGCGCTATCTTCGCCCCTTGAAAGAAGGTGCAAGGCTCAATTGTAACTACATGTTAAAAACGCTATTAGCTTCACTCCTTATCGTGGCACTCGCTTTCGCCCTGTTAGGCGTACGTGTGGTGCTGGGCAGGCGCTTCGTTCATACGCACTTGGATGGGAATAAGGCGCTGAACCGAAAAGGCATTACTTGTGTGAAGGATATGGAACAAGAAGCGCGTCGCCCGAACCCCTGTGCGGTAAAAGAGAAGATGTAAAGCGTTGGACTTGCCTAAACATTATTTACATTATTTAAAATGAAGAAGATTCTCCTCGTGGCACTCTGCACCCTGCTGGTTGTGGCGTGTGAAAAAAACAAGACGTCAACCACAAAGAATAAGGGCAACTTGCCTAAAGCTTCAGCGCAGGTCAAAGGCGACAATGCGCAGCAAACTACGCGTGTGGCCTATATTGAGATAGATAGCCTGGCCACGCAGTACCAGTATTGCATAGACCAACAGAAAGTGCTGGAGCAGAAGCACAACGCCTATCAGCAAAAACTTCAGGCAGAGGGTAACACGGTGCAGAAGGCGGTGACGGACTACCAGCAGAAAGTGCAGAACGGGACGATACACGACGAGGCGACGGCTAAGTCTGCGCAGTCTTCTATTCAGCAGCAGCAACAAACCCTCGAATCGCATCAAAACCAGTACGAGCAAGAATTTGCGAAGGCCACGGCAGACTATCAGAAAAGCCTGCGCAAGCGCCTGGACGACTTCCTAAAGGAATACAACAAGGACGGTCGCTACGCGCTTATTCTGAGTTCCAGCGAGCAGACGATGAACGTGCTCTACGCCGTGCCCGGGCTTGACATCACGAAGGAGGTCATTGACGGGCTTAATGCGGCGTATAAGAAATAAGCGCTATATAGTCTTTCCTTCATGGCAAGCTTTTCTCTATTCGATCTATGAATACGGAAGCTGAATTCAAGCAGGTATTGTCAGCGTGTCGCGAGCTTTTTGCAAAGAAGTTGCACGACTACGGCGCAGCGTGGCGCATCTTGCGCCCTTCTTCTGTGACAGACCAGCTCTTCATAAAAGCCAACCGCATACGCACGTTGCAAATGAAGGGCGAGGCGCAGGTGGACGAAGGCATCACCGGGGAGTTCATCGGCATCGTGAACTACGCGCTCGTTGGGTTGATACAGCTGCGGCTTGGTGTGGCCGACTCTGAAGACATTAGTGCGGAGGAGGCTTTAGCGCATTACGACGAAGAGGCCGATGGTGCTTATCACCTTATGCAACGCAAGAACCACGACTATGGCGAGGCGTGGCGGGCGATGCGCGTTTCGTCCTATACCGACCTTATTCTGATGAAGGTGTTCCGTACGAAGCAGATCGAAGAGCTTGACGGCAAGACGCTGGTAAGCGAAGGCGTGGCGGCCAACTATATGGACATGCTCAACTACGCTGTCTTCGCACTCATAAAGCTCGTAGTAGAAGCGCCCGAAGAAGCGTCTCAGCAATGAATAAGGAAGTGGCAGCAAGTCAGAAGACGGGACAAGGCAGAAAATGGCACAACGCGACGCTGTGGCTGCTTACCCGATTGGCTGTGCTGCTCCTCGCGGCGACGTTCCTTTTTAGCGGCTTTACTAAAGCCGTTGACCCTATGGGCATGTGCATAAAGCTGAACGCTTACTGCCAAGCCTTCGGGTTGCACTTGGCCGACAACGCGCTGCCTTTGCAATTAGCCACCGTGGCGCTCGCTATGCTGGAGACAGCAATGGGCATCTTCCTGCTACTGGGCATCCGCCGCAAGCTGACGACCCTCTGCGTTTGCATCTTCATGGGCTGCATGACAGTCGTCACGACATATATATATATATACGCTCCCGTGCCGGACTGTGGCTGTTTCGGTGACGTCTTGGTGCTGACAAACGGGCAGACATTAGGAAAGAACGTTGTGCTATTGGCGGCGGCCACGTTTTTAGCCTTTCGGCCACAAGGTATCCTGCGGCTCATCAGCGAGCGCAACCAATGGCTCACCTCTACGTGGACCATCCTTTACGTCTTAGGCGTGGCGCTCTATAGCTTCCACAACCTGCCGGTGGTGGAGTTTACGCCCTACCGCGTCGGTTCTAATTTGCGGGCGGCCTATACTGACCCGACTTCCGCAGAGAGCCATACGGAGCTGGCCAGCTTCTATGTGGCCGACGAAGCGGGGAACGTGATGACAGATTCCTTGGCGCTCGATAGCGGCATGACTTTGCTACTTACTATCCCCGACGAGCCGTCTGCCGACGACGGGTGCAATGACCGGATTAACGACCTGGCCGATTACTGCCACGACCATGGCATTCCGTTCTACGGCCTTATCGCAGAAGAGCAGCAAGACAATATTGAGCGCTGGGCAGACCGAACGGGGGCATCGTACCCCTTCTTGTTGGGAGAAAGCTCGCAAGTGAAGGCATTGGTGCGAAGCAACCCCGGTCTGCTACTTCTTCACGATGGCATAATAGCCGCGAAATGGAGCAACAACCGGTTGCCGGAGGTTTCTGCTGGCTTTCTGCCAGCCGGTTGGGCACAGCACGGTGATGCACCTCACGGCTTACTCCGTCTTCTCCTGGCCTTCATCTTGCCCTTGGGACTTATTATACTCTTAGATAGTCTTTGGGTAGGCAGCAAATTACGGCAACGACGTCAGATAAGGAAAAAGATTGGCAGGCCGTTGCTTAATGACACTGCACAAACACCGTGAAAAGAGAAAGAAGATAAAAGAGAAATCACGTTATAAAACCACAAAGAAATGAGAAAGAAAATCGTTGCAGGCAATTGGAAAATGAACAAAACCCTGCAAGAAGGTGTGGCTCTTGCTAAGGAGCTAAACGAAATCCTTACCGCAGACAAGCCCAACTGCGGCGTTGTCATCTGTACGCCATTCATCCACTTGGCAAGCGTAGCCAGTGTACTGAACCCGAAGCTTATTGGCTTGGGCGCAGAGAATTGCGCCGACAAGGAAAAGGGCGCCTACACGGGTGAAGTAAGTGCAGAAATGGTGAAGAGCACGGGCGCGCAGTACGTTATCCTTGGCCACAGCGAGCGCCGCGCTTACTACCACGAAACGCCGGAGATGCTAAAGGATAAGGTAAACCTTGCGTTGGCCAACGGACTGGAAGTAATATTCTGTATCGGTGAGGTGCTTGAGGAGCGCGAAGCCGGACGTCAGAACGAAGTCGTAGAAGCCCAGATAGAAGGCTCCCTGTTCGACCTCACGTCAGAACAGTTTGCCCACATCATCTTAGCTTACGAACCTGTATGGGCAATCGGTACAGGCAAGACAGCCACGGCAGAACAGGCCGAGGAGATGCACGCTTTTATCCGTAAGACCATAGCAAACAAGTTTGGGGCGCAGGTGGCTGACGACACGACGATACTCTACGGCGGTAGCTGCAAACCCTCGAATGCCAAGGAACTCTTTGCTAAGCCCGATGTGGACGGTGGGCTAATAGGCGGTGCCTCGCTTAAGGCGCCCGACTTCAAAGGCATCATTGACGCTTGGAAGTAAAGACTCCAATATTTATATAAGGTTCGGCGGGTGTGGCGTCACCATATCCGCCGACCTTTACCAAACTTTTATTATTCGTACGCTATGTTCCGACATCTCTGCTTCATCCTAAGCCTGACCTTTCCGCTTTTCGTTCAGGCACAAACGGGCACAACCGGCCAACAGGGCAAAGTAACTGTTGTGCAGGACAAAGCCATAGACGATTTAGTCTATAATAAGAAAAAGGCGAACACCCCTAAGTCGGAGAAGAACAATTCTCAAAAGGGTAAACCCGTTGTCCAGCCAACAACGGGACAGGGACATAGCATGAATAATGAGGCAAACCGAAGGGAAAAGTCGTCAACCAACCGCCCACCCCAAAGCAAGTCCAATAAGCTAAACCAAGGCTCGTATAAAGCACGGCAACGGTTTAAAGCACAGGGGTATCGCATACAGATTTACACTGGTGGTAACAGACGCAGCGATAAGCAGGCAGCTCAGCGCATGCAACAGAAATGCCAGAAAGCCTTTCCCGAACTGGCTGCCTATGTGCACTTCATTTCCCCCCACTGGGTGTGCCGCGTGGGTGACTTCCGCCATAAAGAAGACGCCCAACGTTATGCACGAAAAATCCGCGCAAAGAAATTCACCTTCGAAGCCCGCGTCGTTTCTTCAAATATCTTAGTGGCGCAATGACCCCCAAAAGAATGGAACAACAGCAGCGTTTGGAGCACCTGAAAACCCTGAACAAGGAAATCCTGAACCTCATAGGCGAGAATCCCAGTCGCGAAGGCCTCCTAAAGACCCCGGAACGCATGGCGAAAGCCCTAATGGACTTGACCCGCGGGTACGACATGGACCCCGACAGCGTGTTGCTCTCCGCCAAATTCCGCGAAGACTATCGGCACATGGTCATCGTGAAAGACATTAACTTCTACTCCCTCTGTGAGCACCACGTCCTGCCGTTTTACGGAAAGGCGCACGTGGCCTACATCCCCAACGGCTACATCACGGGGCTTTCCAAGATAGCCCGCGTGGTGGACATCTTCTCCCACCGCCTACAAGTGCAGGAACGCATGACGCTACAAATAAAGGAGTGCATACAGCGCGCGCTCGACCCCCTGGGCGTTATGGTCGTCATCGAGGCGCGCCACATGTGTATGCAGATGCGGGGCGTAGAGAAACAAAACTCCATCACTACGACGTCAGACTTTTCCGGCGTTTTCAACCAGGCCAAGACGCGCGAAGAATTCCTGCAACTCATTACGCACAAATAAGTCCCCGCCAGTAATCTAAGACAGCGGCGTAACCGGGCGCGAAACCCTACAACGGACGATGTAAGCCCCAAAAAGTAAAAAGAAAACACGGAAAGGCACAAACCTTTAACAAACTTGTGCTATCTTTGCGCTTTAGAGGAAACAACAAGAAGATAACAAATATAACATTCAACAATGAAAGACGAGAAAAGAGTGTACACGTTTGGCAACGGCCAAGCCGAAGGCCGTGCCGACATGCGCAACGAGCTTGGTGGAAAAGGAGCCAACCTAGCCGAGATGAACCTCATCGGCATCCCCGTTCCGCCGGGCTTCACCATTACTACAGACGTCTGCAACGAATACTATGAAATCGGTAAAGACCAAGTAGTGGCTTTGCTAAAGGACGACGTTGAACGCTCCATGAAGCACATTGAGGCACTCACCAATCAGAAGTTCGGCGACGCTACGAACCCCCTGCTGGTCAGCGTACGGTCCGGCGCCCGCGCTTCCATGCCCGGCATGATGGACACCATCCTGAATTTGGGTCTGAACGACGAAGTAGTAGAAGGCTTAGCCCAGAAGACGAACAACCCGCGTTTTGCCTACGACGCCTATCGCCGTTTCGTGCAGATGTACGGTGACGTGGTGCTGTCGCTGAAGCCCGCCTCAAAGGAAGAAATCGACCCCTTCGAGGAAATCATTCAAAAAGTGAAGGCCGAAAAAGGCGTGAAACTGGACAACGAGCTGGACACGGAAGACCTCAAGAAACTCGTCAAGCTGTTCAAAGAAGCCATCCTCACACGCACCGGCAAACACTTCCCCTCCGACCCCATGGAGCAGCTGTGGGGCGCTATCTGCGCCGTGTTCGACAGCTGGATGAACGAGCGCGCCATCCTCTACCGCAAGATGGAAGGAATACCTCAAGAATGGGGAACCGCCGTGACCGTGATGGCCATGGTCTTTGGCAACATGGGTAACACAAGCGCTACGGGTGTATGCTTCAGCCGTAACGCGGCAACAGGCGAAGACCTGTTCAACGGCGAGTGGCTTGTCAACGCACAGGGTGAGGACGTCGTAGCCGGCATTCGCACTCCACAGCAAATCACGCTCGAGGGGAGCCGCCGCTGGGCAAAGCTGCAAGGCATCAGCGAGGAGGAACGCGCCGCCAAGTACCCCTCCATGGAAGAAGCCATGCCGGAGATATACAAAGAGCTGGATGCCATACAGAATAAGCTGGAACAGCACTATCACGACATGCAGGACATGGAGTTCACTGTGCAGGAAGGCAAGCTGTGGTTCCTCCAGACGCGCAACGGCAAGCGCACCGGCGCTGCCATGGTGAAGATTGCCATGGATCTGTTGCGTCAAGGCCTCATAGACGAGAAAACAGCCATAGAGCGTTGCGAGCCCCAAAAGCTTGACGAACTGCTACACCCCATCTTCAACAAGCAAGCGTTGGCGAACGCCAAGGAATTGACGCGCGGTCTGCCCGCCAGCCCCGGCGCCGCCTGTGGACAAATTGTTTTCTTCGCCGATGACGCCGCCAAGTGGCATCACGAAGGGCACAAAGTAGTCCTCGTTCGCCTTGAGACAAGCCCCGAAGACTTAGCCGGCATGGCAGAAGCAGAGGGCATCTTGACAGCACGTGGCGGCATGACGAGCCATGCTGCCGTGGTAGCTCGCGGTATGGGCAAATGTTGCGTGAGTGGCGCTGGTGCTGTAGCTGTGGACTATAAGAAACGCACCATCGAGATAGATGGCAAGATACTAAAGGAAGGTGACTTCATTAGCCTCGACGGTTCCACCGGACGTGTTTATGACGGCGAAATAGCGACACAGGCTGCTGAGTTGAGCGGAGATTTTGCTGCCTTGATGGATCTCTGTGCCAAGTACACACGGTTGCAGGTTCGGACCAACGCTGACACTCCACACGACGCTGAAGTGGCACGTCGTTTCGGCGCCCTAGGCATCGGACTCTGCCGCACGGAGCACATGTTCTTCGACAACGAGAAGATTATCGCCATGCGCGAGATGATACTGGCTGAGGACAAAGCCGGACGCGTGAAGGCGCTTGCAAAACTCCTGCCCTATCAAAAGGAGGATTTCAAAGGCATCTTCAAAGCCATGGACGGCCTGCCCGTAAACATACGCTTGCTTGATCCGCCACTTCATGAGTTTGTTCCCCATGACCTTAAAGGGCAACAGACTATGGCCAAAGAAATGGGCGTGAGCGTGGAATACATCAGGCAGCGCGTAGACAGCCTCTCTGAGCATAACCCCATGCTTGGACACCGCGGTTGCCGCCTGGGCAACACTTTCCCCGAGATAACGGAAATGCAAACACGCGCCATAATTACTGCCGCAATAGAGCTGAAAAGAGAAGGTTACGACCCGCATCCAGAAATTATGGTGCCCCTGACTGGCATACTCTATGAGTTCGAGGCGCAGGAAGACGTCATTCGCGGAGAAGCCAAAAAGGTCTTTGAAGAAGAGGGCATAGAGATTCCCTTCAAGGTAGGCACCATGATTGAGATACCTCGCGCCGCTCTCACCGCTGACCGCATAGCAACGCGCGCAGAGTACTTCTCCTTCGGTACGAACGACCTCACGCAGCTCACCTTCGGCTACAGCCGCGACGACATCGCCTCCTTCCTACCCGTTTACCTCGAGAAGAAAATCCTCAAGGTAGACCCCTTCCAGGTGCTCGACCAGCACGGAGTAGGTCAGCTCATACAAATGGCCGTAGAGAAAGGTCGCAGCGTGCGCCCAGACCTGAAATGCGGCATCTGCGGTGAGCACGGCGGCGAGCCCAGTTCCGTAAAGTTCTGCCACAAGGTAGGCCTCAACTACGTCAGCTGTTCTCCATTCCGCGTTCCCATTGCACGTCTTGCAGCGGCGCAGGCAGCGGTTGAGGAAACGAAATAGCGACTTTGACTAAAGCTGGAATACAGCAAATTAGGCGGTAAGGTCTTTTGGAAAAGGCTTTACCGCCTTTAGTTTTGCCCGAACATTCGCGCATTCTGACACGTTTTGCGAGTTGAAAAAAGGAGGTAGTTAAATAAAGTTGCATTTTAATAGATTTGTGTGTGTGTTTGTTTCAGCAACCAATGGCTTACAGCCCCTACACATTAAGCCACCATGTAAGTCCTCCTGACTCAGAGTGTAGAGAACTACCGCACGCATAACCGGCAAGCAGTTGCTGTTGCTTTCGCCGTTATCGGCGAGGTGCACCACGACCACGTGAGGACGCTCGCCGAGAAGGTCACCGCCCAC
>CAZXJS010000015.1:0-67511 GCA_964641085.1 uncultured Prevotellamassilia sp. | reverse complement strand
GTATCTACATCCCTTGTAGGTACTACCTACATTCGATATAGGTGCCACCTACATTTGATGTAGGTACTATCTACATCCGATGTAGATGCTACCTACATTCAAATAAGTGGGCTAAAAACGGGCGGCCTGCCCATATGGCGGGTCGCCCGAGGTGTCTTTTAAGCAAAACTAAAGGGCTAGGCGCAAGCCGAGTATGTGGCCGCCGAGGTTGTCGGGCGAGTCGCCGTATCGGTTCGACACGCGACATGTCTTGCCGCCATCGCCCCAGCTACCACCGCGAACCACGCGGAGAGAGCCTTGCGAAGCACCTTTCGGATTAGTCTGCGATGAGGAGCCGTAACTTCCATACAAATCGGAGCACCACTCCCACACGTTGCCGCTCATATCGTAAAGCCCCAGCTCGTTGGGTGTCTTCGTCCCAACGGGATGTGCTTTGTTTCCACTGTTTTTTTCATACCACGCTACGGCCTTGATGTCATTGTCGCCCGCATAGTCGTAGCCGCGGCTGAGGTTGCCGCCACGCGCCTCAAACTCCCACTCCGCCTCTGTCGGCAGGCGGTAGTGCTTCCCCGTCATTTGGTTTAGCTTGGCGAGAAAATCCTGGCAATCCGTCCAGCTAACATTTTCTATGGGCAAATCGTCCGATGCTTTAAAGAACGACGGCTCGTTCCCCATTACGGCCTTCCACTCGCGCTGCGTCACTTCGAAGCGACAGATGGAGAAAGACGAGAGCGTCACTGGGTGGACGGGTTTCGCTGCGTCGTCCCCCGAATTGCTACCCATCTGGAACGTGCCACCTTCTACGCGCACCATGTTGTCAGCAATATGTTCTACGATGGCCTGCCGCTCAAGGCCAGTCAGCTGGGCGCACAGGGTGGTGGGGGCTGCAAGTATAGCTATTAATAGTCGGAGTTTTACTTTCATGGCTTCTATGTCGAAACTTAAGGGTTTCGCTTTTCTCGATAGTTTTTGGCTGCAAACCTTCTTGTTTGCGCCGTGGTTTTGATCGTCTGACTGTAAGCTGTTGTTGTTTTGGCCGTCCAAAAGTACACACAATTGTTTAGAGGAAGGTTCGTTCTTATGTATATTATTAGCGTTCGTAGGCACGAGGCAACAGCGTTGGTGAAGCCGTTTGTGCCGACGTCCTGTGCGCGCCCGGAATAGGTGAACGATGGGGGTAGGCAATAATTTCCGGTGCTTACTACTCTCCCGCTTAGCTCCTCTCCCATCGCTGAGCCGTTAGCCGTTCCTCGCCCCCACTACAGCGCTCCCTCCATATGAAGAAGGAAAAGCTTCTTGTCCACTCCGGCGGCATAGCCCGTCAGACGGCCTCCAGCGCCAACAACGCGGTGGCACGGGACGAGCAGCGAGATGGGGTTGCGCCCTACGGCGTTGCCCACGGCCCGGGCAGACATGCGGGACACCCCCATTTCCTCCGCCAACTTTTGAGCCAAGGCGCCATAGGTCACCGTCGTGCCGTAGGGGATGCGCCGCAGTAGCGCCCATACGCGGCGGCGAAACGGCGTTCCCCGCAGGCGCAGGGCAGGCTCGGCGTCCGGCCGCCGACCGGCGAAATAGGCGTCCAGCCAACGGCGCGTCTCGCTGAAAACGGGCAGCTCCGCGTCGGCTCCCGCCGTTGCATCTTGCCCAGTTACTCGGTGCGTCGCCCCTCCGTCCTCCCCGAAGTGCGCCTGTCCGTCGAACCATAGGCCAACGAGCACCGTGCCGTCCGAGGCCAGCGTCAGGCCGCCCAGTGGCGAGGCGTAATGACTGATGTATATCGTTTCCGTCCCGTTTTTCCCCATTCGCTTAACGTCTTGTGGCGTCGCAGGCGTTGCAGGCGCCCATGTGCAAAGTTATCTTTTTTAGGGTAAAGCCGCCGCTTGTCCTTGGCGAGAAGGGAAAAGCAAATACGTGTTTTGGTCTTGTCCTCCTTGCCAAAAGCCAGAGGAGATTCAGAAGAACGCCCATGTCTTTCAGAAGCTCTTTCTCCAAGCCATGAATTGGGCGGGCTGATGCGTATCGGGGCTTCCCCGTGTACGCGCGCGGCTACTCGAGGTCTGATTGCCCCAGGGAGGTCGCGTCGAGGATTTCTCTGGGGCTAATCTTAATTTCAAAGGATTGAGAAGTCTTGCTGCCCGTGCAGCGATAGACTAAATATTTCTCGCATTTTGCGTAAAAAGATGCCTGTTGCCTATTATCTTCGTCCGAGTTCACATTCTTGAGCATTTCCTCTTTCATAGCGCTCATTATTTCCGGACTGTTCTTCATCTGGTCAACTGTATAGCCATTCTCCTCTAAAATATAATTGTATATAACCTCGGCACCTTCCATTTTGACGCTTGTGAGTACGGTTTCCTCGTCCACTTGCATTGGCGTCATCAGATTGGTTGTGCTTATCTCTGCGGCTAAGCGGTCTTCGTCGGTCACATTGTCCTTTTTCCTTTTTATTTCCTGCAAGTCGCTTTTTGTTAATTCAATGTCAATCGTTTCTCCCGTCTGTTTCCCTACGTAGATGCATTTGAAGATAGCCTCCGCGTCAATGGCCAAGTCGATGACGGTTGCCGTTTCTTGGTCGTTCATTAGCGTACTAAACTCCATCTTGACATTTTCTTCCCACTCTTCACGCTTTGCTTTAAGTTTGGAAATATTGATAAGGTCGTCATCGACGGAACATTTGAACGTAATCACACCGTCTTGGTAGGTGCAACTGGTCATCTGTATCAAATCGTCGCTCATGCCGTAGGGAAGTTCTTTGTTAAAACTTTCTGCGGCTTTGGCGAGCTCTTTCCTTGCGGCATTCCTCTGGCAAGAGGACAGTGTCATCGCACAAGCCAATAGAACCAAGCACAGTAGGATGTGGGAGTTGGTTTTCATTTTTACATTTCTCTTCATTTCTGTTTTTATTTTAATCAGTTTATCTCTGTTTGTCTGCATTTGCTTGATTGGTTCTTCGTTCTGAAGGCGGATACCGTGGGTGCGATGTGGGCATGTACCTACGGGCTATACCGCAAATATACGAGGAAAAATCAAGGAGCAGGAAGGGATAGCGTGAAAAAATTTCGCGCCCCGCGCCGTGCCATCTCTTTCTTGCCGTTGAAGTAACTCGTGAGCTGGCAGGTCGGACTTATGAGCTGGCAGGTCGGACTTATGAGCTGGCAGGTCGGACTTATGGGCTGATAGGTCGGATTTGCGGGCGTTTGCTTGAGGCTTGCGGAGAGCCGGGAGGCGCGTGGGGCGGGGCGGGGGTGCGGCGGGGCTTGGCCATGTGGGCGGAAAGTCGTATTTTTGCGGCGTGCCACGCGGCGCGGGCGCTCCGTTTTTTCCGGGAGTTGTTCTGCGGATGTCGGCGCGCCCTTTTTCTACACGCATATCCCTGCGACCCTATGAGAGAGCTCACACATATCAAGCGCATCCGCCTGCACCACGAGGGGCGTGGCACGCTGATTTATGGCGGCTTGGCGCTGCTGGCGGTCAACGTGGCGCTGTTTTTCGCGCTGCGCGGCGTGACGCTGATTCCCTCCTACGTGGTGGCGGCGCTGAGCGTCGTGACGTATGGCATCGTGGTCAACTTCTTCCGTTGCCCTATTCGCATCTTCAAGGGGGCGCCGGAGCGCACCGTTGTGGCGGCGGCAGACGGACGCGTCGTCGTCGTGGAGGAGGTTGAGGAGAACGAGGTGTTCCACGACCGGCGCATCATGGTGAGCATCTTCATGTCGCTCTGGAATGTGCACGCCAACTGGTATCCCGTGGAGGGCTTCGTGAAGCGTGTGGAGCACCAGTCGGGCAATTACCATAAGGCCTATCTCCCCAAGGCTTCCTTGGAGAACGAGCGTTCGCTGGTGCTCATCGAGACGCCTGCCGGACAGGAAGTCTTGGTGCGACAGGTGGCGGGCGCCGTGGCTCGGCGCATCGTGGTCTATGCCGCCGAGGGCGACGAGTGCTACATCGACGAGCACTTGGGCTTTATAAAATTTGGCAGTCGCGTGGACGTGTACCTGCCTTTGGGCACGGAAATTTGCGTCCATGTGGGGCAGAGCGTCACAGGAAACCAGACCGTCGTGGGGCGCCTGCAACCTTAACGTAACTATTCGCTTCCTGCGTTCTGCCGGGGCGTGGAAAATCTTGGGACTTATGAAACGACACGTACCTAACGCTCTGACCTGCTGCAACCTGCTCTGCGGCTGCGTGGCGGCGTTGTGTGCGCTGCGGGGTGCTTTCCCTGCGGCGCTGCTGTGGATGGTGGGCGGTGCGGTGTTCGACTTTTTCGACGGTTTCTCGGCGCGGCTGCTTGGCGTGTCGTCGCCGCTGGGCAAGGAGCTTGACTCGCTGGCGGACGACGTGACGTTCGGTTTCGTGCCTGCCGCCGTGCTCTTCGCCATGTTGGGGCAGACGGAGCTTGCCCGGCTCGCGCCGTGGGCTCCCTACGTGGCGTTCCTCATAGCGGCCTTCTCGGCGCTGCGTCTGGCTAAGTTCAACCTCGACGCGCGCCAGACGTTGGGCTTCTTGGGCCTTCCGACGCCGGCTCACGCCCTGTTCTGGGCGTCTTTGGCCGCATGGCTGCCGCAGGAGGCTTACGGAGAGGCGTGGACGCCGTGGGTGCTGCTCGCTTTGGAGGCGGCAGGCTGCTGGCTCTTGGTCAGCGAGGTGCCCATGTTCGCCCTGAAGTTCAAGCACTTCGGCTGGCGAGGCAACGAGGTGCGCTACGTCTTCGTCCTGCTGGCGGCCGTGTTGCTGTGCGGGCTGGGGTGGGGCGGCTTTGCCGTCATTATTCCGCTCTACGTCGCGACGTCCGTTGTCGTGAGCCGCAGACGTTAGATCATAGGCCGCACGCGGCCGCAGAAAGCGCGAAAGCATGAAAGGAGCTCTCGGATGTCTCGCCAGCCTCGTCCTGCTTGTGGCAGGCCTCTTGCTCGCCGCCGTGGTGGGTATGGGGCATGCGCTGTGGCGCCTGCGCCGCAACCTGCGCCGCGACGCCCGCCAAACGGAGCGCCGCCCGCATAGGGACGAGGCAAGCCGCGACGCTGCCGCCCCGCGGCGTAAGATCTACGCGCCCGGCGAGGGTGAATACGTGGACTTCGAAGAGGTGGACACGCCCCGAACCGACAACGACTGACAAAACGGCGGCCACGGCTGCCACCCTGCTGAAACGATGAAATACTCCTTTGTCATACCCGTATATAACCGCCCCGACGAGGTGGACGAGCTACTGCGCAGCCTCTGCCGGCAGACGGTGAGCGGCTTCGAGGTCATCCTCGTGGAGGACGGCTCGAGCGTGACGTGTCGCGACGTAGCCGCACGCTATGCTGACCGCCTGGATGTGCACTACTACGCCAAGGCGAACTCCGGCCCCGGCCCCACGCGCAACTATGGCGTAGCGCGGGCGCAGGGCGAGTACGTCATCATCCTGGACTCCGACGTTGTGCTGCCGCCGGGCTACCTTGCCGCCGTCGAGGAGGCGCTCCAAGCGGAGCCGGCTGACCTTTTTGGCGGTCCGGACAAGGCGCATCCCGACTTCACGCCGACGCAGAAGGCCATAAGTTACGCCATGACGTCCTTCTTCACCACGGGCGGCATCCGCGGCGGCAAGCGCAAGATGGACAAGTTCTACCCCCGCTCGTATAACATGGGTGTACGGCGCAGCGTGTACGAAGAGTTACACGGCTTCTCGGAGATGCGCTTCGGCGAAGACGTTGATTTCTCCACCCGCGCCTTCGAGGCCGGGAAGGACGTGCGACTGTTTCCCGAGGCGTGGGTGTGGCACAAGCGGCGCACCGACTTGCGCAAGTTCTTCCGGCAGGTGCATAACTCCGGCATCGCCCGTATCAATTTGGAGAAGCGCCACCCGGGCACGCTGAAGCCGGTCCACGCTTTGCCGGCCGTCTTCACGCTGGGCTGCGCCATGCTTGCGTTGCTCTGCGTGGTCGGCCTGGCGTTGCTGTGCGCTGGGCGCGGAGTGGGAGGCTGGTTCCTCGGTTTGGGGGTGGCACCTCTGGTGCTCTTCTCGCTGCTCATCTTGGTCGATGCCGCCGTGCGGGAGCGAAGCCTCGGCGTGGGGTTGCGCGCCGTGGGCGCTGCCTTCGTGCAGCTCATAGGCTACGGGACGGGCTTCCTGCGTGCGTGGTGGCGACGCTGCGTTCGCGGCCGGGGGGAGTTCGACGCCTTCCGCCACAACTTCTATAAATAATTAAGGAGAGCCGCGGTTTATGGCTTACAAGGAAGAGGCCGACGACGTGCGTAAGATGACCGTACGGGAATGGGACGAGAAGGACCGCCCGCGCGAGAAGTTGCTCGAGCAAGGGGCAGGTGCCCTCTCGCCCGCCGAACTCCTGGCCATCCTCATTGGTAGCGGCTCGCCGCGGGAGACGGCCGTGGGGCTGATGCAGCGCCTCATGCACGACTGCGCAGGTTCCTTGCGGCGGCTGGGGCGACTCAGCGTTGCCGACTTGTGCGCCTACAACGGCATAGGTCAGGCCAAAGCCGTTACCATCCTGGCCGCTTGCGAGCTGGGACGCCGCCGCGCACAGGAGCCGCCCGACGAGCGACAGCGCTTCCGGGAGCCACGCCAGATCTACGCCTACTTCCGGCCGCGCATGGAAGACTTGCCGACGGAGGAGTTTCGCGTGCTGCTGCTCGACCAAGGGCTGCGCCTCCTGGGCGACGCCGTCATAGGGCGGGGCGGCCTGACGTCGACCGTCGTGGACGTGCGCCTCATTCTGCGCGAGGCACTCCTGGCCGGCGCGCCCGCCATAGCCCTTTGCCACAACCACCCCAGCGGAAACCCCCAGCCCAGTCCGCAGGACGATAAGCTGACAGCGAAAGTGGCTCGCGCCGCTGCCGAGATGGACATCCGCGTCGTGGATCACATCGTGCTGGGCGACCGCGCATACTACAGCTATCAAGAAGCCGGAAAGCTCTGAGCGCCCCGCGCCGAGCCTCCCGCCACAGCCTACCCGCACAGCATACCGAAGCACAAGAAACGTGAAAAGAGAAAACAACATGGAAGAAAAAGATAAGTCCGCCACCCGGCCCCAAGCCACCCCCGCACCCCGCCCGCAGACGGCAGTTGCGACGGCAGAAGCCCGCCTCAAGACGCAGCAGCGCGTCGTGGAGGTGCTGAAAACCGTATATGACCCGGAAATACCCGTCAACGTTTACGACTTGGGCCTAATCTATAAAATAGACCTGCACGACGACGGGCAGCTATATCTGGACATGACGCTGACCGCGCCGAACTGCCCCGCCGCAGACTTCATAGCCGAAGACGTACGCTCGAAGGTGGCCGCCGTGGAAGGCGTCAAAGAAGCCCACGTGAACCTCGTGTTCGAGCCCGAATGGGACAAAGAAATGATGACCGACGAGGCACGGCTGGAGCTGGGCCTGATGTAACGCGCCCCGTCCCCGGCTGCACGCGCCCCGTCCCGGCCACAACCTCATACCCCCTACAACCCAAATCCTACGCCCCATGCGTCCCGTTTTTTTCCTCTCCGACGCCCACTTAGGAAGCCTCGCCATCCCGCACCGCCGCATGCAGGAGAGGCGCATCGTAAACTTCCTGGACAGCATAAAGCACAAGGCCGCCGCCGTCTATATCCTGGGCGACCTCTTCGACTTCTGGCACGAGTACAAGACCGTCGTGCCCAAAGGCTACACGCGCCTGCTGGGAAAGATAAGCGAGCTGACCGACCTCGGCGTGGAGGTGCATTTCTTCACAGGCAATCACGACCTCTGGATAAGGGACTATTTCGAAGAGGAGTGCGGCATGGTGCTCCACAGGGACATATCCAGCGTGACGGAAATCTACGGTAAGGTGTTCTACCTCGCACACGGCGACGGACTGGGCGCAGGCGACCGCAAATACAAACTGCTCCGCGCCATGTTTCATAACCCCATCTGCCAGCGCCTCTTTGCCGCCATCCACCCGCGCTGGGGTATGTGGCTGGGACTGAAATGGGCCGAGCACTCCCGCCGACGCCACGAAGCACAAGGCGGCGAGCCGCCCTACGAAGGCGAAGACAAAGAGGAGCTGGAGCTCTTTGCCAAAGACTACCTCAGATCCCACCCCGACACGGACTATTTCATCTTCGGCCATCGGCACATTGAGCTCGACGTTGAGCTACCTCCCGCCTCGCGCCTGCTCATCCTCGGCGACTGGATAGAGAAGTTCACCTACGCCGTCTTTGATGGCGAGCGCCTTCTCATGGAAAACTACGTAGAAGGCGAGACTATGCTCTGACGCTCCTGCGCTGCTCCTTGACGCCCCCGCGCCGCCACGCCGCGAAAAGTGCACGGCTCGGCAGATGGGCGTTTCGGAGATAAATGCTACCTTTGCAACCAATAACAAATCAGACTGCGGAACAAACAAGCACCACTTACCATCATGAAAATCCTCGTTATCAACTGCGGCAGCTCCAGTATCAAATACAAGCTGTACGACATGGCCGACAAGTCCGTACTTGCTGCCGGCGGCATCGAAAAAGTGGGCCTCGAAGGCTCTTTCAACAAAGTCTCCCTGCCTGATGGCACGAAGAAAATCCTCAACCACGAATGCCCAACCCATACCGAGGGCATCAAATTCATGTTCCAAACGCTGCTCGATCCCGAGATAGGCGCCATCAAGAGCCTGGACGAAATCGACGCAGCCGGACACCGCATCGTGGCAGGCGGCACGTACACCAAGAGCCAGATTGTGACGGACGAGATGCTCGAGGGGTGGAAACCCTTCATGGAGCTGGCGCCCCTTCACTCCCCCGCACACCTGAAGGGATACCTCGCCGTGCGCGAGCAGTTGCCCAACCTGCCGCAGGTCTTCGTCTTCGACACCGCTTTCCACCAGACCATGCCGGAGAAAGCCTACATGTACGCCCTCCCCTACAAGTATTACACCGACTATCACTTCCGCCGCTACGGCGCCCACGGCACAAGCCACCGCTACGTGACGGCGCGCGCCGGGGAGTTCTTAGGCATCAATCCGGCCGACGTACGCATGATTACCTGCCACATAGGCAACGGCGCAAGCATCTCGGCTGTGGATCACGGCAAGTGCGTGGATACGTCCATGGGTCTGACCCCTCTGGAGGGAGTCATGATGGGCTCGCGCACAGGTGACATCGACTCCAGCGCAATACTATATATAATGGAGAAGGAAGGGCAGACGCCGGCGGAGGCCATCGACCTGCTGAACAAGCAAAGCGGCGTGTTGGGCGTCAGCGGCGTCTCGAGCGACATGCGCGAGGTGGAAGCCGCTGCTGAAGCCGGCAACCGGCGTGCGCGCCTTGCCCTGGACATGTATAATTACCGGATAAAGAAATACATCGGTGCTTACGCGGCCGTCATGGGAGGGGTGGACGTCATCATCTTCACCGCAGGCGTTGGCGAACACCAGTGGGACATGCGCGAGGGTGCCTTGGAGGGTCTTGAGTTCCTTGGCGTGAAGCTTGACAAGGATGCCAACCGCGCTTGCAACGGCGAGGAGAGCGTCATCTCTGCGCCCGACAGCCGCGTGACGGTTGCCGTCATCCCCACCGACGAGGAGCTGCTCATCGCCTCCGACACGATGAAGCTCGTCGAAGCCTTATAATCGCTCACAATACGGAAGCCCCGGTTTTCCTCGCAGGAAACCGGGGCTTCGGCGTATCTATGCCTGCCTGCTTAGGCGCAGCGTGTGGTCAATGCAGGCGGGCAAGTCGGCAGGGTAGTGCGTCACGATGACGAGCGTGGCCTGCGGGTGTGCGAGGCAGTAGTCCTCAATGATGCGGCGCACCTCCGCCCGGCGGGTGTCGTCCAATCCGTGCAGCGGTTCGTCCAGCAAAAGCAGATCCGGCCGCGACGCGAAGGCACGAGCCAGCAGGACGAGGCGTTGCTCCCCCGTAGAAATGCGCAGAAAGGGGCGTTCGGCCAGCGCCTCGACGCCGAATGTGCGCAGCGCCTCCCGGCAGGCCGCCTGCTCCGCCGCCGTCGCCGCCCGCGCCAAGTGGCCGGCTTGCCCGTTAAGCCCCGTGGCTACCATGTCCAAGGCCGTGACGTCCATGCGGCAGGCGCGGTGTAGCTCGGGCGAGACGTAGCCTATCCGCCGCTTTACGTCCCAGATGCTCTGCCCCGCGCCGCGTGACGGCACGCCGAAGAGCCGGATGTCGCAGGCGTAGCGCTGCGGGTTGTCGGCACAGACGAGTGACAGCAGCAGGCTCTTGCCCGATCCGTTCGGCCCCAGCAGCGCCCAGTGCTCGCCCTGCCTGACGTCACACGTCAGGCCGCGCAGCAGGGTGCGCTCGCCGTAGCGTATCGTGACGTTGGTGAACTGTATGATGGAGGAAGGCTCCCCCATCCCCCCCGTGAAGGGGGGCTTCTGCACCGCGATACTCCCGACGGGCGTCTTATCCTTTACTTTTTGCGGAGTAGTTTCGGTTTCCCACGCCGCTGCACAGGCGTGCGGGATACCTGCCGGCTTGTGCGTAGCTGATGCGGCTTCCCCCCTTAGGGGGGGATTGAGGGGGGCTTTTGCTATTACCCGTAGCCCCTCCACCGTCACGACGTGCGTCACGAACGCCGGCACGTCGCTGCGCCTTGAGAGCACCAGCACGAGCATCAGGGCGCGCGTAGCGGCCAGCTGCGCGAGCAGGGCGCCGAGTTCTTCGCGTGCCTCGGCATCCAGGCCGATGAAGGGTTCCTCCAGAATGAGCAGGCGCGGCGCGGCGAGCAGCGTACGCGTCAGCGTGAATTTGCGGAGTTCGCCGCTTGAGAGCAGGATGACCTTCTTGTCGAGCAGCGGGAGGAGGTGGAACCTGTCGTAGAGCCTCTCGCGCAGGGCGCGTCGCTCGGGCGTGTCCGTCCCCGCCGCGTCGTAGGCACGGGCGAGCAACTCGCCCGTCGTAGGCATTTGCTCCGAGACCTCCTGGGCGTGCCAGCGCTGCTGAAGGTAGTATCCGCTGTCCGCCGCGCCGTAGGAGTCGCGGAAGCTCACGCGCCGTATGTTCTCCGCGACGAGGCGTCGGCGGCTGGGGCGGAAGTCGTACTCCGGTTGCGGCATGTGCAGGCGCAGGCGTCCCGTCATCATGTCTACCAAGCGGCTCTTCCCGCTTCCGTTTGCCCCGACGATGGCTATTTGTTCCCCGTCGTAGAGCGCCAGGTCCACGGGCGCCGCCATCTGCATCCCCGGAGCCAGCGGTTGTCCGCCCCGGATGCGCAGGATGCACTGTCTGCCTACCTCTTTGTCCATAGCTTTCAGGTTTATGTCGTGCGGCGAAGTTAAGCAAAACGTCCTGCACCGTAGCGCCCCGTTCCGCGAAACGCGCCGCCGCCCCGTAGCGCGTCGTTCCCCCCGTTTCTCCACAGGCAGAAGGCATTCGCGTTTTATTTCGTACCTTTGCCGAAAATCCACACGTCAGATGCAGACCGACACGTACACGCTGAACTGCGGCGGGCAGCTCGTAGATCTCTCTACGCCGCAGGTAATGGGCATTCTGAACCTTACGCCGGACTCGTTCTACGCCGCCAGCCGCGTGCAGACCGACGAGGCCGTGGCGCAGCGCACCCGCGACATCCTCTCCGAAGGCGGCACGATGATCGACGTCGGAGCCTACAGTTCGCGCCCCGGTGCCGCCGACGTCTCGCCCGCCGAAGAGATGGCGCGCCTGCGCCGCGGCCTCGCCATAGTGCGGCGCGAGGCGCCCACAGCTTTGGTCAGCGTAGATACTTTCCGCGCCGATGTGGCCCGCATGTGCGTCGAGGAATTTGGCGTGCAAATCATAAACGACATTTCCGGCGGAGCCCTCGACGCGCAGATGTTCCCCACGGTTGCCCGGCTCGGCGTTCCCTATATCTTGATGCACATGCACGGCACGCCACAGACCATGCAGCAGTTGCCGCCCTGCCCGGACATCGTGGCCGACGTCTTTCTCTATTTCTCCCGCCTTGTGGCGCGCCTGCGCGAGCTGGGGCAGCGCGACATCATCCTCGACCCCGGCTTCGGCTTCGCCAAGACGCTGGCGCAGAACTACGAGCTGCTGCACCATCTGGACGAGCTCCGCGAG
Source organism: uncultured Prevotellamassilia sp. (assembly GCA_964641085.1). Classification (GTDB taxonomy): domain Bacteria; phylum Bacteroidota; class Bacteroidia; order Bacteroidales; family Bacteroidaceae; genus Alloprevotella. The sequence goes on along the minus strand of CAZXJS010000015.1, from coordinate 55,482 downwards.
TTCCGCCTGCCGTTGCTCGTCGGCGTCTCCCGCAAGAGCATGATCTGCAAGCCCCTGGGCATCACGCCGCCCGAGGCGCTCGTCGGCACCGGCGTACTCCACGCCTTGGCTTTAGAGCGCGGCGCCAACATCCTGCGCGTCCACGACGTGCGAGCCGCCGTGCAGGCCGTCACCCTCGTGCAAGCCACACTTTCTCCCCGGTCCGTGGTCGCCACTGCGCCCCCGCGATAATTCCCCTGCCCCATGATAAGTTTCGGCCTTAAGGATTTCATCGACATCCTCCTTGTAGCCGCCCTGCTCTACTACATCTGGCGGCTCATGAAGGAGTCGCGCGCCGCCAACGTCTTCTCCGGCATCCTTATCTTCGTTGTGGCGTGGATTGTCGTCTCGCGTATCTTCGAGATGCGCTTGCTTGGCGGCATCATGAACAACCTTATCAACATCGGTGCCTTGGCCCTCGTCATCCTCTTCCAAGATGAGATACGCCAGTTCTTTTCCACCATCGGCTCCCAGCGCAGCGCACGTCTCTTCAAGCGCCTCTTCGCCCCACGAGCCGAAGCCGCCGTCCACCACCCCGACATTATGCCCCTCGTGATGGCTTGCATCTCCATGGCAAAGCAGAAGGTCGGCGCGCTCATCGTTATCGAGCGCGCCGTAGGTCTTAGCGACATCATCAAGACGGGCGACGTCATCAATGCCGACATCAACCAGCGGCTCATTGAGAACATCTTCTTCAAGAATTCCCCCCTTCACGACGGCGCTATGGTCATCTCCCACGGCCGCATAAAGGCCGCAGGTTGCATCCTGCCCGTCTCCCACGACGCCGACATCCCCAAGTCGCTCGGCCTGCGCCACCGCGCCGCGCTGGGCATCTCGCAGAAGAGCGACTGCCTCGCCATCATCGTTTCCGAGGAGACCGGCAGCATCAGCCTCGCCCGCGCCGGACAGCTGCGCCTGCGCCTCACGGCCGAGGAGCTGGAACGCGCCCTCGCCGAGGGCTGGGACGCCTGACCGCCACCCGCCCTTTCGCGCCGCACCTCCCTACCAGTGTAAGTTCTATAATTGGTTGACACTAAATACTTGCCCCCAATTATTCAGCATCCCGCTTTCAGATTTTTTTAGAAGCCACCTAAATCCGATTCAGGTACTACCTAAATCCTTTTCAGGTACTACCTAAATCCTTTTCAGGTACTACCTGAATCCTTTTCAGGTACTACCTAAAAGGAATTAGGTCGTACTTAAAAATATATAGACCGTATCTACATCCCTTGTAGATACTACCTACATTTAATATAGGTACTACCTACATTTAATATAGGTACTACCTACATTCGATATAGGTACTACCTACATTCAAATAAGTGGGCAAAAAATGAGCGGCCTGCCTATGTGGCGGGTCGCCCGGGGTATTTCGGACTTGTGGGTTCGGCTTGGGTGTTCTCCAGCGCTTGCTCTTCAGCGCTTGTTCGCGGCTCGGGGGGCACCGTTGGCAGTTTTGTCGGGACGCTCGGCTTCCGACGGCTCGGCGAGTAGGGCTTCGAGGCGGTCGGCCACGAGCTGCGGGCTGATGCGCGTCAGGCAGCGGTAGTCACTGAAGCGGCAGGGCTTGTTGCCATAGACGGAGCAGGGTCGGCAGGGGAGGTCGAGCTGCACGGAGCGGTCGGGGGGCTGTCCGTAGCCCGTGAAGCCCGCCCAGGGGTGCGTCTGCCCCCAGATGCTCAGCACGGGCGTGCCGACGAGCGAGGCAAGGTGCATGTTAGCGCTATCCATGGAGACCATGGCGTCAAGGTATTGCATGAGGCGAAGCTCGTCGCCCAGGCCGTGGAGCACGTCGGTGGCGAAGAGGAGGCGAGGGAAGTCCTCGGACCAAGGGGCGCGGATGGCTTTCATCTCCTCGCGACTGCCGAAGACGAAGATCCTCGCGCCGGGGTGTCGAGCGAGGAAGAGGGTGAGCGCGTCGTGCATGCGCAGGACGGGATATATCTTGCCGGGATGGGCGGCGAAGGGAGCTACGCCGAGCCACAGCTCGCCTGCCTGCTTCGCGCCCACTAAGGAGAGCACGCGCTCGCCCCCGGGGTAGGCGAGGGGGGCGTGAGGCGGCGCGACGTCGAGACCTAAATGCCGGAACACGCGCAGATAGCGCTCGGCTGCGGTGGGCAGAGGGCGACGCAGCTGTCCGCGCGTGAGCTGCCGTTTGGCGCTGCGTCCCTTGTCGATGACGCTACACGGGAGGCCGTGGTTGAAGAAGAAGAAGCAGAGCACGCGGGAGCGCAGCACGTCGTGCAGGTCGGCCACGGCGTCGATGCCTTCTGCCAAGAGTTCGCGGGCGAGGCGGCGCAGGCCAAGGAGGCCTTTGTGGCGGCGTCGCACGTCGGCGGGGTGGAAGTCCACGTTGGGCGGCAAGGCCTCAAAGAGGGGCGCCATGTGGGGCTTCGAGACTACCGTGATGCGCAGGTCGGGGTATTGGCGCGCCAGCGCGTCGACGACGGGCACGGCGATGGCCACGTCGCCGAGGGCGGAAAAGCGGATGACGAGGAGGTGCTTCAAGGTAGGGAGAGCGCCGGGGGAGGCGCGTCATTTTTTGCCGTAGAGGACGGGGTTCGTCTCCGGGTCGTTGTAGAGCTTCATCTGTTTATAAAGCTTCATGCGCTTGCGGCCTGCGGCCAGGTCGGCCAGGAGGGTGTCCAGCGCGCCGCAGAGGTCGCGCTGTTGCTCACGGAGGGTGCTTAGGCGCGCCGCGCTCTTCGCGTGGAAGTCTGCGCTGACGTCGGTGCGGGAGGCCTGCTCCTGCATGTGCCATATCTTCAGCGCCAGGATGCTGAGGCGGTCCACCGCCCAGGCGGGCGTCTCCGTGTTGATGGGGGCGTCGGCGGCGGGGACGTCCTTGAACTGCGTCAGGAAGTAGCTGTCGATGCGCTCCACGAGGTCTGTGCGCTCCTGGTTGCTGCGGTCGATGCGGCGCTTCAGCGCCATGCCGTCCTCGGGGCGGATGTCCGGGTCGCGGATGAGGTCTTCCATGTGCCACTGGGCAGCGTCAATCCAGCACTTGCGGTATAGGTCGTATTCTATGGTGCCCGCGGCGTAGGGATTAGGCACGGGGGCGTCGATACTGTCCGTCTCGTGGTAGTCGCGAACGACCTGCTCGAATATATTCCAAGCTTTCTGGGTGAAGGTCATAGTGTGTGGGTGTATAGGTGGCATGTACCGACAAAGGTAGGCCTTTTATCCTAATAAATACCTATCTTTGCCGTGAAAAGCGCCGCGCTGCGGCCTTTTGGAACCGGAATGGAAACAAAAAGGACAACGCGGCGCAGAAATGAAGTAGAACTATGGATAAAACGCTGCGCTTTGCGCGGCAGCTGCGCGGCAGCGTGGTGTTGCCGTCTTCAAAGAGTCTCTCGAATCGCGCCCTCGTCATCGGCGCGCTGGCGTGCGGGCGCACCGACATACGCCACCTCAGCACGGCGGACGATACTCGCGTGCTGACAGCTGCGCTGCAGGCCGCGCCGGGTACGGAGCTGCGACCCGCGACGGTGGACATCGGCGCGGCGGGCACGGCGATGCGCTTCTGCACGGCCTACTTCGCCACGCGCCCGGGCTTCCGCCTGCTGACGGGAAGCCCACGTATGCAGCGGCGACCCATAGGCCTCCTTGTCGACGCCCTGCGTAGCCTCGGCGCAGAACTGACCTATGCGGGCGTAGCGGGCTACCCCCCGCTACTTATTCAGGGGCGCGAGCTGACGGGCGGCACGGTAAGCTTGCCGGCGGGCGTCTCGTCGCAATATATATCGGCGCTGCTGCTCGTGGCGCCTACCTTGCGCGACGGCCTGCGCCTGCAGCTGACGGGCGAAGTGGCCTCACGACCCTACATCGACATGACGCTATCTCTCATGCGGCACTTCGGCGCCGAGGCCTCCTGGGCGGCGGCCGACACCTTGGACGTGAAGCCCCGCCCCTACGACGGGGGCACGCCTTACGACGTGGAGCCCGACTGGAGCGCCGCTTCCTACTGGTACGAGCTGGTGGCGCTCTCGCCCGATGCCGAGGCACGTATCTTCCTGCCGCGCCTCTCGGCCGACAGCCGGCAGGGAGACGCCGCCGTAAGCCGCCTCTTCGAACCCCTGGGCGTACGTACGTCGTTCCAAGACGGCGGTGCGCTGCTGACGAAAGGGACGCCCTCGCCGCAACCCCCGGACTACGACTTGGCACAAACGCCCGACTTGGCGCAGACACTCGTCGTAGCCTGCGCTATGCTGCGGCGGCCGTTCCGCTTCACGGGGTTGCACAGCCTCAGGATAAAAGAGACGGATCGCTTGGCGGCCTTGCAAACGGAGCTGGCCAAGCTGGGCGTCAGCCTCGACGTTGTGGGCGACGATACCCTGCGCTACGACGGTAACGCTCTGCACCCGGACGCCCCCGAACCCATTGCTACCTACGACGACCACCGCATGGCCATGGCCTTCGCGCCCTGTGCGCTGCGCCATCCCGGCCTGTGCATACGGAACGCCGAAGTAGTCAGCAAGTCCTACCCCCTCTTCTGGGACGACCTCGCACCCTTCCTGGCGTAGCGGCCAACGCTGCGCCCGCCGACCTCTTTATATAGCATGAAGCTCCTTGTAGTCATCCTCACGTTGGCTTTCGTCGTGGCCGTGCCGCTCTTGGCGCGTCGCGGGCGAGCTTCACGCCATCGCCGCACGGACTTGCCGACAGCCGCCTGCGCCCTGGGCGACCGCTGCACCCTGCTGTGCGACGAGGAGCGGCTCGTCAATGCGCCGGAGTACTACGACGACGAGGAGCTGGACGCCTTCCGCGGCACGCCCTCCGACCGATACACGCCGGAGCAAGTCGCAGCCTTCGAAGAGGTGCTCCTCACGATGCGTCCCGCCGAGGTGCACGGCTGGCTCCTCGCCCTGCAACGGCGCGGCGTGGAACTGCCCGACGCCCTGAAGGACGAGGCCTTCCTCTTAGTCAACGAATAAGGCGCGAAGCGGCAACTGCCGCACCGCGCCTCGGTACTGTTTGCTATGATATTTGACTACGCCTTTTTCCAACACGCCTTGCTGGGTGGCGCCTTGGCCGCCGTGCTCTGCGCCATGGTCGGTACGTACGTCGTGACGCGGCGGCTCGTCATTGCGGGCGGCGGCATGGCTCACGCCTCGCTGGGCGGCGTCGGGCTGGGCGCTTTCTTGGGCGTCAGCCCCCTCGTGGGCGCCGGCGCCTTTGCCCTGTTCACGGGCTACGCCGTACAGTGGCTCGGCCGCCGCGGCGTGCGCGAGGACAGCGCCGTCGCCCTGCTCTGGACCTTCGGCATGAGCCTGGGCATACTCTTCGCCTACCTCACTCCCGGCTTCATGACCGACCTTCCCGGCTACCTTTTTGGCGACATCCTCGGCATTAGCCGCGCAGACCTTTGGCTTATGGGCTTGCTAACCCTGACGTGCGGACTCTTCTTTGCGCTCCTGCTGGAGCCTATCTCCACGATAGCCTACGACCGAGACTTTGCCGTGACGCAGGGACTGCCGGTTGGCGCCATAGAAGGGGCACTCACCGCCCTCTTGGCTCTTACTATCGTCGGTTGTCTGCGTCTTGTCGGCGTCGTACTCGTTATCTCCCTGCTTTCCATTCCGCAACAGACAGCGGCACTCTTCACCCGGACGTTCCGCGGCATGGTCTTGTGGAGCGCCTTCTTTGGCTTGCTCGGCATTGGCGGCGGCTTGGCGGCGGCTTACGTCGGCGACGTCCCCTCGGGCGCGGCCATCATTCTCGTCTCCATTGCCCTTTACGCCATTTGCTGGGCAGGTAAGGCAATAAAAGGGCGATTTTCCAGTTTATAGTTTAGTGAAATCTCGGTTCAGGTATATAGCTACGGCCTTCCGCGAGGCCTGCGGCAGCGTGAAGGTCGCCGCAGGCCTGTGCTGCGTGCTACTTTGCGCCCTCGTTGTGGCGGCCTGTTCCACCAAGGAAAACAACTCACGGACGCGCTTCTGGCACTCGTTCTCCGCTAAGTACAACACCATGTTCAACGGCGGCACGGCGTTCCGCGAAGGCATAGACGCGCAGCTCAAGGGGAACACAGATAACTACACGGAGCTCCTACCTGTGTTCGTCGTTGGTAACGAGGCGTCGCGCTCGCTGGGCAAGGGCAATTTCGAAACGGCCATTGAGAAGTGCGAAAAGGCCATTCAGCTGCACTCTATCAAGAAGCGCCCGAAGGTAGATGTCGGCAAGCGGAAGACAGAGAAGATGAAGCTCTACCTGCAACGCAAGGAGTACAACCCCTACCTGAAGAACGCCTGGCTACTTATGGGGCAGGCGCAGTTTTGGAAGGGCGAATTCGTTGAGGCAGCTTCCACATTTTCTTATATCACGCGGCTGTACGCGGCCGAGCCGCCCGTAGCGGCCGAGGCGCGGGCTTGGCTGGCTCGCTGCTACGCGGAGCTGGACTGGTACTACGACGCTGAGGACGTGCTGAACCGCCTTGGGCGCGACTCGCTAAGCACCCGCCTGGGCAAGGAGCGCGACGCGACGATGGCAGACCTGCTCCTTCGGCAGGGACGTCTCGCCGAGGCGCAGCCTTACCTGGAGCGCGCCGCGAAAAGTGCGCCGCGCAAGCTGCAAAAGGCGCGCCTGTATTTCCTCCTCGGCCAGGTGCGGCAGCAGAACGGCGACCTGCCGGGGGCATACAAGGCACTTGCCAAGTGCATACGTCAGAACCCGCCGTATCAGCTCGCCTTCAACGCCCGGATACTTCAGACCGAGGTGATGGGCGACCAAGGAAACGCCCGCCGCATGATAGGACGGCTCAAGGGCATGGCGCGGTCAGATAAGAATAAGGACTACTTGGACCAGGTATATTACGCCATGGGCAATATCTACTTGGCACAAAAAGACACGGCAAATGCCATCAGCGCCTACGAAAAAGGGCGCGCAAAAGGCACGCGCTCCGGCATAGAGAAGGGCGTCCTGCTCCTGCGTCTCGGCCAGCTCTACTGGGAGCGCCATAAGTACGCCTCGGCGCAGACTTGCTATTCGGAAGCCCTCGGCATGATAGACAAATCCTACAAAGACTACGCCGAAGTGACGAAGCGCTCCAAAGTTCTCGACAAGTTGGTGCCGTTCACCAGCGTCGTGGAGCTTCAGGACAGCTTGCAGGCGCTCTCCCTGATGAGCGAGGCCGACCGCAACGCGGCGATAGACCGCGTTATCGAGGCGCTGAAGAAGAAAGAGCGCGAGGAAGCCCGTGCGCGCGCTGACAGTGCCGCCGCTGCCAATGCGTCCGAGAACGGTGTCGGTACGGGGCAGGAGAACGTCACCGCCGCGGCCGCCGCGCGCAATTCGCAGCAGAGCCAAGTATGGTATTTCTACAACCCCATGCTCGTCATGCAGGGGAAGGAGGATTTCCGCAAGCGTTGGGGCAGCCGAAAGAACGAGGATGACTGGCGGCGCTCCAACAAAAGCGTCTTGAGCAACGGCGATGACGAGGAAGAGGAACTTTCTGACTCCGCACAGGCCGCCGCTGACAGTCTTGCAGCTCTGGAGCAGGCGGCCGACACGGTGCTCTCAGCCGAGAACGACCCCCACCAGCGGGCGTACTACCTCAAGCAAATCCCCTTCACCGAGGAGGCTAAGGCGGCGTCGAACCTGCTTATCATGGACGGCCTCTACAACGCCGGCATTATAGAGAAAGATGAGCTGGAGGACTTCCCCCTTGCCGCCTCTACGCTCGGACGTATCGTCCGGCAATACCCCTCCTTCGATCGGCTGCAAGATACGTACTATCAGCTCTTCCTGCTCTATTCCCGTTGGGGAAAAGGCGCGGAGGCCGACAGATACCGCGACCTGCTGGCTACGCAGTTCCCGGATTCCGCTACAACAAAACGCATCTTGGCTCCGGACTACCTGCTGAACGCCCGCTACGGCAAGCAAATGGAGGACTCCCTTTACGCCGCCACTTACAACGCTTATCGCAACCGCGACATGGCGCAGGTGGAGCGCAACTACGCCCTTTCTACGGCCGACTACCCGGATGGCGCCAACCGCCCCAAGTTTATCTTCGTCCATGCCCTAAGCCGCATCGGTGCGGTGTCCGGCCGCGAACTGGCCGCCGAGTTGCGCGACCTCGTACGTCAGTACCCGCAAAGCGACGTCTCCGACCTGGCCGGTATGCTGGTCAAAGGCCTCGAGGCCGGACGGCAACCCGGCAGTGGCGGCTACGACCTTGGCTCGCTCTGGGAGCGCCGCACGGCGCAGACGGACAGCGCTGCGGCAGCCGGGGGAGGCGCTGCGCCGCAACTCTCGCCCGAGCGGGATGCCAAGTTCGTATTCCTCGTAGCTTATCCCAAAGATTCGCTTGACGACAACCGACTTCTCTTCGATATAGCCCACTTCAATTTCACGCATTTCTACCTTCGCAATTTCGACATCGAGAAGGTGCTGGACTACGGCACGGGGTTACTCACGCTGAGCTCTTCGGCCACGTCGGCCGAGGCCGCCACGTCGCCGGCGGGTAAGGATGGAAAGGCGGGAAAGGCCGGCAAGAACGCGACCGCCCAAGGTGCAGCCACCGCGTCGGCCGCTGCCGGCGGAAAGACCGACCTCGCAGCGCTGAACAAGGCCGCCGGGAAGCAGGTGACCCACGCTGACGAGGAACAAGCCGCCATTGCCAAGACCGGAAGTCAGGCGCTGCAAAGCCTGGTAGAGTTCCGCGTCCGGGGCTTCAACAGCTTTGACGAGGTACATGCCTACGCGCAAGATATATATCGCGACGCCGACGTGGCTCGCCAGTTGCGCCGCGCTCGCGTCTTCCTCATCTCGGAGGCTAATTTGCAGCTCCTGGGCCGCCAGTTCTCCTTTGCCGACTACGAGACGTTCTACGAGAAGACCTTTGCGCCCATGCAGATCAATCCCGACCTGCCGCTCGACGTGGAAGGCGAGCCCGTGGAGCAACAGTACGAGGAACATCTGCAGCCTATCTACCCGCTCGCTGTCAAGGGCAAGGCCGACACGTTGCGTGCCGACACGCTGCGCGCCGACTCCCTCGGCACGCTGCCCGGCGGCCTGCCCGCTGACAGCATAGCGCCCGGCGAAGACGAGGAAGGGGAGTATTACCCCATTGAACCCAACGTAGCGCCGGACAACACGCCCACGACGAACGACGAAGAGGAGTACGACATCCCCGCCGAACCTGAAGAGCCTGCCAACGTACCTGCCGAAACACCGGAGACGCCGGTGAAAGCGGAAGAAGGTAAAACGGAAACGAATCCGGAGGCGTCGCCAACGCCTGAAGCAAAGAAAGAACCAGCTCAACCCGTTGCGCCCGCAGAGCCTGCGCAGGAGGAAACGCCGCAGGCTAAGCAAGAACCCGTCGTGACGGACGAGGACGGCGAGGAGTGGTATCCCGCAGACGACGAAACGCCCGAGCAAACGCCTGCCACGCCTGCGAAGCAAGAAGAGACGCCCGCCCAGCCCGCTACGCCGCAAGGACAACAACCCGTCACGCCCGGCGCACCCTCGAAAGAAGGTGAGGATAAGGCCGAACCCAAGAAGGAGGACGCTGAACCCAAGAAGGAAGACGCTGAATCTAAGAAGGAAGAGGCTGAACCTAAGAAGGAAGAGGCTGAACCTAAGAAGGAAGAGACTGAGCCTAAGAAGGAAGAGGCTGAGCCTAAGAAGGAAGAGGCCGAGCCTAAGAAGGAAGACGCTGAACCTAAGAAGGAAGACGCTGAACCCAAGAAGGAAGACGCTGAGCCCAAGAAAGAGGATGCTGAACCCAAGAAGGAAGAGGCCGAACCCGACGAAGAAGAGGATGAAGACGACGGCGAGTGGTATCCCGTATAGCGAGCCGTCGGCGCGAACGGCGTACGGGAAAGCGCTTCTCCGTTTCCTTTTTCTTGTGGGCGAAAATAGAGCTGCAAAACGTCAGTAGGAGATTGTTTCTGCTGACGTTTTGTTTTTAGATTCGGGGTGGAAACTGACGCTTTGCTTTTTTTTGCTTTTGGGAGCCGCCCGCCCGAGACGGTCGTAGCGCTCTGTCAGACAGTGTGTTGCTCTTGCTCACCGACAGGTCGGATGTGTCAGCTGGCACGTCCGACCTGTCAGCTGATAAGTCCGACCTGTCAGCTGATAAGTCCGACCTGTCCGTCGGCACGTCGGAGTTGCCGATCGGCAGAACCGACCGACTGCGTCTGCCGTCGCAAGAGGCTTGCCGTGCGCCTTAGGTCTCGCTTTATGATCGTAAAAGGTTCGGGGCCGGGGCAATAAAGGGCGCGCCGGGACGGTTTTCCGGCTAATTTCTGCTACCTTTGCCTATTCATACGGCCGGTGTGCCAAATGCTCCGGCCTGAATGACACACAGGAATGAAAGTAACGGATCTGATACGGGGTGCAGGGGGCGCTGCCTTCTCCTTCGAAGTGCTTCCACCCATGAAGGGAAAGGGCTTCGCAGGTTTGCGCCGCAACATAGAGCAGCTGCTCGAGTTCAACCCTGCCTACATCAACATCACGACGCACCACGCGGAGTACGTCTATACGGAGCAGCCCGACGGCACGTTTCGGCGTCGCCTGCTCCATCGCCGCCCCGGCACGGTGGCCGTTGCCGCGGCCATACAGCAGGCCTTTGGCATTCCGGCCGTGCCGCACGTGGTGTGCCAGGGCTTCACGCGCGAGGAGATAGAACTGATGCTCCTCGACCTACAATTTCTTGGGGTGGAGAACCTCTTGCTTTTGCGGGGCGACAAGCCTAAGGATGAGAAGATGTTTCTGCCGACGCCGGGCGGCTACGCCCACACGACGGAACTGATAGCCCAAGTCAACGCTTTCAACGCAGGCCGCTTCCTGGACGGTTCGCCCATTGAGGCACCGGGACACTTCAGCTACGGCGTGGCATGCTACCCCGAGAAGCACGAAGAGGCGCTCAACTTGCAGACAGATATGGCGTGGTTCAAACGCAAAGTAGAGCTGGGAGCGGACTACGGCGTGACGCAACTTTCTTACGACAACGAAAAGATTTGCCAATTCGTAGCGTGCGCACGGGCGGAGGGCATCACGGTGCCCATCATCCCGGGTATCAAGCCGCTCTCGAAACTCTCGCAGCTTCAGACGGTGCCCAAGACGTTCCACTGCGACTTCCCCGAGGCGCTGGCCAAAGAGGCGCTGCGCTGCAAGACGGACGCCGACGCCAAGGCGCTGGGCATAGAGTGGGGCGTGGCACAGTGCAAGGAACTGCTCCGCCGCGGCGCGCCGGGGCTCCACTTCTACGCGCTGGGCGCCGTGGACAGCGTGGCGCAGATAGCGCGGAAGATATATTGAGGCTACATAAGGGAAGGAGACGAGCATGAAGTTTTCCAACGTGATCGGTCAGGAGACGGCCAAGCGGCACCTGAAGCGCCTTATCGTTGAGGGGCGCATGCCGCACGCCCTGCTGCTTTGCGGCCCTGCGGGCAGCGGCAAGTTGCCGCTGGCACTTGCTGCGGCCTCAAGCCTGCTCTGCACGGGGCGTGCCGCCGACAGCGCGGAGCCGTGCGGCACGTGTCCCGGCTGCCGTATGACGCAGAAGTTGGCGCATCCTGACCTCCACTTCGTCTTTCCCGTCATCACGCGCCCGGGCAGTAGCGGCCACCCGACGAGCGACCTCTACCTGAAGGAATGGCGGGAGCTGCTGCTCACCACACCCTACTTCGACGAGGCTACGTGGCTGGAGGCCATGGGCGTGAAGAACCAGCAAATGATGATCTACGAGGCGGAGAGCGACGAGATACGGCGCAAGCTCAGCCTCGTGGCCAGCCAGGGCGGCTATCGTGTCGTCGTCGTCTGGCGCCCCGAACTGATGAACCTCTCAGCGGCCAACAAGCTGCTGAAACTCTTGGAGGAGCCGCCCGCACAAACCGTTTTCCTGATGGCGAGCGAGGAGCCCGAACGCCTGCTGCCCACCATCGTGAGCCGCACGCAACGCTTGACGCTGCCGCCCTTAGGCCAAGAGGAACTCACGGCGGCGCTGACGGAGCGCAACGGCTTGGAGGAGCGCGAAGCACGACGCGTGGCGCGCCTCAGCGGCGGAAGCTACGTCAAAGCTTTGGAACAATTGCAGGTCGACGACGACCGCGCCACCTTCTTCGACCTGTTTGTCCTGCTCATGCGTCTGGCCTACGGACGGCGTATAAAGGACTTGCGCGACTGGGCAGAGCAGGTGGCCGGCTGGGGACGGGAACGACAAAAGCGCTTCTTGGAGTACTGTCAGCAGCAGGTGCGGGAGAACTTCGTGTACAACTTCCACGAGCCGGCGCTGAACTACGAGACGCCCGACGAGGCGGCTTTCAGCACCAACTTCGCCCGCTTCGTCAACGAGCGCAACGTCATAGGCATCATGCAAGAGCTCTCCTTGGCCCAGCGCGACGTGGAGCGCAATGTGAACCCGCGGATGGTCTTCTTCGACTTCTGCCTCAAGCTGATCGTGCTCTTGGTAAAATGAAGGGAAGCGGCCGCGACCATCCGCAGAGGACACGGCGCGCGGCAAAAAGGAAAAAGTAAAGAATGGAAAGATTTGAGACGGCAGGCTGTCTGCGCGGCCTCTGCGCCAAGGGGTGCGGACGGCAGGACAAGCAGCTTAACACATACGACTACTATGCCGACGTGCCGGGCAACGACCGGCTGACGGATCTCGTCGAGGTGCAGTTCAAGAACACCCGCAAAGGCTATTACCACAACGACAACCACCTGGACCTCTGCAAAGGCGACATGGTGGCCGTGGAGTCCAGTCCGGGCCACGACATCGGCGTCGTGACGCTGACGGGGCAGCTCGTGCCGCTGCAGATGCGCAAGGCGTGCCTCAAGCCGGGCACGGAGATACGGCGCGTCTATCGCAAGGCGCGCGCCGTGGACCTGGAGAAATACGAAGAGGCCAAGGCGCGCGAGCAGGAGACGATGATAAAGTCGCGCCAAATAGCCAAAGCCCTCGGCCTGGAAATGAAGATAGGCGACGTGGAGTATCAAGGCGACGGCAATAAGGCCATCTTCTACTATATTGCCGACGGGCGCGTGGATTTCCGCAAACTGATAAAAGTCCTGGCCGACGAGTTCCACGTCCGCATAGAGATGCGCCAGATAGGCGCCCGACAAGAGGCGGGACGCATCGGAGGCTTCGGCCCCTGCGGGCGGGAACTGTGTTGCGCAACGTGGATGAAAAATTTCAGTAGTGTATCGACCGCCGCCGTACGTTACCAGGACATCTCGCCAAACCCGCAGAAGCTGGCCGGACAGTGTGCCAAGTTGAAATGCTGCCTGAACTACGAGGTCGATACGTACTTGGAAGCCTACCGCGAGTTGCCGCCGCGCGACCAGACGCTGGAGACGGCGGACGGCACGTACTACTATTTCAAAGCCGACACGCTGGCGCGGCAGGTCACCTACAGCACGGACAAGCGCTTGGCGGCGAACCTCGTCGTCATCAGTGCGGCACGCGCGAAGGAAGTCATCGAGATGAACCGTGCAGGCGAGAAGCCCGAACGCTTGGACGGCGGTGCGCCCGCAGAAGCGAAGCACAGCGCCGACTTGCTGGAACAAGACAGCCTAACGCGCTTTGACAAGAGCCGGCGCAAGCGGGGCGGCAGAGGACGCAACGGCGGGAAAGGACGTGACAAGGGGCGCGGCGCTACACCGTCGGCAAACGCGGCGCCGAAACCGGCTCAAGGAAAGGGGGAAGCTCCCACAGCGTCGTGAAACTACTGCCCTGCCTCGCGCTAAGCCTGCTCCTCGCCGCATGCGGGGAGCACCGCACGGCGACCTTCGCTTACCAAGCAACGCCCGTGGACGGATGGGAGCGTAAAGACTCGCTCTGCTTCCCCGTAGATACGGTGGCCGCGGGCGGCCGGTACGTGCTGAGCCTCGGCGTGCGTACCTCGGCAGCACATGCTTACCCTTACCGCGACGTTGCCCTGCAAGTCGTAGCGCGCATGGGCGGCAGCCGACCGCAGGTGCGGAACGTGGTGTGTCGCCTGGCCGACGCGGAAGGCGACGCCTCGGGGAGCGGCACGGGCACTTACCAATACGTCTTCAGCGTGGACACGCTGCAGCTGCAGGCGGGGCAGGCAGGCACACTCATCGTGCGCCACCTGATGCGCGACGCCATGCTTCCGGGCATTACCGACGTGGGCGTGCGGCTTCGTCGCCTTTAAGCGCACGGCGATACGTCAAGATATGAAAAAGGAGCGGAGCTCGGACGGGTTCGTCAGGGCTCCGCTCCTTGTTGCGGTTATCCGTGTGGGCGAAGGTCGCACCTGCCGCGCGCGGCGGGGCAGGTAGGCCCTGGCAGTTCACTCCACTACTTTCACGGCGATGCCCTGGCGCTCCAAACTTCGCACGGCGCGGCGGATGGCGTCGTAGTGCTCCGCGCCAATGCCGAGGGCGGGAAGGTCAAGAACGGGAACGGCGTCGCTGGCGTGGAGCGACTGTTCGTCGACGGCGGACGTAATCATGCCCACGGCACTCGTATTGTTCGTTATGGGGTCGATGAGGATGAAGGCGCCCGTTTGGCGGTTTTGCTTGTAGGGATCAAAGAAGAGCTCCTTCGACGTCTGGATGAAGACTTGCCCAATCTCGTTGAGCTTGAAGGCTTCGCAGGCGTTGTGCTCCAAGGTGTTCACGTCTATGCGGTAGCGAATCTGGTCTATGCGGCAGCGCGTGGTGTTTGTCGTTTGCTTGAGGTAGAAGGCCTTGGACTTGTCCATGGGCTCCTCGTCCATCCAGACGAGCGTGGCCTCGAAGTTGCGCCCCACCTGCGGCAGGTTGTCCGGCCGCACGAGCATCTCGCCGCGCGAGAGGTCAATCTCGTCCTCCAGGGTGAGGGTGACGCTCTGCGGGGGGAAGGCATAGTCGGCTGTCAGGGGGGGCTGCACCTCCGTGTGCGTAGTTGTGCCGCCGGGACCCAGTTGCTTCACGTTGGGGGCGTAAGGTATGACGATGTCCTTCACCTTTGAGCGCTTCATGGAAGGCAGCGCCACGACGGTGTCTCCTTTGTGTATGATGCCGCTGGCCACTTTGCCGCAGAAGCCTCGGAAGTCCAGGTTGGGGCGTAGCACGTACTGCACGGGGAAGCGGAAGTCGCGCGTGTTATGGTCTTGGTGGATGGGCACCGTCTCCAGGAACTGCAGCAGCGCCGGCCCGTCGTACCACGGCGTGCGGGGCGAGCGCTCCACCACGTTGTCGCCGTCGAGCGCCGAGAGCGGGATGCACGTGACGTCCTCTATACCCAGCGACTGTATGAAGGCTTTGTAGTCGGCCACGATGCGGCGAAAGACGTCCTCCCGGAAGTTGCACAAGTCCATCTTGTTTACGGCCAGCACGACGTGCTTTATGCCGAGCAGCGAGACGAGGAACGTGTGGCGGCGGGTCTGTGTGATGACGCCGTTGCGGGCATCTACGAGGATGATGGCCAGGTTTGCCGTTGAGCCACCCGTTATCATGTTGCGCGTATATTGCTCGTGTCCCGGCGTGTCGGCGATGATGAACTTGCGGCGGTTGGTTGAGAAATAGCGGTAGGCCACGTCGATGGTGATACCTTCCTCGCGCTCCGCCTTGAGTCCGTCGAGCAGGAGGGCATAGTCGATGTGTCCGCCCGCGTTGCCGACGCGCTTCGAGTCACGTTCGAGAGCCGTGAGCTGGTCTTCGTAGAGTTTTTTCGAGTCAAAGAGCAAGCGGCCGATGAGGGTGGACTTCCCGTCGTCAACGGAGCCGGCCGTGAGCAGGCGTAGGAGGTCTTTCTTCTCGTCGTTGTCCAGGAACTCGGTGATGCTTATCTTTTTTTGTGTCATGTCGTTGTCGTGTTTGCCCATGGCGTCCTGCGGATGCGTAGCGGGTGTTTAGAAATAGCCTTCCCGCTTTTTTTGTTCCATGGAGGCGTCCTGGTCGAAGTCTATCACGCGGGTAGTGCGCTCGCTCTTCGTGGTGGTCATCATTTCTTCCACTATTTTCTCTATCGTGTCGGCTTCGCTTTCTATGGCTCCCGTAAGGGGCCAGCATCCGAGCGTGCGAAAGCGTATCTTCTTCGTCGTAATTTGGTCGCGATACTTTTCGGGCAGGCGGTCGTCGTCGGGCATGATGAGCTGTCCGTCAATTTCTACGACGGGGCGCTCCTTTGCGTAGTAGAGGGGTACGATGGGGATATGCTCCAGCCGGATGTATTGCCAAATATCCAGTTCCGTCCAGTTGGAGAGTGGGAATACGCGGATGCTTTCTCCCTTGTGGATGCGCGTATTGTAGATGTCCCAGAGTTCAGGCCGCTGGTTTTTGGGGTCCCACTGCTGGAATTCGTCGCGGAAGCTGAAGATGCGCTCCTTAGCGCGGCTTTTCTCCTCGTCGCGTCGTGCTCCGCCGAAGGCTGCGTCGAAGTGGTGCTTCTTCAGTCCGTCCAGCAGGGCTTTTGTCTTCATCAGGTCGGTGTGCACCTTCGAGCCGTGCGTGAAGGGGCCTACCCCTTGGCGGAAGGCCTCCATGTTGCTCTCGACGATGAGCTTCCAGCCGTGTTCGCGGGCGTACCAGTCGCGGAACTGTAGCATCTCCTTAAATTTCCACTTGGAGTCAATGTGCATCAGGGGGAAGGGCGGGCGTCCCGGGGCGAAGGCCTTCTCGGCCAGCCGCGCCATGACGCTCGAGTCCTTGCCGATGCTGTAGAGCATGACGGGGTTCTCAAATTCTGCCGCCACCTCGCGGATGATGTAGATGCTCTCCGCTTCGAGTTCGGATAGGTGGCTCAGGCTGTATTGTTCCATTGTCGTTCGGTATGTTTCGTTTCCTGTTGTTTTAAGCCTCTTTGTGCACCTTCAGGCCGAGCAGATCCACGATTTTTCGCACGTTGTCGCGCAGCGGCGTCTTGAAGGTCTCTATTTCCAGGGTGGGATGCTCCGGCGCCTCGAAGGGGGCCGTCACTCCCGTGAAGTTGCTGATTTCCCCGCGCCGGGCTTTGGCGTATAGTCCCTTCACGTCGCGGTGCTCGCAGACGCTGAGCGGCGTGTTCACAAAGATTTCTTTGAAATCGTCCGCCCCTACGATGTCGCGGGCCAAGTTGCGCATCTCGCGCCGCGGACTGATGAAGCAGCAGATGGTGATGATGCCCGTGTCAACAAAGAGTTTTCCTATCTCAGCTATGCGGCGTATGTTCTCCCGTCGGTCTTCTTCGCTGAAGCCAAGGTTGCTGTTGATGCCGCTGCGGATGTTGTCGCCGTCAAGCACCTTGCAGAGGTAGCCGCGGTGCTGCAATTCGCGTTCCAAGGCTATGGCGACGGTGCTTTTGCCCGAGCCGCTGAGGCCTGTGAACCACAGGAGCACGCCTTTCTGCTTCAGCAGGCGCTCCTTGTCCGAGCGGCGCAGCATGCGGTCGAAGATGGGGTATATTTCGCTCATTATATCATTGTCTATGCCGCCCTTAGAAGGGGAAGAACAGCGGTATCAGCAGGATGGAGACTACGAAGGCGATGAGGTTCAAGGGAAGCCCTACGCGGACAAAGTCGGAGAATTTGTAGCCCCCAATGCCCTGCACGATGAGGTTCGTTTGGTAGCCTATGGGTGTGGAGAAGCTGGAGCTGGCCGCCATGCAGATGCACACGAAGAAGGGCGTTGGACTCACGCCGAGCTGCCCCGCGATGCTTAGGCTTATGGGGAAAGCCAAGGCTGCCGCTGCGTTGTTGGTCATCAGTTCCGTGAAGCAGTCTGTCACGATGAAGACGAAGGCCAGCAGCACGTAGGGGCCGAAGTTGTGCGTCAGGCTGATGGCCAGCTGCGCTATGGCGTCCGCCATGCCGGAGTTCATCATGGCTTTGCTCACGGCGAAGGCCGACGCTATGGTGATAAGGATGTCCCAGCTTATATATTTGGTGTATTTCCGCGCCGGAAAAATTTGCAGCCACGCCATGGCAACGGTCACTACGGCGGCGAAGAAGAACATGTCGAGCTTCATCTTCGGAAACGCTTCCTGCGTGGCGGGCAGCTCGCCCACCGTGGCGCCCAGAATCATCAGGATAAGTAGCGTGACGGCGATGCGGCGTTTCCAAATGGGCAGCTTTGCCTCCGGCTCGCGACCGTCCGTGGCCATGAGGAAGAAGCTCGAGTCGCCCCAGCTCTTCATGAAGTTTGCGTCCGTGGCAAGCACCAGCGTGTCACCTTCGCGGAAGCGCACCCGCCGCATGTCGTGCATCAGGATCGTCTCGCCCGCGCGTCGCAGCTCGATGACGCTGGCGCCGAACTTGTCCTTGAAGTCATAGTCCGCCACGCGGCGCCCTATGGCCGGGAAGCGCGCTCCCAGCACCACTTCCACGCGCTCCAGCGTGCCGCGCGGCAGTTCCTCGTCGGCGCCCTCGTCGGCCTCGCGCCCGGCGGGAAGCAGCAGCGGCGAGAGGAGCAGGATGTAGAGCATGCCGGCCAGCGCTATAAACACGCCAACCTTCCCCAGCTCGAACATGGTGAAGCCCGCATAGCCCGCGTCCGTCACCATGCCGTCAACTACGAGGTTCGTCGACGTACCTATCAGCGTACACATGCCGCCCAGTATCGTGGCGTAGGAGAGGGGGATGAGAAACTTCGTCGCGGGCAGTTTCACGCCGGCTGCCCAGCGCTTTATCATCGGCGCGAAGATGACGACGACCGGCGTATTGTTCAGAAAAGCCGAGATGAAGCCGACGGAAGGCAGCATCCGCGCCAGCACACGTCGCACACTCGTCGTGCTCGACGGCAGCAAGTGTTTCACGATGACCTCCAAGAAGCCCGAGCGGCGCACGCCTTCGCTCACCAGGAAGAGCAGCGCAACGGTTATCATGCCTTTGTTCGAGAAGCCCTCGAGCATCTCCTTCGGCGTCAGGATGCCCGCGCACAGAAACACCACGGCAGCCGAGAACAGTATCATGCCCGGCCGTTGCCTGTCCTTCATAAGTGCCAGCACCATGAAGACAAGGACGATGATGACAAAGATGGCTTGAAATCCCATGTACGTAGGCTTTCGGCGTGGCGCTGCGTGGCGGCGCACCGGCCTTTTTAGGTTTGCAAAAGTACGGAAAACCTGCCACACCGCAAAGACGGGTGCTTCCTGTGGACGGGTCGTTCCAAATACCTCGTGTCTTTAAGTCGTTTCTACTTTTTCACGGCATCGCTTTGGGCGAATATTCCGCTTTCCCCGCCGCATGCTTCGTACCTTTGCCTTCGCAACGGCGTGCGCCCGGCTTGTGCGGCGGCCCGGGGCGCACCGGCTTTTAATCCCTCGGCGTCTATGCTCCATTACATCCTTTCTGACAACCAAGCCCTCACGCGCTGCGGCCTCGAAAGCCTCATCCGTCGCGGCCCGGAGGCCAGCATCGTCTATGCCGCGACGCGTCTGGAACTCTTCAGCCGCCTCGAGGCGCAGGAAGACAGCATCGTATTGCTCGACTACTACCTCTTCGACTTCCGCGAGGCCGACTACTTCTTCGTGGCCATAGACCGCTTCCCCAAGGCTCGCTGGGTGCTCGTCAGCGCGACGCTGACCGACGAGCTCCTCGACCGCGTAGTGGAGCAGACGCAGAACGTGAGCATTCTCTTCAAGGACTCGCCGCTCTCCGAGATAGCCGACGCGTTGCGCCATGCCGCTCAGGGGCAGCGCTACTTCTGCCAGCGCGTGGCGGAGCTCTTCCTGCAGCGTTCCCGCGCCGTGAGGCGCAAGCAGGGGGAGCAGGAGAAGGCCCACCTGACGCGCACGGAGATAGAAGTGCTCCAGCTGATGGCGCGCGGCCTCACTACGCGGCAGATTGCCCAAGAGCGCTGCGCCAGCATCAACACGGTGAACACGCACCGCAAGAATATCTTCCGCAAGCTGGGCGTCAGCTCGGCTCATAAAGCCATCTCCCATGCGCTGCGGGTCGGCCTGCTGGAGCCTTCGGAGTACAGCTGACGGCGCCTCGGCCCGCCGTGCTTGCCTGCGTCCCATGCCTCAGCGTTGGTGTAATCCGCACTCGCGCTTGTCCGGCGCTTCCCACCACCAGCGGCCGCTGCGCGGGTCTTCGCCCGGTGCCACGGCGCGCGTGCAAGGCTCGCAGCCGATGCTGGGGTAGCCCTTGTCGTGCAGTCGGTTGTACGGCACGCCGTTCTCTCGCACGTAGGCGCGCACCTCCTGCTCCGTCCAGCTTATCAGGGGGTTTATCTTCAAGAGCCCGTTCAGGGCGTCCCATTCCACGGGCTGCATCGTTCGCCGCGTCACGCTCTGTTCGCGCCGCAGGCCGCACACCCAGGCGTCCAGGCCTCGGAAGGCGCGCCGCAGCGGCTCCAGCTTGCGCACCGCGCAGCATCTGTGGCGGCTCTCCGGGCTTCGGTAGAACAGGTTGATGCCTTCCTCGCGCACCATGCGCTGCACCTCGCGGTAGTCAGGGAAGAAAACTTCCACGTGCAGGCCGTAGTATTCTTCCGTCTGCGCTATGAGCTTATACGTCTGCGGGAAGAGGCGCCCCGTGTCCAGCGTGAAGATGCGCGGCAGGGGTATAGCCGCCGCCCCCTCGCCCCGGCAAACCTTCACGATGAGGTCTGTCAGCACTTGGTCCTCCATGCTTAGGCTCGACGAGAGCGCTATCCGCCCCCGGAACGCTTGCAGGAAGTAGCGCAACACCTCTTCCGGCGCCGCCTCGGCGAAGCGCGCGTTCCACTCCGCTATCTTCGTTTCCTCAATCATCGTTGTCCTCCAATGCCCGGGCTATGCTCTCCAACACGTAGTCCAGAATGTCGTCCGTATGGCACGCGGAGATGAAGTTCCCCTCAAACTGCGACGGCGAGACGTACACGCCGCGCTGCAGCATCCGCCTGAAGTAGCGCCCGAAGCGCTCGCGGTCCGCCGCCTGCGTCGCGCGGAAGTCCTCCACCGGTCCGGGGTGAAAGAAGAGCGTAAACATGGAGCCGACGCGGTTCACCGTGATGCCGTGCCCCGCCGTTATCTTCTCCAGCTCCGCCGCAAAGCGCGCACTGCGTCGTTCCAGCTCTTCGTAGAAGCCCTCCTGCTCCACGCCCGTCAGCGTGGCCAGCCCCGCAGCCATGGCCACGGGGTTCCCCGAGAGCGTTCCGGCCTGATATACCGGCCCCTCGGGCGCCAGCAGTCCCATGATGTCAGCGCGCCCGCCGAAGGCCGCTGCCGGGAAACCGCCACCCACAATCTTCCCCACCGTAGTCAGGTCCGGCCGGATGCCGAAGCGCGCCTGCGCCCCGCCCGATGCCACGCGGAAGGCCGTGATTACCTCGTCGAAAATCAGCAGTGCGCCGCTCGCCGTCGTCACCTCGCGCAGCGTCTCCAAGAAGCCCGCCTTCGGAGGTACTACCCCCATGTTGCAAGCCACCGGCTCCACGATGACGGCCGCCACCTCCGCGCCGTGCGCTGCGAAGTAGCGCCTGACGGCCGCCGCATCGTTGTAGGGCAATACCACCGTGTGCTTCACGAAGTCCGCCGGAACGCCGGCCGACGAGGCCTGCGGCAGATTGGCCGCCGCGCTGCCCGCCGCCACCAGCAGGTGGTCCGCATGGCCGTGGTAGCAACCCTCAAACTTCACCAGCGTGTCGCGCCCCGTGAAGCCGCGAGCCACGCGGATGGCGCTCATCGTGGCCTCCGTCCCGCTGTTGACGAAGCGTAGCCGCTCCATCGTGGGCAGGTGTTGCCGGATGCGCTCCGCCAGCTCCGTCTCGGCCAGCGTCGGCGTCCCATAGCTGCTCCCGGCCTGCACGGCTGCTACGGCGGAGGACGTCACTGCCGGCGCGTTGTGGCCGAGGATGAACACGCCCCACGACATGCAGAAGTCGATGAAGCGGTTCCCGTCAATATCATATAGGTACGGCCCTTCCGCACGCCGCACAAAGAGCGGATGCGTCCCCACAGCTTTCAGCGCCCGCACGGGGCTGTCCACTCCGCCGGGGATGACGCCCAGCGCTGCCGCGTAGGCGGCCTTCGATTTCTCCCTTTCGTTCATTCTTTATCCTTTTTAGATTCGTTTCAGGTACTATCTAAATCCTTTTCAGGTAGTACCTGAATGCTCTTCAGGTACTATCTAAATGCTCTTCAGGTACTACCTGAATCCAATTTAGGTACTATCTAAATCCTATTTAGGTACTACCTGAACGATGTATAGGTACTATCTACATCGCGTGTAGGTACTACCTATATCGTGTGTAGGTACTACCTATATGTTATGTAGGTACTACCTACATCGCGTGTAGGTACTACCTATATTTCCGTAGAAGCCCGCTAAGCGGGGCGAAAGCCGTCGGGTCAGCCGATAAGTCCGCGTTGCAGCGCTTCTTTGGCGTAGTAGGTGATGATGTATCGGGCACCGGCGCGCTTGATGGCGATGAGGCTCTCGAAGACTACGCGGTCCTCGTCGAGGTATCCGGCTTGTGCGGCGGCTTTCAGCATAGCGTACTCGCCGCTGACTTGGTAGGCCACGAGCGGCACGTCCGGAAAACGCGCTGCGGCGCGCGCCACCATGTCCAGGTAGGGCATGGCGGGCTTCACCATCGTCCAGTCGGCGCCTTCCTCCAAGTCGGCGGCTATCTCCTCCAACCCCTGGTCGCGCGTGCGGAAGTCCATCTGGTACGTCTTACGGTCGCCGAAGGCCGGGGCAGAGTCGGCCGCGTCGCGGAAGGGGCCGTAGAAGGCCGAGGCGTATTTGGCGGAATAGGCCAGCACCTTGGTCTTGCCCGGTAGGCCCTCGCGCTGCAGCGCCTCGCGGATGGCCGCCACTTGCCCGTCCATCATGGCCGAGGGAGCCACGAAGTCGGCGCCCGCACGGGCGTAGGCCACAGCTTCGGCGGCCAGGAGCGGCAACGTGGCGTCGTTGTCCACGTCGTGGCCGCAGAGCAGGCCGCAGTGGCCGTGGCTGGTGTATTCGCACAGGCAGACGTCGCAGATCACCACGACGTCGGGCACGGCGGCCTTTAATGCCCGCACCGCGCGGGGCACGATGCCGTCCGGCGCATAGCCCGCCGTGCCGCGCTCGTCCTTCTCGCTCTCCGGCACGACACCGAAGAGCAGCACCATGCCGATGCCCAGCGCGTGCACGGCGCGCACGTCTTCAACCAGCGTGTCGATGCTGTAGCGGTTGATGCCGGGCATCGTCGCGATGGGCGCTATGATGCCTTCGCCTTCCGTGACGAAGTAGGGATAGATGAGGTCTGCGGCGGCCAGGTGCACGTCGGCGTAGCGGTCGCGCGTAGCTGCGTCTTTGCGGAAGGGTCTGAATCTTTTCATTGTTTCGTGTGTTTTAGTTTTTCTTCAAGGTAAGCCCGCGTGGTGGGGCCTATGGCGACGGCTTCTACGTCCTGCGGTAAAGCGCCGTAGAGCCGGAAAAACCGGTCCACCGTGGAGGGCGAGGTGAAAACGACGCGCCGGATGTGGCGTAAGTCCACGCGCCGCGGCCGGGGCACGGGGCGGTTCAGGTAGGCCACCACCGTTTCCACGGTGTGCCCCTCGGCGCGCAGCGTGTCGGGGATGCGTTGCGGCGCGAGGTCGGAACGGGGAAAGAGGATGCGGGCGGGGGGCACGGTGCCGAAGAAAGCCGTGACGCCCTCGCCCGTGTGGGGCGTCACCTCTATGATATTCTCCACGCCGTGCTTCCGGAGCGCCGCCGACGTGGCCGGGCCGATGCTTACCGCGCGGCCGGGGAGGCGCCCCGTGGCTTCGAGCCAGTACGTCACGGCGTAGCGGCTCGTGAAGAGCGTGTAGTCAAAAGGTCGGTCGGCCAGGGCGCGCAGCGGCTCGGGGTCGGCCACCGGCACGAGGTGCAGGAGCGGCGTGTGGACGTAGCCGGGGTCGGGGCAGACGGAGCCCAAATAGAGCGTGCGGCGCACGTCGGCGGCACCGCGGCGCGTGAGGGCGCAGACGTCGCCCACCAGCGCCACGAGGGGCGTAGGGTGGGGGCGCACGTCGTCGCGCAAAGCCGACAGCGTGGTCTGCCGCAGCTGTTCGTCGGGGCGTGACACGTTGTAGCCCAAGACGACGGGCGTGTCGGCGGGAGCTCCGGCGCGCAGGTGTGCCGCAGCCACGTCGCGCAGCGCCCCGGCGCTCATGTAGTAGGCACCGGTGGCCTCGGGGTCGGGATGCAACGCTGCGGCCGCCGCCCCGTGCGCGGTGTGGATGGAGACAGTGGAGGCGAGGAGGCGGTGCGTCAGCGGCACCTGTGCAGCTGCCGCCAGCGCGGAGACGGCCGTGATGCCGGGCACGACGGCTGTGCGCACGAAGCAGCGATGCAGAAATTCCAGCTCCTCGCCGGCGTGGCTGTAGAGCAGAGGGTCGCCGCCCTTCAACCGCACTACGCGTCGCCCGGCCCGTGCTGCGGCGAGCAGCAGGCGGTTTATCTCGTCCTGCTCCGCATGGTGACGCCCGGCGCGCTTACCTACGTAAACCTTCTCGCCCGGGAAGCGCTGCAAGCCGGCCGCGTCGAGCAAGTCGTCGTGATAGATGACGTCGGCCTCGCGCAATGCCTTCTCGCCGCGCAGGGTTAGCAGGTCCGGCGCGCCCGGCCCGAAGCCGACGAGCGTCACCGTGCCTTGGCGGCGAAGCATATCGTGTGCGGCAAACCGGGTGCGCAGGTCGTCTCGTCCCGTGCGTGCCGTCAGGGCAAGGTAGCCTTGGAGCGGATGTGTCGGGAAGGGGAGCACCTCGGCGATGTCGGCCTCCATACCTAAGCGTTTCAAGGCGCAAGTGGCGACGATGGCGGCGTCGAACCGCCCCTGCCGCACCTGGGCTACGCGCTCCTCGATGGTGCCCCGGATGCCCTGCACGACGAGGTCGGGGCGCAATGCCTCAAGTCCGCGCTTACGCAGCGCAGAACTGGTGCCGACGCGGCTGCCTGCCGGCAAGTCGGCCAGGGGAACGCCCCCGCGGCTGACGAGGGCGTCTGTCGTGTCGAAAGCCGGCAGCAACGCAATAAGGTCTATGCCTTCCGGCAAGGGGTAGGGCAAGTCCTTGGCCGAATGTACGGCCACGTCGGCCGCACCCGAGAGCAAGGCGGCGTCAAGTTCTCGCGTAAAGATGTCAGCCGGCGCCTCGCCCGTCAGGAGTGAGACGTCCTTGTGCTTATCGCCGTAGGAGGGCAGCAGGCGCACTTCGTGCGGAATGCCGGGGTAGAGGCGAAACACCTCTTCTACCTGAAGGCGGCTCAGGCGGCTGTCGCGTGCGAGGACAATCATGGCTTAGCTTGTAATATGGCGCTTGCGCCGCGCCAGGGTGGCTTGCAGTTCAACAACTTCTTCCCGGATGATTTCTTCCGCCTTCGCCACCTCGCCCTGCCGCACCTCGATGTTGCGACAGACGAGGGCTTCCACGTCTTGCAGGTTGTAGAGGCTGATGCCGGGTCGCCCGGCTAGGGCGGGCTCCACGTCGCGGGGAAAGGCCAGGTCGATGATGGTGAGGCGCCGCCCGGCGGGGACGTCGGCTGCCCGCACGATGAGGTGCGGCGCAGACGTGGCGCTGATGAGCACGTCCGTCGTGCGCAGAAACTCCGCCTTATCTGCCAAGTCATAGACGCCACACCCTATCTCGCCGGCCAAGGCTTCTGCCTTCCGGCGGCTTCGGTTGGCCAAGAAGACGAGCTCCGCGCCTTTGTTCTTGAGGAAGCGCAGAATGTCTGCCGTAAGTTTGTTGACGCCGATGACGGTTATGCGGGCGTGGCGCGGGTCTATGTGTTCGCGGGTCAGTATCTCGAGGGCGGCAAGACTGTGGGAGACGGCGCCGCGTGAGATTTCCGTCTCGTTGCGTACGCGCTTACCGGCCAGCAGAGCGTACTCAAAGAGCTTGTGCATCGGTGCGGGCAGGCGGTAGTGCGCACGTGCGGCGAGGTAGGCGTCTTTCACCTGTCCCTGGACGGCACGCTCGCCGATAAGGGCCGACTCCAGTCCGCTGGCCACGCGGAAGAGGTGGTTCGCCACGGCGTCGGGCACGTCGCCATCTCCGCCGTACAGCTCCAAGCGGTTGCACGTCTGGAGGAGCACGTGGGGCTTGTCGTCGTCCTCGCCGAAGGTCTTGAACCGGGCTTCCCGCGCGTCGAGCGAGGCGTTGCGTTGATTAATCGATTGATAGTATATCATCGCTGATAAGTTGCTTTATCCGGTTGCGAACGCGGATGCTGCGGCGCACGTCTTGGGCGTCGGAACCCACGCTGACCGTGAGGCAGCCGCTGCGTACGATGGCGGGCGAGACGAAGTCGCACAACGCCGGCGCGTCGCAGACGTTGGCCAAGATATGCCGCCGCCGCGCGTCGGCCGCTATGCGGGCGTTGAGCGCGTGGTCAGACGTACATATATATATAAGGTGTGCGCCGCGCAGCACGTCGGGCGCGTAGGGGCGCTCCTCCCATGCGGCGCCCGACGTCTTGATGGCGTCCGAGACTTCCTGAGCCACGACGCGTATTCGCTGCGTGAAGCGCTGCAGCAGCAGCACCTTGTGCGTCGCTACGTGCCCGCCGCCGATGACCAGGATGCCTGTGGCGGGAATTCGTAGCGTGACGGGCAGAAACGTGGCCGCTGCGTCCGTTGCCGCCGGCCTGCCTGCTGCGGCGGGAACGCGCTGCTGTCCGTTCATTTCCGTATCAGCACTTTCCAGTACGTGCCCAGCTTCTCCGTGGAGAGCACCTGGTGGCCCTCGCCTCGGACGCTGCCCGGCACGTTCTCTATGGGCTGGCCGTCGTCAAGGAGTATTTCGAGCAGCTCGCCGGGTTGCATCGTGGAAAGTGCGATTTTCGTCTTCACAAAGTTCATGGGGCACGCCACGCCTCGGAAGTCCTTCTTCACTTTCGGCTCTTCCGCTGCCGGCGCGGGCGGTGTAGCGGTCGGCGCCTCGGACGTGGTGGCCGTGCCGGTGGGAGCTGTGGCGGCGCCGGAGGCTTCCGGCACTTTGAAGTTCAGGCTGTCGTCCATGCCGGCGTAGAGCTGATTGACGGTGTCGGCCAGTTGGCGGACGGCGGCCTCGTTGCCCCGGAGGCTGCGTCCGTTTCGCGCGGCCTCTACTACGGGCATGAAGTCGCGCGAGACGATGCCCGCCTCGATGAAGAGCGCTTCGAACTGGCTATATACCTCGTCCTCCGTGCGGGGTTCGGCGCCGCGCGTGACGAGCAGCATGCGCGAGGCACTGAAGACGATGCCGCGGAGCAACGCTTCGGCTTCGTCGGCCGATGCACCGTCGGTGTGGGTCAGCGCGTCGAGCTTCTTTTGTTTTTCCTCGATGAGGCTTTGGTCCAGTTCGATGATGTCGAAGAGCCCGGCGGAGCACTCCGCCTTTCCGTGCCGTGTGATGCTGAATACCTCCTCGGCGCCCCAGTCGTAGTAGTAGTTTTTGTCTTCGTCGAAGGACGGCACGTCGGCGTACTTCCGGATTATTTCCTTCGCCGTGGCCTCTCCCTCGGCTCTGACGAAGGCGTCGTAGTCCGCATATTGGGCCTGTTTGTCGATATAAGCCTTCAGAAAGTCTTCTACGAAGGCCGGAAGGTCGTGCGCGGCCACGTAGCCCACGGCTACGCCCAACTTACGGCGTCCGTGGAGGCGGAGGTGTACGGTGTAGGCGGGATAGGAATGCTCCTCGACGCGTCCTATGCGCCCGCTGAAGCCGAGGTCGGCCCAGGAGTGCAGAGCGCAGGTGTTCGTGCAGCCGTTCAGGTTGACGGTGAGTCCGGCCACGCGGTCGAGGGGCAGGCTGCTTCGCTTCAGGCGTCGGCGCACGGCGTCGATAGCGCCCTTCGAGAGGCAGATGCCTAAGCGGCACGTGTCGGCACCCGTGCAGGAGCACAGGTCGCTTACGATGTAGGGGACGTCTATGTCCAGTTTAAGTTCTTGCAGCAGGGCATAGACGTTGGGCAGGTACGCTTCCGGAATGTTGCGGAGCTGAATATTCTGTCGCGTGGTGAAGCGTATGACGTCTTCGCCGAAGGCGGCGGCGAAGTCGGCCAGGCGTATGAATGTCTCGGGGCGGGCGTTGCCGTGGAGCAAGGGCACTACGGTTGCCCAAAGCCCCGGTTGCGATTGTGGCGTGGCGTATCGGCGTTTCCAGGTGCGGAAGGCCTCGCCCGCCTCGGCGAGCGGTGCAAAGTTAGGTGCGTTTTGGGCGTAATGCAAATGAGCCGGTTCAAAGTCCATCTCCGGCCTGCGCTTGTATTCGTCGAAGAAAGCCATGTAGCGGCGGCGAGTCTCCTCGTAGCCGAGGCGATAAAAGATGTAGCGAATGCGTGCTTTGTGGCGGTTGCGGCGGTTTCCGTTGGCTTGGAAGAAGGCTTTCGCCGCCTCGGCCGCGCGGTAGAGGTCCACGGCGGGCAGGAAGTCGAACATCGTCCAGCCCAGCGCGGGGTTGGGTGCGCCGCTGCCACCGAGCAGCACCTTGAAGCCGCGCGCTCCGTCGCGGATGATGGGTATCAAGCCCAAGTCCTGGATTAGCGCGTGGTCGGCCAGCTCTTCCGAGAGGTCGAAAGCGATTTTCAGCTTCCGAGGCATGTTGAACGAGTCCTTCTCGGCAATGAGGCGGTTCGTCAGCCCGACGCAGTAGGGGTAAGGGTCGAACGGGGCGCGGTCGTCTATGCCGGCGCGCACGTCGCATATCATGTTGCGGATGGTATTTCCGCCGCCGCCCTGGGTGGATAGTCCCACCCGTTGTAGCTCCTGCAGTGGGCCGGCTATATCGTCTATGCCGACGCGGTGGATCTGCAGCTCCTCACGTGTGGTGACGTGGAGGTGCGAGGCGTTGATGTCGCGTGCTATCTCGGCGGCGCGACGCAGTTGCCGGGGGGCGATATATCCTCCGGCGCAGCGGATGCGCAGCATGTACTGCCCGCTGATGCGCTGTTCGTAGATGCCCATGGGCACGCGCACGGCCTTGAACTGCGCCTCGGGGACGCTGCCGGCCTTGTAGCCTGCGATGAGTTCTTCCGTATAGCGGATGTCGTCCGTCAGGGTCTTGGGAATTTGATACATGGGTTTGGTCTTAAATGTCCCGCAGTTGGTGCGCGCCGTGAGCCGTTTGCGCTGTTGCCCTGCGGGTTTGTGTGCCGATGCTCCGCCGTGGCGGTTGCGCGGCGGACGTCAATGCTCCTCCACGTCTGTGACGGCGCCGTCTTTCACGCTGAAGGAGCGCAGCACGGGTTCGTCGCCCTGCAGCGAGAGGATGGCGTAGCGTATGGTGGGGTCGTTAGCCAGCCGCAAGTCTTCCTTCGAGGGGCGCGACGGGCTTGCGGGGTGGCTGTGCCAGTTTGCCAGGATTTGCAGCCCCCGGGCGCGGGCGTGGCGCAGGGCGGCAAACTGCTGCGCGGGGTCGAAGCTGAAATGCTCCGCGCTGTGGTCCACGTTTTCCATGGGGTAGTGCTCCACTACGTCGTTGCCGCGCCCCAGCAGCAGGCCGCACGATTCCAGCGGGGCGTCGCGGCGCGCTTGGGCAATAAGCTCGTTCCGTATCTCGTCGGGTATGTTCATGACCGGGGCTTTAGGTCGCAGGCCGCTTGTTCGTAGTCCACGAGTTTATCTACCGTTGGATGTGCTCCGCAAACGGGGCAGGTCGTCTGGCGGCGCACCTTCGTCGTGCGGAACGTCATGGATTTGGCGTTGAAGGAGAGCAGGCGGTCGGTGAGCAGTTCGCCCACGCCGGTGAGGTACTTCAGCACCTCCGTGGCTTGGATGGTGCCGAGCATGCCTGCGACGGCGCCGAGCACACCGGCCTGCGAGCAGGTAGGCACGGCGCCTGCGGGGGGCGGCTCCTTGAACATGCAGCGGTAGCAGGCTGTGCCGGGCAGATGGGTGAACGTCTGGCCGTCGAACCGCAGGATGCCGCCGTGCGAGAAGGGTTTCCCGGCCATGACGCAGGCGTCGTTGATGAGAAACTTCACGGGGAAATTGTCCGTCCCGTCCACGATGAAGTCGTAGGGACGGATGATGTCCAGCGCGTTGTCCGCTTCGAGGTATTCGTGATACGTCGTGACCTCTATGTCGGGGTTTATGGCAAGCATCTTCTCTCGTGCGCTCTCCACCTTGGGGCGGCCAATGTCCGCCGTGGTGTGGATGACCTGCCGTTGCAGGTTGCTCAGGTCCACGCAGTCGGCGTCGATGATGCCTATGTGGCCAACGCCTGCCGCCGCCAAGTAGAGCGCCACGGGGGAGCCCAGTCCGCCGGCACCCACAATGAGGACGCGGCCGCCGAGTAGCTTCTCCTGCCCCTCCACGCCCACGTCTTGCAGCAGGATGTGCCGGCTGTAGCGTTCTATCTGTTCTTCAGAAAAATCTATCATGGCTTATTATTATTATAGGTATGCGCCGCCGCCCATGAAGTAGAGGAAATCGACGGCGTCGCCGTCTTTGAGTTGCGTCGTGGCGCGGGCGTCCTTGTCCACGAACGTCTCGTTGAGTTGCACCGATATCATGTCGGGCTGTTGCACTTGGTTCTGTTCCAGCAGGGCGGCCACGGTCAGTGGCAGCGTAACTTCCTGCGGTTCTCCGTTTAAGATGATTTTTGCCATAGTCGTTGTGTTTCGCTTCAGATCCGGCGTGCGTATCTTTCTGCGGGGCTGTCGCCCACCGGGGGCGTTTCCCCGCTTCGGCCTGTATGCTCCGCTGCCGGCTTTCCGGGGTTTGCGCTGCAAAGGTCGGCAGAAGCGACCGCGCGTGGAATACCAACGACATGGTATTTTATTTCCCTCGCATCGGTGACGCATTTTTCACTCCTATTAGTCAGTTTTGTCGATTCTTGGAAAAAACGTATGATTTCGCGTTGCTTTCAGAAAAAACGGCGGCAAAGGAGTGCGTAAAACCGCATTTGTTCCAAGCTCTTTTGCGGACGTGTTGCGACTTTTGCAGTCGGAAATATGACTAAACGAAGCGTACCTATGAGTTACGAGTCCGACATTCTCACCACACCCTACGCGAAGGCCGACGCGCACGGCTCACTTGCCATGCCCATATATTACACCGCTGCCTACGAGTTCCCCACGGCCGAGGCCATGGCGCGGGCCTTTACGGGGCGCTCGCCGGACCATTCTTACTCCCGGTGCTCCAATCCGACGGTGCAATACTTGGAGCAGCGCGTAGCGCGCGCCACGGGAGCGCTTAGCGTTACGGCGTTCGGCAGCGGCATGGCGGCCATCTGCAACACGTTCATCGCGCTGGCGGGTGCGGGGCGCAACGTGGTGACCTCGCCTCACCTCTTTGGCAACACGCTCTCCCTACTGCGCGACACGCTGGGCGAATACGGTGTAGAGACGCGCCTGGCGGACTTCACCGACCCCGCGTCGCTCGACGCCCTCTTCGACGCGGACACGGCCTTTGCCTTCTTGGAGGTGGTGACGAACCCGCAGCTGGAAGTGGCCGACCTGCGCGCCGTCAGCGCCGTGTGCCACCGCCACGGCGTGCCCCTCGTTGCGGACACCACCATCGTGCCCTTCTGTGCTTGGCGGGCGCGAGATTTCGGCGTGGACGTGGAGGTCATCAGCTCCACGAAATATATCAGCGGGGGCGCCACGGGGCTGGGCGGCCTCGTGCTGGACCACGGCACGTTCTCATGGGACAAGTCGCGCTCGCGACGTATCCAGGCCTACGTGAAGCGCGTAGGACCGCAGTTTGCCTTCACGGCGCGCCTGAAGGACGAGTTCCTGCACAACGTGGGAGCCATCATGGCGCCGCAGCCGGCCTACATGGAGACCCTCGGACTCGAGACGCTCGGTGTGCGCTTTCGCCGCCAAGCCGCCTCGGCGCTCGCCGTGGCCGAGGCATTGCGCGGCGCACAGGGCATTTGCCGCGTGAACTATCCCGGATTGCCGGACAACCCCTTCCACGACATCAGTCTGCGGCAGTTCGGCCCGCTTCCCGGCGCCATGCTTACCATCGACCTCAGCTCTCGCGAGGCTTGCTTCCGCTTCATCAACCGCCTGAAGTTCGTGCGCCGCGCCACAAACCTCTTTGACCACAAATCGCTGGCCATACACCCGGCGTCAACCATCTTTGGTAACTTCACGGCCGAGGAATGCCGGGCGCTCGACGTCTCGGACACCACCGTGCGCCTCTCCATCGGGCTGGAAGACCCCGCCGACATCGTTGCCGATATTCGGCAGGCGGCGGCGGAATGACGCGCCGCGGCTGTCGGTGTGGGACGTAGGCCGCAGCAGGTCGGACGTGCCGGCTGACAAGTCGGACTTATGAGCTGACAGGTCGGACTTATCGGCTGATAGGTCGGACTTATGAGCTGATAGGTCGGACGTGTCAGCCGGCAGGTCGGACGTATCGGAGAGTGAGGCCAAGGTGTTGCTATAAAGCCGGTTACGAGCTATCGGCAAACGCCCGGCCGGAAGCGCTTTGTGCAATGTGTCAGTTCTTTTGCCGCTTTTCGTACAAAAGGTCAGCGCCCGGGCGTTCCGCTTGACACTTTGCCGCAGCGCTTTTCCGCTTCTACCGTACAGCGTGTAAGGAACAATTTTTATCTTTGCAAAGACGATGATAAAAGGATGAAACTTAGACGGAAACGTATGTGGATTGTCTTGGGGTTGGGGGCATTTGTTGCCGTTGCGTGGCTTGCCGTCCTGGTTTGGGTGGGCGCCGGGCGTTCGCCGCGGGGCGCGCGGCTGGCGCGCATAGAGCGTTCGCCCCACTGGAGCGGCGGTAAGTTTCACAACCTGCACGCCACGCCGACCATGACGGGCGACAAGAGCACGATGGAAGCGTTGCGCGAGTTTGCTTTCAGCCACGTAGCCGGCCTCAAGCCCGAGGCGGACATTCCCGTCGTGCGGACAGACTTGCACAAGCTGGACCGGCGGGCCGACGTGGTTGTGTGGCTGGGTCACAGCACGCTGCTGGTGCAGACGGGCGGGCGTCGGTTCCTCTTCGATCCCGTGCTGACGAGCCGCCTGCCCGTGAGCCTCTTCATGAGGCCGTTTCGGGGCACGGCGGCCTATGCGCCGCAGGACGTTCCCGACGTGGACTACCTCGTCATCACGCACGACCACTGGGACCACCTTGACCGGCCGACGGTTCGTGCGCTGCGCGGGCGCGTGGGTGCCGTCGTGTGCGGTCTCGGCGTGGGAGAACACTTGGCCTACTGGGGCTATGCGGAAGAAAAGATACACGAGCTGGACTGGGGCGAGAGCTTGCGCGTGAGCGACGGCCTGACGCTGCGCTGTCTGCCGGCGCGCCACTTCTCCGGCCGCCTCTTTCAGCGCGACGCGACGCTCTGGGCGTCGTGGCTCATCGACGGGCCGCGGCGCATCTTCGTGAGCGGCGACGGGGGCTACGACACGCACCTGCGCGAGATAGGGGCGCGCTATCCCGGCATAGACCTGGCCGTCATGGAGAACGGGCAGTACAACACGGACTGGCGCTATATCCACATGCTGCCCTCACTGCTGCCGCAGGCCATCGCGGATCTGGGGCCGCAGCGCGTACTGACGTACCACAACTCGAAGTTTGCCTTGGCGCGACACCCCTGGCGCGAGCCGCTGGACAGCATCGCCACCCACGCCGAGGGACAGCCGTGGCAGCTACTGACACCCCGCATCGGCGAGGTGGTGGATCTGGGACGGCAGCAACGCTTCGGCGCCTGGTGGCGCACGGTGGAGTAGGGACAAAGGCGATACGCCGCGCCGAGGGCTGCAAAAAACTGTGATTTTGCGTTATATAAACTTACGGCGGCCGGAGCGGCCGCTTTTTTTCTATACCTTTGCGAGGCTTGCGGGGCGGGGAAGCGTCCCGCAGACTGACGCAAAAAACGATAAGCACATGACAAACGGCCGACTGCTCTGGGTGGACGACGAGATAGACCTGCTCAGCATGCACGTGATATTCCTGGAAAAGAAGGGCTACGAGGTGACGAAATGTTCAAACGGAACGGACGCCATCGACCTGTGCCGGGAGCACAGCTACGACCTCGTGCTGCTCGACGAGAACATGCCGGGCCTGAGCGGCCTGGAGACGCTGCAAGGCATCAAAGCGGTGCAGCCCAACGTGCCCGTCGTCATGGTGACGAAGAACGAGGCCGAGGACGTCATGAACCAGGCCATAGGCTCCAAGATAGCGGACTACCTGCTCAAACCCGTGAACCCCATGCAGATCCTGCTGACGCTGAAGAAGAATATCCACCGGCGCGAGATTCGCAGCGAGGTGGCGCAGACGGGCTACCGGCAGGAGTTTCAAAAGATAGCTATGCAGATGGGCGACTCGTCGACGCCGGAGGAGTGGATAGACCTATACCGCAAGCTGGTCTATTGGGAGCTGGAGCTGGAAGAGACGGGCGGCGCCATGGACGAGCTGCTGCGACAGCAAAAGGAAGAAGCAAACCTGGGGTTTGCCAAATTCGTCAGGAAACACTACGAAACGTGGGTAAACGACGCAGATAGCAGGCCGCTGATGAGCCCTGACCTCTTCAAAAAATGCGTCTTCCCGCGGCTACGTGCCGGGAAAAAGGTCTTCCTCATGGTGCTGGACAATTTCAGGTACGACCAATGGCGCGTCGTGAGCCAAGACTTGGCGGACGATTTCGACATAGACGAGCACCTCTACTACACCATCCTGCCTACCTCTACGCAGTATGCGCGCAACGCCATCTTTGCGGGACTTATGCCGGCACAGATACGGGAGATGTACCCCCGGCTGTGGGTTGAGGAGGACGAGGACGAGGGCAAAAACCTGAACGAGGAGGCGCTCATCCGACTTCAGCTGGAGCGCTACCGAAGAAAGGAGGCCTTCTCCTACCATAAGCTGAACAACGCGGGAGCTACCGAACGGCTGCTGGGACAGATGGCTCAGCTGGCCCATACGCCGCTGAACGTGCTCGTCATCAATTTCATCGACATCCTGAGCCATGCGCGCACAGAGTCGAAGATGGTGCGGGAGCTGGCGGCCAACGAGGCAGCCTACCGCAGCATAACGCGCTCCTGGTTCCGCCACACGGCCATAAAGCAGCTCTTCGAAACGCTGGCCGGCATGGACTACGAGATACTTATTACGACGGACCACGGCTCTATACGCGTAGATGAGCCGGTAAGGGTCGTGGGCGACCGCAACGTGAATACCAACCTGCGCTACAAGCTGGGCAAGAACCTGTCCTACAACCCTAAGGAGGTTTTCGAGATGCGCGACCCGCGACGCTTCGGACTGCCGGCGCCAAACCTCTCGACAACGTATATCTACGCCCAAGGCTCACACTTCTTCGCCTACCCTAACAACTACAACTACTACGTACAGTATTACCGAGATACGTTCCAACACGGCGGCATCTCGATGGAGGAAATGATCGTCCCGCTCGTTACGTTGCGACCCAAGCAACGCTAAAAAGAACTTGGCGTTGACTTTTTTTAGTAAAGGCTTGCGTTTGTCGGCGATAAGACGTATTTTTGCAGCTGCAAGAGTGAGGGGCTTGAAAAAGTTCCTCACTTGTTTTTAAAAGTCAGCGTATGATAGACAAGAGCTTGGTGAGACGCCTCGTGGACGAGTGGCTGGAGGGGAAAGACTACTTCCTGACGGACTTGACCATCTCGCCGGATGACCGCATCGTGGTGGAGATAGACCATCGGGACGGCGTGTGGATAGAGGACTGCGTGGCGCTGAGCCGCCACATAGAGCAAGGCCTCAACCGCGACGAGGAGGACTTCGAGCTGGAAGTGGGCAGCGCCGGCATAGGCCAGCCCTTCAAAGTCAGGCGGCAATATGAAATCCACGTGGGCGACCCCGTGGAGGTGGTCAGCACCGACGGACGCAAGCTTCAGGGCGTGCTGGGCGACGTAGGCCCGGACGGCTTCAGCCTCACCGTGAAAGAGCGCGTGAAGGAGGAAGGCATGAAACGCCCCAAGCTCATGGAACGCACTTACCACTTCGGCTACGACGAGGTGAAGGAAGCACGCTACGCGCTGGACTTCAAATGACCCCGGGCGGAAGCGCATCACGCGCCATGCCCACCCCGCAACGACAAAACAATAACAAAAAGATATGCCTAAGAAAAAAGCAGGCAACATAAGCCTCATAGACACCTTTGCGGAGTTCAAAGAGACGAAGAACATAGACCGGCCGACGCTGGTCAGCGTTCTGGAAGAAAGCTTCCGCAGCGTGATACAAAAGATATTCGGCTCGGACGCCAACTTCGACGTCATCGTGAACCCCGACAAGGGAGACTGCGAAATCTACCGCAACCGCGAAGTCGTGGAAGACGGTGACGTGACGGACGAGAACAGCCAGATCAGCCTCTCCGCCGCACAGGAGATAGACCCCGACTACGAAGTGGGCGAGGAAGTCAGCGAACCCATAGAGTTCGCCAAGTTTGGCCGCCGCGCCATCCTCACCCTGCGCCAAACGCTCTCAAGCAAAATCATGGAGCTGGAGAACGACTCCTTATATAATAAGTATAAAGATCGCGTAGGCCAAATCGTGGCCGGCGAAGTCTATCAGACGTGGAAGAGCGAGACACTCCTGCTCGACGACGAAGGCAACGAACTGCTGATGCCTAAGAACCAGCAAATTCCGCGCGACTTCTTCCATAAGGGAGATACCGTGCGTGCCGTCATAGACCACGTGGACAACACGACCGGCCGGCCGAAGATATACGTAAGCCGCACGAGCCCCGAGTTCCTGCGGTGCCTGCTGGAGGCGGAAATACCCGAGATAGGCGACGGACTGATTTCCCTGCGCCGCATAGCCCGCATACCCGGCGAAAGAGCCAAGATAGCCGTGGAGAGCTACGACGAACGCATCGACCCCGTCGGCGCCTGCGTCGGCGTAAAAGGCTCGCGCATTCACGGCATCGTCCGAGAACTGCACAATGAAAACATAGACGTCATTAACTTCACCAACAACACAAAACTGTTTATTCAGCGAGCCCTTAGCCCGGGACAAGTGAACCGTATAGAGCTTGACGAAGAAAAAAAGCACGCCGACGCATACCTCGACAAAAACGAAGTGAGCCTTGCCATAGGCAAAAACGGCCTCAACATAAAGCTGGCCAGCATGCTGACGGGCTACACGATCGACGTGATACGAGAGGCAGCGGACGAGGACGATATTTATCTGGACGAGTTTGCTGACGAGATAGACCAGTGGGTGCTCGATGCCGTGAAAAGCTTGGGGCTGGAGACGGCGAAGCAAGTGCTGGAAGCTCCGCGCGAGATGCTCATCGAGAAGGCCGACCTGGAAGAGGGCACCGTGGACGAACTGCTCCGCGTCCTACGCTCGGAGTTCGAGGACGAGGAGAGTTAATGTGCTGTCTGCGGCGGCACACGCCCGACGCAGAAACAACGAGAGACGAAAGCACATTAACACATTAATAAGCATTATATGGTTGTCAGGTTAAACAAGGTAATAAAGGAGTTCAACGTCGGACTGCAGACCGTCGTGGACTTTCTCAAAAAGAAAGGGCAAGAGGTAGAGGCCAAGCCCAGCACAAAACTGACCGACGAGCAGTACGAACTCGTTAAGAAAGAGTTCCGCTCGGACGAAGACTTGCGCAACGAGGCTATAAAACTCGTGCGCGACCGCCTGCAGCGGAAGGAAGAGAAGAAAGAAGCTAAAAAAGAAGCCCGCCCCGAGCCACAGGCTGCCCCGGCAGGGCAACCCGAGGCCGCACGCCCCGGACTGAAGGTCGTAGGGCACATGGAATTAGACAAACCCGCCCCGAAGCCGGAGTCAAAGCCCGAACCGACGCCCGAACCCGAGCAGACACCAGTCCCCGAGCCCGCACCCGAGCCTAAGCCCGATGTCAAACCCGCTGAAGAGGTGGCACCGGCTCCCGAGTCCGCCGCTCCCGCTTCTGCGCCCGAAGCATCCGCTCCCAAGCCCGTAGCTCCCGCTCCCGAGCCCGCCGCACCCGCGTCCACACCGGAAACCCCTGCACCTACCCCCACTCCCGCGCCGGAGGTAAAGCCCGCCCCGGCAGAACCTAAGCAACCCGCGCAGCCTGCACCGGAGAAGCAGAAACCTTCCGTAGAGGAGCGCGCTAACGCCATAGGTGAAGTGAAAGACGGCGTCTTTGAACTCAAAGATACGCCGACCGTGCAAGGACCCAAGGTAGTCGGAACCTTAGACCTCTCCGCCATAAACTCATCCACCCGCCCCAAGCGGCGCGGCAAAGGCGGCGCAACAGGCGACAAGAAGAAACGTGCCCGCATCACCGGCGGACAACGCGTCGATATCTCTGCCGCCGCCAAGCAGATAAAAGACCCCGTCAGCAACAATCGCCGCAGCAACAACGGTGCAGGCGGCGCAGGGCAACCCACATCCGGCGCATCGAAACGCCGCAACCGGAAAGCCAAGGAAACAAAGGTCGAAATAAGCGACGAGGACGTAGCACGCCAAGTCAGGGAAACCCTGGCTCGCCTCACGGGCAAGTCAAAAGCCTCCAAAGGCGCCAAGTATCGCAAAGAAAAGCGAGAACAGGTGCGCGCAGCCGAAGAAGAGCAGCGCCGCGAGCAGAAAGCCGAGAGCAAAGTGCTCAAGCTGACGGAATTCGTCACGGCAAACGAGCTTGCCACCATGATGGACGTCCCCGTGACGAAGGTAATCGCCACCTGCATGAGCATAGGCATCATGGTGTCCATCAACCAGCGCCTTGACGCCGAGACGATAAATCTTGTAGCCGAGGAATTTGGCTTCAAGACCGAATACGTCAGCGCAGAAGTGCAGGATGCCGTGGCCGAAGAGGAAGATAACGAAGAAGACCTCGTACCCCGCGCTCCGATAGTCACCGTGATGGGTCACGTTGACCACGGTAAGACGTCGTTGCTCGACTATATCCGCAAATCGAACGTCATTGCAGGCGAGGCAGGCGGCATCACGCAGCACATAGGTGCCTACAACGTGACGCTGGATAACGGCCGCCACATCACATTCCTCGACACGCCGGGCCACGAGGCCTTCACCGCCATGCGAGCCCGCGGCGCCCAAGTGACAGATATTGCCATTATCATCATAGCCGCCGACGACGACGTTATGCCCCAGACCAAAGAAGCCATCAACCACGCTGTGGCAGCCAACGTCCCCATCGTATTCGCCATTAACAAGATAGACAAGCCGAGCGCCAACCCCGAAAAGATAAAGGAGAGCCTTGCCGCGATGAACTTCCTCGTAGAAGACTGGGGCGGCAAGTACCAGAGCCAGGACATCTCCGCAAAGAAAGGCATTGGCGTGCCGGAACTCTTGGAGAAAGTGCTCCTGGAGGCCGACATGCTTGAGCTGAAGGCCAACCCGAACCGTAAAGCGACGGGCACGGTCATTGAGTCTGCCCTTGACAAGGGGCGGGGCTATGTGGCCACCGTCCTGGTCTCGAACGGTACGCTCCACCAAGGCGACATCGTCCTTGCCGGAACCAACTACGGCCGCGTACGCGCCCTCTTCGACGAGCGCGGGCGTCGCATCAAGGACGTCGGTCCCTCCATGGCCGCCACGTTGCTCGGTTTCAACGGCGCTCCGCAAGCCGGCGACCAGTTCCACGTCATGGAGACGGAGCAGGAAGCCCGCGAAATAGCCTCTAAACGCGAGCAGCTCCAACGTGAGCAAGACCTGCGCACACATAAGCTCCTGACGCTCGACGAGCTCGGCCGGCGCATCAAGCAAGGCGGCTACCAAGAGCTGAATATCATCGTGAAGGGCGATGTCGACGGTTCCGTAGAGGCACTTTCCGACTCGTTCATCAAACTCTCCACGCCGGAAATCGCCGTCAACGTCATCCACAAGAGCGTTGGCCAAATTTCAGAGAACGACGTCACCCTCGCCGCCGCCTCGCAAGCCGTCATTGTCGGTTTCCAGGTGCGCCCATCTCAGGCCGCGCGCAAGCTGGCCGATAAGGAAGGCGTCGAGATACGCCTCTATTCCGTCATCTACGACGCCATAGACGACGTCAAGAAGGCCATGGAAGGCATGCTCCAGCCCATAATAAAGGAAGAAGTCACCGCAACCGTCGAGGTGCGCCAGGTGTACCACATCTCCAAGGTCGGAGTCGTTGCCGGTGCCTACGTGATGGACGGCAAGGTGTCTCGCACCGACAAGGCACGCCTTGTGCGCGACGGTATCGTCGTCTTCACCGGCGCGATAAACGCCTTGAAACGCTTTAAGGACGACGTGAAGGAGGTCAACACCAACTTCGAGTGCGGCATCAGCCTGACAAACTGCAACGACATCAAGGAAGGCGACATCATAGAGACCTTCCGCGAGGTTGAGGTAAAGCAAAAGCTGTCCTAAGTCCCTCCCGCCCCTATGTACATCGACATCTTCCTACTCGTCGTTCTGCTTTGGAGCGTTTATATGGGCTGGCGCCAAGGCTTCCTCAAGGAAGTCATCTCCGCCGTCGGCTTCCTCGTCGGCTTGCTCGTTGCCGCCACGTGCTACTCCACCTTAGGCAGCTACCTGACCGACAACGACTCGGACGTGAGCACCGCCACCAACATCGTGGCCTTCTTCATCCTTTGGATAATCGTACCCATCGTGCTGGGCTTCGTGGCCAACATGCTCACCGCCGCTCTCAAAGGCATGAAGCTCGGCCTGCCCAACAGCTTGCTCGGCGCCCTGGTCAGCGTTCTGAAATACGTCATTCTGCTCTCCTGCGTTTTCTATATGATGGAAGCACTTGGCATCATGGACACGCGCAAGGCGGCCACCTCGCGCCTTTACGCCCCCGCAAAGAACGCCGTCAGCTTTGCCCTGAAGCACGTCATGCCCGAGCAGACCACAGTCTCGGCCAACCGCACCGCCGCCGATAGCCTCGGCGAGGCACCGGCTGACACCGTGTGGGTAGATACCTCCGGCCCGCGTACGAAGAAAACGGCGCGCCCCGCATCTGCCAAGCCGTAACCCCCCTCTTTTTTCCATGGATAAAGAGAAAGAAGCTGACATCCTGCGCTCCGCCGTAGGCAAGAAGTATGCATACGGCTTTACGACCGACGTAGAGACCGACATCCTGGAACACGGCCTCAGCGAGGACGTCATACGCGAAATCTCCCGGCGCAAGGAAGAACCCGGCTGGCTTCTGGACTTCCGCCTCGAGGCCTTCCGCTATTGGCAGACCCTCCGGCAACCCGATTGGGGGCACGTCAGCCTTCCCCAGATAGACTACCAGGCCATCTCCTACTACGCCGACCCCACCAAGAAGCGCCAAGGCCCCAAGGAGCTCGACCCGGAACTCGTCAAGACGTTCGATAAGCTCGGCATACCCCTTGAAGAGCGCATGGCCTTAGGCGGAGTGGCCGTCGATGCCGTCATGGACAGCGTCAGCGTAAAGACTACCTTCAAGGAGCGCCTTTCCGAGAAAGGCATCATCTTCTCCAGCATCTCAGAGGCCGTACGTGAGAACCCCGGTCTCGTACGTAAGTATTTGGGTTCCGTAGTTCCTTATCGCGACAACTTCTTTGCCGCGCTTAATAGCGCCGTCTTCTCCGACGGCTCTTTTGTTTATATCCCCCGGGGCGTGCGTTGCCCCATGGAACTCTCCACCTATTTTCGTATAAATGCCCGCAATACGGGTCAGTTTGAGCGCACGCTCATCGTTTGTGACGACGGAGGCTACGTCTCCTACCTGGAAGGCTGCACCGCCCCTATGCGCGACGAGCACCAGCTTCATGCAGCTATCGTAGAAATCGTCGTAGGCGCCCGCGCCGAGGTGAAATACTCCACTGTGCAGAACTGGTACCCCGGCGATGCCGAGGGGCGCGGCGGCGTCTATAACCTCGTCACCAAGCGCGGCCTGCTGCGCGGCGAGGGAGCCAAGCTATCCTGGACACAGGTCGAGACGGGCAGCGCCGTCACCTGGAAATACCCCAGCTGCGTGCTTATGGGCGACGGCAGTCAGGCTGAGTTTTACAGCGTCGCCGTCACGAACCATCACCAAGAGGCCGACACCGGCACCAAGATGGTACACCTCGGCCGAAACACCCGCAGCACCATCGTATCCAAGGGTATCAGCGCCGGATATAGCCAAAACTCCTACCGCGGACTCGTACAGTGCGGCCCGAAAGCCGACGGTGCCCGCAATTACTCCTCGTGCGACAGCCTGTTGCTCGGCGATAAGTGCGGCGCACATACCTTCCCCTACATCGACGTGCGCAACGACAACGCCATCGTAGAGCACGAGGCCACCACATCCCGCATCTCCGAGGACCAGCTCTTCTACTGCCAGCAGCGCGGCATACCCCCGGAGGCCGCCGTCGGCCTCATCGTCAACGGCTACGCCCGCGACGTCATCAACAAGCTCCCCATGGAGTTCGCCGTAGAGGCGCAAAAGCTCCTCAGCCTTTCCCTTGAAGGCAGCATCGGCTGACCGCGCGCCGGCCGGCGCCCGTTAAAAGCCTTCAACCCCATGAAACACGCCCTCAAAGCCCGCGCCCTCGCCCTGCTCGTCGCCTTCGCCGCAGCCACAGCCCTTCCCGCCGCCACCCACATCTATAAAGGCCGCAGTACATACTACGCCGACATCCTTTACACCTGGGACGGGCGCTATCTCTACCGCGGAAACTCCACCTACTACGCCGACGTGCTCTATACCTTCGACGGCCGCTACCTCTACTCCGGCCGAAGCACCTACTATGCCGACGTGCTCTACACCTGGGACGGCACGCACCTCTACACCGGCCGCTCAACCTACTATGCCGACGTCCTGCTCACCCTCAAAGGGCAACACCTCTATCGCGGCCGCTCAACGTACTACGCTAACGTCCTTTTTACTTGGGACAGGCGCCACCTCTATCGCGGTCGCTCCACTTACTACGCCGACATCCTGCTCACCACGGACGGCACCGTCCCCGTGCCCGTCCTTGCCGCCGTCCTCTGACGCCGCCCCCGCGCCGCAGCTCCCCCCGGCCGCCCCATACGCCTCCGCCGCGCACCACCCGGCTGCGGCAAACGGCGTTTAAGCTTTACCGAGTCCGCCTGCCACGCCCGCAGGTCGGGCTTATTTTTTTTGTACGTCCGAGAGATTTTTTCGTA
Source organism: uncultured Prevotellamassilia sp. (assembly GCA_964641085.1). Lineage (GTDB taxonomy): Bacteria > Bacteroidota > Bacteroidia > Bacteroidales > Bacteroidaceae > Alloprevotella. Next base: position 12,594 of record CAZXJS010000015.1, on the reverse strand, counting down.
GCCGGGAGAGATTTAGTTTTAAGTCCGAGATATTTTTTGTCTAACCGTGGGTTTACAATTGTCTAACCGTGGGTTTACAATTGTTAACCCGTGGGATTACAATTGTAAACCCGTGGCTTTACAATTGTAAACCCACGGTTAGACAAAAACTAAGTCCGACTTAAAAACAAATATCTCGGACTTACTAACAAATCTCTCCCTGTTGCTGAAAAATCTCTCCCGGCTGTGGACGATTCTCTCCGAGAAAAATTGAAGTCTCTCCCTCAGATTTTGGTACCTCTCCCGTCTATACAAGAAAAGTCCGGCCTGCGTGGCGATGCAGCCGGACTTGTAAGTTTTGAAAAAGGGCTTATGTGCGGATAGTTGTGCGCTTCGTGCGCTTTGCACGGGTCAAATCTGCGTGGGTAGTATGCTAAGGCGTGTTGCGGCTTATGTGGAGAAATCGCTCTGCGTGCTATGTGCTACGTTATAGGCTGTTCGGCGCCGCGTCGGCCGCGTCCGTCGCCGTCAGTTGAACAGAGCCTCGCCGCCGGGCGTTTTCTCCGTTTGCGTGGCGGGCTTCTGCGTCGGTTGGGCGGGCGTGGTGGCCGGTTTGGTGGGTGTCGTCGTGGCGGGTCGGTTGGTGACGGAGGGCGGCAGCTCTCCATCTACGGGCAGTCCGTCGTCCACGGGCAGGTCGGCGCCTTCAGCCGCGCGGCGCCGTGCTTCCTCCTCGGCTTTTCGGCGCGCCTCCTCGGCTTTGCGTGCTTCCTCGGCCTCGGCCTCCTTGTCGGCAGAGTCTTTCTTCTGCAAGTGCAGGCCGAACCAGTCCATGGTGGCGTCCTTCTTGCCTGCCTTCTCCGCTTCGGGCGCTTGGGCGTCTTCGAGGGGTGCTTCGGGCGCGCCGTTGTCGGAGTGGGAGCACCGGAAGACGTTGAAAATGATGAGCAGAGCCAAGACGACGTAGAACAACGCCAGCGCGGCGAGCCATAGCCCGCACCCGGGGCGGCGGCGCTTCCCTTTCTTCCGGGCGCGTGGGTTTCCCGTGCGTCGGCGGGGCGGGGTGGGGGGCACGTCGGGGGACTTGGGTTGCGGCGTATCGCCTTTGTCGGCGGCCGGGAGCGGCGTGGCGGGCTGTTTTTCGGTTTCCATGGAGTAGGAGTTCTTGTGGCGGTATGGAGCAAAGGTAGTATTTTCCCCCCACATGCCCAAGGGCGTGCCCCTTTCCTGCCGCATACCTCTGCCGGGGCGCATTATTGTTCAAAAGGGCGCATGTGGCGAAAAAGGGGCGCCGCGCTGCGCCGTCAGTCGGGCGAAAAGCCTATTTTTGCACCGTTATAACCTAAACAGAGAGGAGACGAAAATGAGGAAAGTGATACTCTTGGCGCTCTTGGTGCTTTTGGCGCCGCGCGTCATGGGACAAGAGGAATACCCCGCCGAGACGTGGGGCGTGCAGTGGCCGTATCCGACGGATGAGGAGGCCTACGCCGCCTTCCGCTTCGCCGACGTGGAGCCGCTATATCCGGGTTCGGCATGGCTGATGCTGGGCCATTGCTACTTCTTCGGCAAGGGCGGCCAGCCACAGGACTTCCGGAAGGCGTTTGAGTGCTACCTGAAGGCCGCGCCCTACTTCGAGGCGGAGAACGCCGCAGCCGCAGCGCCCGCTACGTGGGAGGCCGACGCGCCCGACACACTCGACGCGCCCGAGGGGGCGCCCATGGTGGACGATAGCGACACGGCCGGATGGGACGAGCCTACCGTAGAGGGCAGTAGCGACGCCGGCGCCATGCCTGCCGACGCGCCGCAGTCTGCCTTTGCCGACTACTACGACACGGCGGGCGGCGAGATGGTGGCGTTGCCCGAGCGGGCCGACCTCGTCGTGCACTTAGGACTGTGTTACCAGTACGGGCTGGGCACTACGGCGGACATGGCGAAGGCCAAGTACTGGCTAAGCTCCATGAACCGGAAGGTGGACGACCCGCGCGCCTGGTTGCAGCTCGGCATCCTGTGCTACCAACAACAGCTCTACTACGACGCGGCGGACGAGTTCAGCCGCATGGTGGGCCTGAACGACTATGCGCCGTTGTGGATGGCTGAGCTGCAGCTGCGCGGCCACGGCGTGACGCAGGACGCGGCAGCTGCCTTCCGCGCTTTCCAAGACGAAGCCAAGCGCCTGCACGAGCTGCGCACGCAGGACGAGGCTGACGGCACGCAGGAGTTCCGCCGCGCCATGGACGCCTTAGCCTACGTGGACTTGCGCCTTGCTGAGTGCTACCGCGACGCCCTTGGCACGAAGCGCAACGAGACAAAAGCCGCCGCCTGTGCCGCCGAAGCCGAGCAACTGGGCAAGGAGAGCCCCACGCGAGCCTTGCGCCAAGCCATGAAGTAGGACTATGGCGACGTAACGACGGACGGCCGGCGGACTGGCAGGCCGAAGCGCGGGTTGAGGTCTCTAAATACGGTCTCCGATTTCTTCGTACGGATAAAAAGCTTAGTACCAAAAACAATAGAATCGAGCTATATGTTTGATAGACAGCGCGAATAACGACGAAGCCCGCAGCTAACGGCCGGCTTCTCGTTGGTAAAGCGTACCTTTGAGGGAATAGGCTTCTTTAATATCAAGATTGCCGGTTCTTATTACCCTTATTATCCGTTTTCACATTGGCTACCGTTGCATAATAAGCGTCGAGGAATTCTTCCGGTGTCATCAAGAACTCTTTGTCAGCCATTATAAAATCACCCTTATTCCGGGTTATGATAATATCGGACTTTAATTCTTGGGCAGAAAAATACTGGACAGCATCTTCAAAGTCGGGGTAAACCTTTTGGAAGGCCTTTTCGATTACAATTGCATCGGCAGGAGTTATTACGCACATTTCAGCAATTCCCTTCAAGCGGGTGTAGAGTTCGTCATGGGGATATGCGTTGCGAAGGATGTAGAAACTGTTTATGAAGGTTATTGCCGAAGCCGCAAGCTCAATTTTTCCCTTTTTGCCTAACTGAAATATCAGTGCGGCTGCCTTGAAGAAATCCTCGCGCTTAGCACAGAAGTCTATGACGACGTTAGTATCAAGGAAAGCTCTCATTTGTACTTCTCCCTCAGTTCTTTTTCCAGTGTTTCTTTATAATTCCCGATAGGCCGGCGGTTGCTGAAAGTCATTGCCATCACATCGTCCGCAATCGGGATGTCACGCCATGCGTGTTTTGTCGAAGTCCTAACCGCTTTAGGCTTTGCTGTCGATTTTTTCCGCTCAATCTTCCGTATCAGCGCCTCACGCATCTTGTCATCCATGCTGTTTATTAGTGTCAAAACGGCATTGACTACAGCATTTTGCTCATATGTGAGTCCATTCGTGTTCATAACCCAATTCTTCTCTTCTTCGCAAAGTTAAACTATAATATTCAAACTGCAAGGGAAATCGATACGTTCCTTATACATCGTTCTGCAGCGTATGAATTGCTCGGTCTTTCCATTTTTAGAAACGTCACGGAGCTGTTGTTCCCGCTTCAGGATGTTAACACGAACAAGGGAAAAAGGGGCGAAACCGACGTGTTGCGGTTTCGCCCCTAAGTGTGTGGCTTAGACTACGAGGAATTGCGCCAGGCGTTCCAGCTCGGCGCGGCGGGGGCAGGCCGGGTCGTGGTCGCAAATGAGGCCGACGCTTTGCAGGAAGGAATAGACGGTGACGGAACCCAGGTATTTGAAGCCGCGCCGCCGCAAGTCGGTCGCCACGGCGTCGGAGAGGGCGCTGCGTGTGAGCCAGCCGCCACCAAGCCGCTCGCGGTAAACCAGCGTGTGCCCTTTGGTGAACGCCCAAAGATATTTGGCGAAGCTCCCCTGCTCCCTGATAATGTCCAGGTAGCAACCGGCGTTGTGGATAATGGCCTCTATCTTCCGGCGCGAGCGTATCATGCCGGGATAGTTCAGTATGCGCTCCACGTCAGCGGCGTCGTAGCGCGCCACGCGGCTGAAGTCGAAGCCGTCGAAGCAAGCTTGGAACACGGCGCGCTTCTGCAAGATGAGCTTCCAGCTTAGCCCGCACGAGAGGCATTCGAGCATTAGGTACTCAAAGAGCCGTCGGTCGTCGCGGCACGGCGTGCCCCACTCCGTGTCGTGGTAGACCTGGCCGATGCCGCCATCTTGGAAATACTTACAAACCTCCATGGTTCACTTTTTCTAATGTCCCGTGGCCGCATCGTGGCCGCATTGCCCAAGGCGTCCCTTTTGTTGCCTAATACCTCCGGTTTGCAGCGTCGGGGCGGGGAGCTTTAGGCGTTTCATGGTCATATATATTATTATGGTGTCCATCTGTCGGTCGGCAGGAGTTCACTTCTCTTCCGGCGGCAGGCTCTGGAAGTGGCGCGTCGCCCACACCTGCCAGAGGAAGAGCAGGCAGAGCAACAGGCCTACCTTGTAGGTGCCGACAAGCTCCGGGCCGAAGAGGACGTGTGCCAGCGGCGTGACGATGAGGGGCGAGGCGAACTGCCCCAGGTAGAGCGCGGCGGAGAGCAGGGGCATGACGGTCGTTGCCGAGTTGCGCCCGCCTTTGATGGAAGCTATGGTGTTCAGGTAGGGCACGCCGAGGCCGGTGGCTATGCCCACGAGGGCGGCGCCCACGACGAGCAAAGCCGGCGCCATCCAGCCCGTGCCGCCCGGCGAAGGCCGTCCCGCCCCGCCCAAGGCAAGATAGCCCAAGAAGAAGAGCACGGGGGCGAAGTATTTCATCGACCTGCGGTGAGCGTGCATCAGTTTGTGGAAATATAGCCCCGTGATGCAGGCTATCAAGTCCAGCCCCACCATGATGGCCGTCACCGTAGCGGCCGACAGCCCTGCCTGCCGCTCGGCCAGTAGGGCGAAGTTCGTGGGGAAGATAAAGAAGATAATCATCAGGAGCAACATGCCCACCACCGAGGGGTGGAACTTCAGCAGTTGTCGCGGCTCAAAGGGTCGCCCCCGCTTGTTGGCGCTTCCCAGCTTCTCTGCGGGCAGATAGCGCAGCACGAGCACGATGGCGAGGAGGCCGAGCAGATAGACGAGGAAGGCGCAGTTCCAGCGCAGCGTGGCGAGCAGACCCGCCAGGAGGGTGGCTACGACGCCGCCGAGCTGGTTCATGGAGGCCGAGAGCCCCATCACGCGCGCCTGCGCCTCGGGCGGGAAATAATAAGCGAGAAGCCCCGTCGAGAGGGGCATGATGAGCCCCACGCTGACGCCGAGCAGCGCGCGCAGCACGAGCAGCGTGTGGATGTCGACCGCGAGGTAACAGCCCGCCCCCGCCGCTACGTAGAGCGCCAAGCCGAGGAGCGCAATGGCGCGCGTATGGAGCACGCGGCTGATGGGCAGGAAGAAGAGGCTGGTGAGGATGGTGAAGAGCGAAGGCAGCGCTACGATGAGCTGGATGAGGAGTTTCGGCTCGTCGGCAAAGTGTTGGCGGATGATGCCTAAGGCGGGCGCTATGGCAGCGCCGGCCATGACCGTCAGGAGCGACATGGAGAGAATGGTCGCCGTGACTTTCTTGGAAATTTGTCCCATTGCTTTTGTGTTATGAACGATATGCGGGAACCTCCCTCGTTCATAACCGGACTTACGTGCCCACACCGATGGTCGTGGCACTACGCGTTAGACGCCTTGGGGCGTTCCCGGCGGCGAAGGTAGGGGAAAAGCCGCAGAAAACCAAACGCGCCGCGACGCCACCGCTACGTATGCGGGCGCGGGAGTTCGCCGCAGACGCACGGGGCGGAGGCGCCGGCAGACCGGCCGAAAGCGGACGCGCAAGCGTCGGACGGCGGCAGCTCGCCGAGCGTACTGCCTTTTTGCCACCGGGAAAGATTTCAAAATCCGCGGGAGAAACGTCGCCGCAAGCGGGCTTTTTGCTGCCGCTGTTGGGAAGGAAACGTTCGCAGACGGGAGGTATTTATCCGCAGGCGGGAGGTAATCGTTTATAGGTCGGACTTAATTGTTGTACATCCACGGCTGGACAATTGTACATCCACGGCTGGACAATTGTACATCCATGGCTGGACAATTGTACATCCACGGCTGGACAAAAACTACGTCCGACCTGCGAAAAAATAGCTCGGACGTACGATAAACTACGTCCGACCTGTGCGGGCGCGTCGGCCGTCGCGCGGGGAAAAAGCGGGACGGGGACGAAAATGCCGGGCGCCGAGCTTGGCGGGAAGGGGCTTTAGGCTTAAATTTGCACTAATTACGAACCTTTAAACCTTTGTATATGTATAAACGTTACGCTTACTTACTCCTTGCCGCGGCCTTCGTGGTCGCTACCTCCCAGCCGGTTGCGGCGCAGAGCGGCCCGTGGCTCTCCGCCCCGGCGGTGAAAAAGGCTCCCCCGGCTCCGCGCAAGGCGGTGACGAAGAACGGACGTGCCTACTTGGGCTATTGCAGCTACGACGAGCTGATGTGGGAATATGACGGCCTGGCCATGAGCTACGACGCCACGGTGGGCGCTGCCATCGTCTTGCCCGGCGAGATGCTGAAGCCCTATGCCGGCGGGCGCATCGTAGGTATGCGCGTCGGCTGGGGCGCGAGCGACCAGACGGGGCGCTACAACGGCTTCGTGCGCACCTCCTTCGACGGGGAGAACCTGACCAGCGGCTCCGCTACCGTCTCCTACAACTACACCAGCTACGGCTGGAACAACCTGACGCTGCAAGCCTACACGATACCCGAGGAGGTGGACAGCCTCGTCGTAGGCTTCACGGCCAGCGTGAAGGCCAACGTCTATTGCATTCCGAAGCTGTATTATTTTGACACGCCGGGGTCGTGCTACCTCTGGGTGGAAGGCGACACAACGGCCGACGGACGCGAGAACTGGTACGACATGCACCGGGACTTCGGCACGCTGCCCATCCTCTTGGTCGTGCGAGACGTGAACGGGAAGTTCAACAACCTGGCCGCGACGACGATGCTGAACCACACGGAGATTGTCGAGGCGGGGAAGAGTTCCACGGCTTTCCTCCAGCTAAAGAACTTGGGCTCTACGTCGATTAGCAGCATCGAGGTGACGACGACGCACGGCGATACGTCGCACTCGCAGACCGTCAGCCTAAGCTCCAGCGTGGCTCCGGGCAACGTCAGCGGCACCATCAGCGTGCCGCTCTACTGCACGGAGACGGGCGTCGACACGTTCTCCGTGACGAAGGTGAACGGCGGGGAGAACGGCATCAAGGAAAGCCGCACGGTGCAGCTCATCGGTGTGCCGGCGGATGTTGCGGCGGACTATACGCGCCGCCCCTTGGTGGAATACTACGAGTGTGAGGACTTGGACCAGAGCATGACGTACTACGAGAACTACGTGAAGGTAGGCATGACGAACTACGCGGGACGTCTGACGCTCGTGTGCCAACACATGGACGACCAGTTCATGACGGGCGACGACGATGCTACGCGGCTGGCGCTCTCCCTGGCCGACAACGACTCCTCGATGGTTATCACGCCGGCCATGTCGGTGGACCGCATGGCGCACGTGGCGAACCCCACGTTCGAGCGCACGCAGGCCGACTACGTGATAACGAATGTGCTGTATCCTCAGGCGGTTACCTCGCTCTACAACGCCCACCTCGCCGTGCCGACCTTTGCCAGCGTCGAGGGCTACGGAGAAATGAGCGACGACGCCTCGGAGATAACGCTGAACATAGCCGGCCAGGTGGCCCCGGGCATACTGCCGGCGGGCGAGAAGCCGCACCTGACCGTATATCTCATGGAGAAAGACGTGCAGAGCGACAGCCAGATGTCGCTGGACGCTGACACGAAGGAGCGCGTGCCGGTGGAATACACGCACGCCAACGTTATCCGCCAAATCGTGACGGACGGCCTCTACGGGGATGCCCTGGAGCCTGACGCGGAAGGCTACTTCGAAAAGACGTATAGCCTGGAATATGACGACACGTGGAACATAAGCAACATCTACGTCGTAAGCATCGTGAACCGCGGGGCGGAAGGCAACGGCAAGCTCTCGCGTGAGGTGCTGAACACGCACGAAGGCTCCATAGAGCCGCCTACGGGCATCCAAGCCGTCAGCGCACGTCCTGCCGCACAAGCCGCTTGCTATGACTTGCAAGGGCGCCGCATAGCGCGGCCGCAACGCGGCGTCAGCATTGTAGGCGGGAAGAAAGTGATAAAGTAGAGGAGGCAAGGCATGAAGAAGACATTATGCACGCTCGCCCTGCTCTTGGTCGCGACCGCTGGCATGCAGGCGCAAGGGCTTATCCCCTACGGTTTCACGCCCGACACCATCGCGGCAGAACAGCTTAGCGCCGTGGGCAGCGGGAAGAGCAACTACACGGCAGGCCTTATCTGCCTCGACCCCACGCAGGACTCGGCCGTGGCGCGGCTGAAGGGGCAGGAGGTGAAAGGCGTGCGCTGCTACCTGCGTGCCGCCTACAAACAGAAGTCGCAGAAGCGCTCCTGCGTCATGGCGTCACAGGGGACGCCCGGCAACGTCGTGGCGCAGACCTACGTGAACTTTACGGCGGGCTGGAACGACGTGCTCTTCGATGAACCCGTGACGCTTGGCGACGAGCCGCTCTACGTAGGTGCACAGGTGTATGAGACGGCCGGCACGCCGTATCCCCTCGGGGCGTACGGCGGCGTGGGCGTTCCCGAAGCCTGCTGGGTGAACCTGGACCGGGCAGGCTGGACGAGCTACGACAACCACGGCGCGCTGCTCATAGCGGCGCTGCTCGACGAGAGCGCAGCGCCGCTGCTGGCACGTACCGTCTATGTGAAGGAATACAGCCACCCGCAGACCGTAGCTCCCGACGCCGACTTCGACGGGGGACTCTACGTCATGAACCAGTCGGGCACTGCGGTGCACAGCTTGGAGATAAGCATGCAAGGCGAGGGCGCCGCAGCGGCTACGACGAAAACGCTGACCTTCGAGACGCCCCTGCCCGCCTTCGGCGCCGCGACGCTCACCACGGCGCTACGAGCCGGTAGCACGGAGGGCAACCCCGTCAGCTGGACCGTACGCGCTACAAAGGTGGACGGACAGGATGCGCAGCCCGCACGTGCCGGACTGTCGGAGCTATACGTGACGCACGATAACTTTATCCGCACACCGCTCATCGAGGAGTTTACCTCGCAATATTGCATCAACTGCCCGCAGATGCTTTACTTCCTCGACAAAGCCTTTGAACAGTACGACTCGGCCTACGTCTATGTGGCGCACCACAGCGGCTTCGCCAACGACGCCTTTACCGCCGACGTGGACTTGGCGCTCGACACGCTGTTCAACATCTGGTACGGACATGGAAACCCCGCCATCATGTATAACCGCGCCGTGATGCCGGGCCAGACGACGACGGTGCTGGGTACGGGCGCGCACGACAACCTTGCGACGCCCTATCTGTCCTTCATCCGCACGGCGGCGGCCAGCACGGCGGCGGCCAGCGTGGATATAGAGCTGCAGCGCGACGGCACGCAACTGGGCGTGCGCGTCAAGGGGCGCGTCAGCCGGGCCATGGCCGATAAAGACCTCTACCTCTCCGTCTATCTCTGCGAAGACAGCATAAAGGCCTACCAAAAGGGCGTGCACTCCGACCGCGACGTCGACGCACCGGAAGACCTCGTCGCCACGTTCCATCACAACGGCGTGGTGCGAGCGTATTACAACACGGACATCTTCGGCGATGCGCTCGAGCTGGGCGAGGACAACACGTACGACGTGACGTATCCGGCGCAAGAGCTGGACAGCAGCTGGGCAGAGCCGAACCTGCGCGTCGTAGCTATCGTGCACAGGGTGAACCGCGCGGACGTGGACGACAACGAAGCGCTGAACGCCGGGCAGGTGTGGCTGGCGCGCAGCAGCGGCCTCGCCCCCGTAGCGGCAAAGACCCGGACCGCACCGGCCGTTTACGACCTGCAAGGCCGCAAGCTCGGCACGACAATGCCCAAGCGTAGCGGACTGTACGTTAGGGACGGGCAGAAGGTGCTCGTCCCGTAAATACCCAAACGACAAACCCGAAAAGGAGCGTGCCTCGCGAGCGGTACGCTTCTTTTTTGGCTCGTAGCAGCGTGTGTGGCGGGGTATGGCGGGGCGGTTTTCCGACGTGCGGGTTCGTAAATCGGGCATAATTCCGTATTTTTGCACTCGCTCAAAGCATAGCTTTATGTTCGAAAATCTCTCGGAGCGCCTGGAACGCTCCTTTAAGCTCCTGAAAGGTGAAGGCCGCATCACCGAAATCAACGTAGCCGAGACGCTGAAGGACGTGCGCCGCGCATTGCTCGATGCGGACGTGAACTACAAAGTGGCCAAGCAGTTTACGGACCAAGTGAAGCAGAAGGCGCTGGGTCAGCACGTGCTGACGGCCGTTCGCCCGGGCCAGCTCCTTGTAAAGATTGTTCACGACGAGCTGGCCACGCTGATGGGCGGCCAGGCCGCGCCGTTCCACGCTGACGGGCGCCCCGCCGTGGTGCTCATGTCCGGTCTGCAAGGCTCCGGCAAGACGACGATGAGCGCCAAGCTGGCTCTAATGATGAAGCAGCGGCACAACAAGCGGCCGCTCCTCGTAGCCGGCGACGTCTATCGCCCCGCCGCCATAGATCAACTGCAGACGCTGGGGCAGCAAATCGGCGTGCCCGTCTTTACAGAGCCGGGCAGCAAAGACCCCGTAAGCATAGCGCAAAATGCTATTCGGGAGGCAAAGGCTAAGGAGCTGAACCTGGTCATCGTGGACACCGCAGGTCGCCTTGCCGTGGACGAAGCTATGATGCAGGAGATAGCCGCCATAAAGCAGGCCATCAACCCGGACGAAACGCTGTTCGTCGTGGATGCCATGACGGGTCAGGACGCCGTGAACACAGCGCGTGAGTTCAACGAGCGGCTGGACTTTGACGGCGTCGTGCTGACGAAACTGGACGGCGACACCCGCGGCGGCGCGGCGCTCTCCATACGCACCGTGGTGGACAAGCCCATAAAATTTATCGGTACGGGCGAGAAGCTGGAAGCTTTGGACGTATTCCACCCCGAGCGCATGGCGGATCGCATCTTGGGCATGGGCGACGTCGTCAGCTTAGTGGAACGTGCCCAGCAGCAGTATGACGAAGAAGCGGCCAGAAAGCTACAGCGCAAGATACAAAAGAACCAGTTTGACTTTGACGACTTCCTTGCGCAAATCCAGCAAATAAAGAAAATGGGCAACCTCAAGGAGCTGGCCTCTATGATACCCGGGGTAGGGAAAGCTATCAAGGACATGGACATCGACGACGACGCCTTCAAAGGCATTGAGGCCATCATACAATCCATGACGCCCAAGGAACGGCAGCACCCGGAGGTGTTGAACGCCAGCCGTCGGCAGCGCATCGCCCGCGGCTCGGGCACCTCGTTGCAAGAGGTAGGGCGGCTCATCAAACAGTTTGAGCAGGCGCGCAAGATGATGAAGATGGTCGCCGGAAGCAAAGCCGGACGCATGGCGCAACGCATGCCGCGCGGCGCTATGCCCAACCTGCCCGGCGGGATGAAGCTTCCCGGAATGTAAAGGTCGTCCCCGAGGCGACACGTCGCGGAACAACCGCGCGACACCTATATAATATATAAGAACATGCAGATACTCGACGGAAAAGCTACTGCGGCACAAATACGTAAAGAAATAGCAGAGGAGGTGGAACGCCTCGTCGCGGCCGGCGGTCGGCGGCCACATTTGGCGGCAGTGCTCGTGGGACACGATGGCGGCAGCGAGACTTACGTCAACAACAAGGTGAAGGCTTGCAAGGCTTGCGGCTTTGAATCTACCCTCGTGCGCTACGAAGACAGTGTCACCGAAGCGGAGCTCTTGGGGTGCATAGCACGCCTCAACGCCGACCCCGACATTGACGGCTTCATCGTACAGCTGCCCTTGCCGCACCATATCTCAGAGCAAAACGTCATTGAGGCCATAGACTACCGCAAAGACGTGGACGGCTTCCACCCTATCAACGTGGGGCGCCTCGCTGCCGGCTTGCCCTGCTTCACCAGCGCTACACCACGCGGCATCCTGGAACTGCTGCGCCGCTACGACGTTCGCACACGCGGCAAGCACTGCGTCATACTGGGGCGCAGCAACATCGTGGGCAAACCACTGGCAAGCCTTATGATGCAGAAGAACTACGGCGACGCCACGGTGACCGTCTGCCACAGCCACAGCCACGACCTGGCCGCCGAGTGCCGCCGGGCGGACATCCTCGTGGCCGCTATTGGCCAGCCCGCATTCGTCACGGCGGACATGGTGAAGCCCGGTGCTACCGTCATCGACGTGGGCACAACACGCGTACCCGACGCTACGCGCCAACGTGGCTACCGTCTCTCCGGCGACGTGGATTTCGAAAACGTGGCGCCGCTTTGTGCTTACATAACGCCCGTCCCCGGCGGCGTAGGCCCCATGACCATCGCCATGCTGATGCTCAACACGCTGGCCGCAGCGCGCCACGAGTACTATCCCGCCGCCACCAACACGCCAACATAGCGCGGCAGACTAATTTTTCCTGCGATTCCCTTGGACGTAACAAGGGGAAAGCGTAACTTTGCCGACGATTTCCGAAAGGAAAGAGCTGATACGACGGTGCCCGTAGTTCAGTTGGTTAGAGCGTCAGATTGTGGTTCTGAATGTCGTGGGTTCGAG
>CAZXJS010000014.1:0-70228 GCA_964641085.1 uncultured Prevotellamassilia sp. | reverse complement strand
GTTCAATGGATAGAACAAGTCTCTCCTAAAGATTAGATCCGGGTTCGATTCCCGGAGGGAGTACACCTTATTTATATAGTATGCGCGTGCCGCCGGGGCATGCGCTTTTTTTGTGCCCCTCCCGCTCGCGGCGGGTGCGACGCGTTGCGACCGCTGCGCCTTAGGCTTGCTCGTTGAGGGGGAAGAGGCCGTAGAGTTCGGCGTCTATGGTGTCCGTGACGTGGCTGAAGCCGGCGGCGTCGGCCTCGAACTTCGTCCGGTCGCCCTCCACGATGATGAGGCGTCCGGGGTAGCCGGCTATCCAGTCCTCGTAGCGCCGGTTGAGGTTCGTCAGGTAGTCTATGCGTATCGTCTTCTCGTAGTCGCGCCCGCGCTTTTGGATTTGCGCTACGAGGTTCGGCACGGAGGAGCGGATGTAGATCATGAGGTCGGGCAGGCGCACGAGGCTAAGCATGAGGTCGAAGAGCTCCGTATAGTTTTGGAAGTCGCGGTCGCTCATCAGCCCCATGTCGTGCAGGTTGGGCGCAAAGATACGTGCGTCCTCGAAGATGGTCCGGTCTTGCACGACGACGTTTCGGGCGCGGCTGATTTCTACCACCTCGCGGAAGCGCTTCGAGAGGAAGTAGATCTGCAGGTTGAAAGCCCATCGGGGCATGTCGGCGTAGAAATCTGCGAGGTAGGGGTTGTGCTCTACGGGTTCGAAGCGGGGCTCCCAGCCGTAGTGAGCGGCGAGCATCTTGGTCAGCGTGGTCTTTCCGCTGCCTATGTTCCCGGCAATGGCTATGTGCATGGTTCTGGGGTGTTAGTGTCGGGCTTCTGTGGCGCGGCGCCTCCGGCAAAGAGGCCGAAGAACTCGCCGTCGATGCGTTCCACGACGGCGGCGAAGTCGGCGGGTCGGTTCAGGAAGTCGAGGCCGTCCACGTCGAGCGTGAGCAGGCGTCCGGGGTAGCGGCGCAGGGCAAACTCCTCGTAGCGCTCGTTCAGGTTTTGCAGGTATTCCAGGGAGAGGCCCTGTTCGTAGTCGCGCCCGCGCCGCTGTATGTTCTCCACGAGGTGGGGCACGGAGGCGCGCAGGTAAATCATCAGGTCGGGCAGGGGCGCCGCGCCGATGATGCAGTCGAGCAGGGCCATGTACGTGCGATAGTCGCGCTCCGTAAGGTTGCCCATGGCGTAGTTGTTGGCCGTGAAGACGTAGGCGCCCTCGAAGAGGGTGCGATCCTGCACGAAGGTGCCCTCCGTACGGCTCAGCTCCAAGAGCGTGCGAAAGCGCTCCTTGAGGTAGAACACCTCCATGTTGAACGACCAGCGGTGCAGGTCGCGGTAGTAATCGGCTATGTAGGGGTTCGTGCTGAGCGTCTCGTAGCGCGCCTCCCAGCCGTAGTGCTCGGCGAGCAGCCGCGTCAGGGTAGTCTTCCCGCTGCCTATGTTTCCGGCTATGGCGATGTACATGCGTGTATGGGCGGCGCCCTTGTGGGCACATCTGCGCTACAAAAGTAAGGCGCGCCGCCCGAAACGGGAAGCGAAACGCCGTTTGTTTCTCCCCGCATAGGCGCTAAGCACGCGCAGTCGGGACGAAGCCGCGCGCAGTCGGCACTTAGTTTTTGTACAGCCACGGGTGTAATTTTTTACAGCCGCGGGTGTAAATTTTTACAGCCACGGGTGTAAATTTTTACAGCCACGGCTGTACAAAAATCACGTCCGACGTACGAACGATTAGGCGGGAGGTAGCAACGGACGGAGGCGTAGTGGCATCATCTTGCTCCGCTACGTTTCATAGTTTCAGGCGAGACGGCTTTCCCACATCTTGCTTCACAATGGGCGAGCGCCCTGAAAGGGCGCAGCAACACAGCCCGGGGTTTTAACCCCGGGGCTTGGTCGTGGTTATTACAATTGGCGCCCTGAAGGGGCGCTACAAACAACGGGTCGGCCTGTTTGCAGCGCCCTTACAGGGCGCCGGTTGTAGGGGGTGTCGGCCTTACCCGGGGTTGAAACCCCGGGCTATGTTACCCCGCCCCTTCAGGGCGGCGTTTTACAGCCGCCGTGGGGCGCTGCGTTCTGCATTCTCGCTGAAGACAGGCAAACGGGCAGGCATGTAGTCGCCCACCCGTCGCATATGCCGCCTTCAGCGACCCCTTTTCATTCCACTATCCATATCATAGCCACACGCCTGCCGCGCCTGTCGCTGAAGGCGACACGGAGCGAAGCGACTCGTTAACCGAGGGTAAACCGACGGAGCGAAGCGACGACGGTTTACCCTCGGCACAGCACGACCTGCGAGCGGACGCTGAAAGCGTCCCTTTCGGCACGTGCCGCCCAGAGCGACGCACGCACCACCTGCCGCGCGGCGTTTCCCGCCACCCGGAACGCGGCGTTCGGGCGGAAATGGTTATCTTTGCCCGAAACCGGGGGAGAGGCTCACCGCACAGCATGAGCCGACACCCGCTGACCGACAGCCCTATGATAAAGACTATTGCGTTCGACCTGGGCGGCGTCGTCATGGAGATAGACCCGCAGCAAGCGGTGCGCCACTTCGAGGAGATAGGCGTAGCGGACGCCGCGGCCTACTTAGACCCCTACACGCAGAAGGGCTTCTTCGGCGCGCTGGAAGCGGGCGCCATGGGGACGGAGGAGTTTCGCCGCCGCCTAAGCGCCGTGGTGGGTCGGGAGCTGACGCACGCCGAGTGCGCCTACGGCTGGACGGGCTACCGCGTCGGCGTGCCGCAGGCGAACCTACGAAAGGTGGAGGAGTTGCGGCGGCGCGGCTACCGCGTCGTACTGCTCTCCAACACGAACCCCTACATGATGGAGTGGGTGCGCTCGGCGGCTTTCGACGGCGGGCGCCACGGCGCAGCCTACTACTTCGACGCGCTCTACCTAAGCTACGAGCTGCGGCTGATGAAGCCCGACGCGGCCATCTACCGACTCGTGCTGCAGCGCGAGGGCGTGGCACCGCAGGAGCTGCTCTTCATTGACGACAGCGAGCGCAACGTCAGGGCGGCCGCCGCACTGGGCATCCGCACCTTCCGACCCCACAACGCGCACGACTGGCCGACGCAGGTGGAAGACGTGCTCAACGACCCTCAAACACCTGAAACTTCAGCAAAAAAAACCAAATACCAGCTACTGATGTCCGTGGAAATAAAAAAAGTGGAGACGCGGCGCGACCTGCACCGCTTCATCCGCTTCAACTACGAGCTTTACAAAGACAATAAGTACTCCGTGCCGGACCTCTACGAGGACATGAAGAACACCTTCTCGCCCCGGAAGAACCCGGCCTTCGAGTTCTGCGAGGCGGAGTATTTCCTGGCCTACCGCAAGGGGCGAATAGTGGGTCGCGTCGCGGCCATCATCAACCACCGCGCCAACGAGACGTGGAAGAAACGCGCCGTGCGCTTCGGGTGGATAGACTTCATCGACGACGAGGAGGTGAGCCGCGCGCTCATCGAGACGGTGAAGGCCTGGGGACGGGCGAAGGGCATGGACGTCCTGGAGGGGCCGCTGGGCTTCACTGACATGGACGCCGAGGGCATGCTCATAGAAGGCTACGAGGAACTCTCGACCATCGCCACGATATACAACTACCCCTACTACCCGCGCCACATGGAGCGCTTAGGGCTGACGAAAGCCGCCGACTGGGTGGAAAGGAAAATCTACGTCCCCGACGTCATTCCGGAGAAGTATGCCCGCATCAGCCGCATCGTACAGGAGAAATACCACCTGCATATCCACAAAATCAAACATCGGAGGGAGGCTTACGAAAATGAGCTGGCGCACCGCATCTTCCGCCTGATAAACGACGCCTTCGCGCCCCTGTTCGGCTACAGCCGTATGACGGAGCGCCAGATAGACGGCTACGTGAAGACGTACATCCCGCTCCTGGACCTGCGCATGGTATCTATCGTAGAGGACGAGGCGGGGGAGATTATAGCCGTCGGCATATCGATGGGCTCCCTAAGCCACGCGCTGCAGAAGGCCAAAGGCAAGCTCTTCCCCTGGGGCTGGGTGCACCTCCTGCGGGCGCTAAAAATCAAGCACGACAAGATGCTGGACCTGCTGCTCATGGCCGTGCGCCCCGACTACCAAGGTAAGGGCGTCAACGCCCTGCTCTTCACCGACCTGATACCCGTCTATCGGGAGATGGGCTTCGTCTATGCCGAAAGCAACCCCGAGCTGGAAGTCAACGAAAAGGTGCAAAGCCAGTGGCAGTACTTCGAAAACGTGCAGCACAAGCGTCGGCGCTGCTACACCGCCCCCCTCTGACGCCGAAGAGCCGACATAAACCCTAAGACATGACCGAAAAGGACAACTCCACCCCACCCCGCGAAGCACAAGCCCCCACCCTGCACCGGCGCGAGGAATACGACGAAAGCAAGATACGCCACCTGGACGACACAGAGCACATCCGCACACGGCCGGGTATGTACATCGGGCGCCTGGGGGACGGCTCGCACGCCGAAGACGGCATCTACGTGCTCCTTAAAGAAACCATAGACAACTCCATAGACGAGTTTAACGAAGGCTTCGGCCGACGTATCGAAGTGGAGGTGCGGAACGACAAGAGCGCCTCCGTACGCGACTACGGGCGCGGCATACCCTTAGGCTCGCTCGTCGCCGCCGTCTCGCAGCTGAACACGGGAGCGAAGTACGACACGGCAGTCTTCACCGCCTCCGTCGGACTCAACGGCGTCGGACTGAAAGCCGTCAACGCACTGAGCCAAACCTTCCGGGCACGAGCCTACCGCGACGGACGATACCACGAAGCCACCTTCCACCAAGGTAAACTCGTCGACGAGCAGGAGGGAGATACCCGGGAAGAAAACGGGACGTACATCTACTTCGAACCCGACCCGTCACTCTTCACAGGCTTCCAATTTCAGGATGAGTACGTGGACAACATGCTTAGGAACTACACGTACCTGAACACGGGGCTGGCTATTTTCCTGAACGGCCGACGTATCATCTCGCGCAACGGACTGGAAGACTTGCTCAACGACAACATGACCGGCTCGCCCCTATACCCCATCGTACACCTGCGGGGCGAAAACATCGACATCGCCTTCACCCACACAGATCAGTACGGCGAGGAATACTACTCCTTCGTCAACGGCCAGCACACCACACAAGGCGGCACGCACCAAAGCGCCTTCAAAGAGCACTTCGCACGCACCGTGAAGGAACACTTTGGCAAGAACTTCGACGTCCAAGACGTGCGCAACGGCCTCGTAGGTGCCATCGCGCTGCGCGTCATTGAGCCCCTCTTCGAAAGCCAAACGAAAATAAAGCTCGGCTCCCTGCAAATGGCGCCGGACAAAGACAAGAACGGCCTCCCATTCCCCCTGTCAGGTGTCAGCGTCAACAAGTTCGTAGGCGACTTTGTAAAAGAGCAGGTGGACAACTATCTGCACAAACATCCCGACGTTGCAGAGATAATCCTGGGCAAGATACAAGATAGTGAGCGGGAGCGAAAGGCAATTGCCGGCGTCACGAAGCTGGCTCGGGAGCGTGCAAAGAAAGCTAACCTCCACAATCGCAAGCTCCGCGACTGCCGCATCCACCTGAACGACCCGGCGCCGCGCCGCAAGGCCGCAGACGGCGACGAAGCCCCCGACCCGCGCTACGAAAGCGCCATATTCATCACCGAAGGCGACAGCGCCAGCGGCTCCATTACCAAAAGCCGCGACGTCAACACGCAAGCCGTCTTTTCCCTGCGCGGAAAGCCGCTCAACAGTTACGGGCTGACGAAAAAGGTCGTTTACGAGAACGAGGAGTTCAACCTGCTGCAAGCTGCTCTCAACATAGAGGACGGCCTCGACGGTCTGCGCTACAACAAAGTCATCGTAGCCACCGACGCCGACGTGGACGGCATGCACATCCGCCTCCTGATGATCACCTTCTTCCTGCAATTCTTCCCAGACCTTATCAAAAAAGGACACGTCTATATCCTGCAAACGCCCCTCTTCCGCGTGCGCAACAAGAAGAAGAAGGTGCGCGGCGCCGGAAGCGCCCTGCCCGGCGGCAACGGCGAGGAGGCCGGCGCTGCCGTGCTGCGACGCGCCCGCACGTCCGACCGCTCCGAGTTTGAGACCGTCTATTGCTACAGCGAAGAAGAGAAGCAGCGTGCCATCCGGCGCCTGCAGCCCAACCCGGAGATTACGCGCTTCAAGGGCTTGGGCGAAATTTCGCCTGACGAGTTCCGCCACTTCATCGGCCCCGAGATACGCCTCGAGCAAGTCACCCTGCACAAGAGCGACAAGGTAGCGGAGCTGCTCAGCTACTACATGGGCAAGAACACCCAGGAGCGGCAAAATTTCATCATAGAGAACCTCGTCGTTGAGGAAGACCCGGCCGAGCCCGACACCGACGCGGCGCAGCCCGCCTGACTTCCCCGCCTCAGCAGCCAAGAGCCACCCCCATGAAGAAAGCCATCTTCCCCGGGTCCTTCGACCCCTTCACCGTGGGGCACGCCAGCATCGTAGCGCGCGCCCTGCCCATGTTTGACCACATACTCATCGGCGTCGGCGTGAACGGCAACAAGCGGCCGCTCTATACGCCGCAGCAACGCGTGGAGGCCATCCGCCGCCTCTACGTCGGCGAGCCCCGCATCACGGTTGATAGCTACGACGACCTGACTATCGACCTGGCGCGGCGCGCCGGTGCACAGTTCATCCTGCGCGGCCTGCGAAGCGTCCACGACTTCGAGTACGAGCGCGACGTGGCCGCCATGAACCGCCGCATGGGCGACGTGGAGACCGTCATGCTCTTCTGCGAGGAGCGCTACGCCTACATCAGCTCCAGCGTGGTGCGGGAGCTCATCGCCTACGGCAAAGACGTCTCCGAGTTCCTCCCCCGGCCCGGGGCGCAGGACACCTTCTGAACGAGCCAGCCCGCACAAACCGGCGGCCAAGCTCAACTTATCCAAGACTCGGGCGCACCTATTTATAATCCGGATGTGCCTATATATAAACAAGATATAGCTAATGAAAAAAATCCTCACCTTGGCGCTGACGCTCCTCCTCGCGGCGCCCGGCATGGCGCAGCGGGGCGGCGTCGACATAGACATGGCGCAGCTCCGCAAGCTGCAAATGGCGCAGGTAGCCGTGGCCAGCCTCTACGTGGACAGCGTTGATCAGCAGAAGCTTACGGAAGACGCCATCCGGGGCATGCTGGACAAGCTTGACCCCCACTCCTCCTACAGCGACGCCGAGACGACGAAGAAACTCACCGAGCCGCTGCAAGGCAACTTCGAGGGGATAGGCGTCCAGTTTAACGTATTGGAGGACACGCTCGTCGTCATCCAGACCGTCAGCAAGGGACCGAGCGAGAAAGCCGGCATCCTGGCCGGCGACCGCATCGTGAGCGTCGACGGCCAGCCCATAGCCGGCGTCAAGATGAGCCGAGACAGCATCATGAAGAAGCTGCGCGGCCCCAAAGGCACGAAGCCCCGCCTGGGCGTCGTGCGGCGCGGCGTCAGCGACGTGCTGTACTTCACCGTGACGCGCGATAAAATTCCCGTCAACACGCTTGACGCCAGCTACATCATAGCCCCCGGCGTGGGCTACCTACGCCTCGGCAGCTTCGGTGCCACGTCGGCGCAAGAGCTGCGCGACGCCCTGCGGGAACTCCTGAAGAAAGGCGCGCAGAGCCTCATCCTGGACCTCAGCCTCAACGGTGGCGGCTACCTCGGCGCAGCTCAAGAAGTGGCCAACGAATTCCTGCAGCGCGGCGACCTCATTGTCTATACCGAAGGGCGAAACGCCGAGCGGCAGGTCATGGACGCTACCGGCGGCGGGCTCTTCACGCAGGGACGCCTCATCGTCCTCGTCGACGAATATACGGCTTCAGCCGCCGAGATCGTCTCCGGAGCCGTGCAGGACCACGACCGCGGCACGCTCATCGGACGCCGCACCTTCGGCAAGGGACTCGTGCAACGACCCATCCCCCTGCCCGGCGGCTCCATGATACGCCTCACGACGGCGCACTACTTTACCCCCTCGGGGCGCTGCATTCAGAAGCCCTACGTCAAAGGGAAGAAAGAGGAGTACGACGATGACCTCGAGCAACGCTACAAACACGGCGAGCTGCTCTCAACGGACAGCATACACCTCGACTCCGCCACGGCCTACTACACCCTGCGCGAGCACCGCGTCGTATATGGCGGCGGCGGCATCATGCCCGACATTTTCGTACCTCTGGACACGACGACCTACTCCAAGTTCTACCTCGCCTTGCGCCGCAACAACCTGATCAACGAAGCCGCCCTCAAATACTCAGACACCCATCGCCACGCGCTACGTAAGAAGTACAAGCAAGCTGATGACTTTATAGCAAACTACGAAGTGCCCGCCGCGCTGACGGACAGCATCCTCTCCGTCGCCAAGAGCAAGAAGCTGGAGCCTGCGGACGAGGCCGAGCTGCAGCGCACGCTCCCGGAGCTTCGCTTCACGCTGAAAAGCCTCATCCTCTACGACCTGTGGGACCGCAACGAGTACTACGAATTCGTCAACCGCCGCAACCCGCTCGTGCGACGCGCCCTGCAGGAGCTCGGCGTAGCCGTGCCGGATGCCCCTTGAGGTGCGCCGCCAACCTTCTGCCCTACCCCCATTTGCCGCCCGGCACGTGGGGGATTTTTTTGCCTACAAAGGCGCCGGAACTCCCGTCTATCGGCGCGGAACGCCTTGAAGAAAAGGGATAAGCCGGAGCCGTCCGCCGGCAGGTCGGACGTATGAATTCATAGCTCGGACTTGTCAGCTGATACGTCCGACCTGTCAGCTGATAGCTCGGACGTGTCAACCGGCAAGTCGGACGTATCACGCGATAAGCCCAACATGTTCAATTTTAAAGCGTTATTACCCGGGTGTGCCTCCCTTCTAAGAAAAGCCGAAAGCAATGTGTTAAGACGTTAAGCCGTACAAACGCAGAACGTCAGCGGACGTGTCGTTTCGCTGACGTTCTGCCCGGCGTCCTATTTGAGCTGACGCCGCCGCCCGTTGCTTTCCGCCGCCCGATAGGGGTTGTCCGTCCGGCGCTTCAGGGCTTCAGGAGCGCTGTCTGCGGGTTGCGCACCCCCGTATAGCCGCTCAGGTAAGCCTTGGCCGTGCCGAAGTTCAGGTTCATGTCCAGGCGGACAGGCAGGTGGTTGGCGTCGTCCGTCACGTAGAACTTCACAATCTCCTTCTCCTTACCCTTCTCCTTTTCCATGTAGGAGAAGACGAGGCAGCGATACGTCGTGCTGCGTCCTTCCATCTTGAAATTCTTCTTTCCGCGGTAGATCAGCGTCCGCCACTCTACGTGCTTGCCCTCTGCCATAAGGAAAGGCATGCGGTGGCCGGGCTTATACTTCGAGGCATCGAAGCTGCGCGCCCGCAGCATCATGGAAATCATGTCGAAGGCGCAGTATTTCGACTGGTACTTGTTCCGGCGGTCGGGGTTGTCGTTCTTCTTGTAGAACATCCTTAGGGCGCACTGCCCCTGCGGGTAGCTGTACCACACCTTCTCCAGGCGGTGGTCCTTTCCCTCGTAGGCATCCTTCTCGTAGTAGAGGGGGACGAGGTTCATGCCCACGTAGGAAGTCAGGCGGTCGCGCATGACGAAGTATTTATCGGCCTTTTTCGAGCCGCGCGTGACGAGCGTGGCGCGGTAGGCCGGCTTGCCGTTGAAGCTGCTCTGCGTCACGTTCCACGTGGCCGACCCTACCTTTATCCAAACGAACTTCCAGTTGAAATAAAGGTCAAACTGCAACGTCTCTCCGCTCTTGAAAGCCGTGTTGGGCGAGGAGCATTGCGCCGCAGCGCCTTGGCTCCAAAGTATGGCGGCGAGGAGCACGACGAGCGCGGGCAGACGTTTCAGCGCATAGCGCAGGTATCTCATAGTCGTAGGGTTTCAGTAGTGGGGTGTTCAGTCCTTTTTCTTTCTCATCCGCTCCACGTTCTTGGCGTGTGCGGTCTGTTTCTTCGTGGCGGCCTTGGCCTTCGTCAGGGCTGCTGGCTTCTGGCGCAGCGTGGGCACGGCGTGCGTGTCCCAGGCCAGCTCCGTGTCCCAGTTTGCCCGGACGCTGATTTTCTCCGGGTAATAGACCACGCGCTCCGGCTGCCTGGCGGCACGGAAGTCGCCCGTGTCCCAGCGTCCGTTGCCGTTCTCGTCGTAGAAGAGGCGCAGGTAATAGTCTCCCGGCTTCAGGTAGTAGAAGTCCGCCCTGCCGTCGCTGACCCGCGCTTGGCCGGCCACGCGCGTGTCGGAGAGGAGCAACTGCACGACGGCCGTAGTGTCCGCCCCCGCCAACGTGAGGAACAGAGAACCCACGGTCTCGGCCGACGCCACGGAGAAGGAGCGGCTCACCTTCCCGCTGCGCTTTCCGGAGAAGCCGGTTATGGCCAGCGAGTCAATATCTACCCTGTATTTTTGTCCCGGCCGCCACTCGGCAAATAGGCTGAAGCCCATGAGACCTGCGGGCCGCAACTCGAAGGGGGCGGGCGTGAGGAGCGAGTCCTCCCTGAGGTAGAGGTGCACGGCCGAGGTGTCCAGCGCCACGATGGGCTCCTCCAGCGTCACCGTGGGGTTGTCCGTCGGTGCGAGCGTAGCGGGGAAGCGCTCCTTGAGCTTCAGCGGCTCCTGCGGCGGCGTTTCCTGCGAATAGTCGCCATGCTTGTGTCGACGGTTCAGCTGTTTGACCCAGCGCGCGCTGTCTTGCGCCGCCTGCTTGCGCAGGTAGGCGTTCGTAACCTTGGGGCGCAACTCCAGCGTGTCCGTCTTGAGATAGGGCATGGCAGTGCTGTCGTTCGTTGCCTCGTAGGTGTAATAAAGGGTCAGGGAGTCGTTGGCCGCCAGCTCGGGGCGGCGAATCCAGTAAGTAATGGTGTCGTTCGTCGCGTTGGCATCCACGAGGAAGGCGTCCGTCGCGTCGAAGCCTGCGCCCCGGATGGTGGGCGCTACGCCGGAGGGCGCCGTGAAATAAGTCGTGAAGTGGTTCGGCACGTCGCGCACAGCCTTCAGCAGGTCGCGCGTGCGGCTCTGTTCGGCGAAGGCCAGCAGCACTACGTCGTCCGGTTTGTAATGCGTATAGGGAATGACGGAGATAGAGTCCCAGCGGAGGGTGTCTACCCACGCCGTGTCGAAGCGTACGTCGGGGAAGCAGGACGTCGTGACGGTCTGCGGCGTGAAGGCCAGCGCCTCTCCGGGCGACCACTTAAAGTCTCCGTCCATGTCCTTTAGGGCAAAGATGCGATAGGTGCCGTCTCGCACGCCCTTAATGGAAAACCTGCCGCGGCTGTCGGTACATGCCACGCGCTCCAGGGGCTTTGTGCGGAAGAGGCTGTCCGCTGTCCCGCTATAAAGGCCTACGAGGTAGCCCTTCTGCGGCTCCAGGTTTTGAGCCAGTAAGACGTAGCCCGCCACTTCCATGGTGTCCACCGTCTCACCGGTGGAGAAGTAGTAGGTAAAGTCGCCGAAGGGGTTGCCTTCCGTGGCGTCCTGGATGGCATCGCCGAAGTCTATGGTGTAGGTCGTGCCCGGGCGCAGCGTGTCTTGCAGTTCCACGGTGATGCGTCGGCCGTTGGCTTGGATGTCCGGCGTCTCCGCCTGCGGAGGTGAGACGACGACCTTCTCTGCGGCGTTGTCCAGCTTGACAGCTTCGTCGAAGAGGAGCGTCACGCGGCGTGTGCGCTCCACTCCCGTCTGTCCGCGGCGTGGCGTCATGGCGAGAACGCGTGGCGGCGTCTCGTCATAGGGGCCTCCGTCGGGGCCGGAGCCGGGGTTGGCGCAGGCGCCAAGCAGCGCGCAGCAGATGAGCAGCAGTATGTAGGGGCGTCGGAGCATGGGGTGCGGAGTATGACGTTGGGCGCAGCGTGCGTCGGTTTGTAGGTAGTGGTTATGCGTTCAGCGCGAGCACCTGTTCTATGATACGTCGGTCGTTGGCCAAGCGCGGCACCTTGTGCTGCCCGCCCAGCTTACCGTTGGCGCGCAGCCAGTCGGCGAAGAGACCCGGCCGTGCCACGATGACCTGTGGCGCCTGCAACGTGATGTCTTTTTGGCGCTTGGCGTCGTAGTCGGAGTTCAAGCTGCGCAGCGCCTCGTCCAAGGCGGCGGCAAAGGCCTCCAAGTTGTCGGGCGGCGTGGCAAACTCAATGACCCACTGGTGGCGGCAGCGCCCCGCTTGATCCATGAAGACGGGAGCTGCGGTGTATTCGCTCACTACGGCACCCGTCTTGCGGCAGGCTTCGGCTAAGCCGCGCTCGGCGTTGTCCACGATGAGCTCCTCGCCAAAGGCATTAATGAAGCTCTTCGTGCGGCCGCTGATGACGAACTTGTAGGGGTTGCGCTGCGTGAAGCGCACCGTGTCGCCTATCTCGTAGCGCCAGAGGCCGCAGCTCGTGCTGATGACGAGGGCGTAGTTCTTGCCCGGCTCCACGCCCCAGACGGGCACGGCCTCGGGGCTTTCCGTCCCGCCCTGCGACAGGGGTACAAACTCGTAGAACACGCCGTAGTCCAGCATGAGTAGCATGGCCGGGTCGGCAGGGGCGTCCTGCAAGCCGAAGAAACCCTCGGAGGCGTTGTACGTCTCCATGTAGTGCATGTCGGGGTTGGGGATAAGCTCCCGGTAGAGCTCCCTATAAGGCGTGAAGGCAATGCCGCCGTGGAAGAAGACCTCCAGGTGCGGCCATACCTCCGCGAGGTTCGCTTTCCCGCTTACTTCCAAGACGCGCCGCAGCACGCTGAGCATCCACGAGGGCACGCCGCTAAGGTTCGTCACGTCCTTATTCATTGTCTCGCGGGCTATGCGGTCGCGCTTCTCCTCGAAGTCGGCGAGCAGCGCCGTGCGCTTCGACGGCACGCGGAGCAGACCGGCCAGCGGGTTAAGGTTCTCTATAAGCACGGCGCTCAAGTCGCCGACCAAAGAACCCGCCACGTTGTAGTTGGGCTGGTGGCTGCCGCCTAAGATGAGGGCGCGGCCGTCCAGGACGCGGCTGCGGGGGTTGTTCTTCAGGTATAGCGCCAGGGCGTCGAAGCCTCCGCGATAGTGCGTATCGCGTA
The DNA here is from genome assembly GCA_964641085.1 of uncultured Prevotellamassilia sp. Classification (GTDB taxonomy): domain Bacteria; phylum Bacteroidota; class Bacteroidia; order Bacteroidales; family Bacteroidaceae; genus Alloprevotella. The sequence continues at coordinate 57,202 of CAZXJS010000014.1, read as the reverse complement.
ATCCCCGGGGCGAAACGGGTATAAACTTGCTGCGGTCGTTCGTCGTACCGCTTGACTTGGCGTACCATTTGACCTCGCCGGGCCATAGCACGCTACGTGCGCCGTGGCGCATCCGGTCAATGGCTTCCTTGAGGTCGTCGTAGGTGGTGAGGGGCACCAGGCGGCGGAAGTCGTCGTAGGTGCGTATGTTGCCAAAGGCGTGTGCCCGCCCGTACTCCGTCTGCTCCGCCGTGCGAAGGAGCTGCCGTAGCACGCCCATCTGCACCTCCTCGGCATTCGTCGCATAGCGCTCCAAAGCCTTGAGACGGTGCAGAAACAGGGGACGTAATATCTTAGTTAAGCTCATAAGCCTCGCTGATAGTCGGGCAAAGGTATGGGAAAGAGGTGGAAACGCCAAACGCGCTCCCGGTTTATCGGGACGCGCCGCTGTCCGTTTCCCCGCTTTTCTTGCCCTGGAACGCACCCGGCGCGGCAGGGTGGCGCCGAGCAAGCCCGCAAGGGCGGAGGGGGTGCAAAATTCGCGGTTTCATCGGGAAATAGGGGCGTTCTACTCGTCCCTAAAGCCGACCCGGACATTTACAAGTGCCGACTACTTTTTGTCTAACCGTGGATTTACAATTGTCTAACCGCGGGTTTACAATTGTCTAACCGCGGGTTTACAATTGTCTAACCGTGGGTTTACAATTGTCTAACCGTGGCTGTACAATTGTCTAACCGTGGCTGTACAAAAAGCAGATGGGATGTGCGGAGCGACAGAAGCCGTGTAAGAGTGGGCAGTAGCGCTTTGTGTTACGGCAGAATCTCGGCGCTGCCGTAGCAACGGTGGTGAGCCTCGTCGTAGAGCGTGGCGTACTGCCCCGGGGCGATGCCCTGTAGCGGCACGGCGGAGACGAGGACGTAACGGTCGCCCTTGACGTTGAGCCGCCCGGGCGTGAACTCCGGCGTGTGGCGTATCTTGAACGTTAGGGGATACGTGCCGTCAGCCGCGAACGGATTGAGCGTAAGGAAATTGGGCTCCGCGAGGCGAAGTTCCGTGCCGTAGGCCGCTTGGGGCCGGTAGCCACGAGAGATGTAAAGGATGTTTCGGCGTATGTCCTTGCCCACGACGAACCAGGGGCCGCCGCCGAAGCCCAAGCCTTTGCGCTGACCTATCGTGTAGAACCAGTAGCCTCGGTGGCGGCCTATGATGTTCCCGGTCTCGCGCTCCACGCAGAGCCCCTCCTTCTCGCCGAGGTATTTGCGCGCCAGCTCGGCGAAGCTGACCTTCCCGAGGAAGCAGATGCCCTGGCTGTCGCGTCGCCGCGCCGGGGCGAGGTGCTGACGGGCGGCAATGTCCCGCACCTCGGCCTTGGTGAGGTGCGCCAGGGGGAAGACGGCCTTCTGCAGCGCCGCGCCGGGCAGTTGTGCGAGAAAGTCGGTCTGATCCTTCACGGCGTCGGGGTTCGTGGTGAGCCACGTGCGGCCCTCGTCGTCGTGCTCCGTGCCGGCATAGTGACCCGTGAAGACGCGGTCGTAAGCGTGGCCGGCGCGCTCCTCGAAGGCGCCGAATTTCACCAGCCGGTTGCACATCACGTCGGAGTTAGGCGTCAGGCCGCGGCGCAGACGTTCCACGATGTAGGCCACGACGCGCTCGTCGTAGTCGCGCTGCATGTCGAGCAGCTCAAGGCGGCAGCCGTATCTACGTGCAACGGCGGAAGCCATTTCCCAGTCCTCCTCGGCGTGGCAGTCCCACTCGCCGGCCGCCCCCGGCCCTATCTTGATGTAGAAAAGGTCAGGGCGGATGCCTTGCTCGCAGAGCAGGTGGAGCGCCACGGCACTATCCACGCCGCCGCTTAGGAGGCCGGCGTATCTCAGTGTATCGTCGTTTGCCATAGTGAGGCAAAGATAGGGCATTTGCGGCGAACTGCGCAGCGCGCGGCGCTTCCAAGGGGGCAGCGCGGGCGGCGCACGGCGCATAGCGTAAGTGAGCGCAGGCCGGAGACGGCAAAGTGACAGGAAAAGCGGTGTGCAACTGACGCTTTGCACGCTGCAACTTGGCACTGCCAAGCGAAATGCTTAATTTTGCGCTTCGTAAGCGCCTATGTGCGCGACAGCTGTCCATGGAAACCATAAATACCTTCTTCGAGACGCTCAGCGGCTGGCTGTGGGGCTGGCCGATGATTATATTGCTACTGGGAACGCATCTGTTCCTGACGTTGCGTCTTCGTTTTCCGCAACGCAAGATTTTCCTTGCCGTGCGGCTGTCCGTGAAGCGTGACGCGGGTTCTTCAGGCGACGTGTCGCAATTCGGCGCCTTGGCCACAGCGCTCGCCGCGACCATCGGAACGGGCAACATCATCGGCGTAGCGACGGCCATTGCGCTGGGAGGTCCCGGCGCCGTGCTGTGGTGCTGGCTCACGGGCGTCTTAGGCATCGCCACGAAGTACAGCGAGGGTCTTTTAGCCATCAAATACCGCGTGCGGACGGCCGGCGGGCGTATGCTGGGCGGACCGATGTACGCCTTGGAGCGCGGCTTGGGCTGGAAGTGGCTGGCCGTGCTGTTCGCCGTCTTCACCGCCATTGCGGCCTTCGGCATAGGCAACACGGTGCAAGCCAACGCCATCAGCACCCTGGCGCACGACGCTTACGGCATCCCGCCCATCTTGACGGGCGCCGTGGTCTGCGCCTTGGCGGGCGCCGTCCTGCTGGGCGGCGTGCGGAGCATCGCGCGGGTGTGCACCCTGCTGGTGCCCTTCATGGCGCTGCTCTACGTCTGCGGCTGCATCTACATCCTCTGTGTCAATGGTGCCTACGTATGGCCCGCCGTGAAACTCATCTGCCACGCGGCGTTCCGCCCCGAAGCGGCAGGCGGCGGCTTCGTGGGTGCCTCGGTGATGATGGCAGCCCGCTACGGCATAGCGCGCGGCCTCTTCTCCAATGAGTCGGGTCTGGGCTCTGCACCCATAGTGGCGGCCGCCGCACAGACGCGTAACCCCGTCCGCCAGGCGCTCGTCTCCGCCTCGGGCACGTTTTGGGACACCGTAGTCATCTGCGCCCTCACCGGCCTCGTCGTAGTGAGCAGCATACTGGCTTTTCCCGACATCAGCTACGATAACGGCGCCACGCTGACCAAGGCGGCCTTCAGCAAAATTCCCTACGTGGGCGAGCCGCTGCTCACCTTCGGCCTGCTGACCTTCGCCTTCAGCACCATCTTAGGCTGGAGCTACTACGGCGAGCGCGCCATGGAGTACCTGAGCGGCCGGCGCTGGATGTACGCCTACCGCGTGGTTTACATCATTGCCGTCTTCGTGGGGAGCATTATCAACCTGAACCTCGTCTGGAACCTGTCGGACTGCATGAACGCCTTGATGGCCGTGCCGAACCTCATCTCCCTGCTCGCCCTGAACGGCATCATCGTGCACGAGACGCGGAAGTACCTTTGGCGCGGCAACTTGGACAAAGAGATGGAAGCGCCGCCGGCATCGTAGCGACAAAGCGGCAAAAAAAAAGCGGCAACGAGCTTGCGGGCTCGTTGCCGTTATTCATAAAGTGAAGTCAAAGGGGGTGGCTCACAGCGCGTGGGGTTCGGGGTTCACCCAATGGGAGAAGGGGACGCCGAAGCGCATCGTGGTGCGGCGCGGAACGCCCGCAGGGATACAGGGTGCGGGAATGCCGCCGCCCAGAGACGTCGCGCCTCGCTCCTCACGCGCCTCGTCCCACAGTCCCCGGTCGATGAAGCCCTGCAACGTGTGGGCACCGCCCTCCACAAGGAGGCTCTGCACGCCGCGCTCGTGGAGATCGCGTAGCGCCTCTTCGACGTCGGCGTAGGCGAGCCACCCGTCGGGCAGCTCGTCGGCGCCGACGTGTCCCAGGACGACGGGCTGCGGGTCAGGGCCGTACCAAGCGCGCGACGTGAGGCGGGGTCGGTCGAGCCGGAGCGTGCGATGCCCCACCAAGATGGCGCCATACTCCGTGCGGAGGCGGTGGGCGAGGATGCTCGTGCGGGGCGTGGAGATCCGAAGCGGCAGCTGTCCGTCGCCGGGACGGCGCTGGCGATCGAGGAAGCCGTCGCTGCTGCACGCCCACTTCAGCAAGACATAGGGGCGGCGGAGGGTGTGAAAGGTGAAGAACTTGCGGTTGAGCGCACGGCACTCCTGCTCCAGCACGCCGACGGTGACCTGAATGCCGGCGTCGCGCAAGATTTGGATGCCGCGCCCATGTACCTTGGCAAAGGGGTCTTCACACCCGACAACGACGCGCGGCACGCGCTTCTCCACGATGAGGCGCGCACAGGGCGGCGTGCGACCATAGTGGGCACAGGGCTCCAGGCTGACGTATAGCGTGCTGCGGGAGACCAAGGCGGCGTCAGCAGGCGCTACGGAGGCGAAACAGTTGACTTCGGCATGACCCTCGCCGCAGCGAACGTGGTAGCCCTCGCCTATGATGCGGCCGCAAAAGACCAGCACGGCACCTACCATCGGGTTGGGGGGAGCGCCCAGCACGCCCTGGCGGGCCAGCTGCAAACAGCGCCGCATCCAGCGGACGTCTTCTTCTTGTTGTGGCATGGCAAAAACGTATCTTTGCACCATGAACGGCACGTATCGACACATCCTCTCCGCCTTGCGCCGCGACTACGACGAGGGAGAGGCGCGCGCCATGGCTTTCCTCCTGCTTGAGGACGCCTTCGGCATTGGCCGCACGGAGGTTTACGCCGACAAAGTTAGGGATTTCACGCCAAACGAGGCGGAACGCCTGGAAGATATGCTCACACGCTTGCACGCGGGCGAACCGGTGCAATACGTCGTGGGACTGGCGCGCTTTTGCGGGCATTTCTTTGCCGTAACGCCCGCGACGCTCATCCCGCGGCCGGAGACGGAGGAACTGGTCGGCCTCGTGCTGGCAGAGGTCGCCGCGACAACGGACGGCACAAAGGCGGCAGTTCCTGCCCTGCTCGACGTAGGGACAGGCTCGGGCTGCATAGCCATCAGCCTGAAGCTGGCGTTGCCCCGGGCGCACGTCGGGGCGTGGGACATCAGCAGCGAGGCGCTGGACGTCGCGCGGAAAAACGCCGCCGCGCTGGACGCCAAAGTGGACTTCGCGCAGCGGGACATGACGAAAGCCCCCTCCCGGCTCCTGAGAAAAGGGGAGCTGGAAGGGGGCTTCGTGGTGTCGAACCCGCCCTACGTCATGGCGCGCGAGCGGGCGGAGATGGCGCGCCACGTGGTGGGCTACGAACCCCAGGCGGCGCTCTTCGTGCCGGACGACGACGCGTTGCGCTACTTCAAAGCGCTGGCGCGTTTGGCGCGTTACGGCCGCGCGGCAGCCGTCTTCTGCGAAATCAACGCGGCGCTGGGAGCCGAAACGGCAAAGGTGTTTGTCCGGGCGGGCTACGGCGACGTCAGCATACAGCGCGACGGCTGGGGGCGCGAGCGCTTCATACGGGCGCGGGGCTTCAGCGGCTGAGCGTCACGGTGGCACCGGCACCGTAGCAACTAAGACCCATAGGCGGGTTGCACTTCACGACGTGCACCGTGGCGCGCCGCACTTGCGGGAAGTCAGCGAGCAGACGCCGCGCAATGCGCCCCGCGACATGCTCGAGCAAGCGGCTCGGCACGCGCATCTCGGCGCTTACTGCGGCCGCGGCGGCGGCATAGTCCACCGTAGCGGCGAGGTCGTCACCCTCCACGGCGCCGGTGGCATCCTGCACGTCGAGCGTAACGTCGACTACAAAGTCTGCACCGACGGTGCGCTCCTGCTCCGCCACGCCGTGGTAGGCGCGAAAGCGTAGGCCTTCAAGGGTCAGCGTAACGTTCATGGAGCTTGCTATTCGATAGCTACTAGGCCGCGCAACACGGCAGCGTAGCATTTTATTTCAATTTAGCTTACTGAAAATATACGCGCTTCACACGGGTGGATATGCCCGTGAGTACTTCGTAGGGAATGGTGCCCAGGACGTCGGAGAGTACGGTGGCGGGCAGGTTGTCGCCGAAGATTTCGACAGGGTCGCCCTCGTGGCAGGGTATGCCCGTGACGTCAACCATGCACACGTCCATGCAGATATTCCCGACGTAGGGAGCTTTCTGCCCGTTGACGAGGCAGTAGCACCGGCCGTTGCCCAGATGGCGGTTGAGGCCGTCAGCATAGCCTATGGGAATGGCGGCAATGCGGCTGGGTCGGGTGAGCTGTCCGCGGCGGCTGTAGCCCACGGTCTCGTCGGCGGCAACGTCGCGCAACTGCAGGATGGTGGTCTTTAGGGACGTGACGTTGTGGAGCACGCGGTTGTCGATGGGGTCGTAACCGTAGAGGCCGAGGCCGAGACGGCACATATCGAGATGGCGATCGGGGAAACGCTCTATGCCGGCCGAGTTGCAAATGTGGCGAAGTATCTTATGGGGAAAAGCCTGCTGCAAGCTGCGCGAGGCCTCGTCGAAGAGGCGGAACTGCTGGGTGCTGAAGTCGTCGAACTCGGCGCTGTCGGCTCCGACGAAGTGAGAAAAGACGGAACGGGGGATAAGTGCAGACTGATGGAGCAGGCGGTCGATGAGCTGCGGCATCTCCGTGCGCGGATTGAAGCCGAGGCGGTGCATCCCGGTATCGAGCTTGATGTGGACGGGGAAGTTTGTGATGCCTTCCTTCTTAGCTGCGTGGATGAGGGCTTCGAGCAGGCGGAAGCTGTAAACTTCCGGTTCGAGATCATATTCGAAGAGGACGTTGAAGCTCGTCATCTCCGGATTCATGATGATGATGTTGGCGGTGATGCCTGCCTCCCGTAGCTCGGCACCTTCGTCGGCTACGGCAACGGCGAGGTAGTCCACGCCGCGGTCTTGGAGTGTCTTGGCTATCTCTACGCTCCCGGCGCCGTAAGCCTCGGCCTTTATCATGCACGTGAGCTTCGTGCCGGGCTTGAGGAAGGAGCGGTAGAAGTCTAAGTTTTTAGTAAGGGCTTCCAAGTTGACTTCGAGTGTGGTCTCGTGCACTTTTAGGGAGAGCCGGTCGGTGATGGTCTCGAAATTGAAGGTACGTGCGCCTTTGAGAAGCACGATTTCATCCTTGAGGGAAGCCAGCAGGGAGCTGCGGAGCAGGGCCGGCGTGTTGGGGAAAAAGACTTTCTCTACCGTAAAGAGGGAATGGGCCGCGCTGATGTGAGGGCCGACGCCAACCAATCGATCCACGCCGCGGGCGGCGACCATCTCTGCGACCTTGGTGTAGAGCTCCTCGTCAGAGAGACCGCTCTGCTCAATATCAGAGAGGATGAGCGTCTTGCGTTTGCCGTCCTGTCCGGGGCGGCGGCACATAAAGTCGAGGGCAATGTCGAGAGAGTTGACGTCAGAGTTGTAGCTGTCGTTGATGAGCGTGAGGCCGCGGATGCCTTCCTTCACCTCCAGACGCATAGCAACCGGCTCCAGCTGCTCCATACGCTGGGCGATGTACTCAGGGCGCAGGTGGAGGTAGAGGCACACGGCGAGGCAATGGATACAATTCTCCACGCCGGCGGCATCGGCGAAGGGAATCGTGATAGTGTCCTTTTTCCCAAGATATACGTAGTCTATGCGCGTGGTGGCGTCCTGCTTGGTGGTGGACTCGATGTAGAGAGGGCGCGAAGCGTCGTGGCGAGACCAAGCTATCTGGGTGCCCACATAGCCCATGTGCTGGACGCAGGCAGAGATGACGGCGTCGTCGCCGTCGTAAACAAGGACGTCAGCCTCCTTGAAGAGGCTTAACTTTTCGAGGCACTTCTCTTCCAGCGTGGAGAAGTTTTCTTGATGCGCTTGGCCGATGTTTGTCATCACGCCGATGGTAGGCTGGATGATGGCTCTAAGGGCTGCCATCTCCCCCGGCTCGCTAATGCCGGCCTCGAAGATGCCTATGCGGCTCTGGGCGTTGAGCAGACAGACGGAAAGGGGAACGCCGACCTGGGAGTTATAGGACCGAGGGGAACGCGTGACGGTCATTTGCGGGGAAAGGAGCTGGTAAAGCCACTCCTTAACGACAGTCTTGCCGTTGGAACCGGTCACGCCGATGACGGGCAGTTGAAACTCTTCGCGGTGGCGCTCTGCGAGGCGCTGCAACGCCTTCAGCGGCGAGACGACGAGGAGGAAATGCGCCTCGGGATAGGCTGTGCTGTAATTCTCGGGGACGACGCCGACGACGAAGTTACGTACGCCGCGGCGATAGAGGTCGGCAATGTAGCGGTGGCCGTCGTTGCGCTTGGTGCGCAGGGCAAAGAAAAGCGTGGTTTCGGGAAAGGCGAGGGAGCGGCTGTCTGTGAGCAGCCAGTCGATACGTGCGTCGGTGATAGGTCCGAAAAGGCGGGCGCCTATCAGGGCGGTTACTTTCTCAAGTGAGTAATGCATGACGGTATGTGGATTATGCCATTTCGCTGGTGCGGGCGGAAGGGGCGTCAGGCAGTGATGTGCCATTTCCGGCGGAAGGCGTCCTTCTTCTTTTTTAGTTTATCCTGAAAAGCGCGGCTCTCGGGGCTTTCGGGGTGCAAGGTGCGGTGCGCTTCGGCGCGACGAAGGGCTTCCTGCTCCGTGGCAAAGGCTTGCAACCGGGCGCTGAAAGCCCATTGCCGAAAGCGCTCCCAGACGTAGTCCGTAGCTTGCGCCGAGGGATGGGACATGTCAGCCTCGTAGAAGCGATAATCGCGCAGCTCGTCGACGATTATTTCGTAGGCAGGGAAGTAGCACGCGTTCTTATGGCCGAGGCATAGGCGGTCAATGGCGAGCAGCAGGGTGGCTTTGGCCAAGTTGCTACCGTGAAGACCGTACTTGAGGTAGCGGTAAGGGCTTACGGTGAAGAGCACCCGGGCGGTAGGCACCTCGCAGGCCAACTCGTCGAGCAGCGCGTCCCAACGATCGACTATTTCCTCCAACGTGAGGCTTTGCTCTTGGAACGTAGAAGCCGCCGCCTTGTGGCAATTGCTCACTACGTAGCCCTCACGCTTGTGCAGATAGGCATGCGACGTGCCAAAGGTGACGACGATGAGGTCGGCGCAGCGCAGCTGTCGGGCAGCGGGTTCGTAGCGTGCTTTGATGGCGGCGGCGCAGGCTTCGGGTGTCGGCCGGGAAAAGGCGCCGCTGTGCATCCAGCTGTGGACGAGGCCGTCCTGCCCCCGGAAAAGATACTCGTCAGGGAAGAAGAGTGAGCCGTTGAGCAGGAGGTCCAGGGCGCGGCGGATGCTTTCGGGGTTATAAAGCACGCCGAAGGGGTTGACGTCGACGCATCCCGGCGGCATGGCGTCGGCCATACGGCGACCTACTCCCTCGGCAAAGCAGGAGCCAAGGAGCAGAACGCGGCTGGTGGGCGAAAGCTCGAAAGGACAGCCCGGAAGGTCGACGACAGTTCGGAATTCCATGACGTGGCCAAAAGTAGCGTAAGGGGTAAGAAAAGACAAGCGAAAGCAGCGATTTCGCACCCCGCACCGGCTGCGTGGCAGGGTGCGGCAAAAAGACGCTAATGAAGCTTTCTGGCGCGCAGAAAAGCTGTGACGGTGACGCCCGTCTCACGTTTGAACCGAGCGCTCAGATATGCGGTGGACGAATAGCCGAGCCGCGCGGCTATTTCGCCGAGCTGCAGGTGGTCGTAAACGAGGAGCTCCTTGATGCGTTCGATGCGTTGCTCTATGAAGAAGCGCTCCACCGTCTTCCCTTCGACGCGGCTGAAGAGGTCGCTTAGGTAGTGGGCGTCGAGGTGGAGGCTTTCTTCGAGATAGGTGGAAAGGTTCTGCCGGGGCGCGCCTTCCTCGGCGCGCGCATAGGTTATGACGGCGTGGCGTATGCCTTCGATGAGCCGTGCGCGGCGGTCGTCGACCGTCTCAAAGCCCACGGCACGCAGGTCGGCCTCGATAGCGGCACGCTGTTCCGGCGTGGGCTCGGCGGGGAGGTCGGCTTCGCCCAGTTCGACGCGGATGGGCGGCAGGCCGTGGCGCGTAAGGATTTGCTCCACCACCATGACGCAGCGCCGGCAGACCATGTTCTTGATGTACAGCGTCTTGGGGCGGGATTTTTCCATATTAAAAACTGAAACGATAGACGTTCGTTTTCCTAAGCTCGTAACCTATGCTCCGGTATAGGGCGTTTGCGGCGACGCGACCGGGCTGCGAGGTGAAGTTCAGGCTCTTCGCGCCGAGGTGGCGGGCGTAGATTTTGATACGTTCCATCAAGGCGCGGCCGTATCCCTTGCCTCGGTAGGCGTCGTCGACTACGACGTCCTCCGCCCAGCACTTGACGCCCGTTGGCGAAGCGCAGAGGCAGAGCGTCACCATGCCGCAGAGCGTCCCCTCGTCGTCGTAAGCGCAATAGATATGGGTGTAGGGGTTTCCGACCAGCTCGCGCAGCTGCGCCTCCGTCAGGGGGTTGGCTGAAGCAGAGAGCTGAGGCAGCAGGTTGTTGATGTGCCGCAGCACGTCGTCGCCGCCCCCGGATGACACGTCGGTGAGCTCCGCTATGTGCGGGCCATGGAGTTCGGCAAGGGCTTCGTCAACGAAGACGCGCCGCTTACCGTCGCGCGACGGGATGACGAGGTCGGGCGCTATCTCGCTAAGCGGGCGCAGCACGAAGTCACGCTCCGCCATGCGGGGGTGGGGCAAAACCAAATGGGCGGTGTGGACGCCGAGGGCGTCTTCCTCCGTAGGCGAGGTGAGCAGGTCGATGTCTATCACGCGGTCGGCGTATTGCCCGTCGTGGGTTTTCTCCGTCCGCCCCATCTCGCGCTCTATCTCCTCCGCACTGTGCAGTAGCGCCTCGGCGCTGTGGTGCGTCTGCACGGCGCAAGCGGCATTGAGGAAGCGGTGATCGCTCCGGAAGCCTTGCGCCTCGGTCTCGTAGAAGCTCGAGAGCGCCACCACCTCGCCGACGCGCTCGCCCAGCAACGCCACGGCGCGCCGCAGGTTGGCCGCGCGGTCGCCAAGGTTCGAACCTATACCTATATATATAATATGTGTCGTTGCCTCGAAGGTTTCCATTTGCAGGCTATTGGTTATTAACTAAGGATAACAGCCTTCCCCGTTGGGCTAAGCTTGAGCCGGACGGGCGCATCGTAGCCACAGACGCCGCCGAAAGGTCAGTGTGACCCTTTTTAGTCCACTATGAGCAGCGCGTCGCCGAAGGGTCCGAAGCTATAATCGTTCTTCAGCGCGAGGTCGTAGGCCCGCATCGTGTTTTCGTAGCCACCGAAGGCTGCCGTAAGCATCAGCATCGTGGAGTAAGGCAGGTGGAAGTTTGCCACCATAGTATCTGCCACGTTAAACTCGTAGGGCGGGAAGATAAACTTGTTTGTCCAGCCCTCATATTCCTTGATGTGGCCGTCAGGTCCGACGCAGACCTCCAGCGCGCGCTGCACGGTGGTGCCTACGGCCAAGATGTGGCGGCCTTCGTCCCGTGCCTTGTTCACGGCGCGGCAGCAGTCCGTCTCCACAAACATTTGCTCGCTTTCCATCTTGTGCTTGGTCAAGTCTTCCACGTCCGTATTGCGGAAGTTGCCCAGGCCACAGTGCAGCGTCAGGTAGGCCGTGTCTATTTCCTCCAGCTCCATGCGTTTCATGAGCACTTTGGAGAAGTGCAGTCCGGCTGATGGAACCGTCACGGCGCCTTCATTCTTTGCGAAGATACACTGGAAGCGTTCCAAGTCCTCAGGCTCGCTCTCACGCCCGAGGAATCGAGGAATGGGAGCCTCACCCAGCGCGTAAAGGGAGCGTTTAAACTCGTCGTGATCTCCGTCGTAGAGGAAGCGCAGGGTGCGGCCGCGGCTCGTCGTGTTATCTATAACCTCGGCCACGATACCGTTGTCCTCGCCGAAGTAGAGCTTGTTGCCTATTCGTATCTTCCGAGCAGGATCTACGAGCACATCCCACAGCCGCAGCTCGGCGTTCAACTCGCGCAGCAGGAATACCTCGATGCGGGCGCCGGTCTTCTCCTTGTAGCCATAGAGCCGGGCGGGAAACACCTTGGTGTCGTTGAACACGAAGAGGTCGTGCGCGCCGAAATAGTCTAAGATGTCACTAAACGTGCGGTGCTCAAACTCGCCCGTCTGCCGGTGCATGACCATCATCTTGCAGTCGTCGCGCCCCGGTGAGGGATACTTAGCTATCTTCTCCTGAGGTAGGTTAAACTTGAATTGGGAAAGTTTCATATCTGTGCTTTATTTTGTTGTCAAGAGGGCAGTCCTGCGTCCGCACCGGGCTGTGGCGGCAGGATGACTGGGAAGTGGCCGAGAATAGGTCCGCCGGGCGTCGTGGCGTCCACGTCTTGCCGGGCAAGCCAATCTTCGAAGTCGGCCATATTCCAGCATTTGTCGAGCCCTATGTCGCCCACGCGCGTCCGCCGCAGGCTCAGCAGGTGTGCTCCGGAACCCATAGCCTCGCCTATGTCGCGAGCCAAGGCACGGATGTACGTCCCCTTTCCGCATACGACGCGCAGCCGCAGGTAGTCCGGCAACCTAAGCTCCAATAGCTCTAACTCGTCTATGCGGAGCGGCTTGGCGGCAAGTTGCACCTCCGCGCCGCGGCGGGCTAAGTCGTAGGCGCGGTCGCCCTCCACCTTACATGCGCTGAAAGCGGGTGGCACCTGCATGATGTCACCCACGAAGCGCCCCAAGGCTTCCCGCACCAGCGTCTCCGTCAGGTGCTGCGTAGGGTACGTCTTGTCCACGGGATGCTCCAAGTCGTAGCTCGCCGTCGTCGCACCCAAGCGCAGTTCGGCCACGTACTCCTTGGTGTGTGCCTGCAGCTGCTCCACCTGCTTCGTGGCGCGTCCGGTACAGACTATCAGGACGCCCGTAGCCAGCGGGTCAAGCGTCCCGGCGTGACCCACGCGCAACTTACGGCCGCCCATCCGGCGCGTCAGTAGCCACCGCACGTGGCTGACGACGCTGAACGACGTCGTGCGATAGGGCTTGTCGAAGGCAAGGATTTGCCCTTCAAGGAAATTCGTCGACACTTGCTATCCCCCCGCTTATTGATAGATCAGCTGCACGCCGGCTCCCATGAGGGCGAAGAGCACGATGCCCACAACGATACGGTACCAGCCGAAAGCGCGGAAACCGTACTTCGTGACATAATTAATGAAGAACTTAATGGCGGCCAAGGCCACGAGGAAAGCCACCACGTTGCCCACGACGAGCAACGCGAGGTGGTTGCCCTCCGTCAGCACGCTGCCGCCGCCCTCCTGCATCGTGTCCCACACTTCCTTCAGCGTGGCGCCGAACATGGTCGGGACGGCGAGGAAGAAGGAGAACTCCGCAGCGGCTTTCCGCGTCAGCTTCTGCTGCATGCCGCCCACGATGGTGGCCATGGAGCGGCTCGTGCCGGGCAGCACGGCGGCAATACACTGGTAAGCGCCAATGATGAACGCCCGCTTATACGTCAGGCGCGTCTGCTCCGAGCCTTTATTGAAAATTCGGTCGCAGTAGAGCATAAAGACGCCGCCTATGATGAGCATGGAGGCCACCACGCGGATGTCGCCCAGGTTCTTGTCGATAACGTCCTTCAACGCAACGCCCACTATCACAGCGGGAACGACGCCCACCACGAGCTTGAGGTAGAACGGCCATATCCGGCTCCACCAGCTCTTTCCTTCGCTGCCCGGTTCCTGCGGCGGGTTGAAAAAGCGTCGCCAGTAGAGGACGACTACGCTCAAGATGGCGCCGAACTGGATGATTACGGTAAACGCTTTCACGAAGTCCGTGCTCTGCATGCCGAAGAGCCCTTCGGTTATGATCATGTGGCCGGTTGACGAGACGGGGAGAAACTCCGTCAGACCTTCCACAATGCTTATCACGATGGCTTGCAGCCACGTCATGTCGGCCTGCTGTGCCGCTGCCGCCCCGGTGGCGGCTTGTAGTAGGGTGGTAAGCATGGGCGCGGCTTATTTTTTCGATTGCTTTGCGGGAGCGGTGGGAGTGGCAGACTTCACGTCGCCGGTCGGCTGCGTCAGATTGTTCGATGTCTCGGTCTGCCGACTCTGTGGGCGCAGGATGATACCAACGGCCATGGTGAGGTAGCCCAACAGACACACGAGGGGCGCCACCTTGATGCGCGTGGCGGAGAAGATGTCCGGGTTGAAGCGCGTCTCGTCGGAGCCGCTGCCCGACATGAGCACCATGCCGAGGATGACGATGGCCATGCCGACGGCCAAGACGATGAAGTTGATGCGCCCGAAGGCAAAGACTTTTTTGGGGGTCATAGTTGTGAGGTTGTAGTTTCGATTCGTGTGCCCGGCACCGGGGGTTGTTCGCCGGGGGCGGGCAGGTAGCGGCCGCTTCAGGCGTCCTCAGGGATTTCAGGCCTCGGAGGCGCGGCGCTGTCGGCCTCCGCCGGAGGGGCGGCGATTGCTTTTCCCCGCCTGCGTCCCACGAGGCGGCGCGCGGAGCGGAAGCCCAGCGTGAGCACCAGGACGACGATAAGCGCCAGTAGCACGTACACCACGCGGACGGCAAGGGGGACGTATTCCTCTTCCAGTTTCAGCATGTCCGGAGCCGTCAGTACGCCCTCCACCTCGGGGTGCGCGGCGAGTGTGGCCGTCACGGCGGCAAGACTGTCGGTGCAGGCGGCGCGCGTCTTCAGGCGCACGGTGACGAGGGGCGGCAGCGGGTTGGCCGCGGCGTAGTGCGAACTGTCCGCTTCGCCACTGTCGTGCAATATGCGCTCGCGAGCCGCCACGGAGACGTAGGCCGCCGTGTCGGCAAAGGAGTGGTGCGCCAAGGCGGTGGCCAAGCTGTCGCCCGCGGCGGACGTCAAGCTGTCGCGCAGCACGGCGGTGACGACGTAGTGGGAGCGCAACGTCTGCCCATACTGCCTGACGCGGTGCGCGAACCAAAGACTTATGCCCACCACGGCGCAGAGCAACAGCAGGCACGCGGCCGACGTCAGGCGACGCCACACCGTGTGACGACGCCCGCCGCGCAACGCGTCGTGCGGCGCCTCGGCGGCTTGAGGGGCCTCTTCCGCTATGTGCTGTTCTTGCTCCATTTCTTTACGTAACGCACCTGCACCCACATTGCCCGGACGCGTCGGTGCATAGTAAGCGTAATTTCAGGCAAAAGTAGGACTTGCCCTCCGAACGGCCAAATTCCCGGACTTTTATCCGTCCTCCGTGACCTTATCGCTTGCCTTCGCCACACGACATCCCGTCCGTTTTAGGGTGCAAAAAGCCCCGCTACTTGTGGAAGCGGGGCTTGGCGAGTGGCAGGGGCGTTAGCCGCTTGGATCATGCTTTCGCCCGTAAAAAAAAACTCCGAATAATACGTTGCGGGCGCTACGCGCTGCGACATGAAGTCCGGGGAACCGTGCGGGACTGCCTATGGCTTGATGACCTTTCGGCCGGCTACGATATATACGCCGGGAGCTTGGTCGGTCAGCGTGCCGCGCAGGCGGCGTCCGCTGAGGTCATAGACGGCGGCGGCGCGGCGGGCAGCAGCAGCGGCGGAAATCCCCGTCGGCGTGTCCGCAGTAGCCTCTACGCGCCACGTGTAGCTACGCGTGTGCAGCGCTGCGTGGTCGTCTGTGCGCACGAAGGGCGTGTCGTCCAGCACGCTGACGGTGAGCTCGTGCGCCCCCTCGCCGATGAGTTCCTCTGCGCTGAGGGTTAGGGCGGTCGTGTCCGTGGCTAAGGTGTCGCCGTCCAGCGTCCAGCTGATAGCGGTATGGCTCTCCCGGGCTTGCAGCAGCTCGCTGAGGGCGAAGGTCTGCGGACTACCGGGTTCTATCGTGACGAGGCTGTCTTCCGGCGCCACGGCAATGATAGGGTTGACGAGGCTGTGTATCTTTTCTACTATCGTCTCGCGGCAGACGGCGCAGAAGGGTGCGGAGAGCGTGTTCATGCGGCAGCTGGTGGCCGGTTTGTACCAGTAGCCTTCGTTCCACGAGAGGGTGCTGTAGCCCGACTGGTAGATGCCGACACCCTCCGAGCCGAGCCAGTTCTTCCAGCGCACCTTGGTGCTGTCCGTCTCCTGCGTCAGGTTGGGCGATTCGTAAACGTAGTTCTGCGTCTCGCCGTAAACCCAGTATTCCTCGTTCAGGCCGGCAAAGGTGTGGCCGAACTCGTGGATGTATATGTCGCCGCTGGCTGCGTCGGCCGTTAAGGTGAGATACGTGCCGCCGGCGCCGCCGTAGGCCGTCGAGTTGCTGATGACGCCCACGACGTAGCGTTCCTGCAGCGCGTCGTAGTCCGGGATGAGTTGCCGATTGAGCTGGAAGATCTGGTTTATGCTGCAGTCTATCACGCGCGGCGTGTAGTAGTTCTTCTTCAGGCTGAAGTAGGTGTCCTTCCAGTTACCGGACGAGGACAAGCCGGAGTCCTTCGAAACGACGTGTATAGCCATGAGGTTGAAATAGTCATGATATTGTTTGAAGGGGTCAAGGGCGAATACGCGGTCGTAGATTTTCTTTACGTCGTTGACGAACTTCTGCTGCTGCGTTTGGGTGTATCCGTCGCCGTAGAGCACGAGGTTTATAGCGCCCGGGCCGGAGTATCGCAGCGTGTCCACCTTGAAGTCCTGCGGGATGTCGGCCGTTGTGGCGTATTCCGGCACGGTGTCCGTCGGTGTGGTCGTGGTGTCAGTGGCCGTCGTGTCGATGGGCGTGGGATCTACGGTCGTGGTGTCAGTAGCTGTCGTGTCAGCAGGTTCTACGTATTTTGCTATGCTGCACTTTGCGGCGTTGGCAATGCGCCCCGTCTTGGTGTTCATGACGAGGGCAACGACGGAGAGATGCTCCAGGCTCTGTATCTGTTCGGAGTACTGGAGCAGGTTGTCAAAGCTTGCCGTGTGGGTAATGGATGTACCGGGCGTCCACTCCGTGCCGAGCGAGCCTACGATGCCCGAATCTACGCCCATGGCGGCTATGGAGACGTGGTTGAAGTAGAGGCCGGTCATGTAGGCCGAGCCGTTGCGGAACTTGTCCATCTCCTCGGGCGCGTCGGTGAAGCTGTTCCAGTAGCTGGCGTTGTTGGCCTGGTACCAGCCCGACTTGTAGAGGCTGTCCTCCGTGAGGACGTAGCCCACGGCGTATCCCTCGCCCTCCGGAGCGTCGGCGCAGGGCTCTACGACGGTCGTTATGTTTATGGCGGCGTGGTTCTCGGCCCACTGCGCGCTTACCTCAACGGCCATGGGGGCGGGTTGCTTGAGCTGGTTCAGGAGTACGGACTCGCCGTCGGCGTCGTTGATGTTCTCCTCGCGGTTAGCCCATAGCGTAGGGTATCCGCCCACCCACTTGCTCGTCATCGACGTGCCGTAGGAGCTGTTTGCCAGCGGGTCGTAGCCACTTCCGCCGTGGATGGCGATGCCTATGAAGTCGGCCGGGTAGCGACGCTGCAGCGACTCCAGCACCACCGTGCCGCGGGGGCAGTACTGGCACCACATGCCGGTGTAGTCCTCCACGACGACGCGCTTCGTCGGAATGCGCGTGACGGTGTAGAGCGTCAGGTAGGTGTAGTTGACGCTCGTTCCGTTCCAGACGTTGTTCACCTTGGGGATGGTGACGACCACCTGCTGGCTGCCGTAGCCGCTGGCGCGGCGGATGGGGAAGGTCACCTCGCGACTGTCGCCGGAGGCCAGGGGCGTCTCCAGCGTGACGGTCTGCTCGGCCGTCGTCTCGTTGGTGCTGAGGTAATAGAGCGTGTAGGTGTAGCTCTCCACGGCCTCGCTGCCGTAGTTCGTCAGGCGGACGGGTGCCTGCACGTAGTCGCTGTCGGGCGTGGAATAAACGGGACCCAGCGTGGCGGGCGCCAAGGCGTAGCTCGTCTGCGCCGACAGCGCGGCGGGACAGAGGAGCAGGACGGCGGAGAGGAACAGTAGGCGCAGCGTCTTCTCTGTTGCGTTCATAAAAAAGTAAGGAGTTAAGGGGTTAGTATCTTCTGTTTCAGGGCGCAAAGATAACATTATGACAGGAAAAAGCCGCAACGCTGCACAAAAATATTGTGCGGCGTCGCGGCCTCGTTTCTCCGCGGCGTAGGCCTCGGCGGGCGTGGCCTACTCGCCCTCGGCTTTTCCGGCGCGTTTGCGTGCCAGGTGATCCAAGGTGATTTTGCGCATACGCATGGACTTTGGCGTCACTTCTACGTACTCGTCCGCTTTGATATATTCCAAAGCTTCCTCCAAGGAGAAGATGACGGGCGGGATGATGTGCGCCTTCTCGTCGCTACCGCTGGCGCGGACGTTGGTGAGCTGCTTGGCCTTCGTGACGTTCACCACCAGATCCTTCTCGTGAACGTGTTCCCCGACGACCTGTCCCGCGTACACCTCGTCCTGCGGGCTGACGAAGAAGCGACCGCGGTCTTGCAGCTTGTCGAGGGCGTAGGCAAAGACGGTGCCGCCCTCCATGGCCACCATGGAGCCGTTCGTGCGGCGCTGTATCTCGCCCTTGTAGGGCTGGTACTCCTTGTAACGATGCGCCATGATGGCTTCGCCCTGCGAGGCGGTGAGCACGTTGGTGCGCAGACCGATGATGCCGCGCGAGGGGATGTCGAAGGCAATGTCCACACGCTCGCCCAGGCTTTGCATCGACGTCATCTCGCCGCGCCGACGCGTCACGAGGTCTATCATCTTCGAGGCGAACTCCTCGGGCACGTTGATCGTCAGCTCCTCGACGGGTTCAAGGCGCTGCCCGCCCTCTTCGTGGAAGATCACCTGCGGCTGACCCACTTGCAGCTCGTAGCCCTCGCGCCGCATCGTCTCGATAAGGATGGAGAGGTGCAACACGCCGCGGCCGGACACTATCCAGCGGTCGGGCTCCACTTGCGCGACGCGCAGCGCGAGGTCTTTCTCCAGCTCCCGCTGCAGGCGCTCGCCAATGTGGCGCGACGTGCAGTACTTCCCCTCGCGACCGTAGAAGGGCGAGTCGTTGATGGTGAAGAGCATGGACATGGTGGGCTCGTCAATAGCTATGGGTGGCAGGGGCTCGGGCGCCTCGGCATCGCAGAGCGTATCGCCTATCTCGAAGTGCTCCAGGCCTATCACGGCGCAGATGTCGCCGCAGTCCACGCTGTCCGTACGCCGACGCCCCATGCCCTCAAACGTGTGCAGCTCCTTTATGCGCGTCCGCTCCTGCGTCCCGTCGCGGTGGGCAATAGTTACGTCCATGCCCTCGCGGATCGTCCCTCGGTGCACGCGCCCTACGGCGATGCGCCCCGTGTAGCTGCTGTAGTCCAGGCTGGTAATGAGCATTTGCAGCGTGCCTTCCAGCACCTGCGGCGCAGGGATGGTCTCCACGATGGTGTCCAAGAGGTACGTGATGTCGCCCGTCGGCTGCTTCCAGTCAGGCCCCATCCAGCCCTCCTTTGCCGAGCCGTAAACGACGGGAAAATCCAGCTGCTCCTCCGTAGCGTCCAGGTCGCACATTAGGTCGAATACCATCTCATAAACCTCTTCGGGACGGCAGTTGGGCTTGTCCACCTTGTTCACCACAACGATAGGCTTCAGCCCGATCTGCAGCGCCTTCTGCAAGACGAAGCGCGTCTGCGGCATTGGCCCCTCGAAGGCGTCGACCAGCAAGAGGCATCCGTCCGCCATGTTGAGCACGCGCTCCACCTCGCCGCCGAAGTCGCTGTGACCCGGCGTGTCGATGATGTTGATCTTCGTACCTTTATAATTTATGGAGACGTTCTTCGAGAGTATCGTGATGCCGCGTTCCCGCTCCAGCTCGTTGTTGTCCAGTATGAGGTTGCCCGTGGGCTTGTCCTCGCGAAAGAGGTGGCCCGCCACGAGCATCTTGTCGACGAGCGTCGTCTTCCCATGGTCCACGTGGGCTATGATAGCAATGTTTCTAATGTTCATAAGCGTAAAAACTTTTGTTGCAGCACGTTTCGCGCCGTCGAACCGCGCCGGGCGTTACGCTCCGAGGCGGAAGCGCGCAAAAGTAGCAAAAAGTGGAGGAAAAGCGCCGCGCCCCCACCCTTTTGTGCATTTCCGCCACGCCGTCCCGTTCGCCCCGACGCCTGTGCGAAACGCGCTGCGGCCTAACCTTTTCGCTCATCAAGCGCCACTATGCGCCGGCAGAGCCGACCTGTCGCCGCGCACGTCCCGCCTATCGGCTCGCAGAAGGGACGTAGTTTTTGTACAGCCACGGGTTTACAATTGTAATCCCACGGGTTTACAATTGTAAAGCCACGGGTTAACAATTGTAAAGCCACGGCTGTACAAAAATCACCTCCGACGTAGGCGCGAGCGCAAGGCACGTCGGCGCGAACACACGGCGGAGGGAAGCGCACGTTTTCCACGTAAAAACTTTGGCGGGGCAAAGGGAATGTCGTACTTTTGCCATGCCTAACGTCTCCCCATAAATGGGGATACGGCCATCAGAAGCGGCAATCACCAATCCTCAACATCAATAATTTAAAGTTTTTATGTGGTTAACAACATCATCGATAGGACGGAAAGTGACGATGTCCGTGAGCGGCATCGCCCTGATCCTGTTCCTGACGTTCCACGCATGCATGAACGTGGTGGCGATTTTCTCCGGTGAGGCCTACAACGCAATCTGCGAGTTTCTGGGCAGCAACTGGTACGCCGTGGCAGGCACCCTGGTCTTGGTGGCGCTGATCCTCATCCACTTCGTGTATGCCATCATCCTGACGCTGCAAAACCGCAAGGCGCGCGGCCGAAACCGCTACGCCGTGGTGGAGAAGCCCGAGAAGGTGGAGTGGGCCAGCCAGAACATGTTTGCGCTGGGCGTCATCATCATCGTGGGCCTGCTGCTCCACCTGGCCAACTTCTGGGCCAACATGATGGGCGCAGAGTTCTACAATGGCGGTGAATCCGTCTGCCCCACAGGCTTCGAAGCTACCGACGGCGCGGGGCTCATCGGCGCGACCTTCGGCAACCCGCTGCTTGCCATCCTCTACCTCATATGGCTCTGCGCGCTGTGGTTCCACCTGAGCCACGGTTTCTGGAGTGCACTGCAAACGCTCGGCTGGAACAACAAGATATGGTTTGCGCGCTGGAAGGCCATCGGCATCACCTACGTGACACTCGTCATCCTGCTGTTCGTGGCCGTAGTGCTCTACTTCGCGCTGGGCTTCACCCCCCTAAGCGAGACGATTTGACCCGTCGCCGCGCGGGAGGCCACATCCGGCTCGCACAGCAAGTCCGGCCGACAGCCCCCGCGCAGACTAACACACCCCAACCTTAACACATTAGATATATGTCAGAGAAATATATCGTGCCGGTGACCGAAAAAGCCATCGACTCCAAGATACCCGAAGGCCCCGTTGCCGAGAAATGGACTAACTTTAAGGCGCACCAGAAACTGGTGAACCCGAAGAACAAACGCAAGCTCGACGTCATCGTCGTAGGCACCGGCCTGGCAGGCGCCAGCGCAGCAGCCTCGCTGGGCGAGATGGGCTTCCACGTGAAGAACTTCTGCATACAAGACAGCCCCCGCCGCGCACACTCCATAGCCGCGCAGGGAGGCATCAACGCCGCCAAGAACTATCAGAACGACGGCGACTCCATCTACCGCCTCTTCTACGACACCGTCAAAGGTGGCGACTACCGCGCCCGCGAGGCCAACGTGTACCGCTTGGCCGAAGTCTCGGCGAACATCATCGACCAGTGCGTAGCCCAAGGCGTGCCCTTCGCCCGCGAATATGGCGGCACGCTGGCCAACCGCAGCTTCGGCGGCGTACAAGTGAGCCGCACCTTCTACGCCAAAGGCCAGACGGGGCAGCAACTCCTGCTCGGCGCCTACAGCGCCCTGATGCGCCAGGTCCACGAAGGCACCGTAGAGCTATACACCCGCTACGAGATGCAGGACGTCGTCATCATCGACGGCCGCGCACGCGGCATCATAGCCCGCAACCTCGTCACCGGAAAGCTGGAGCGCTTCGGCGCACACTGCGTCATCTTAGCCACAGGCGGCTACGGCAACACCTACTTCCTATCCACCAACGCCATGGGCTGCAACTGCTCCGCCGCAATCGCCGCCTATCGCCACGGTGCCTGGTTCGCAAACCCCGCCTACGTGCAGATACACCCCACCTGCATACCCGTACACGGCGACAAGCAGTCCAAGCTGACCCTCATGTCCGAGTCGCTGCGTAACGACGGCCGCATCTGGGTGCCCAAATACAAGGAAGACGTCGAGAAGCTCCGCTCCGGCGAGCTGAAAGGCCGCGATATTCCCGAAGATCGTAGGGACTACTATTTGGAGCGTCGGTACCCCGCCTTCGGCAACCTCGTCCCGCGCGACGTGGCCTCCCGCGCCGCCAAGGAGCGCTGCGACGCAGGCTTCGGCGTGAACGCTACGGGGCTGGCCGTATTCCTCGACTTCCAGCAAGCAATAGAGGACTTCGGCCGCGACACCATAGAAGCGCGCTACGGAAACCTCTTCGACATGTATGAAGAGATTACCGACGAGAACCCCTACGAGAACCCCATGATGATCTACCCCGCCATCCACTACACCATGGGCGGGCTGTGGGTGGACTACGAGCTGCAGACGAACATACCCGGCCTCTTCGCCGCCGGAGAGTGCAACTTCTCTGACCACGGCGCGAACCGCCTCGGCGCCTCGGCGCTGATGCAGGGCTTGGCCGACGGATACTTCGTCCTGCCTTACACGATACAGAATTACCTAAGCGACCAAATCACCGTGCCCCGCTTCACAGGCACGGAGCCCGAGTTCGACAAAGCTGAAGAGCAGGTGCAGGCTCGCATAGACCGCATACTGGGCATCAAAGGCAAGCGCTCCGTGGACAGCATCCACAAAGAGCTGGGACACATCATGTGGGAATACGTCGGCATGGCACGCACGAAGGAGGGACTCCAAACGGCGCTCGACAAGATAGCCGCCCTCAAGCAGGAGTTCGAGACGAACGTCTTCGTGCCCCAGATCGAGGGCGTCAACGTAGAGCTCGACAAGGCGCTACGCCTTGAGGACTTCTTCACCATGGGCTCCCTCGTAGCCATTGACGCCCTGAACCGCGAAGAGAGCTGCGGCGGACACTTCCGCGAAGAGCACCAGACGGAAGAAGGCGAAGCCAAGCGCGACGACAAGAACTGCTTCTACGTAAGCTGCTGGGAGTACCAAGGCAACGACAAGGAGCCCGTGAAGTACAAAGAGCCGCTGAAGTATGAGGCCATTGAGGTAAAGACACGTAACTACAAGGTCTAAAACAGTAGAACCAACCTAAACGAACACCTATCATGGCTAAGAATATATCCTTCACCCTAAAATACTGGAAGCAGAACGGCCCGAAAGACCCCGGCCACTTCGACACGCGCGAGATGCACGACATCCCCGACGACACCAGCTTCCTGGAAATGCTCGACATACTCAACGAGCAACTCGTAGAAGAAGGCAAAGAGCCCTTCGTCTTCGACCACGACTGCCGCGAAGGCATCTGCGGCATGTGCTCACTCTACATCAACGGCACGCCCCACGGCAAGACGGAGCGCGGAGCCACAACCTGCCAGCTCTATATGCGCCGCTTCCACGACGGCGAAACCATCACCGTAGAACCCTGGCGCAGCGCCGCCTTCCCCGTCATCAAAGACTGCATGGTGGACCGCTCCGCCTTCGACAAGATACAAGCCGCCGGCGGATACATCTCCGTACGCACCGGAGCGCCCCAGGACGCTAACAGCATCCTCATACCCAAGGACGCCGCCGACGAAGCCATGGACTGCGCCACGTGCATCGGGTGCGGCGCCTGCGTAGCCGCTTGCAAGAACGGCTCCGCCATGCTCTTCGTCAGCTCCAAGGTGAGCCAGTTCGCCCTGCTGCCGCAAGGTCGCCCCGAAGCCGCACGGCGAGCCAAGGCCATGGTCAAAAAGATGGACGAGCTCGGCTTCGGAAACTGCACCAACACACGCGCCTGCGAAGCCGTTTGCCCGAAGAACGAGACCGTGCTGAACATAGCCCGCCTCAACCGCGAATTTATCAAGGCTAAGCTCAAAGACTGACCTCGCACTCCGCCATACCGCCCCAAAACGACGCGGCGCGGCGCAAACCGTAAGCCCCTGCCCCCTCAAAGAGAGGAGGCGGGGGCTTACCTTTTCAACCCGGCAGGCACACAGCGCCACCGCCAAACGCGAAACCTGCCGCCATCCCGCAACCACAGGCCGAAGAGCCGCATCTGCAGGGCGGCAAAGATTGCGGGGAAAGGCGGCGTTCCCTTTGCGTTGTCCGCAGTTTGCCGTAATTTAGCGCCTTGAACGTAAAAAAGAAATCGCAGGAATGGACTACAATTTCAGGGAAATAGAGAAGAAATGGCAGGAACGCTGGCAGCGGGACAAGACGTACCACGTAGAGGCCGACCCGCAAAAGCCAAAATATTACGTCCTGAACATGTTCCCCTACCCCTCCGGCGCGGGGCTACACGTGGGGCATCCCTTGGGCTACATTGCCGCAGACATCTACGCGCGCTACAAACGTCAGCAAGGCTACAACGTGCTTAATCCGATGGGGTACGACGCCTACGGGCTGCCCGCCGAGCAGTATGCCATTCAAACGGGGCAGCACCCCGCCGTCACGACGGAGAAAAACATCCGCCGCTACCGCGAGCAGCTGGACAAGATAGGCTTCAGCTTCGACTGGGACCGCGAAGTGCGCACCTGCGACCCGGCATATTACCACTGGACGCAGTGGGCCTTCCGCCGCATGTATCTATCCTTCTACTGCAACCGCTGCGGCAGCGCCCGCCCTATTGAGGAGCTCGTGGCGCACTTCGCGGCGCACGGCACGGAAGGGCTCGACGTGGCGCAAAGCCGAGAGCTGGAGTTCACGGCTGACGAGTGGAACGCCTGGGACGAGGCACGCCGCGAGGAAGTGCTGATGAACTACCGCCTGGCGTACCAAGGCGAGATGATGGTGAACTGGTGCCCGCAGCTGGGCACCGTGCTGGCCAACGACGAAGTGGTGGACGGCCTCAGCGTGCGCGGCGGCTACCCCGTCGTGCAGCGGAAGATGAAGCAGTGGTGCCTGCGCGTCAGCGCCTACGCACAGCGCCTGCTTGACGGCTTGGAAACCATTGACTGGAGCGACTCTATAAAGGAGACACAGAAGAACTGGATCGGTAGATCCGAAGGCGCTGAGGTTGAGTTCAAAACAGAAAACGGGACTTCCTTCAAAATCTTCACCACGCGCGCCGATACCATTTTTGGCGTGACGTTTATGGTGCTGGCGCCCGAGTCCGAACTCGTCGGACAGGTGACGACAGCCGAGCAACGCCCCGCCGTGGAAGCCTACGTGCGCAGCACGAAGAAGCGCACGGAGCGTGAGCGCATCGCCGACCGCCGCGTAACGGGCGTATTCAGCGGCGCCTACGCCATAAACCCCTTCACGGGTGCGAGGGTGCCCATCTGGATCAGCGACTACGTACTGGCAGGCTACGGCACGGGAGCCATCATGGCCGTCCCGGCGCACGACAGCCGCGACTACGCCTTTGCGCGCCACTTCAACCTGCCCATCATCCCGCTCATAGAGGGCGCAGACGTCAGCGAAGCCAGTTTCGACGCCAAGGAAGGCATCGTGCAGAACAGCCCCGCACCCGGCACCCCCTCGCTGGACGGCTTCAGCCTGAACGGCCTGACAGTGAAAGAGGCCATCGCCGCCACGAAGCGCTTCGTAGAGAGCCACCACTTAGGCAAGGTGAAAGTGAACTATCGCCTGCGCGACGCCATCTTCTCGCGCCAGCGCTACTGGGGCGAGCCCTTCCCCGTTTACTTCAAACCTGCCCGTCCCCTGCCCGAGGACGTACGCACGGCGGCACAGGTGCGCGAGTGGTGCCTCGCCAACGGCGTGCCGCAGATGATACCCGAGGAGTGCCTGCCCGTAGAACTGCCCCAGGTGGACAAATACGAGCCTACGGAGACGGGCGAGCCGCCCCTGGGACGCGCCACGGCGTGGGCCTGGGACGAAGAGAAGCGGCAGATCGTGGACAACGCGCTGGTGGACGGCCGCAGCGTATTCCCCATGGAGCTCAGCACAATGCCGGGCTTTGCAGGCAGCTCCGCCTATTACCTCAGATACATGGACCCGCACAACGACGCGGCCCTCGTCAGCCCCGAAGCTGACGAATACTGGCGCGCCGTAGACCTCTACGTCGGCGGTTCGGAGCATGCCACCGGCCACCTTATCTACTCACGCTACTGGAACAAGTTCCTGCACGACATCGGCGTTTCGTGCGAGGAAGAGCCCTTCCACAAGCTCATCAACCAAGGCATGATACAAGGCCGCTCTAACTTTGTCTTCCGCGTGAAAGGCACGAACACCTTCGTCAGCCTGGGACTGAAGGACGGCTACGAGACAACGGCCATCCACGTCGACGTGAACCTCGTGGAAAACGACGTCCTCGACGTGCAAGCCTTCCGCGCATGGCGACCGGAGTACGCTGACGCCGAGTTCATCCTGGAAGACGGGAAATACGTCTGCGGCTGGGCGGTAGAAAAGATGAGCAAGTCAATGTACAACGTCGTCAACCCCGACGACATCGTGGAGCGCTACGGCGCAGATACGCTGCGGCTCTACGAAATGTTCCTTGGCCCCATCAGCCAGTCCAAGCCGTGGGACAGCAACGGCGTGGACGGCAGCGCACGCTTCCTGCACCGCTTCTGGAACCTCTTTGCGCAGGTGGACGAGTCGGCTCCGACGCGCGAGAACCTGAAGAGCCTGCACCGCCTGACGAAGAAAGTGAGCGAGGACATCGAGGCCTTCTCGTTCAACACGGCCATCCCCGCCTTCATGGTAGCCACGACGGAGCTCTCGCGGCAGCAGTGCCATAGCCGCCAAGTGCTGGAGACGCTCGTCACGCTGCTCGCGCCCTTCGCGCCCCACATCAGCGAGGAGCTTTGGCACCGGCTGGGCCACACGACGACGGTGTGCGACGCCCCCTGGCCTGCGTGGGACGAGGAATACCTGCGCGAGGACAGCGTCACCATGGCCGTCTCCTTCAACGGGAAGACGCGCTTCACCATAGAAGCCGCAGCCGACGCCACGCGCGAAGAGGTGGAGCACATGGCGCTCGAAAACCCCAATACGGCGAAATACACCGAGGGCAAGACCATCGTGAAAGTAATCATCGTGCCGCAGCGCATCGTCAACATCGTACTGAAATAACCCGCCCGCCCATCAGCAAACCCTGCTCATGACCCCCATCAAACTTTCTCGCCACCGCCTGCTGCTGGAAGCGAAGGACTACGTCCTGATCACCCTTGGCATCGCGCTATATACCATCGGGCTAAACTGTTTCCACGTACCCTACCAGATTACGTCCGGCGGCGTGGCCGGTGCAGGCGCCGTGCTTTTCTACGGTTTCGGCATACCCATTTCCGTGACGTACTTCACGGTGAACATCTTCCTGCTAATCTTGGCGCTGAAGATACTTGGCTGGCGCTTCATGGTAAAAACCATCTACGCCGTGGTGGTCATGACGCTGTTCATCCAGGTTGGGCACGACCTGATGGTAAGCTTCGGCCAGAGCCATACGCACGCGCTGCTGGGAGCCCAAGGCTTTGACATCGCCTATAACGGTATGCCGCAGATAGTCCGCAACGACGCCTTCATGTCCACCATCCTCGGCGCCTCGCTTGAGGGCATAGGGCTCGGCATCATCTTCCTGTCAAACGGCTCCACGGGCGGGACGGACATCATCGCCGCCATAATCAATAAGTACAAGGACGTAACGCTCGGCCAGGTCATGATGCTGAGCGACGTGCTCATCATCACGTCGAGCATCCTGCTCCCCACGGTGAACATCTCGCAACTGCTCTACGGCTACTGCACGCTCATCGTGACCAACCTGCTCCTGGACTTCGTCGTTGACCGCGGGCGGCAGTCTGTCCAGTTCTTCATCTTTTCCAAGAAGTACGCCGAGATAGCTGACGCCATCAACGCCTCGGGCCGCGGCGTGACGGTGCTCGACGGCGAAGGCTGGTACACGCACACCCCGCGCAAGGTGCTCGTCGTCTTGGCCAAGAAGCGGGAGTCGTCGCAGATATTCCGGTTCATCCAAAGCATAGACCCCGCCGCCTTCGTCTCGCAGAGCAACGTCGTGGGCGTCTTCGGCTACGGCTTCGACCGCATCAAGGTCAAGAAGCAGAAAAAGGCACAACCCCGGCCGGAAGAAACGGTGCGCGACGCTGCTGCGGAATACCACATCTACCCGAAGTGGACCCACTTAGGCGCCGGCCGGAGCGACGTCGCCTCTAAGACAGAATAACGGAGAGACATTGGCACGCATCACCGTGATACCTCAGGGCGGATTGTGCAACCGGCTACGCGTTGTGCTTTCCGCCCTTGCCGTCTCCGAGCTGGGCGCTGACGTCCGCGTCGGGTGGAGCGCCACGCGGGAGTGCCGCGCCCGCTTCGCCGACCTCTTCGAGCCGCTCCGCGCCCTGCACCCCGATGCTCCGAGCATAGCGGAAGCCGAGGCCGACGGGAGCTTCCGCATCACGGAGCGGCACTGGTACGACGTTCCGCAGTCGCGCCTCAACCTGCACCTGCCCGCCCTTCTGCGCCGCTTGCGCTACGAGAGGCAGCTCGTCAACTATCGCGGCACGGACGCCGCAGCCCTGCTCGCCTTCGCGCGCGCGCATAAGTCTATATATGTGTCCACGGGCTACGCGCTATGCCGCTACGCCCCCGACATGGCGCGGCGGCTAACGCCCGTCGAGCCGCTTCGCGCCGAGGTGGCACGCCTTACGTCAGCCTTCGACGCGCACACCGTGGGCGTTCACGTCCGCCGGACAGACAACGCCGTAAGCATCGCCCACAGCCCCCTCGACGCCTTCGTCCAAGCCATGCAGGCGACGCTCGCCGCCGACCCTGCCGCCCACTTCTTCCTCGCCACAGACGACCCCGCCGTGCGCACCTCGCTCCAAAGCGCCTTCCCCGGCCGCATCAGCTGCCAGGAGATCAGCGCCGTGCGCCGCGACACGCTTTCCGGCGTCCGCCAAGCCGTCGTCGACCTCTTCTGCCTGGCACGTGCGCCGCGCTTGCTGGGCTCTTACTGGTCGTCGTTCTCCGATATGGCGGCCGAGATAGGCGGCCACCCCCTGCGCATCGCCGGCGGCGCATCATAAGTCCCGCCGGAGCACCCTTTCCCCCAAGTCCTTTTTCTATAACCCCACACAACCCATGCTACAACTCGTCTTCGCCACCAACAATCTTCACAAGCTCGCCGAGATACGCGACATCCTCCGGGGCAGCGTCGAGGTGCTCAGCCTTAGCGACCTCGGCTGCCACGACGACATCCCCGAAACGGCCGATACCTTAGAAGGCAACGCCCTGCAAAAGGCACGCTACGTCGCGGAGCGCTACGGCGCGAACTGCTTTGCCGACGATACGGGCCTCGAGGTGCGCGCCTTGGGCGGACGCCCCGGCGTCCACACCGCCCGCTACGCCTTTCCCGACCGCCACGACCCGGAAGCCAACACGGCACGCCTGCTCCGCGAACTGGAAAATAAAACCGACCGCCGTGCAAGATTTCGCACCGTCATCGCGTTAATACTTAATGGGGCGACACATCTCTTCGAAGGCGTCGTAGAAGGGGAGATAGCGACGGAGAAACGCGGCACGGGCGGCTTCGGCTACGACCCCGTCTTCATTCCCGGCGGCCAGCCGCTCACCTTCGCCGAGCTGGGCGCCGACGTGAAGAACCGCATCAGCCACCGTGCCCGCGCCGTGCAGCAGCTCGCCGACTTCCTGCGCACCTGAAGCCCCCAGTCTAACCACCCCACGCCCATGCGCAAAATTGCCCTCCTCCTATTCAGCATCCTCCTCGCCGCAACCGTCCGTGCCGACGACGCAGCGGGCTGGACCATGTACCTCGCCTACCACAACAACACGGCAAACGTCCCCGCCGGCGACCTCATTTATTCCCTCTGCGAGGGGAACCTCTTTTCCTACGACCCCGCCGACACGGAGGTGCGCCTGCTCTCCAAGCTCGACGGCTTGAACGGGACGGACATCGCCCTGATGGGCTACGCACGGGCTTCAGCCACCCTCGTCTTGGTCTATGCCGACGGCAACATCGACCTGCTCACGTCCGGCGGCGAGGTGGTCAACATTCCGCAACTGAAAAACGCCACCGACGGCGACCTGACGCTCAACGACCTGGTCATCAACGGCCAGTGGGCTACGCTATCCACCGGAACGAGCATCGTGCTCATCGACGTGCAGAAACAGGAAATCAAGGGCGTCTTCGCGTTCGGCCACAACTACCGCACGGCCTGCGTTTTCGACGGCCAGCTATTCTGCGCCTACGACGCTACCATCCGCCACTGCCCCCTCAGCGGCAACCCCTCCGACGAGAGCCAGTGGCAGGAGGCATATAGCACCTACGCGCAACGCTTCGTCCCCTTCGCCGGACGCCTCTACTACACCACGACAAGCGGAACCATGATGCTCTCGCCCGCCAACGCCCTGGGAGGCTACCCCCTGCAGCGGCTGGACCGAAACTACTACACGACGGCCTACGCCGATGCCACGCGCCTCGTGCTCTCCAACGCGACTACCGTAGCCATAGTAGATGCCGCGACGCCCGCGCAGGAGACCACCTACGCCGTGTCCAATACGTGGACGGCACTGACGCGCGGCAGCGACGGCACGCTCTGGGCCAGCGAGGGCGAGCGCGGCCTGCAAGCCTACACCCTGCGCGGCGGGAGCCTCAGCGCCGGCGGATACCCCGTCGGCGGCTACGGTCCGCAGCGCGACCTCTGCAACTACCTGCGCTACGCAGGCGAGCGCCTCCTCGTCGCGGGCGGATACATGGACCCCTTCGACGTGCAGCACTACCCCGGCACGCTCATGGCCTACGAGAACGGCACGTGGACCGCCTTCCAAGAAGACGGCATCGCCGAGCAGACGGGCGCACCCTACCGCGACATGCTCTCCATAGCCCAGGACCCCGCCGACGCCGCCCACCACTTTGCCGCAAGCAACACGGGGCTTTACGAGTTTCGCAACTATCGCTTCCGGCAGTACTACTCCTACGAGAACTCCCCCCTGCGCTCCGCCGTACCCGGCGACAAGCGCTACATCCGTCTCGACGGCGTGCTCTTTTCTCCCGAGGGCGACCTCTACGTCCTGAACAGCAGCGCCGATACCGTACTCTGGACGTTGCCACGGGGCTCGAGCACGTGGATAGGCATCCCCGTTGAGCCGCTGAAGCAAGCCCCCACCCTGGAGCGCGCCCTGCTCGACACGGGCGGCCGCCTCTGGCTCACGGAGCGCCGCACCGTCTCCTACATGCAGGCCGGCGTCTGCTGCATAGACTTCGGCGGCACGCCCGCAAACACAGCCGACGACGTCGTGCGCTACCGCTATGCCGCCACAAACGAAGACGGCACCACAGTAAACCTGGGAACCCCCGTCTATGCCCTGGCGCAAGACCTGCAAGACCGCATCTGGATAGGCTCCGCCACGGGCTGCTACGTCGTGGAAGACCCCGCCACGTGGTTCGATGCCGACTTCACCCTGACACAGCCCAAGGTGCCGCGCAACGACGGCACCAACTACGCCGACTACCTGCTCTCCGGCGTGCCCGTCTCGGCCATTGCCGTCGACGGTGCCGACCGCAAATGGCTCGGTACGATGGGCTCCGGCCTTTACCTCGTCAGCGAAGACGGCACGGAAATCCTGCAACACTTCACGGCCGACTCCTCGCCCCTGCTCTCGGACAACGTGCAGTCCCTGGCCGTCAACCTCGCTACGGGCGAAGTCATGGTGGGCACCGACGTCGGCCTGTGCTCCTACCGCGGCGACGCCACGGCGCCCCTCACGACGCTATCGCTTGATAACCTCCGCATCTATCCCAACCCCGTGCACCCCGCAGACGGCAGCAAAGTCACCATCAGCGGCCTGACGCAGGACGCCGACGTCAAGATCGTCACCGTAGGCGGGCAGTGCGTCGCAGGCGGCACCTCAACGGGCGGCACGTTCACCTGGGACGTCACGGGACCCGGCGGACGCCGCGTAGCCCCCGGCATCTACTACATACAAATCAGCACCGCCGACGCGAAGAAGGGCATCGTCGGGAAAGTGGCCGTCATCTGACGCCCGTCGCCGCACGCCCCGCCGCAGCGAGCCACCCCCTCGAAGCGGCTGCGCCCTACTTCGCGGGTAAACCGCCACGCCAAGCGCCTGCGCGACGCACCCTGCGCTTTTTCGCACCCCAAAACGCCCTAAGACAAGCCTAAGTCCCCACTTTCAGGCAAAGAAAAGCCCTTTTCGCCCCATTTTTGGTTAAAAAAAAGCGAAAAGTTTGCCTAACAGCCTATCATCCTTTATATTTGCCGTGATTAAAGGCAAAAACAAACACACGTTTCACTAAAATAACTTCACAATGAACAAAACTGAACTCGCAAAGGCCATCGCTGCAGGCGCTGAACTCAGCCAGGCCAGTGCAAAGAAGGCGCTCGAAGTAGCGCTCGACACCATTGCCGCTGAACTCAAGAAAGGCGAGAAGGTAGCCCTGCTCGGCTTCGGCACATTCGCCGTCAACGAGCGTCCCGCTCGCGAAGGCATCAACCCCAGCAACAAGCAGCGCATCCAAATCCCCGCCAAGAAAGTCGTTAAGTTCAAGGCCGGCGCCGAGCTGGCCGATGCCGTGAAGTAAACCATCCGGCTCTAAAAACGCCAAGCCGCACCGGGAGATTCCCGGCGCGGCTTTTTGTGTGCCTGCTCCCGGGGCGCTCCACCGACCCGCCCGAAACGGGGAGACACCGACGGCGAAGGCCATGGCAACGCCCCCGAAAGCGTTCGGCAAAACGTCAGCCGGAACGGTGTAGCACTACCATTTTGCTCTATTTCCCGCCCGAGAACTGACAGCCTGCACCGGCCGTTTTTCTTCGCCCCCGCGCCCGGCCTCCGCACGGCGCTAAGTATAAGCACATTGGGAGCGAGCGCCGGCAAGTCCGACCTGTCAGCTGACACGTCCGACCTACCAGCTGACAAGTCCGACCTGTCAGCTGACACATCCGACCTGTCGGCTGATACGTCCGACCTGCCGGCGGCCATCGCGCTGCCGCAAGCCAGAAGGTCAAACAGACGGAGACCCACGCCCCCCAAGTCACAGACGCCAAGCGAGGGAACGCGCCCCCTTGCGGCGGCGCCATTCCAAAAGAAAATGTTAGCTTTGCAAAAGACAACACAACGAAACGATGCCCACGCTAAAATGGATAGGTAAAGACCGAGTGGCGGACCACCCCCGCCACGTGCCGCCCCACGCGCTGCGCCACGCCTACGGCTTCACGGCCGAAGGCGGCCGCACGGCGCAGGAGACCGGCAGCGGCAACATGATAATCCACGGCGACAACCTCGCCGCGCTGAAAAGCCTGCTTCCCCGCTTCCACGACGCCGTGGACTGCATCTACATCGACCCGCCCTACAATACGGGGAACGAGAACTGGGTCTATAACGACAACGTGAACGACCCGCACCTGCGGCGCTGGCTCGGCGAAGTGGTCGGCAAGGAGGGCGAGGACCTCTCGCGCCACGACAAGTGGCTGTGCATGATGTGGCCGCGGCTGGTGCTGCTGCGGCAGCTCCTCTCCCCGCGCGGCGCCATCTTTATCTCTATTGACGACAACGAATGTGCCGGTCTGAAACTCCTGTGCGACGAGCTGTTCGGCGCGGCCTGCTTCGTGGCGGACGTCACGTGGCAGCGCACGTATTCCCCGCGCAACGACTCAAAGGGCATCGTCAGCGAGGCGGAACACCTCCTTGTCTATAGCCGCCGCCCCGGGTGGCAGCCTAACCGCCTGGAGCGCACAGCGGCCATGGACGCCAAATACAAAAACCCCGACCACGACGTCAAGCCCTGGACAAGCGACAACGCCTTCGCCCCGGGCGCGAGAACACATCAGGGCATGGTCTATGCCATTCAGCACCCCTTCACGGGGGAGCTTATCTATCCCCCCAACACGAACTGCTGGCGCTATGCCCAGTCCGATATGCTGGCGATTATGTCGGAGTGGTGCCCCTATCACTTAGAGGACATCCACGATGCGTCGCGGCGAGCGGAGGTCTGCGGCCTGGGAGCGGACGAGGTGAGGGAGGGCGTGCAGGCCATCATGCTCTCCGGCAGTCTGCAAGCCTCGTGCGCACAGGCGCAGGCCGTCTATAACCGCGGCCGCTGGCCGAGGTATTACTTCACAAAAGGGGGGCGCGGCGGCATACGTCGCAAGACATACCTTCACAACGTGGAGGGACGCGTCGTCACGAACCTTTGGCCGTACAGCGAAGTGGGACATACGGACGAGGCAAAGAAGGAGCTGAAGGATATCTTTGGCGGCTCCATCCCTTTCGACACGCCAAAACCCGTCAGGCTCTTGGAGCGCGTCCTCCAAACGGCGACGGAGAGGGACAGCATCGTGCTGGACAGCTTCGCGGGGAGCGGGACGACGGCGCACGCCGTGCTGTCGCAGAACAGGCGGGACGGCGGCCGACGCATGTTCATCCTGGTAGAGATGATGCCCTATGCGGAGGACGTCACGGCGGAGCGTGTGCGCCGCGCCATGGCGGGATACCCCAGTAAAGTGCGGAAGACGGAGGACATATACGTCCACAAGCTGACGGCGCGCGACTTGGCGCACGGCGCATCCCTGCTGGAAGAGGCCATGCGGGCGGCCGAGGCTGCCGAGGGGCGCTTCACGAAGATTGGCAAACCGAAGGTGGAGGACGGCTGCCTGAAGGTGGTGGGCACGGTGGAAGCACAGGGCCACATGCCGGGTCTGGGCGGCGCCTTCGACTACTACGAGCTGGGACCGGCACTCTTGACGGCCGACGGCAACCTGAACGAAGCGGCCGGAGAGGAGGCGCTGCGCCGGTATGTCTTTTTCACCGAGACGCACCTCCCCCTTAGCGCGGTGCACAACACGGCGGATCGCTACCTGCTCGGCACGGTGGACGGCACGGCCTATTACTTCTATTACAAGTCGGGAAAAGAGACGGTGCTGGCGGCAGAAAATTTCAGCGACGTGGTACGCAGCCGCGCGCAGCGCTACGTCGTCTATGCCGACGCCTGCGCCATGGACGAGGAGGTGCGGGGCGCGCGGCATCTTGTCTTTAAGAAAATCCCGCGCGACATAAAGAAATACTGACCCCATGGAACTGAAGGAATACCAAAAAGCGGTGCTGGCGGACGTGACGTCCTATCTGCGCCACCTACGCGCCACGAGCGGGCAAGCGGGGGAAGCCTACCGCCGCCACTGGGCGGCAAAGGGAGTAGAAGTGAGCACAGCGGCCGGCATCCTGCACCCCTACCGCGACAAGGTGGGTGGAGCGCCGGACGTGACGCTGAAAGTGCCTACCGGCGGCGGGAAGACGCTCATCGCCTGCTACGCCCTGCGCGCCATCTTCCGGGAGCTGACGGGCAGGAAAGAACCACAAGTAGCGGTGTGGGCAGTGCCGAGCGACACCATCCTGAAACAGACGCTGCGCAACTTATCTGACAGGTCGCACCCCTACCGTAAGCAGTTGGACGAGCTATTCCTCAACGCCGTAAGGGTGGTTGACAAGGAAGAAGCCCTGACGGGCGGCGGGATAAGTCCGGCGGAACTGGAGACACAGCTCACCATTTTGGTGGTAAGTGTACAGTCGTTCGTGGAAACGACGCGGCGGAAGGCTACGGGGGGCACAACCTATCTGTCGCAACCGCGAGCCTACCGCGAGAACGGCGTCTTAGCGGCTTGGACGGACTACTTCGGGAAGAGCAAAACAGTGAAGGGAGCTGACACGACTTCGCTCATCCAATACATCGCCAATCTTCATCCCGTCATGATTATTGACGAAAGCCACAACTTCGGGTCGATGAAGCGGACGGACTTGCTGCAAAACCTGAACCCCGCCTTCATCTTGGATCTGACGGCGACACCGCGCGAGGAGAGCAACCTAATCAGCATTGCCGACGCGATGAGCCTGAAACGCGCCCACATGGTGAAGCTTCCCGTTATCGTGTACAACAAGCACGACCGCGAAGGCGTGATTGACGACGCTGTATCGCTGCGCACCGCGCTGGAGCGCATGGCTAAAGAGGAGCAAGACAAAGGCGGACGCTACGTTCGACCCATCGTCTTGTTCCAGGCAGAACCGAAAAACGGAGAAGAGAAGGATACATACGACAAGATACGCCAAGACCTTATAGAGAAAAAGCACATACCGAAGGAGCAAATTCGCATAAAGGTCTCCGGGCACGACGAGCTGGAGGGCGAGGATCTGCTGTCCGAGACGTGCCCGGTCAGGTACATCATCACGGTGAACGCATTGAAGGAAGGCTGGGACTGCCCGTTCGCCTACATCCTGGCTACCGTAGCCAACCGCTCGTCAAAGGTAGAGGTGGAACAGACGCTGGGACGTATCCTCCGACAGCCGCGCACGCAGCCCTTTACAAATCGGATGCTGAACATGTGCTACGTGCTTACCTGCTCGGACAAGTTCAACGAAGCGCTGCAGGACATTATCCGAGCCATGCAGCTGTGCGGCTTCAGCGGACACGACTACCGCGTGGCGGGAGACGAGCCGGGACAACCGGCTCCTAGTGGCGGACAAGCGACTCCCAAAGCGCCCCTGCTGCCCTTAATATACGGGGTATCGGGCGAAGGAACGCCGAGCACCGTGGATGAAGCCGACGTGGAGCTGGACGGAGGCATAGCCCCAATTCGTGCGTTCGCGACAAAAGCCCTGAAAGCGGCCGAGGCTTACGACAATAACGCAGATACGACGGCACAACAGGCGGCAGGTTTGCCAAAAGAAGTGACTGACCACATGAAATTCTACCCTATGATTGACCGCTTCGCAAATGAAGCGGCGGCAATACGCTTGCCCTATCTCTACATCGTACAAGAAGACACGTCCGACCTTTTCACGGACAGCGGGAGCGCTCTCGTGCCGGTAAGCAGGGATAACCTGCTCGGCGGGTTCGACCTTCGCAAACAAAAGAGCGACATCAACCTGACAGAAACGGCGGAGATAACTGCCGTGGACGTAGAAGAGAGGAGGAGCGGCGAATATGTGGCCACGCTGCGAAGCCTTAGCGAGCGCGACATCGCCTGGCTGAAAGCGCGCATAGACACCGGAGAGGGAATTAATAAGGGCGGAAGCCTCGCAGATACCATAGCCAAACAGCTATCCGACGCCGACGATGCCATACCCGAACCGCAGTACCGCAGTTACGTGCAGAAATTGCTCGAACCGTGCGACGTGGACACCTTGAAACGGCTTGTAGATAGAATGATGTCAGTCGTATCTACCATTAGATACTATGTAGAAAACCTGAAAACCGAATACGCGGAAGTGCAGTTCGACAGGCTAAAAGCTATGGGGCGCATCGTGGCGAAAGAAAGCTGGAGCTTCCCTAAGCAAATCACCTTTACGGGCAACCCCATCGCAGGCTTGGCAAAGGGACTCTATACCGGCGAGCAGGGAGTGAACCCCTTCGAGTTGGACGTCATAAGTAAGATTAGCCAACTGGGAAACGTCCGCTTCTGGCACCGCAACCAAGCCGGCAAACAAGGTTTCCGCCTAAACGGATACGTGCACAACCATTTCCCGGATTTCATCGTGCGGACAACAAAAGGGAACACCATTCTTTTAGAAACCAAAGGGGGACACCTAAATAACTCCGACAGCGCCTACAAGATAAAGATAGGAAAAGCTTGGAAGGAATTATCCGGAAGCGACTACCACTACTTCATGGCCTTCCCCGACAACACCGTCCCCCCAAAGGACGCACTCGTCGTCAGCAGCCTTGTTGACATTCTGAAAGCCCTATAAGTAGGCCAAAAGATGGGCTTGGCGCACAAGGAGATTCCTCCCTGAAAAAATAATCCGCAAATAGCCCGGGGCACAAGCCCCGGGCTATTTGCGGAATACGCCGCGCCGACGCGGAACGTTCAGTCCTTCAGCGATATCTTGGGGCCGAAGCTGAGGTCTCCGGCGTCGCCCAAGCCGGGCACGATGTAGGCGGCGTCGTTCAGTTCGGGGTCGATGGCTGCCACCCAGAGCGTGACGTCGTCGTCCGGGAAGACGCGTTGCAGATGGTCTATGCCTTCCTGCGCGGCAATGACGACGCAGAGGTGCAGGCGGGCGGGCGTCCCCATGTTTAGGAAAGCCTTGTACGCCAGCTCTAAGCTGCCGCCCGTGGCCAGCATAGGGTCCACCATGAAGAAGGTAGCGCCGTCCAGGCGCGGGGCGGCAATGTATTCCAGGTGAATCTTCATTTCCTCCTTGCGTCCCTCCTCGCGATAGGCGGCAACGAAGGCTGCGTCGGCGCCGTCGAAGACGTCGAGGAAGCCTTGGTGGAAAGCGAGGCCGGCGCGTAGCACGGTGCCAACGACGATGTGGTCGGTGCAGGCGGGCACTTGCGCCATGCCCAGGGGGGTCTGCACGGTGCGCGGGGCGTAGTGCAGGGTGCGGCTGGCCTCGTAAGCCATGGCGTGGCCGAGGCGCTCGAGGTTATGACGGAAGAGTGTGCGGTTAGCTTGCACGTTGACGTCGCGCAGCTGCGCCATGTAGGTGTTTATGACGGAGTCGCGTGCTCCGAGGTCTATAACTTTCATGTGACGTTGGGAGGTTTTTGCCTTTGAAGCTTAAATATAGTGGTAAGGAGGGGAAGCGGGAAGGGGCAGGCCTATTATTCTGCGCGCCGCGCCCGTGGTGAGGCGCTTGCGTGGCGTGATGTCAGGGCTGTGCGGGCTGCTGTGCGTCGGCGTCGAGGCGGAAGGTTGAGGCGGGCAGTCCGTCGGCATTGACGAGGTTGGCGCGCGTGAAGGGTTGCCAGGCGTAGCGTACGCGGCGGGGCTGCTTCACGTCGGGCGAGGAGACGACGACGGCGTCGCCTACGATGCGTGCCGTGGCGGGCCGGAAGGGTCCGTCGGCGGGTGCTACCTCGAAGGTGCGAGGGGGCAGGCCGTCGCCGGTGTGCAGTCCGCGGGCGTTGGTGAAGCTCAGGCGCAACGCGCGGCCTCGGTCGGTTAGCTCCATAGCGCTAATCATGGGGCCGGCAGGCAGGAGGTCGTAGCCGTAGTCTTGGACGAGGGCGAGGCGAGCCAAGCGCTCTCCGACGGCGCGTTTGTTCGTGGGGTGGACGTCGAGGGAGTCGCCGACGTCAGTAGTCACCACCATGCCGGTGTGGGGCACTTGCTCGGCCAGGAGGCGTTGCGCGTCGCGAAACCAGGGCCACGAGGGGCGGCTGAGCGAGGAGAGCTGGACGAAATGGAAGGGCAGCGCCTCGTCAGCCCAAGTGCGGCGCCAGCTCTCTACGAGCAGCGGGAAGAGGCGGGCGTGGGCGTCCTTGTTGTGGGCGTTGCTCTCGCCCTGATACCAAATGACGCCATTTATGGGGTAGGCTTGGAGGGGCAGGATGCCGGCCTCGTAGAGATAGCAAGGCTCGTAGGGGTGGCGGAATACCTTGGCGGAGTCGTTGGCCATGTTCTGCGCGGCGCGCTGGCGGCACCAGTCTTGGATGAAGTCGTTGTGCAACCAGTCCTCAAAGATCTTGGGCAGGTTAGTCTCCAGCGCGTCGCGGTCAATCCAGCTCTCGGCGGTGGAGCCGCCCACGGCGTTGCAGATGAGTCCGACGGGGACTTGTAGCGAATCGCGCAGCGCGCGGCCGAACCAGTAGGCCACGGCGCTGAAGCCGAGGGCATTGTCAGCGCAGGGCTGCCACGTCGCGGGGCGATAGTAAAGCAGATGGTTCACGCTGTCGCAGGCCGAGGCCGACCAGCTGTAGGCGCCCGTATGCCAGCGGGGCTGCATGTCGAAGAGGCGCAGCTGGGGGTCAGCCAAGGCCTCCGACGCCGGGGGACCGGGACGCGCGGAGCTGAGCGGGAAGGCCATATTGCTCTGTCCGGAGCAGAGCCACACTTCGCCGACCGCCACATTATTATATACGTATTTCCCGGACGGTGCCTCCACGGTGAGGCGCAGGGCGGTGTCGGCCTCAAGCGCCGGGAGCGCAATGCTCCACTCCCCACGGTTGTTGGCCGTAGCCGAGGCGGAGCAGAGGGGTCTGCGCGCCGTGGGGCGGCCGAGGGTCAGCGTGACGCGCTCGCCGGCATTGGCCGTGCCGCGCAGGGTGAGGGGTTTGCGCCGTTGCAGCACCATGTTGTCCGAGAAGGTCTCGGGCAGGCGGAGGCCTCCGTAGTCGCCCGTGATGCCGGCATAGACGGTACGAGCCAACAGGCCGGCTCCCTCGGGCGTCGGGTGGAGGGCGTCGGGAATCATCCAGGGGAAGGGATAGAGGGGCGCGTGGAAGTCGATCAGCTCGGCTCCGCTGGTGCGTGCCACCTCCTCAATGGCTTGCGTCACCTCGCCTTCCCACTGGTGCGTGCCGCTCTGGAAGCGCCGATGGCGGGCGGTGATGGGAGCCAGGCGGGCTATGAGGAAGCGCGCCCGCGGGTTGGCGCTGCGCAGGGAGTCCATGAGCGCGAGGTAGTCCGAGACGAACTCGTCGCGGTAGTTGGGCCAGTTGCGCGGGTCGGTGTCGTTAGTGCCCAGGTGTATGACTACGATGTCGCCCTTAAAGGCCTTGGCCTGCTGAAACTCGGGCAGCCGGAAATAGGGGTTATGACCGTGGCGCAGGAGCGTAGCTCCGTTGTGGCCGAAGTTTTCCACGAGGTAGCCCTCGCCGAGGAGCCGCTGGAGCTGGGCGGGATAGGAGTCGCGCTCGCGGTTTTGCAGCGTCATGCCGTAAGTAATGCTGTTGCCGACGCAGGCCACGCGCACAGGCTCGGCGGCCGTGGCGGGAAGCAAGCTGACAGCAAGCAGGGAAAGGAGGAGGATATGTCTTCGCATGGTTGGGGAATTATTCCTAAACGGAGGTGGAGGGGCTACGGGGTGCTGCAGCGACCGAAAGCGCCGCCCAAGCAGGGCGCGGAAGGCAGGGGCGCGCACTCATCCCGCGGAAGCCGACGGGGACGGGGGCGGCAAGGGGGTACGCGGGGTAGCTGTGGCGGCGAGACGCAGCCCGAGGAAGGACTGGTGGAAGTGCGGGGGATAATAGCCGCGCTGGCATACGCGACAGCGACCGGGCCAGTTTTGCCAAGAGCCTCCGCGCGCCACGTGCCACGGCACCTCGCCGTCGGCACCTCGGTGGAGGCTGGCAGCCGAGGCGGCAACCAAGGGGTTCAGCTGCGGAGCGTCGACGTAGGGAGCATAGTAGTCCGCACACCACTCCCAGACGTTGCCGCCCATGTCGTAAAGCCCCAGCTCGTTGGGCTTCTTCAGGCCCACCTCGTGGGGGGCATACGTGGCGTCGTCGCTCTCAATCCCCACTTCACGTGCCGGGCGGCGGCAGTTGTGCAGATACCAGGCCACCTCGCCCGCCTTGTTGCTGCCCGGACAGCGGCGGCCGCGGCTCAGCGTGCCTCCACGCGCGGCAAATTCCCACTCGGCCTCAGTAGGCAGGCGAAAGCGCAATGCCAAAGCGTCTGCCGAGCCGGTCACCAAAGCGTTGAGGCGAGCTATGAAGGCCTGGCAGTCTTCCCAGCTGACCTGCTCCACGGGCAACTGCTCGCCGCGAAAAAACGACGGGCTGTTGCCCATCACGGTGCGCCACTCTTCCTGCGTCACCTCAAAGCGGCCTATGAAGAAGTCGGAGAGCGTAACGCGGTGGACGGGCTTCTCGTCGGGCAGGAAGTCCTGCTCGCGCTGCTCCTCGGTGAAACCCATGAGGAACGTGCCGCCCTGAACGCGCACCATGTTGCTCACGAGCCGAGCAAGCACGGACGCGCCCTCGCCCCGCAACGCCGTTGGCGCCTTGCTCGGAGCATCGGACGCAAGTCCCGTCAGTACACCCTTCTTCTTGAAGCTCATTAATAGCTACTTCCTTTTTTCCGCAGCGCAAGATTTGCCCCGCCTAACCTTACGCCTAATAATCTTACGTTTGCAAAGATACGTAAAAGCGCCGAACCCTCAAGTCCGGCGGTGTTAAACTTTAAGCCCGCCCGCGTCGGCCTGCGCAGGCCGACGAAGCGGCGTTTCTCCGTGGGGGAGATGCCTTGGCTCTCCGCAGGGGCGGCCTATTTTCCGCTCCGTGCGGCTAAGGCATTTCTAAATCCCGCTTATCCGTTCGCAGGTCGGACTTAGTTTTTGTACAGCCGTGGGTTTACAATTATAAAGCCGTGGGCTAACAATTGTAAATCCACGGGATAACAATTGTAAACCCACGGGATAACAATTGTAAACCCACGGCTGTACAAAACGTACGTCCGACTTGGCAGAAAAAAAGTCCGACGCACTGCCGGCCGAAGGCGGGGCGTCGGAATGCATCAAGACTCTTTGCCGGCATTGCGTATAGATGCCGGGCCGGGGTTCAGTACGTCTCGCCCCAGTCGGCGCGGTCGATGCATCGGGGAACTTTGGACTCATTTCCCTTATGGAGATAAATGTAATTTCATTGGCAAGGTTTACAAATGGTCTTTCACACCGCCACTCCCGTGCGCATCACGTCGTCGTAGAGTGGCGAGTGGCAGCCTTCTTGTAAAAGAACAGGCTCTATGAGTATGTTCACCTTGTCCACATCCATCCAAAGGTCGGTGGAGACCGTGAGCCAGTCGTCCACATGAGGCACGATAACAGCTACATCTATGTCACTCTCGGGCTTGGGATAGCCTTTAGAATAAGAGCCATAAAGGTAGACCTTCGGCTCAGAGGCAAAGCGAGGAGAGATTACTCGCTTGTAGTCTCTGACGAGGTTGATGACTTCGTCCCGACTGAGCACTTTTGAAGTATCCATTGTTGCATCTGTTTTGTATTCTGGAGAATATCGCGGCATTTCTGCTCGTCAAGAGAGCGAGCCGCGTTTAACTTATAATCGGGGTATCTGGCCTCAATGTTCATATTGCTGATTAGACCAAGAAACCTACGCTGCTGCTCGTCCATTTGGCTATAAAGACCTACCCCCTCGGCCAATCTGCGATGATTGTGTATGTATGGTGGTTCATCATCACGTGTTGCGTTCCAATAGGCTTTTAGCGTTTTCTCTATCACTTGATGACACATAAAGGCGACATACAACCAACGTTTCGCCTTGAACAAATCCTCGGCAACCGCAAGGTCTTCGTTTGCTATGCTTATCCAGTATTTGAACTTATCCATGGGCGTAATCCTTTCGCTTTGTAACTGTTGGCAATTTTAAGGATAATAAATAACAATCGCAACCTTTAGGAGCTGATTAATATACAACATAAGGAAGGCTGGGGCAGAGGCAGAGGTAGTTCAGTACGTCTCGCCCCAGTCGGCGCGGTCGAGGTTGCGATAGGAGACGGCCTCGGTGACGTCGTCGTAGCCCACCTGGTCACGTCCGGCGAGGTCGGCGATGGTGCGCGCCATCTTCAGGATGCGCTCGTAGGCGCGGGCGCTGAGGGCAAGGCGTTTCATAGCCTGTGAGAGCGCCTCTTGCCCCTGTGCGTCTGGCTGGGCAAAACGGTTGATGAGGCGAGCGGACATTTGGGCGTTGCAATAGACGCCGGGCACTTGGGCGAAGCGCTCCGTTTGGCGCTGGCGGGCGGCTACGACGCGCTCGCGAATGGCAGCGCTCGACTCGCCGCGCGGGGCGCGCTGCAACTCCTCAAGCGGCACGGGCGTCACCTCAACCTGGAGGTCGATGCGGTCCATCAGCGGGCCGCTGATGCGCGACATGTACTTCTTGATTTGCGCCTCGGAGCAGGTGCACTCGTGCTGCGGATCGTTGTAGTAGCCGCAGGGACAGGGGTTCATGGCAGCGACGAGCATGAAAGAGCAGGGCAGGGTGGCGCTGTACTTGGCGCGCGTGATGGTGATCTGGCGGTCTTCCAGGGGCTGGCGCAGCGTCTCAAGGGCGGAGCGGCTGTACTCCGGCAGCTCGTCGAGGAAGAGCACGCCGTTGTGAGCCAGACTTATCTCGCCGGGCTGCAGGTTTACGCCGCCACCGATGAGCGCCACGTCGGAGATGGTATGGTGCGGGCTGCGGAAGGGTCGCCGCGCGATGAGCGACGTCTCGTTACCCACCTTGCCGGCTATGCTGTAGATCTGCGTAGTCTCCAGGGCTTCGGCCAGGGTGAGCTGGGGCAAGATGCCGGGCAGGCGCTTTGCCATCATGCTCTTGCCGCAGCCGGGGCTGCCTACGAGCAGCAGGTTGTGGCCTCCGGCGGCGGCCACCTCGAAGGCGCGCTTGGCACGCTCCTGTCCTTTTACATCGGCAAAGTCGAGGGGAAAGTCGGTCTGCGCAGCGTAGAACTCGGCCCGCGTATCGACGACGACGGGCTGCAGCGCTCGGTTGCCGTTGAGAAAGTCCACGACGTCGTTGACGTGCTCCACGCCGTACACCGCCAGACGGTTCACGACGCCTGCCTCGCGCTCGTTGGCCTTAGGTACGAAGAGGGCGTCGTAGCCCAGGCGGCGCGCCTCGATGGCTATGGGCAGGGCGCCGCGCACGGGACGCACGCTGCCGTCCAGCCCAAGCTCGCCAACGAACATGAGATGGGAGAGGTCAGGCCGCTTCACCAGATCCAAGCAGCTGAGCAAGCCCAGAGCGAGGGGGAGGTCGAAACCAGAGCCCTCCTTGCGCACATCGGCCGGCGCGAAGTTCACCGTCACGCTGAGGCGCGGCAGGTGGAAGCCGGCATTGGATAGGGCGGAAAGGACGCGCTGGCGACTTTCGCGCACCGCATTGTCGGGCAGGCCGACCATGCAAAAGGCCGAGTCGCCCAAGACTTCCTCGCGCCGAAACTCAGCATTGACCTCCACGGTGACGGGAAGGGCTTTCAGACCGTTCAGCGCGGCGCTGGCTATTTGTGAAAGCATGAGATGTAAGGATTAAGCAGATATAATAAGGTGCAGGGCGTCAC
The DNA here is from genome assembly GCA_964641085.1 of uncultured Prevotellamassilia sp. Lineage (GTDB taxonomy): Bacteria > Bacteroidota > Bacteroidia > Bacteroidales > Bacteroidaceae > Alloprevotella. The sequence goes on along the minus strand of CAZXJS010000014.1, from coordinate 12,460 downwards.
TTCTTCGAGAGGTAAGCCTCCAGCTGCGCCGTTTTCAGGTCGCGGCCAAGGATGGTTCCGTCGGCGCCGACGAGTAGGTTGCCCGGCACGTAGCGCACACCGAGCTGCCGCGCCAAAGCGCCGCTGAAGCCGCGTCCCTCGCAGACCACGGGGACACTGATGCTGTCGCGCCGCACCAGTTCGCGGCACTTCTGAGGGCTATAGTCCAGGCTAACGGCTACGGTGCGGAAGTTGGGGCCGAAGGCGCGTTGCAGCCGTTTCAGCTCCAGGAAGGCCGCGCGGCTATCCGGCTGCCACGAGGCGTAGAAGAGGAACAAGAGCTTCTGCCCGGCGAAATCGGAGCGCCGCAGCACGCGGCCGTCGAGCGACGTAGCGGAAAAGGCAGCGAGCGGGCGCCCCACGCCGTTTTCCAGCTGCGGACGTAGCCGCGCACGAAGCGCCTCCACCGTGCCGCTATGTGGCTGGCGTTTCTCCAAAAGACCGAGCAGGGGGAGCGCTTCTTTAGCGTTGGGCGTTTCTACGTCGGCGAAATACTGCATGAAGACGGCCGTGCCGTCCGGCGTGGCGGCATTGTCGCGCACGTACATCGCCGCTGCCAAATGCCGGTTGCCGCCGGGCTTGGTGGCAGCGGCGAGGCGGAACTTCGTAAGTCGTTCGTTGGCGTCGCTACCTGACACGTCGGTCTCGCCCAGCTTCTCGGCGTCGGCGGAGAACTCCAGCGTCTTGCCCGGCTCGCCTATGATGTAGGTGCGTACGTAGTTGGGGTAAAGCAGCGTCAGCACCTCGGGCTCTTGCAACGTGCGCTCGTAGGTAAACTTCCCGCCTACCACCTTCACCGTGTCTATGCCGTTAAACGACGGCCCTTCGGCAAAGACGTAGAACTCGGCGTCGTCAAGGTGTTTGAACTTTCCCTTGAGACGCATCCGGTCTTTTCCCGGTCCGCAGGCCGCAAAAAGGAGCGTCAGGGCGCAGAGGAGGATGTGCAGATTTCGCATAAGCTGGGCTTTAGGGAGGTTAAGGTGTGGCGAAAAGATCTTGAAACGCCTCGTCGTCGGCATATCGGCGAAACTCGGCGTCGCGCCGGGCGTAGGCGTTGAGCTCCGGGGCGGCACGTAGCGCCGCGCGCAGGTTTTCTGCGGCCGAGGCGGCGCTACCCGTTCGGGCGGCGACAATAGCCTTCAGGTAGTCCGTCGTTGCGTCGGGTTGAAGGATTGACGCTAACGTCTTGGCCGCCGCTGAATAGTCGCAAGCCAGGAGCTGCGCCAAAGCTGCCATGTTCGAGGAGCTACCGGAGAGCTGCTGCGTGGCAGCTGCGTAGTCGCCACGTCTCAAGGAGAGAACGCCACATAGCAGCTGCGCCCCGCCGGCCTCGCCCGCCGCGTCGAGGTAGCGCTCGGCGCCGACCGCATCGTCCGCGATGAGGCGGAGCAGGGCTTTGTTGACAGCCGGCTCGGGCGCGGTGCCGCTGTGTTGCAAAGCCTCGTCGGCATACGCCTCGGCTGCGGCAAAGAGCCCCTCGGAGAGGCAGAGGCAGCACAGGTTGTTGTGGGCGCGATAGTCGGCACTGTCGCGGCGCATGGCGGCCTCGTAACAGGCTCGCTGCGTCGGCACGTCGTCTGCCAGCGCGGCGCAGAGCAGCAGGTCGTCGACACCCAGCGCTTCGGGGCATTCACGCCCCAGTCGCAGCAACTCGCGCTCGCCGTGACCCGTAATGTCATATACCGCAAGGGTACGGCTGCGTTTCAAGCGGGGGACGACGGCGCGCAGCAAGGCGCCGTAGCGCGCTACGAACGTCTCGAAGCGTGCGCCGCGCTCACCGGGTGCCACGTAGGTCGTTAGCGCGGCGAGCAAACTGTCACGTGCCGACAAGTTACATGCCCGCAACAGGTAGGTTAAGTCCGACCAATCGGCGCGTGTGAACGTCGTGTCGGCCTCGGCCTCCGCCACCAAGCGCGCTACGGTGGCGTCGCCGGCATTTTGCAGGCGGTGTGTGCCGTCGTCCGTCGGGTCTATCAGTTCCTTGAAGTACAGCTCCGAGCGCGGGATGGGCGTCATGCGCATGGAGAGCAAGTCAAGGTCGATATTGTCCAAGGTGCGGATGAAATCCTCGGTACTTAGCTTGTCCAGGACGGAGTTCCGCAGGTTCACCTCCCGGAGCAGTCGGCTGAGGGCTCGGTGGCGCCCGTCGAGCAAGCGGCGTTGGTAATTGCCCATGGCCGCGACACCCGGCAGGGAGCGCAAGGCGCGGTCAACCAGCGTCGACGTGGCCACGGTGCCCTGCGCCACGGTGAGGGGCGGAAGCGGCGTGGCGGCGTGGCGTCCCTCTTGGAGCGTGGGCAGCAGGCAGAGCGCGGCCTCTTGCATGGCGCTATCGTAGGGAAACTCCGTGCGAAGGGAGAAGTTGCCGCCCGTGGTGTAGGATATTTCCTGTGCGTCGCCTTCCCGTTTCTGGCCGCGCAGCAGCAAGGGCGACGCCTCCAACTGTTTGAGGCCGCCGCCATAGACTAAGCGCGGCGTGAGCGTCAGCAGGGCGTCGGGACGCAGGAAATGCTCCGGGATGCGACCGTTTATGACCACGGGTACGCGTCCGCCGCGCACCTCCAGCAGCGCCGGCGTGGCTGTCACGTCGTCCGGCGTCAGGACAGGCGCGTGGTGGCAGGCCACCAGCCACAGTTGCGCCGCCAGTAGCACCGCCCACCGGCCTGCGAGCAGGCCGCGTAGCCCAAGTCTGTGGCGCGCCGAGCGTCTCATCGCGCTTTCGTCGTATCGCGCTCGCCGCTAAAGGCGCGTGCTGCGGCGTCCAGGGCGTCCTCGAACTCCTTAACCGCCACGTCGAGCGTGCTGTCCGAGTCTTGCAACAGCGTTGCCGCCCGGTTAACGAGGCGCGCCACGTCCACATCGTTGTCCTTCAGGGCATCCTTCAGCGCTCGACCGCCTAAGGTGAGGGCTTTCGCGGCGCAAGCCGTGGTGTAGCGGCGCGTAGCGCTTTCCACCTCGTCGGAGCGCGCGGCCTGCTCGTATTCAGCGGCCGTGACGTCGCCTTTCAGCTTGTCCCGCCGGGAGAGGACGTCCCGCGTGGCGGCTTCCAGGTCGTCAGCGTCCTTCGCGGCCGCCACTTCCTTCGCGCCGTGGTCGTATATCTCCGCCAGGCGCACCGACGTGTCGTCCTTAGCGCACCCTGCGACCAAGAGGCAGAGTAGCAGAAGGGTAAAAAGGTTTCGCTTCATCGCTTTGTTCGTGTTTGGGGGCTATGCCTAAGAGTTTGCGTAGCTTCTGTTCGTGTTTAGGTACATTTCCAAGTCCCAGCGTGAGCAACTTGCCTGTCCGGAGAAACGCTTTCCGCCGTCGTAAGCGGTGAGCTTGAACGTCCAGAAGTAATCGGCCTTTCCTTGCAGTACGAGCCGGTTGACGGCAGGGTCGAAGTGGCCGTGCATACGGAAGCTGTCGCCCGTCACGTCGTTGCGGAAGACGGCCTCCACGCGGTCGTAGGTGAATACGCGTATCGTCATGCTGCAATCCTGCACCATGCGGCCGGAGCATTCGTACGTGGTGTTGGGCTGTAGCGCCGCTTGGGCTGTTTTGGCCGGCGCCGCAGCTGTGGGTGCCGTCGTCGCAACGGCCGGTGCCGGGTCGGCCGCTGTCGCTACGGTTGAGTCTGCTGCGGCTACGTCTTCATCCGGCGTCAGGGCATACCACACGGCAAAGCCCAGCAGCCCCAAGGCCAGCACCAGCGCCACGATGAGCACCGTCAGCAGCGTCCTGTTGCTTCGCCGCGGTGCTTCCTCGGCGGGCGGCGCCCAGCCTGCCGGTGGCTGAAGCGGCGTTTCCGGTGGTTGGGGCGCGGTTTGGAGCGGTGCGCCGCAGTAGATGCAGTTTGCGGCGTGTATGCTCACCAAGCGTCCGCATTCGGGGCATTTTATCAGGTTCATAGCGCGGTGCAGGTCAGTCGTTCACGTCGGGCAGCGTGTTGTAGTCGCGGCTGTAGCGGAGCATCTGGGCGTCGTAAGGCTCGGTGTAGTCTATGCGTACGTCGGTGATGTTTCCCTCTGCGTCGCGCACGGCGGTATATACGGGGTTGATAAAACCTTTGTAGGGCGAGAGGTGCAGCTTCTCGTAGCGGGCGAGTATCTCCCGGTGGATAGCGGGGTCCACCTTGACGCCGTAGGTCTCCACGAGTTCACGGGCCGCCGCGTAGTCGCCCTCGCTCTTTATGCGCTGCACTTCGGCGAGCAGTTCGCCGAAGAGGGCGCGCAGCCGCTCGTAGTCGTTGATGCGCACGTACGTCTTGCCGCCTTTCTTCGTCAGTTCTACTGCGGGCTTCTCGCCCTTTGCTCCCTTGTCCTGTGCGGCGTGAGCCAGCACCCAGCGGGCTATGAAGGCGCGGTTGCGCATGTGCGCCTCCTCAATGTTGTTGCCCGGCTTGATGCGTACCAGCTGCGTGAGCAGGCCGTTCTGCATATAGGTGTAATACTGCGCCTTGTAGGCCTCGGCGTTGGGCGTAAGGCCAAGCTCCACGAGTTTGGGGTCGGCTATGTAGTAGAGGCCGAAGAGGTCGGCGCGTCCCTCCTCTATCGTGGCGCCGTAAGCCTTCAGCGAGTCGGGACTTGTTCCGGGCAGTAGCTGGCCGCTGCCGTGGCCTAAGCACTCGTGCAGGTCGGTGTGCAGGTCGTCTGTCAGGTCGCCGTACTTGGCAATGAGCGTGCGCGTGGCGTCGTCGATGACGAACTCCTTGTCCATGCCTGAGCCGTGCGCCGCCTTGTTGTAGGCGTCGGTGAGGTTTCCTATCGTCACGCTCTTCGATCCGTACTCTTTCCTGACCCAGTCTGCGTTAGGCAGGTTGATGCCGATGGCGGTCGATGGGTAAAGGTCGCCGCCGAGTATGGCGGCCGTGATGACCTTTGCGGAGACGCCCCGCACCTCCTTCTTCTTGAAGCGAGCATCTACGGGCGAGTGGTCTTCGAACCACTGTGCGTTTTCCGAGAGGCGCCGCGTGCGCTCCGTAGCCTGCAGGTCCTTAAAGTTGACGTAGGCCTCCCAGCTGGCCTTCAAACCGAGCGGGTCGCCGTAGGTCTCCGTGAAGTTGTTCGTGAAATCGACCAAGTCCTCCGTGTCGCGAAGCCACAGGATGGAGTATTCGTCGTAGCATCTCAGGTCTCCCGTGCGGTAGAACTCTACCAGTTTGTCGATGACGCGCTGCTGCGCCTGCGTCTCGCAGAAGGGTCGCGCCCGAAGCAGGTTGTCGATGATTTTCGTTATGGCCTGCCCGTAGAGGCCATGCTCGCGCCACACCTTCTCGCGTAGCTGTCCGTCTTCCTTTACGAGGCGGCTGTTCAGCCCCTGCTGTATGGGGCGTGGGTCGTTGGGCGCCGTGCGCCGGGCGTAGAAGGTCTCGGCCTCCTGCTGCGTGACACCCTCGCCGTAGTAGTTCTCGGCGCTGGTCAGGATGAGGTCGTCGCCGTCTTTCTGGTTGACGCGCATGGGCATCACGTCCTTGTCGAATATTACGGGCATGAGTTCCTGCCACGTCTCGCCCCCATCGCCGGCGCCCTCGGGCAGCCTCTCGTGATAGTTCAGCTCCAGGAGCGTCTGCTCCAGCCAGGCGCGCGAGAAGTCCGGCTGCAGCTTCTCGCTGCCGTAGTGGTGGTGGATGCCGTTTGAGAACCATACGCGCTTCAGATAGACCGTCAGCGCCCGGAAGTCGGCCGACGTGCGGTCGCCGGCGTACTGCGTATAGACGGTCTCCAGGAGGCGGCGGATGCGCAGGTTGTAGCGCCCGTTTTGGTCGAAGAGGATGTCGCGCCCCTGCAGGGCAGCCTCGGAGAGGTAGTAGATGAGCGTCTTCTGCCGCAGGCTGAGTTGCTCGAAGCCCGGCACGCGGTAGCGCAGCATCTGTATGTCGGCAAATTGTTCGTCGGTGTATTTGAAGGTGTCCGCCGTCTGCGCGGCGGCGGGAAACGTAGCGGTGAGCATGAGTGCAAGAACGGTTTTTTTCATTGTTTTTATTTGAGGTTATGCCTGCCGTGTTCGGCGGCGGGTGGTCAGTATCGGCGCCAAAAGTCGCGCGTGAAGATGACCAGCACGGCGTATATCTCCAGACGTCCCGCCAGCATGAGGAAGGAGCAGACCATCAGCGCGCCGTCCGGCAGGGCGTCCCAGCTGGCCAAGGGACCTACCTGGTGGCCGTAGCCCGGGCCCACGTTGGAGAGCGACGCGAAGCTGCGCGACACGGCGTCGAGCGGCGGGCAACCCATGGACATGAGCAGCGCCACGCCCACCGCAGCGAGCAGAACGTAGCAGGTCAGGAAGACAAAGATGTTGCGCACCACGTCGTGCGAGAGGTTGGTCTGGTTGACGCGCGTAGTGAACACGGCACGGGGGTGGAGGATGCGGCGAAACTCGCTGGCTACCACTTTCCAGACGGTGAGCACGCGGACGCACTTCACGCCGCCGCTCGTGCTGCCCGCCGAACCGCCCACTATAGCCAAGAAAGCCACCGGCACCCACGTGGCGGGCGCCCACGTCATGAAGTCCTCTGTCGTGAAGCCCGTCGTCGTCTGCAGCGAGACGACGTGGAACGCCGCCACGCGCAGCGCCTCGCCCACAGCGCGGTGGTCGTGGATCACGAGGGCCAACGTGACGAACAGCGTGCCCGCCACGCAGAGCCCCACGTAGAGGCGCAGCTCCTCGTCGCGCCACACGCGGCGCACGCGGCGCTTGAAGAGCAGCAGGTAGAGCAGCGTAAAGCTGATGCCCGCCACGAACATGAACGCCGTGAGGACATACTCCACCTGCGGCACGCCGTGCCCCCGAAACCAGCCCACGCTGTCCTGGTGCGTAGAGAAGCCCCCCGTCGCCAGCGTGGACATGGCGTGGTTCACGGCGTCGAAGCCGCTCGCCCCGCACGCCCAGAGCGACAGCGCGCAGGCCACCGTCAGCAGCAGGTAGAGCCCGCTGACCCAGTGCGCCGTAGTGCGGATACGCGGGTGGAGCTTGCCCAACTTCAGCCCCGTTGTCTCCACGGAGAAGAGGTTTTGCTCGCCGCTGCTCATATTCGGCAAGATGGCAATCGTGAAGAAGACGATACCGATGCCGCCCACCCAGTGCATCAGCGAACGCCAAAACAGGATGCTGCGCGGTAGCAAGTCGATACCCTGCAAAGCCGTGGCGCCCGTCGTAGTGAAGCCGGAGAGCGCCTCGAAAAACGCCGTGCAGAAGCGCCCGGCCACACCGCTGAGCAGGAAGGGCAAGCAGCCAACCAGCGAGAAGAGCAGCCACGTCGCCGTCACCGTCAGAAAGCCGTCGCGGCGCGACATCGTACGCTCCGCCCCGCGCCCTAAGCGTCGCAACACGCAGCCCAAAACAAGCGCCAACGCGGCAGGCAGGCCGAACCACAGGCCGGCAAGGCGCTCGCCGTAGGACAAGCCTACGAGCCAGCAGCCCACAAGCAGGAAGGCCTCCAGAAAGAGCAACTGCCCCAGCACGCCCTCTATGATTTTCTTGTTCAACAAAGCGCTGTCCTTAACCGGGCGAAAGTACGAACGATGCCGGGAAATAACAAGGCGCGCCCCCTTTTTCGCCCGCCGCGCCACAGCTGCCCGGCGCGGAGGAATAGGGAGTACGTCGAAGAGCACCGGAGCGCTTCAGGGGGAAAACAAAGCGCAACCGGTGCGGCGTAAAGGCGACCTAATCATTTATAACTCCGAGCTAAGTTTTGTCCAGCCGTGGGTGTACAATTGTATTCCCACGGCTGGACAATTGTATTTCCACGGCTGGACAATTGTACATCCACGGCTGGACAAAAACTACGTCCGACTTGCCGGCGGATAAGTCCCACCTGTCCGCAAATATGTCCGACCTGCCGGCGAATGTCGCCCGCTTTCCAGCCGATGTCATCCTTCTGCCTGCGGACGCCGCCCATCTATCCGCCGGTGTCGCCTTCAGCGACTCCCGTACACCCCACTACCCACATCATAGCCGCCAGCTCGCCGCTCATGTCGCCTTCAGCGACTCCTATACATCCCTACATTGCGCCTCATATCGGTTCGTCCGCCACGCTGCGGCGCGGGGATTTTGCCTTTCCGCCGAGGCGCGTTATTTTTGCCCTATACTAATGCAACCTCAAAGGCTATGAGAAAGCTGCTCCTCGCCGCCGCACTCCTCGCGGCCGCAAGCATCGCCGCACAACCGAGCGGCCCTACGCGCTACGTCGACCCCTTCATCGGTACGGGCGGACACGGCCACACGCACCCCGCCGCCATGATGCCGCACGGCATGATACAGCCGGGGCCCGACACGCGCCACCACGGCTGGGACGCCTGCTCGGGCTATCACTACGCCGACACGACGATGAACGGCTTTGCCCAGACGCGCCTGAGCGGCACGGGCTGCGGCGACCTGAGCGACTTCCTGCTGCAACCCGTCAACGGACAGCCCGACCTGCGGCGCCACGCGGGAGAGAAGAGCGGTGCCTACCGTTGCCCCTACGCGCAGCACTTCAGCCACGCAGAGGAACAGGCAGAGCCGGGCTACTACAGCGTGCGCTACGACGAAGCGAACATACGCACGGAGGTGACGGCCACACGCCGCGCCGCGCTGTATCGCTTCAGCTACGGGCGGACGGACTCGGCGGCGCTCATCGTCGATTTGGATTACAACAATCAGAACCAGTACATGCTGGCTTTCGACTACGCGCAGGAGGACAGCTGCACGCTGCGGCTCTACCACCGCTCCTTAGGCTGGGCTTACAACCAGCCGCTCTATGCCCACGTGCGCTTCAGCCACCCCTTCACGCTGCAAGCCGTGCGCGACACGGTGGTGGAGAAGGGGCGCACCTACCCCTGCTGCAAGCTGCTGCTGACGTTCCGCGGATTGCCTGCAGCGGGCAGCGGCGAGGTGCTGGCCAAGCTGGCGCTCTCCGCCGTCGACGCGCGCGGCGCGCGGCAGAACCTGGAGGCGGAGCTGCCGGGCTGGGACTTCGAAGCTACACGGGCGGCGGCACGCCGCGCCTGGGACGCCTGCTTGGGGCGCGTGGAGGTGACGGACAAAGGGGCTGCGGCGACGGACTGCACGCTGAGGATATTCTACACCGCCCTGTACCACGCCGCGCTGGCGCCCTGCCTATTCTCCGACGTTGACGGCCGCTACTTAGGCATGGACCTGCTGCCCCACCAACTGCCGCCCGGCGAGGAGCGCTACACCGTATTCTCGCTTTGGGATACGCACCGCGCCCTGCACCCCTTGGTCTCCATCCTCGCCCCCTCGCAGAACGAGGCTTACCTGCGCACCCTGATAAGCCAGGGCGACGAGCTGGGCATCGTCCCGAAGTGGGAGCTGGCGGGCAACGAGACGGCCTGCATGATAGGCTACCACTTCGCCTCGCTCCTGGCGGACATGGTGACGAAGGGCTACCGCGGCTTCGACGCGCAGCGCGGACTTGCGCACGCCCTACGTGCCGCCCGCTACGACACGGCGGGCATCTGCCCCGTGCTACCCCGCTGGAAGATGGGCGAGGTGATGCCCCCGGCGCGCCACTATAAGGAGACCCTGGGCTACATCCCTTGCGACCGGGAGCACGAGAGCGTGGCGAAGGGCTTGGAGTATGCTTATGACGACTGGTGCATCAGCCGAGTGGCGCAAAGCCTGGGCGACAAGCGGACGGCGCGGCACTATGCGCGCTTGGGGAAGGCTTATGCCCAATACTTCGACCGAGCGACGGGCTTCATGCGCGGACGCACGGAGGCGGGGACTTGGCGCACGCCCTTCGACCCGACGAGTAGCGACCACCGCATGGACGACTACACGGAGGGGAACGCTTGGCAGTGGACGTGGTTCGTACCCCACGACCCACAGGGCCTCTTGCAGCTCTTCGGAAGTCGCAAGCGCTGCCTCGCGAAGCTGGACTCACTCTTCAGCGCACCTTCCGTGCTGACGGGCGACAACGTATCGCCGGACATCAGCGGCCTCATAGGGCAGTACGCCCACGGCAACGAGCCCAGCCACGCCACGATATACCTCTACACCTACTGGGGACAACCTCACAAGACGCAAGCCCTCGCGGACAGCATACTCACCGGCCTCTATCGCGCACAGCCGGACGGCCTCGCGGGCAACGAAGACTGCGGCCAGATGTCGGCCTGGTACGTCATGAACGCCTTAGGCTTCTACCAGCCCTGCCCGGGACGGCCAGAATACGTCCTCGCGCGCCCGCTCTTCGGCAGTGTCACGCTGCACCTGGAGAACGGCCACGACTTCACCGTCAGCACGCGCGACAACAGTCCGACAAACCGCTACGTGAAGGGCGCACGGCTGAACGGCAAACCCCTCCGCAGCCTCTTCTTTACCCACGAGGACATCGTGAGCGGCGGCACGCTGGAGATAGACATGGCGCCGCAGCCCACGGCCTTCGGACAGTAGCTTTCAACAGGCTGCAACGACGCTGCAGGGTCGCTCGGCAGGCGGCGACGAGGCCACTTCGGGACGCCGGGGCGCACCATTTCTCGGCTGAAAGGGCTACCTTTGCGGCTATATGAAGCTACGCCGCCATGACAACCGTTGAAGCGCTCTTTCTGCGCACGCTGCGCGCCGCACTGTGGCAGGAGACGCTCACAGAAGCGCTGACGCCCGACGAGGCGCAGGCCGTGCTCGACGAGGCGCGGCAGCAGGCTGTGGAGGCCTTGGTCTGCGGCGCCCTCGTGGACGGGGGCGTGAAGCTCACGAAGCCCCTGATAGCGCGCTGCCTGCGCGTGCTCCGCGAAACGGCGCAGGAAAACGCCCACCTGAACGCCGAGCTGGCGCGCTTCGCGGACTTCATGGAGCACAAAGGCATGGCGCTGATGGTCGTCAAGGGGCAAGTGAACGCCACGTGCTACCCCCGCCCCGAGCGGCGCGGCGCAGGCGACGTGGACTTCCTCGTGCGGCCGGACTGCTTCGCCCCGATGAAGGCCATCGTGGAGCAACAAATAGGCAAGCCCATCCCCGACAATGGGGGAAAGCACATCAACTTCGAGGGCAACGGCGTGGACTACGAGATGCACCGCCGCCTGGCCGACTTCTACGTGCGGCGTCACCGGCGCTACTTCGAGGCGCTCTGCCGGGCGGCCTTTGCCGAACCGCGGCACCGCGTCGCGATAGGCGGGGCGGGCGTTGCTACGCTACCCGCCACGGAGAATGCGCTCTTCGTCTTCATCCACCTGTTCTGGCACTTCATCTGTGGCGGCGCAGGGCTGCGGCAGTTTGCCGACATGACCCGGATGCTGCACGCTTGGCACGGGGAGATAGACGCCCCGGCGCTGCGGCGCCACCTCCGGGCGCTGGGGCTGGAACCGGCCTACCGCGCCTTCGGGTGGGTCTGCGTAGCACAGCTGGGGCTGCCCGAGGCGGAGCTTCCCTACGCCCTGACGCGGCGCGACGCGCGGCGCGGGCAGCGCGTGCTGCGCGCCGTGGTACGCTTTGGTAACCTGGGGCGAAAGGTGGATCACCTGGTGAAAAAGGCCAATGCCGCACACACGGTGCAGACGGCCTGGGGCGTGCTCTCGCAGGCCGTAAGGTTTCTCCCCTTAGCACCGGGCGAGCTGGCGGCCATCTTCCCCATGCAGACGCTGGAGAAGGCTCGGCGCCTGATACGCCGAGCGGCACACTGACGCCCGCTACACGGGGCGCGGCACTTTCGCGCTGCCCCCTTTGCCCGGCGGAGAAAAACGAGCTATCTTAGCCGCTGATAATCCTAACACCTATATAAAAATATACATCATGGAAATCAACCCCCTTTTCTGGTTGGTGCCGGTGGCTTCGGTCGTGGCGCTGGCCATGGCCTGGGTCTTCTTCAGGCAGATGATGCGTGCCGACGAGGGCACGCCGCGCATGCGCGAGATAGCACAGTACGTACGCTCCGGCGCCATGACGTACCTGAAGCAGCAGTACAAGGTGGTGCTCATCGTGTTCATCGTGCTGGCGGTTCTGTTCGCCTTCATGGCCTACGTGCTGAAGGTGCAGAACCCCTGGGTGCCCTTCGCCTTCCTCACGGGCGGCTTCTTCAGCGGCCTGGCGGGCTTCTTCGGCATGAAGACGGCAACGTACGCCAGTGCGCGCACCGCAAACGCCGCGCGCCGCAGCTTGGACGGCGGTCTGAAGATAGCCTTCCGCTCCGGCGCCGTCATGGGTCTCGTCGTCGTCGGGCTGGGACTGCTCGACATCGCGCTGTGGTTCCTTATCCTGAACGCCGTGTACCACGGTGAGGCCTCCTCGCTCATTACCATCACGACGACGATGCTGACGTTCGGCATGGGCGCCAGCACGCAAGCCCTCTTCGCCCGCGTCGGCGGCGGCATCTACACCAAGGCGGCCGACGTAGGCGCTGACATCGTGGGAAAAGTGGAGGCGGACATCCCCGAGGACGACCCGCGCAACCCGGCCACCATTGCCGACAACGTGGGCGACAACGTGGGCGACGTGGCCGGCATGG
>CAZXJS010000013.1:386-85386 GCA_964641085.1 uncultured Prevotellamassilia sp. | reverse complement strand
AGTAGTTCATCATGGAGAACATACCCTTCTTCATCTCGCCGCCGTACCAAGTGTTGATGATGACTTGCTCACGGCTTGTTACGTTGAAGACAATGGCCGTTTCGCTGTTCAGGCCGAGCTCCTTGTAGTTCTCAACCTTGGCTTTCGAAGCGTTATAGACGATGAAGCCGGGCTTGAAGTTTTCCAGCTCCTCTTTCGTCGGGCGTATGAACATGTTGGTGACGAAGTGTGCCTGCCAGGCTACTTCCATGATGAAGCGGACGGGAATTCGAGTGGCTGCATTGGCGCCGCAGAAGCCGTCAACGACGTACAGCTTCTTGTTGCTGAGTTCCTTCTTGGCAATCTCTTTTACTGCGTCCCACGTAGCTTCTGTTGCCTTGTGGTTGTCGTTGTGGTACTCGGGTGTGTCCCACCATACGGTGTCGTGGCTCGTGGCGTCGTCCACGATGAATTTGTCCTTGGGGGAACGTCCCGTGTAAACGCCGGTAAATACGTCTACTGCGCCCAGCTCGCTGACGCGGCCAACCTCGTAGCCTTCGAGGCCTTCTTTGGTTTCTTCCTCGAAGAGTTGCTCGTAGGAGGGGTTGTGGATGATTTCCGTAGTGCCGGTGATGCCGTACTGGGTCAAATCTAACTTTGCCATAGTTCTTTGATTTATGTATTTGGTGTCTTGTCTAACGTATGCCGGGAAGGAGCCGAGGCATCTCTTCTTAGGGCAAGGCAAAAGTACGAATTTCCAGTTCCGCTGAAAACTTTTTGCTCCTTTCTTTCCGCTGAAATACGTTTTCTTAACACCATTTCATATTCGGTAAAAAACGCTCGGCTTTTTTGAAATTTCGAGTTGGCAAAACGGTTTCACACTTCGTGTGTGTAGCTTCTTAGACAGGTAAAGGCTAAAAAAGAAGCGGCGTCGCAGCCGGTTGTTCCCGTTGCGACACCGCTATAATTCGACTTGCCGGTTTGTGGCCGGTCAGCCTAAGTATTTTGTCAGTATCTTTATGTTGTCAGCCTCGCGCAGGCGGCGCAGGGCACGCTCCTTTATTTGGCGAACGCGTTCGCGCGTCAGGCTGAGCGTGTTGGCCACTTCTTCGGCCGTCATCTCGTTACGCCCGATGCCGAATAGCATCTTCAGAACGAGGCGTTCGCGCTCGGTAAGTGTCTGCAAGGCGCTCTCAAGGTCGGACGAGAGGCTTTCCTTCTCCATCTGGCTGTCCGTTCCGGGGGCGTTCTCGTCTGTCATCACGTCGATGAGGCAGTTTGAATCGTCGTCTTGGAAGGGCGCGTCCACGGAGACCTTCTTTCCGTTCGTTCCCATGGCGTCTTGCACTTTTGCGACGTCGGTCTCCAGTATGTCGGCTAATTCCTGCACCGAGGGGCGCCGCTCGTACTGCTGCTCAAACTGCACAATGGCTTTTGTGAGCTTGCTTTGGAAGCCCACTTGGTTCAGCGGCATCCTTACGATGCGGCTTTGCTCGGAGATGGCTTGCAGTATGCTTTGCCTAATCCACCACACGGCGTAGCTGATGAACTTGAAGCCGCGTGTCTCGTCAAACTTCTGGGCGGCGCGAATGAGCCCGAGGTTTCCTTCGTCAATAAGGTCGTTAAGTGCCAATCCTTGGTTCTGGTACTGCTTGGCCACACTTACCACGAAGCGCAGATTAGCTCGGGTCAATTTGTCAAGGGCTTCGCGGTCGCCCCGGTGAATGCGCTGGGCAAGCTCCACTTCCTCGTCCGTGGAGATAAGCTCCTCGCGGCCAATTTCCACAAGATACTTGTCGAGCGCCGCACTCTGGCGGTTGGTGATGCTTTTGTTTATCTTTAGTTGTCTCATATGCTTCTTGCTTTTTGAGGGGCGAAAGTAACGCGATTTTTCCGAAATGCAAATACCGCGCCATCCTCTTTCGGCTTGTTTACAAGCTTTCCGGCGCAAAATTACGGACTTCCACTATGCCGCGCCACTATTTTAAGTTTTTTTCAATATTTCGTAGCAAAAGCCAAGGCGGAACTGACAATTCGTCCTTACGTTAGCTCGCGAAATAGCTATGCTATGCGGGTTGTCTGCTCCCTATGTTAATAGCTTATCCTCCTTCTTCTTCATGATACATGAGCAAGGACTGAAATTGAAATCGTTTTAGCAAAAAAAAGGACGGTCATTTTGTCGTGTGACCGGCATTCAATAATTTTGCCAAAACGAAGAGTCGTTGTTCCGCTTCACCTGCGTTGCCTTTTATAGCCCTTTTTGCATGAGTTTAAGGGGTTGCAGAGGTGGGAGTAGCTCTTGGCAAGAAACAAACGTTATGAAGAATTCAACAGAAAGGAAAATGAAGCCCTCGTATTCCAGAATTAATGACGAAGTGGCCGACAATCTCTACGTAGAAATCGTAAAGAAGATTGGAGCGGAGAAGCTCTATTTGAAATCCGACTACTCAGCGCGGCAGCTTGCGAAGGATCTGCACACCAATCCGCGCTATATTTCCGTAGTCGTGGCCTTACATACGGGCGGAAACTACAACGCGCTGGTCAACAGTTACCGGCTGCGCGACGCGTGCCGCATGTTGCGCAGTGCGCGCTACCGGCAACTCAACGTTGAGGAGATAGGCCTTATGTGTGGCTTCGCCTCGCGTCAGTCCTTCTATTTGGCCTTCCATCGTGAGCACAATATGACGCCTCGGCAGTATCGCCTCGCCTATCGAAGAACGCTAACTAACGACGAGGGTAAACAGGCTGACTGACAGCCCTCCTTGCTCGCATGTAGAGTAGGGCTGCAGGCCTCGTCGCTTCGGCTCTTTTTGCAAACGACTTACCCGCCTACGAGGAGCGACGCCATCCCCTGCTATGCCCTCTTGTGACGAAGTTCCCCAAGTTCACCAAATTCACCCCTTGTCTTTTTTACATACTCTCGCCCCCCTTCTCTGAACTTCGATAGGAGAAGCAATGATTCGAATAAGTCATTATATAATTATAAATATAGACTAATCCCTTACCTTACGTGACAAACAACTGGGGGGAACTTGGGGAACTTCGCTCTTACCCCATCCCTTACGTGACAAACAACTGGGGGGAACTTGGTGAACTTGGTGAACTTGGTGAACTTCGCTCTTCACTCCCCGTTGCTCCCTTCTGTCAGCTCGCAGGTGCCTTCTGTCAGCTCGCAGGTGCCTTTTGCCAGCTCGCAGTCGCCTTCTGTCAGCTCGTAGGTGCCTTCTGTCAGCTCGTAGGTGCCTTCTGTCAGCTCGCAGGTGCCTTTTGCCAGCTCGCAGGTGCCTTCTGTCAGCTCGTAGGTGCCTTTTGTCAGCTCGTAGGTGCCTTCTGCGGGCGAGCGGATAAGGCTTGGCAAAAAATAAGGGCGGAAGACGGTGTAGTCCAAAGCATTTGCGTAATTTTGCAGCGTCGTGCGTACGTCCCGCAACGTTTGCGCCATAGCGTAGTCCGCCCTTCGGCGGCCTCACCTCCCGGCCTTCAGCCTATGGGTCGGTAGGAGAGCATCGTTTCACTAATCCACCTTTTTATGGGCTCACTTCTTGCGCTGTTTCTGCTGGTCATCTTGGCTTCCTTCACCTGTTCTATCTTGGAAGCTACGCTCCTTTCAACCCCTATGTCCTTTGTTACGATGAAGGAAGACGAGGGCTCGAAAGCCGCTCGGCGGTTGAAGCGCTATAAGCAAGACATTGACAAACCCATATCCGCCATACTTACCGTCAATACCATAGCCAACACCGCCGGTGCTGCCGGCGTGGGCGCCGTGGCGCAGCACCTCTACGGCGACCAAGTCGTAGGGTGGGTCAGTGCGGGGCTAACCGTGGCTATACTGATTTGTTCCGAGATTATCCCCAAGACCCTCGGTGCCACCTATTGGCGACACCTCATTATGCCCGCCACGCCGATTATTCACGGCCTTGTAGTAATTACCTATCCCTTCGTGGTGCTGGCTGAGTTCATTACCCGCTTTATTCAGCCTAAGGAAGCGCCTACTACGGTCAGCCGCGAAGAAGTGTCGGCCATGGTTACCGTGGGCGCGGAGGAAGGTGTCTTCAAGCAGAAGGAGGATAGCATGATACAGAACATGCTCAAGCTTTCTAAAGTCACGGCGCGCGAAATCATGACGCCTTCCTCCGTGGTTGAGATGGCCGAGGAGTCCATGACACTCAGGGAGTTTAAGGAGCACGAACAGTACCAGACGTACAGCAGAATACCCGTATATAAGGACAATGACGACTTCATAACGGGCTACGTGCTTCGCCAAACCATTTTGGAGCGCCTCTCGGAGGATAAGTTCGACATGCGCCTGGACGAAATCATGCGACCCATCCTTTCGTTCCAGGAAGACACGAGCGTATCCGTCATTTGGGAGAAGCTCTTGGAGAAGAAAGAGCACATCTCCGTCATCATCGACGAGTATGGCTGCCTGCGCGGCATCGTGACCATGGAAGACTGCATCGAGACCATGCTGGGCACGGAAATAGTGGACGAGAAAGACACCGTGACCGACATGCAGGAGTACGCCCGCGAGCAATGGAAAGAGCAGCAAGAAGCACAGAACGACGCCGAGGCGGCCGATAAAGCGGATACGCCCGCGCAACAAGACGCAAAACCGGCAGACAGCGGCGAGACGAAAGCCTGACTTCATAACGACCTGACGAATTGCGGGGCAAGAAACGTCGAAAAACGTAATTCGTACACAACCACCCACGAAAAGTGTAAAGGTGGCCATAGGGTATAGGCGTATTTTTGCAAGCGTAAAAGATATAACAATGAAAACACTCCCTACATTGCTGGCCGCCTTAACGCTATTCATACCGGCTTGGACGCAAACCGTTAAGGCGCAAACGTCACAAACAACACTTACCTCGGTACAAACAAATACTAAAGCTATGGATATACGTCAGACAGATCCGGAATGGGTAGCCATTACGGAAAACTTCAAGGCTGAGGTGCGCGATAGCGTAACGCTCAGCGACCGCGACGAAGCGCTGGCCGTCACCTGCTGCCTCGTGGCACAAAACACCCCGAACGCTTTCCGCGCCGAATTGCCCGGTTTGCTGAAGCGCGGCCTGCAACCCGTAGAAATTCGCGAGGCGCTGTATCACGCCACGGCCTACGTAGGCTTAGCGCGCGTTCAGGAATTTCTCGCCGTACTGAACGAGGAACTTCAGAAGCAGGGCGTGGCGCTGCCTATGGAAGCACGCGGCACCGTCACGTCGGAGACGCGCTTTGCCGCAGGGCGCGCTTTGCAGGACAGCTGGTTTGGCAAGGAGCACATTGACCAGCTCTTCCGGATGCCGACCGACAAGCGGCACATCGCCACGTTCCTCGCAGACAACTGCTTCGGCGACTACCAGACGCGCAAAGGCTTCACGCCGCAGGAGCGCGAGCTGATGACCTTCAGTCTGCTCATATCACTCGGCGGCGTTGACCCGCAAGCCATTTCCCATGCCGGAGGAAACCTCAACGTGGGGAACGACCGCGCCAAACTTCTCGCCGTAGCCACCCGCCTGCTCCCATACAACGGCTATCCCCGCACGCTCAACGCCTTCTCTTTTATAGATAAAGCTACAGGGCGCTAAACTGAACACATCTCCATACTGAAAAACCGTCCCGACCGCCTGCGACGATGCAGACGCCCGGGGCGGTTTCTTTTTCCCTATGCTATGCCTCAAGGTACCCGCCTTTTAGGCTATCTTTGCCCGGTAGGAATGCATATAATTAATGTATGGACGGAAAGAGAGGTTATACCTATAAATACCCTCGTGCTGCGCTGACTGCCGACAACGTTGTGCTGCGCTATGACGAAGGCGCGCTTCAGTTGCTCCTTGTGGAGCGCGGCCATGAGCCTTTTAAGGGTTGCTGGGCCTTCCCCGGTGGTTTCCTTGAAGCGGGTAAGGAGGACTTGGAGGCCTGTGCGCGGCGCGAACTGGCTGAAGAAACGCATTTGCGGGTAGGCAGCATGGTGCCAATCGGCGCATATTCCCGTCCCGACCGCGATCCACGCGGGCACGTCGTAACCGTGGCTTTTCTCTCCCTATCTGCCCAAGGTCAGGTACTGGGTGGCGACGATGCAAGTCAGGCTCGCTGGTTTCCCCTCGCGTCTCTCCCGACCTTAGCCTTCGACCATGCGGAGATACTTCGCGACGCGCTGCTTAGGCTGCACCGCCTTGCCGATTTGTTGGAGACTTGTCCCAACTTCTTTCCTGAGCGTCCGCGTCCGGAACAGCTTTGGAAATTCCGAGCCGCCGTGGCCGAAGCCTTAGATGCGATGCAGGCTTCAGCGCAACGGCCTTAATAGAAAATAGCGCCAAGGCACGCGGCGAACTACCCCTCCTGTTTGGGGATAAGTTCTTCGCGTGCCTTGGCGCTTTTGTTTTACTATCGGGTTAGTACACTTCAACGTAGGAGGCCAAGCGCTTAGCCTTATCGCGAAGGGAGGTGAGATCCGCTCCGACGGGGCCGCTGACCAGCACGACGCCCATACGGCGGTGCAGGCGCGTTGTGGGTTTGCCGAAGATGCGGATGTCGGCATCTTCCTCGCACGTGCGCTCCAATCCGCGGTAGTGAGGCGGCTCCAAGCTTGCAATAGTAGAGAGTATTACGGCGGAAGCGCCCGCGCGCAACTGCTTTATGCAAGGAATGGGCAGACCCAGCACGGCGCGGCAGTGCAGCTCGAACTCATTGAAGTTTTGTGTCCCCGCAAGGGTCACCATTCCCGTGTCGTGGGGGCGGGGCGATAGTTCCGAAAAATAGACTTGCTCACCTTTAAGAAAGAACTCCACGCCCCATATCCCCGCGCCGGAGAGCGCTGCCGTTACCTTGTCGGCCATTTCCTGCGCTTGAGCCAGCTGTCCGGGCGTGACGGTGGCGGGCTGAAACGACTCGCGATAGTCTCCCTGCACCTGGACGTGTCCTATGGGCGGGCAGAAGAGCGTTGGCCCGTTCTTCTGCGTCACGGTGAGCAACGTAATCTCGCTGTCGAACGGGATAAACTCTTCTACAATGGCTTCAGGAATGTCTCCTCGGCTTCCCTCCATGGCTGCCTGCCATGCGGCGTCGAGTTCCTCCGTCTTGCGCACGACGCTCTGCCCATGCCCGGAAGAGGACATCAGCGGTTTCACGACGCAGGGCAGACCTATCTCGCCCGCTGCGGCTTTCAGCTCGTCGTAGGTCTTGGCGTAGGCGTAGCGCGCCGTACGTAGTCCGAGTTCACGTGCCGCCAAGTCGCGGATAGCACGGCGATTCATGGTGAAGTTTACGGCTTTGGCTGAGGGTACTACTTGGATGCCATCTTGCTCAAAGGCGTAAAGCTTCTCCGTGCGGATTGCCTCGATTTCCGGAACGATGATGTCGGGGTGAAAGCGGTCAACGGCTTGTTCCAGCGCTTCGCCGTCGAGCATGGAGAATACGGCGTACTCGTCTGCCACTTGCATAGCGGGTGCGCCGGCGTAGTTGTCGCAGGCTATGACGTGTTGCCCCAGTCGCTGGGCGGCGATGGTGAATTCCTTGCCCAGTTCGCCGGAGCCTAGGAGCATGATGCGTTTCATTGTGTGGAATTTATGGGTGAATAAAAGGCGAGCCTGCGCCGGAGGATGGTTTGTGCGTTCCGGTGCAGGCTTGTTTTGTTTTGTCAGCAACGTGCCGGCGGCTCATTGTTGAAGAATCCTCCCGCATCTGTCGTCCCCGTGAGCGCTTCGGGCTGGTAGAAACGTGCGAAGGCACGGAGGAAGTCGAGGGTTTCTTCGCGCGGCGAAGTGCGTTGGCGTAGAGAATCGTTCATAGGCGGCTCGTAGTTTGTCTGGTTACTTATACAAACGCCGCGCCTTGCCTTTTTATTTTATATGGCGTAGGAAAAAAAACGCCTTTCTTCCGCTTGTCTCTCCGCCGGGTGCAAGGTCATAGTGCTATTTGGTACTCGCTGACCATTTTCCGCATGTTGAGAATGGCGTAGCGCATTCTGCCGAGCGCCGTGTTTATGCTTACGCCGGTTTGCTCGGAGATTTCTTTGAACGAAAGGTTCTTGTAGTAGCGCATATAGACCACCTCGCGTTGGTTCTCCGGCAAATGGTTCATTAGTCGGCGTACGTCGTCCAGCGTCTGGTCTTCTACGAGTTGTCGCTCCACGCTCTGCTCTGCCAGTCGGGCATTGTTCAGCAGGTCGTTGCCGGCTTCGTCGTTAGAGGTGGTATTTTCGTTGCGTTCTTGTCTGAACTGGTCGATGACAAGGTTGTGGGCGATGCGCGTGAGGTAGGCGTAGAATTTCCCGTTTGCCGTGTAGCGCCCTTGGCGTATGGTCATAATGACTCGCACGAACGTCTCTTGGAAGATGTCGTCGGCCAAGTCCGCATTGTGGACTATGTAGAGAATGTAGGAGTACAACCTGTCTTTGTATCGGTCGAGGATAACGTCGAAAGCCTCGTTGTTACCGGCCTGGTAAAGCGCCACCAGTTCGTCGTCGGGGCGCATGCACAGTTGTGTCATTACTTTAAGCGTTGGTAGCGTAATGATATTCCGATAGGCAGATAGGTTTTAAAAGTTTACGTGGCGCAAATTTATCTATAGTTTCTTTAAAGACAAGGCTTTCAAGCCCTTTTTAACACTTTCGGGCGGTCTTTTGCGGCTTGGCGGCGGTTTCAGAGCTGCCGCTTACCGAGGTAGGTGCGCAGGAAGCGTTCCATGGCGCGGTAGAAGTCGAAGCGGTTTTCTTCGTTGTGGAATCCGTGGCCTTCGTTGTCTTTTACGATGTACTCCACCGTCACTCCGCGCTTGCGCAGGGCTTCTACCATTTGGTCGCTTTCGGCTTTGTTCACGCGGGGGTCGTTGGCGCCCTGTGCGATGAGCAGGGGCACGCGGATGCGGTCGGCGTGGAGTGCCGGAGATACGGCCTCCATCATGTCGCGGTCTTTTTCCGGGTCGCCAACTTGCTCGTACATCATCTCAAGCATGGGGCGCCAGTAGGGAGGTATGGTCTGCATGAAGGTAAGTAGGTTCGAGACGCCGCAGTAGTCCACGCCGCAGCAATAGAGGTCGGGCGTGAGGGTCAGTCCCGCCAAGGTGGCGTAGCCGCCGTAGCTTCCGCCGTAGATTGCCACGCGTTTGGGGTCGGCTATGCCTATATTAATAAGGTGTAGCACGCCGTCGGTGATGTCGTCCTGCATGGTGCGTCCCCATTGCTTGTAGCTGGCTTCCAGAAATCGGCGTCCGCGGCCTGTTGAGCCTCGGAAGTTCATTTGCAGCACGGCGTAACCTCGGTTGCAGAGAAACTGAACTTCGCCGTTGTAGCCCCAGTAGTCGCGTGCCCACGGACCGCCGTGCGGGTTCACTACGGTAGGCAGTCCGCCCTGCGCCTTGAGTTTCGCGGCCACGGTCTCCAAGGCGTCCGGGGCGTCTGCGTCTGTCGGCGCTGCGGTGGCGGGCAGGGAGAGGTAGGCCTCAATCAGCAGGCCGTCGCGCGTGGTGTAGGTGAAGGGGAGCATAGGCACCATTTCCTCCGCTTTGAGCCAGGGCGCCAGTTCGGCCACGAGGCGGGGCTGCCCGTCGCGCGAGGGTAGGAGGTAGTAGGCGCCGCGTGTGCGGTCGTCGCCGACGTAGAGCAGGTATCGCGCTTCGGCTTTGTCCGTGTCGGCTACGGCGACGCGCTTGCCCGGGAAAAAGGCGTCCAACCTGCGGCGGAAGGCCTCCTCCTCAGCGTCGAAATACCGGCGCACGGGCGCTTTGTGCCCCGCGCAGGAAACGCGCAACAGCTTCTTGCGCTTGCGGGAATAGGCGATGCTCGATACGTCGTACTTCTCCGGCTCGTAGAGCACCTCCACCTCGCGGCATGTGCGGGGGTCCATCAGCACCAGCGCCATCTTGTCGCGCCCCAGGTTCGTCGCGGCATAGACCAGTCGGTCGTCGGGCGTGAACTCCAGGAAGTTCACCGTCTCGCGGAAGTTCGTGGTCAGCACGGGGCGGAACTCCTCGTCTTCCGTGTCGCGGTAAAGGATTTGCACGTTCACCCCGTCCACGATGGCCGTGGTGCAACGCAGCCGTCCCCGGTGGTCGGCCATCCAGCCCTGCCAGTTGCCGGGGTTCACGGCCAACTGGCGCAGTTCGCCGGTGCGGATGTCGAGGCGGAAGGGGTCGAAAACCTGCGGGTTGCGCCGGTTTAGGCCTATCAAGACTTCGCCGGGGCATTCTTCCAGGTCGTCAATGAGCGTTGTGCGTACGCCGGGGAACGGCGTGTAGGCTTTCGTCTCGCGCCCGTCGGCCGTGACGCCGAAGAGCTGGTAGTTCTCGTCGCCTGCCACGTCGCGCATGTAGAGCAGGTGTTCGTCGTCGGCCCAAAAGTAGCCCGCCACGCTGCGTTCCTCCTCGTGCGTCAGCTGTAAGGGGTGACTATCCCCGTCCACGTCGCGGACGAAGAGGTTCAGGCGTCCGTTGGTCGGAGCCAGATAGGAGAGGTGTTGTCCGTTCGGGGAGAGGCAGAATGCCGTTTGCCCGCTGTTGCGAAAAAAGTCTTCGAGAGGTATTTGGCGCATAGGTCTTTGGTGGGTTTGGGGCGGTGTCTTGCGGCTTACCGGCCGCCCGCCAAGCGCAAAGGTAGGAAAAACTGCAGATACGTGCGTACCTTGGCTCGCTTCCGCCCGCTTTGCAGCCGCGCCGAGCGGGTTGTAGGGTAGGGCGTCGTCCGCAGGCCGTCATAGGAGGGTTGTTGCCTTCTTAAGGGGTAAAATTTTCGAAAATAGTAGGCACATATTTTAAAAAAGTAGGCTTCTATTTTGAAATAGTCGGCACTTAGTTGAAACCAGTCGGCACCTATTTATTTTTAGTCGGCACTTAGTTTTTGTCCAGCCGTGGCTGGACAAATGTACACCCACGGCTGGACATTTGTACACCCGTGGCTGGACATTTGTACACCCACGGCTGGACAAAACATAGGTCGGACTTGCTATCAAATAGGAGGAACTTACAATCAAATAGATCCAACCTAAAAGCGCAAAAATGGGTGCCTTGACCCTTCTTTCCCGTGTTTTGGTCGTTTGGGGTGGTTATAAGGGGCTGTCTTTGCGGCGTCCCTGTCCACAGATAGCTGCTCCCGGCGACGCGGCGGGAACGACAGCCGGGTAAGTGAAGACTGCCCGCCGCCCCGTGCCGGAAGCTGCGTAAGAAAAGAAAAGGGTGCTTTACTTCCGTATTCCCGCGCTTTGCCGTACTTTTGCTAACCCAAAATAGAACGTCACTTCATCCCGACATCATGCTCTACGTGCTCATCTTCACCGCTCTCGTGCTTGTCCCTGCGGCTGCGTATGGGGTCATGCGCCGCTTGGCGCGGGGCAAAGCCGTGGTAGCCACCGGCGGAGCGGAAGCGGGCGGGACGGCCGGGCGACTGAAACCGCTGGAGTTGCTGGAAAGGACGCTGAAGGCGCTGAACTGCGAGTATGAGGTGAAGACGTTGTCGGAGGGCTTAAAGCAAGTGTGGTTTACGTTCCAGGGCGGGCACTTCGTCGTTTTCTTAGACCCCGACAGAAGCGTGGCGAACCTCACGTTCCCGGACTTCTTGGACGCTAAGGGAGACGAGCTGAACCTGGTGCGCATGATATGCAACGGCATCAACAACACCGCCATTTCTCACTACACGACGTACAAGCTTAACCCCGACGACAACACGATTAGCCTTCACATCACGGCGAGCCTCGTGCTTGAGGAGGTCCGTGACTTTAAGAGCTATTTGAGCTATACGCTGACGCTGTGCTTTGCCCTACGCCTGCAATTCATCCGCCAGTATGAAAAGTTTGCTGAACTGAACAAGGAGAGCTTAACAATAGACCCGGAGGAAAACTACTTCGACCGCGAGCGCCTTGACTACATGCTACGGAAGCGCGAAGAGCGCAACCAAGGGCAAGGGGCGCCCTTCGGAACGTTTGGGAAAGGCGATTGCACACTGAATTCCCTGATGCAATACCTTACTCGGGCGCGCTATTTGGATTACCTGTCGCTGCGCGTGGCGGGCGACGAGGTACTGACCGTTTCGGAGGAGGACGAGATAGCGCGCTACGACCTGCCGGGCGCCCTCGTGGAGCGCGGCACGGACGGAACGCTGCGCTTCTCGGCTGAGAGCAAGGTGCTGCTGCTCAACTATGCCTTTCCCGACGACGGTCGCGGCGTGCCGCGCCTCATGACGCTGACGCTTGAGGCTAAAGGCGCGACGGCCGAGGCGCTGTACGTTCGCGTCACGGCCTGCGGCAGTCTGCCCGCCACGCCCGACCAAGCCGCGGAACTGCGGCACGGCGACGTGCTGGCAACGTCGCTACTCCTGGCCTGCGACAAGGCCGACGGCGCGGCGCGACTTGCCGAGTTTAAATACTTGTGGGAAGAAGCGCGGGAGAAGCAGACCTTTGCGCCCCGGCAACTCCCGAGCGCGCAGGAACTGGCCGCCGCGTTGCCGGAACCGGGCGCTGCTTACCACTTATACTGGGGGAAGAAGTATTTTAACGCCAAGCGTTTCTTCGAAGCACAGGCTCATCTGCTGAAAGCGTGGAACTATTTCAACCCACGAGTGGACAAGCTGGACGAAAAGTCTAAGGAAGCTTTTTACACCACAAGCTTCTACCTCGGCTGTTGCTACCAGGAAGTCGGGCTGCCGGCTATTGCCTACTACTTCCTCGACGCGCTGCTGCCGTTGCAACGCCCCGTTTACGCAAAAGCCTACATCAACTGCGTCGTAGCGCTGAACGATTTTCGCGCAGAAGGCATGATTGACAACCTTATGGCCAACATGACGCCGCCGGACGACGAGGACGACGCAACAGCTGCCGACAACTTCAAAGACTTTGCGCGTTTCCTGCGCCGCAGCAAAGGCGTGGTGTGCATGAACAAGGGGAAGCTGGGCGAAGCGGAGCGCATATTTAAGAAAATGCTTGGCGACCCGCGGGAAGAAGACTTTGCCCTCAGCGCCTTGGAACGTATTCGGGACATGCGCTTGCGGCGTAAGAACGAAGCGGCGGCCAAGCGTCAAGCGAAGAACGGCACGTCGGCCAACAAAGCGTAGATACACCTTATTATATATATAACCCTATGCTACTCTCCCCCTCCCTGCTCTCGGCAGACTTCGGCGAGCTGCGACGCAGCGTGGAAATGCTTAACGACAGCCGGTGCGACTGGCTTCACCTGGACGTGATGGACGGTGTCTTCGTGCCCAACATCTCGTTTGGCTTCCCCGTGATGGAAGCCATAGCCCGCGTGGCTCGCAAACCGCTGGACGTGCATCTCATGGTGACGGCTCCGGAGCGCTACGTGGAACGCGTGGCAGCGCTGGGCGCCCACGTGATGAACGTGCACTTGGAAGCCTGTCCGCACTTGCACCGCGTCGTGCAGCAGATAAAAGCTGCGGGGATGCTGGCCGGCGTGACGCTGAATCCGCATACGCCCGTCTCGATGCTTGAAGACGTGATAGGCGACGTTGACGTGGTCATGCTGATGAGCGTGAACCCCGGCTTCGGCGGACAGACGTTCATAGAAAACACAGTGGCCAAGACACGCCGCCTTCGCACGCTGGTGGACAGCAGCGGGTCGCAGGCACGCATCGAGATAGACGGAGGCGTGAACCGCGAAACGGGACGAAGGCTGGCAGCGGTCGGCGCTGACATCTTAGTTGCCGGAAGTGCTGTATTCCATGCCGCAGACCCTGTGGCAGAAATCGACGCCCTGAAAGCGCTTTAGGTATAGACGAGCCCACGTATGAAAGATATTCTCGATAAGAAGACGTATAGCGACCTGTTCCACCTACTCCACGAGGCGCAGCGCGTTGTCATTTGTGCCCACCGCTCCCCTGACGGCGACGCCGTGGGAGCCAGTCTCGGCTGGGCCGAATACCTGCGGAGCTTGGGGAAGGAGGTCAGCATCATCATGCCGGACGCTTTCCCGGACTTCCTGAAGTTTTTGCCCAACCAGCAGACCGTCATCCTTTACGACCACAACACGGAAAAGGCGAACGAACTTATCGCGCAAGCCGACTTGATTTGCTGCTTGGACTTCAACGACCTTTCCCGCCTGCTTGGGATGGGCGAAGCTATAGTCCGTTCGAAGGCTGCAAGACTCCTAATAGACCATCACTTAAATCCCTCGCCCGATGTGGCAAAGCTCCAGGTGTCGCACCCGGAGATGAGCTCAACGTGCGAACTCGTGTTTCGTATCATTACGGAGCTTGGCGGTGAAGATGCACTCACGAGGCAGGGCGCAACAGCCCTCTATACCGGCATGCTGACCGACACGGGCGCTTTTGCCTACGGTTGCTCAGACCCCGAATTCTTCCTTATCATTGCACGTCTCTTGGGGAAAGGCATTAATAAAGACAAGATATACAGCAGCGTGTTCCACTGCTTTAGACCTTCGCGCCTGAAGTTCAT
The DNA here is from genome assembly GCA_964641085.1 of uncultured Prevotellamassilia sp. Lineage (GTDB taxonomy): Bacteria > Bacteroidota > Bacteroidia > Bacteroidales > Bacteroidaceae > Alloprevotella. Next base: position 71,014 of record CAZXJS010000013.1, on the reverse strand, counting down.
GGCTTATATCTTTGATAAGAAACAGCGTTTCCTTGCCGGCAATCGCGTGTCACTCTTCACCATCACACGTAAGGAGATGCAGGATTTCCACTTCATTCGTGGCGACGCCGAGGGCTTTGTCAATATGCCGGAAATGGTGAAAGGCTTGAGGCTAAGTGTTTCGCTGCGTGAAGATACCCGCCGGGATATTATCCGGGTTTCCTTGCGCTCAACCGGCGACTTCCCCTGCAACAAAATGGCTGCGGACTTTTTCAACGGTGGGGGGCATAAAAACGCCAGCGGCGGGCAGCTGCCTTTCCCCATGGCAGAAGCAGAAAAGACTGTGGAACGGGCCGTGGAAGCTTATGCCGACTTGCTTGGCGTTCCCAAAAAGGCGTCTGCCCCCGTTGCGGCCGAAGCTCACTAATTAAGGGTATTTTTAAATGTCGGCCTGCCTCGTACCTATAATAATGCTAACTTTGCTGCGCTAAAAAGGCCTGGTGACGTAGATTATCTCTGTGATGTATTGAGCTTAGTACACACTAAGGTTGTGGTGAGACCGTTTCGGGGACGACAAAGTTAACAAGGCAGATAATAACGACAGGAAGATGCTGTATTTCTCAATATACAAACCTGCTGAAGGCGGAACGCTGGCGGCACAATGGGAAAGCTTGGAGGCACAAGTGCAAGCCACGATGCGTTCAGAGGGGTGGAATGAAGACTATATAGTAGCAACGCGTCTCTATCTCTCAGATGCCGCCAACCAAGAGGACTTTGTTCGCAAGACCCCTTTGTTCAAGGATTTCGTTTCCGCAGGTGCTTGCTCCGTAATCGAACAGCCTCCCACAGACGGCAGTAAGGTGGCTCTGCAAGTCGCACGCGCTGATAAACCCGCCGATAAGAAGGAGCAACATGACGGGATAACCATTCTGACATTTGGAGAAATAGAACTCATCTTCCAGACTGTACGTTTCACGGAAGCGGAAAGCCTCGGAAAGACTTCCCAAGAACAAACGGAAGAAGCTTTTCACAGGCATATCTCCCTTTTGCATCAGCACGGACTGACGCTGAAAGACAATTGTCATCGGACGTGGCTCTTTGTGCGCGATATAGATAGGAACTATAGCGGCGTTGTCGCCGGGCGCAACCACATCTTCGCCCAAGAAGGCTTGGACACGAACGCTCACTACATAGCCTCAACCGGAATCGGTGCTTGCCCGAACGACAGCGCAACGGTGGCTGCCGATTTTTTCTCGGTTAAGGGGCTACCCGTAACAGCAGTAGGGTATCTTCAAGCGTTAGAATATCTGAACCCGACCAAGGAATACGGCGTGGCTTTTGAACGGGGAACGCGCATAACTGCAACAGATGCTGACTATTACCTTATTTCCGGTACGGCCAGCATTGACAAGCACGGCGAAGTGTTGCACGTGGGAGACGTACTGACCCAAACCGGACGGCTGTTTTTGAACATTGAAAAGCTACTTGAGGATGGTGATGCCTCGCTTGCGGACATGCAATACGCCATTGTGTATCTGCGCGACATTGCCGACGCTCCCGCCGTTCATCGCTACATGCGGTTGCGTTTTCCCTCGCTCCCGTTCCTCGTCGTAGAAGCTCGCGTCTGTCGTCCGAAGTGGCTGATAGAGGCTGAATGTTTGGCAAGAAGATAACCCTTCGTGCCTTGCTCGTGTAAAGGTCGTCTCACACGCTTCAGTAGAATACCTTTTCTTCTTTCTTATCATAGCTTCTTTTGGCAAGAGGTTTTCCTATGCACTTTTGTTAACAATTAGAGATGTAGGCAGACCAAATCAGAAGCTATTCTTTACATTTTAAGATTTTGAAGCGGTTAAGAATACGCTATTCTTTAACGAAGGCCGATAGCTTGTTTCTTAAAAAACCTTAAATAAACTCGTTAAGGTTGTCACGTAGAAGTCTCAAATGGTTATAAACCCTTATATTTGCTTCAATAAAGGCGCGTGCATTGTAACGACTTTTAATAAAATAAATATAATCAACAGATTAATGGTATGAGAAACCGTTTTAATAGAATGGGATTCACGTTGCTCGGAGCAATGTGCCTCGTTTCAACTTGCGGTATTGTCTCTTGCTCTGACGACTACGATTTGCCAGACACGAAGCCGTCTTTTTTGGGCGAGAGTATATACGATGAGTTGAAAAACCGAACGGATCGGACATTCCAGACAGAAGTAAGGCTTATTGATGACTTGGGCTACGCCGACGTGCTATCCAAGACCGGTAGCAAAACGCTGTTTGTGGCTGACGACGAAGCCTTTGCTCAATTTTTTGCTACGACAAACTGGAAAGATGGCAATGGAAATCCCGTCCGCAGTTATGACCAGCTTTCCACGAACCAGAAACGCTTGTTGTTAAACGGTTCAATGTTAAACAACGCATACGTGATGGAGATGCTTGCCAATACGTCGGGCGGTGGTAAGAATCTTTGTCTGCGGCAAGAAACCAACTCCACAGCAACGGACTCCATACCTTATTGGCATTGGTACGAGCTTCCGCAGCATCTTTACGAACCCGAAGCTGACGAAAGCGAAGACTCTCCCGACCGACTTGATTTCTGGGCATACTATCGACAAGAGTCAAAGGGTGGAATGTATATGGCCGTTGACAAGACGAACAGCTTGATGACCCACTTCCTTGAGGGAAACATGAAGGAGAAGAGCATTAAGCATTCGGACGTGGCTTTCATCTTGAACCTTCCCGAAGGTAGCTGGCCAGAGGACGGCGGTGACCGTAGTTATATATATGACCGCCAAGTGGTAGAGCAGGACGTAACGTGTCTTAATGGATACTACCACGTGCTGGACTCCGTGCTCGTTACGCCCGCCAGCATGGCTGAGGTTATCCGCACCAACGGAAGTACCAACCTTTTCAGTCTTCTTTTGGAACGCTTTAGCGCACCTTTTTATGATGCGACCTTGACAAGTGAATATGCTGCTCTGCACAATATAAATGGTGACTCCGTATTCCAGAAGCGCTATTTGGCTACGAACACACAAAGCGGACAAGTCACGGCAGATGGTAACGGTAAGAGCATCGGCTCCTTCCCTTTGTTGAGCTTTGACCCGGCTTGGAACTCTTACGCCATTTCTTCTACGACAGCTAAGGAGAACGATATGGCCGCTATGTTCGTACCGAACGATCAGGCCATGAAGGACTATTTCCTTGAAGGAGGTGGTCGCGTCTTGATGGATCGTTATGCCAAGCGGCCCAATACGGAAGAGAACTTGGAATACAATCTGTCGCAGATACCGCTCGAAGTAATCCAAGCTTTGTTGAACAACCTGATGAAGGATTCTTTCATAGAAACTGTTCCCAGTAAGTATCTGACCATAATGAACGATGCTCAGGATCAGATGTTCCCGGCGGACAATTACGGTTCGGAATCTGAGTACCGCGCATTGTTTGACAAGACCCTTATGGCTGATAACGGCGTGGTATATATAATGAAATCTGTCATCAGCCCGGCAGATTATGCAGCCGTAACAGCTCCGGCTCTGCTGTCCACGAATACACGTATCGTGCGTTCTGTGCTTCGCGCAGACGAGGCTTATATTGACGGTTCGTCCTATAACAATGCCCCGCTGAAACAATACTTCAGCACTTATCTGAAGGCTATGCAGAGCCGCTTCTCTTTCTTTGTGCCGACAGACGAGGGGTTGGGTTTCTATGGGTACGTGGATCCTGTGTCAATAGCTTCAAACATTCCAACGAACATACGCTATTGGCGTTTCACTTACGTGGACGGGTCAACCAGCGGCGGACGTCTGCCCATTACCGCAACAGCTTACCGTTATAACGAACAAACAGGTCCGACGGCTGATGATCAAGTACCGAGCAGTCGCCCCGTATCACGTAACTCGGACGCATTAAGTTCCGGATGGGGACCTACGAAACGCGAGCTTCTTATAGAAATGCTTAACCAACATATCATCGTTCACGACAATGATGATACAGAAGGCGTAAACGGTAATCGCACGATTTACACTTCGCGCAGCGGGGCGCCCGTTTATATCGCGACAAAAGGCGACGCTTCGAACAATGGTATTGGCATGACGCTTGAAGGCGGCTACCAGCTCGACCTGAACAGCGACGCATATGATGCAAACGATGAAGTATCCACCGTTACCGAAGGCTACGACATGACGCGCGAGACGAACGGCTATGGAAACGGAATGACGTATCTTATAGACAGACCTATCCAACCAACTATGAAGTCTGTATATAAGGTACTCAGCTCTAATGATAACTTCTCCGATTTCTTCGAACTTTGTGATCCATCCAAGTTTAGCGAAGATCTCTTGAAGACTTGCGGTTTTGCGGATAGCTGCTACACCAGTCGCGGAACATTGGATAACTCTCTATGGTCAACGGAGATGAACAAGTATCGCATCTTCACTAATACCGGTTCATACATCCCCGCAGCAGGAGAATATCTGATTCGCTTCTTCAATAACTATCGTTATACTATTTACATACCTACGAATGCCGCCATGCAGGATGCTTTAGCAAAGGGTCTTCCTACTTGGGACAGCATCGAAACGTGGGTTGAAGCACATGAAGATGAGAACGGACTTCTCTCCGACGATGACAAGGTCAAGGCAAAAGCAATGGTTACCTGTCTCGTTAACTTCGTGCGCTACCACTTCCAAGATGACGCACTTTATGTGGACAATGTCAACAACGGAGCGAATGGTGTAAGCTACCAGACATCGTGTATCGAGCATAACGATGCTACTGACACAGATGCCTACTTAAGCCTGATAGCTAAGCAAACAAACGGGCAACTTCAGGTGACAGACGAAGCTGGTTCAACAGTTAGTGTGCAATCTCCATATAATATTATGGCACGCGACATGAACTTCAATGCTAACCCCGCCACCATCACAACGGCGCGTTACGTGAAGAACTCTTCTTATGCAGCTATACACCAGATTGACGGCGTACTGAACTTTAAGACGCTCACGGGAGACCGGTACGACAGCGATTGGGCTACCCCATCCGCAGCTAAAAAGTTCGCTCGCAAATATAGAATTAGAAAATAACCCGCATCATGAACAACATAAAGTATCTATTGACTTCGGTCTTGTGCTTCTGTTTCTCCATGACGTTTGCACAAACACGTATCAGCGGCCACGTTACTAGCGCGGACGGACCTATCGTGATGGCTAACGTTGTAGAAAAAGATGCCAACAATCGTAACGTCTCGGCGACGACAACGGATGCTAATGGTAACTTCTCTTTGGAGATTAAGAGCACAGAAAACAAGTTACAGATTTCTTATATTGGATACAATACGGAAATCATCCCTAAGATAGGAGACAAAACTGAATTTGAGGTATTGCTGAAAGATAAGAATACTTTCACCGAGGCTACAGTCGTAGCCGTGCGAAAGACTTCCTCAAACGGTATGACAATTCCTGAACGAGAAGTATCTGTTGCTAAGCAGTCCCTGAATATGGACGATATGCAAGGCCTCTCCTTCGAAACTGCTGGTGAAGCTCTTCAAGGTCAGATTGCCGGTTTGGACATTGTAGCGAATTCTGGTAACCTCGGTGCGGGAACTTCAATGCGTTTGCGCGGCGTAACTTCAATTAACGGTAACCAGGAGCCTCTAATTGTAGTGAACGGCTATGAGCTGGAAAACTATAACTCCAGCGACCTTGACCTTAATAATATGGAGAACGAGGAGCAATTCGCTACCCTTTTGCAGGTAAATCCGGAAGACATACAAACTATTAATGTGTTGAAGGATGCAGCTGCAACGGCTATATACGGTGCCAAAGGTTCGAACGGCGTAATTGAAATTACTACCCGCCGTGGTGCTCGTGGAAAGACGCGAGTTGATTTTAGCTACCGATTCTCAGGCAGTTGGCAACCTTCAGGTATGAAGATGCTTGATGGCGACGGATATACCATGATGTTGAAGGAGGCCTATTTCAATCCCACGCAGAGTGACGTAGCCTCTGGCATTGTAGAGCTCATGTATCTCCAAAATCATCCTGCATACTACGCAAACTATAATAAGAATACGGACTGGATTGACGAGGTAACCCAATTTGGACAAACTCACAATTTCGGTGTTGCAATATCAGGTGGTGGTGAGAAAGCGCAGTTCCGTGTCTCCGGCTCGTTTGACCATGAGACGGGTACAATCATCAAACAGATGTTGAATCGTTTCACCACACGCCTCGCACTTGACTACTACGTGAGTGACCGTATCAAGTTCTCGTCTGACTTCGGCTTGACTTATACGAAGAACGACAAGAACTATTATAGCAGCTTGCTCTCCTTAGCCTATAACGCCATGCCTAACATGGCTGTTACTCGGCAAGAGTATGATAATACGACGGGTACTTACTACGATACGGGGGAATATTATATCATGCCACCCGCAGCAAGCTCCGCAGGTTTGTTAGGTAACAATAGTGGAAGGACATCTTACTATCTTTCCGACATGGTATCGAACGGTAACCCTGTTGCAACGGCTTACCTTGCTTGGAATAAGCAGTCTACGTACACCATTACGCCTCAGTTCTCTCTGGAATACAAACTCTTGGGTAAGAGTGAGGAGGAGACACAACTTAATTACCGCGGTGAAGTTTACATGAATGCTTATACCGAGTCAACCGACGCTTATTACCCTCATGAACTTACGTCTAAAGCTTGGTCTGATGGTATAGACGTGACTTCTAATTATGAGTTCAAGAGCCTTGCTTTCACAACGCGTCATCAACTTATTTTCCGTCCTCACTTTGAGAACGAGAAACACGCTTTGCAATGGCTCGCTCGTTTGGATGTGGGCTCCAATAATAGTACAACCCAATACTTGAGTTCAACGGGTATCAACGGAGGTATATCTGATCCCACAGTACCCGGCTACCTTACTGGGTCTTACACCTCTACGGGTAAGGGACATTGGATGGCAGGTATTACATCTGTACACTATGCTTTCGGTTCCAAATACATGTTTGACTTTACGCTGCGTGCGGATGGTAGCACAAAGTTTGGTTCTGGTAGCAAATGGGGCTTCTTCCCTGGTATCTCCGGTCGTTGGAATATTAGTGATGAGAAGTTCTTTGAACCCCTTCACAAGGTCATCACGATGTTGGCTTTCCGCCCAGGGTGGGGTATCACCGGTAATCAACCAGGCTCGGAAGGCTTGATGTACAACAAGTATTCTTCTGGCGGTGTATATAATAATGTGTCTGTTATTTATCCCTCCAATCTACGCTTGACGCAACTAAAATGGGAGAAGACAAAATCTTGGAACCTCGGTTTCAACCTGAGCCTGTTCGATTTGGTTGATTTCGATTTGAACATTTACAACAAGAAGACGACCGACCTTCTCAATAGCGGTGTTAGCATACCTTCTTCGACAGGATTCTCCTCGCTCTCCTGGGCCAATGTCGGCGCCATGAAGAACGAAGGCTGGGAACTTTACATAAACAGTCGCGACCTATTTAAGATCGGCGAGAAGCACCCGTTCAGTGTAAAGCTTCGTTTCAATATCGCCCAGAACATCAATACTGTTACCGAAATGGACGCTACTGTGCTCGCAAGTCAAAATACTGACTTTGGCTATACCAACGAGTCTATTCTAAAGCGGGTTCAGATAGGTAATGCCCTCGGTGGTATTTACGGTTTCCGTTATAAAGGAGTATATGCTTATGATTACGACCATAGCGGTTATTTCTTAAATGACGATAAGAACCAATATTACTATTCTGACGAGACCGTCAATTCCGATGGAACACGACGCAATACCGCCAAGAATTCAGGTAAATCGGCTCCTATTGCCTTCGACGCCGACGGCAACGTCATATATGACAAGAATGGCAACCCGTTGCCAATGATGTTCAACTATGGAGGCGTGAACTATCAGTTCCAAGGTGGTGATGTCATCTATGAAGATATTAACCACGACGGTCAGATTGACGAATACGATATTGTTTATCTTGGCGGATCTAACCCGAAGGTAAACGGAGGTTTCGGCATCGACTTCAAATGGGGCAATTGGCAGTTGAAGACCAACTTCAATTTCCGCATTGGAAACAAGATTCTCAATATGGCTCGTATGTATGCGGAAGATATGCGAACAAACCGCAACCAAAGTAGCGCGGTAAATCACCGTTGGCGCAAGAATGGTCAGGTTACTGAAATCCCTCGCGCGATGAACTCCTCAATCGGTGAGTCTTACAATGCGCTTATTAGTGACCGCTATGTTGAGAAGGGTGATTTCCTTCGCTTCCAATACTTCCAGCTCTCTTATAGCGTGCCTGCTAAGAAACTGAAACGTTACGGCCTCAGTTCGTTAAGGTTTGCCGCTTCCGGAAACAACCTCATCTTCTGGTCGAAGTATAGTGGCGTAGATCCTGAGCATTCATCTTCTGGGTTTAATCCCTGTACGGACAGTTCGCAGACTCCGCGTTCTCGTTCCTTTACCTTTAGCTTGAACTTCGGCTTCTAAAAGATAGTATTTTATGAAACGAAAGAATATATATACGACATTGCTCGGCTTTAGCGCAACACTCGTTTTCTGCGGCGCTATGCAATCCTGCGAAGATTACCTTACGGTATATCCGACGGATCAAATTACAGAGGAGGAGTTTTGGAAAGAGAAGAACGATGTTGAAAACGTTCGTGCAGCTGCTTATCAAAAACTTACGCAGAGTTCTCTAACCACAAAAATTCTTCAGTGGGGTGAATTCCGTTCGGATAACCTGAACCTTTACACAATGTCTAACACCTCTCTGCTGCATTTGCAGAATGCCGTGTTAATGCCTACGGAATCAATGTTTGATTGGTCTGGCTTTTACACCGGTATAAACTATTGCAACCTTATACTCGTTAAAGGTCAGGAAATGGTTGAGAGTGGCGTTGACCCCAGTTTTAATGATGGGGATTGGCGTCCTATCAAGGCCGAAATGATGGCGCTTCGAGCACTTTATTATTTCTACTTGGTACGTGCTTTCCGCGACGTTCCTTATGTTACGGAGCCCGTCACGACTGACGAGCAAGCCATGCGCGCCAAGATTCCTGCCACCCCCGGAGTAGCCATCCTGGGTGATCTCATCGACTCTCTTGAGGTTTGCAAGAACTATGCAGCAACCAATTTTGGTTCTACTTCTGATAATAAAGGGCGTTTTACAAAGCGTAGTGTACGCACTTTGTTAGCAGATATGTACCTATGGCGAGGTTGCTTGTTAAAGAACTTCCAGAGCAAGACGGATTCCTATTCCCAAATCGTTAATCTTGATGATGTCGTAGGCGACTCAGCTTCTGTTGACACCTCAAACACAGCTCTATTTACGGCAGAAGGTACTCTCATAGATAAAAGCTATACGGACGCTCTTTCTAAGGAATGCTTCCATCAGGCCTATGAGAATGCTACCTGGGTACTCAACGATATGAAAGCGGAGTATGATGAGGATATAGAAGATGACAATACTGCATCTTCCGAGGCAAAGATACAGAAGTATCCGCTTATACTCATCCAACCTTCCAATAGCGGAACCAGCGACGAGGTTTACAACGAGATATTTGGTAACAAGAATTCCTCGGAGAGTATATTGGAACTCCAATATGACGGAACAAACAATGTGAACTCAACTCTTTCGTCGTATTTCTCTTCGCTATCTTCCGGTTCGCTTTCAACGGGTACAATGGTAGCTAATGGAACCTTTGCCAGTGTGGGAAGTGTGGAAACCACTAAAGGATTCGGAAAGACCGATGTGCGTCTTTTGGAAACAATGCGTTATACAACCGGTATTTCGTCCAATTTCCCCATCGTAAAAGGAGTGGCTGACCAAATTTTCATCAACAGCCAAAATGCAGAAGATATGAGTGAGGGTGCAGAATATAACTTCCGTTCTACTCAAAATGGCAATTGGCCTATTTACCGATTGACTGATTTGCTGCTCATTAGAGCTGAAGCCATAGCCCGCTACTATTCGTCGTCAACCTCAAACAACGCCGATATTTACGAAGGTTTTGACATGGTTAACTCTATCTTCATGCGTTGCAATCCTGCCTTACGTCCGAGTACTGAGACCGGCGACCTCATTAGCGACCGTCTTGTAGGTATTTATGGCGGAAATGTTGATCATGATGCAACGGGTTATTATGGTAAAGGAAAGACTGCTGCTCAGTTGTTGACACTTGTATATCAAGAACGCCAACGCGAATTCGTGGGTGAAGGTAAATTCTGGTTCGATCTCGTCCGCGAGGCCGAGGCTACAAATGACCCCACTACCTCGCTTACAAACTACATGAGTTTGACTTCTTCTGTCAAGAATCGTCTGAAGCAAATCTATTCTCTCTATAATCCTGTTTACAATGAGGAGATAAAGGTCAATGACCATCTCATCCAAAACCCAATTTGGGAGAGGTACTCTAATTGATAAAAGATAGCACAATGAATAAGTCATTCTTTAAACTGAACGTCAAAAGTCTTAGCGGACTTTTCCTGCTGCTAAGTCTGTCTGTGGCATTTGGGAGTTGCAAGGAAGACATTGACGACTCTAATTATGCCATAGCAACCGACCAAACTATTACAGACTACTTGGCAAGCGACTCAGCACTCTCGGATATAAAGGCCATCTTTGACCGAGTGAAGTTGGGTAATTCAAGCAATGCATCCTCATTGACGTCTGTACTATCCGCTCGTGGTAATTATACCGTGTTTGCTGCTTCCAATGAGGCCGTTGAAGCTTATGTGGAATCCCTTACCGGTTCGCGAGACGTTAACAGCCTTTCTGACGAACAGGCTGAGTTAGTAGCTTATAATTGCATCATCGATAATGGTGATGACGACGCTTACGAATCTTCGGATTTCCCAACGAGCGGCACTTTTGGCTTAGCCAATCTTAACGACCGTTTGTTGAGTTGTGAGCAGGACACGTCGCTTTCCGGCAACCCCTATATCATTAATGGCACGTCGTTGGTCACGAAGGAGAATATTGATCTTTCCAACGGTGTTGTACACATTGTCAACACAGTTATTTCGCTTTCTTCCAATTCTGTGGCCGAGTTGATACAAGAAGCGCCGAATATGAAGATAATGGGCAGGCTCCTTGAAGAGACCGGCCTAAGCGACTCCCTTTCAGCCGACCGCGATGCCGATTATGAGAATGAAGAGCACGAGGAAACAGAAAGCCAAACATCCTTTGCCGTTTATCGTGACCTCATCATTCCGCAGAAACGTTATCTTGGTTTCACAGGTTTTGTAGAGACCGATGATGTTTATGCAAATGAATGGGGAATCCAGGCTCAGTATGATTCGGAAGGCAATCTGACCAATTGGGATGAAATTTACCCCCAATTGCTTGCTAAGGTTCAAGCAGCTTATGGGACAGAAGATGCTGACAATCTGAAGAGCCCGAATAATGCAGTCAACCGTTTCGTGGCTTATCACTTCGTGTATGGTCGTATTCCCTACAACCGCCTTGTTACCCACCTCAATGAGTACGGTTACAAGTATGGCGCCGATATGAAGAACCCACAAACTGTGACCTATTCAGTTGATGTTTGGAACTACTACCGCACTATTGGAGGTTACCCCGATATCTTGAAGGTGATGCAAGTACCGACAGGAGAACATGAGATTTATCTCAATCGAGTTGCCCGCTACAACGACGGCTTTGATGAGGACTATACTGAAAAGAGCCACATTGAGCATTCTCCGGGTGTCGGTCTGAACGTCCAAATACTGGCAACAAATGGCTCTGCGGATAACAATGCCCTCAACGGCTTCTACTTCCCTATAACAGGGATTCTGTTGAAGACGTCAGATGTGGCTGATGCGCTGGGTGGAGAGCGTATCCGTTTCGACCTCGTCTCCGTTTTGCCCGAGATGTACTCCAACTCCATTATTCAGTCTGATTACCATTTCTTCCCTAATGGCTATTTCGCAGACATACTCAATGCTTCTACGGGTACGAAATTCGCTTACCTATCCGCCGCTTGGGCAGGTGGTACGAGCTGGACTGACTATCAGGGAGATGAGTTCATGGCTGCAGGTCTCTTTGACTTTACACTACGCCTACCGCCTGTACCCAAGACAGGAACCTATGAGATTCGTATGGGAATCTCGCAAAATCCTCTCCGTGGAATGGCACAGCCCTATTTCGGTGATGATCCCTATCGTTTGCAGCCTACGGGTCTTCCCCTTGACCTTCGTCAGGCCGTCGACAATTCCAGCAACCCGGCTTTGAACTGGCAGGATGACGTTGAAGACGACGAGACAAACATCGAGAACGACAAGAACCTACGTAACCAGGGATATATGAAGGCGCCTATGTATTATGGCAACTGCGACGGCTCCGGTACGGTAAAAGCCCGTGCACTTCCTAATGGCAAGACCTATTGCTGCGTACGTCGTATCGTGGGTATTGTTAGAATGGAAGCAGGGAAGACCTACTACATGCGGTTTAAGTCGGCTCTTAAGAAGCTCGACTCACAGTTCTTCATGGATTATTTCGAGTATTGTCCTACCACCGTTTACAATGGTGCCTCAGCAGAAGATCCGTGGTAAATCAGTAAAACATATTTGTTAGAAACGGCATCGGCTTTGCCGTTGCATGCGGCAAGGTCGATGCTTCTTACAAAACAACATATCGTATGAATACGCTATTTAATAATATGATAAAGAGTGGTCTTTTAGGCTGTGTAATACTCTTTGGCGCTACAGCCTGCTCCGAAGATCACTACGACATCAAAGAAGGTTCTGTGACCAGCGGAAATACCTTGTGGGGTAATATCCAAGCAAGTGGTGTCACGGATTCTCTCGCGATGATTCTGAATCGAACAATCGTGATGAAATCCGAGAGTGACAAGAGTGGACAGATGAAGTATAGCGAAATGCTTGACCAACCCCAGACATTTACCGTATGGGCACCCAAGGACGGCAAGTTCCCAGCATACTATTATCTTAATATGCTCGACCGTCGTGACTCTCTCATAGCGCTCGGTACGCAAGAAGCTACCAATGAAGCTTGGGCTTTGAACTATGCCGTCGCCAATCAGTTTATAACGAATCACGTGGCTCGTTTTGGCTTTGAGTCAAATAAAGGAAGGCAGAAGGTTCGTATGCTCAACACCAAGGTATGCTATTATGAGGCTGCCAACAACCTCTTTAACAACATCGCCCTCGACACAGATGCAAATCTTAACAGCATCAGTTCTTCTAACGGTACGATGCATGTGCTTGAAGGCCTCTCGCCTTTTGCCTATAACCTCTACGATTATTTAGGTTATCACACAGAGTTCGCAACCCTTTGGGACATCCTTTCCGACCCAAATGTTGAGAAAGAAACGTTTAGCGAGTCTGGCAGCACTGAAGGTGCAATGAACGAAAACGGGGAGATGGTATATGTAGATTCGGTCTTTGTAACGTCAAACAGCTATCTGGATGCCAGCGGGGCTCAAATAAGGAACGAAGACTCTCTTTATATAGCCCTGCTCCCGACAAATGAGGCGTGGGACAAAGCCTACTCCACCGTTAGCTCCATCTACAATTATGGCACCAGTTATGCTTACGATTGGGATTCAAGCTCCGGAACGTTCAACAAATCCGGAGCAAGCGGCTTAGTCTTGGACGCAGATTCGCTTAAGGCCTATAATACGAACAAGACCCTTATTCAGAGCGCGTTCTTTACAACCTCTATCTTCCCAATATCCGACCAGACTGACTCTGCGGTTGTCAATAACTATGCGCTTACAGCTGACTCCCTCATTTCTACCAATGGAACAATCTATTATAATTCCAATGTTGGCGGGGTCAACCCCATCTTTAACGGACAGAGTCCTGTAAAGGCGTCCAACGGTTATCTATATGCCCTTGAGGACTATAAGGTAGATCCGGCCTATACATGGCTTTCGTCTCACGAAGAGTCTCTCGCCTACTCCTTTAACGTAGCAAGTGTAAAAGGCTCTTCCTCTTCTTCTGGTGAGCTCGTCACGCTGACCTCTGAAAACCGCAACGATTCAGTAGTAGGCGATGTAGATGACGATATGTATCGACGCTTTGAGGTTAACGGACGCTCCAACATGCAGATCGACATTCGCTTGGACAATATTTATAGTGGTAAGTACAAAATTTCCGCTGTAATGCTGCCCAACCGCACTTGCCTCTCCTATATCCGTTACAACAATGGTGAAGAGATTCAAGAGAACGCCATGTTTACCTGCCAAATCCTTGACGATGCCGACAATCGTATCGGTAGTCAGTCTGGTACGATAACCGTCAACAACGACTCCATCCAGACTTACGTGCTCTTCGAGTCCGTAGAGTTCCCAAAGTGCTATGTCGACCTACCTACCGGCTATACGTCGTTCCCGCGTCTGCGCTTTACCATGTCACCGGCTAACCAAACTCGCGGTAAGTCGAATTCTCTGAACATCAGTAAGATTATTATCGAACCTGTACGAGAGTAACCTGTTGTTAACTATTAAAATCCTTCCAAGATGAATAACAATAAAAGAGCAAACTTGTTACAGGGCGTCTTGCGTTCCCTCGTGTGTCTGTTGATGCTTTCGAGTGTCAGCATGCTGAGTGCGCAGACCGATAACGCCACAAGTCCGGAAAAGGCAAAGACTTCCCAAAGCAAGAAGGCAGCTCCCAACTATAAAATGCAGCAAGTCTCAGGTCATGTATATGACGCGGCGACTAAAGCTCCCCTTGCCGGTGTGCGTGTTCAAGCTTTGAACAATCGTTTCTATACGACGATGACCAATGCGAAAGGCGAGTACACCCTTTCTGTCCCCACCTTCGTCACAGCGCTGTACGTTTATACGGATCGTTATAACTCCGTGCAAACGGCCATCAAGAAGACTCAAGGTTTGGACATCGTTCTATACAAGAATAACGTTCGTTCACTCTATCAAGACGGCACAGATCTATTCAATTCGCAGTCCATGCACGTGGACAACACGAGTGCGTTGACCATTGAGAACGATATTGAGAACAATCTGAACTCCACCGTTCGCACCGTCTCACGCGGAGGTTTACCCGCGCAAGGCGCAATTATGCTGATGAACGGTCTCAATTCGCTAAACTCCAATTCCCAGCCGCTTATCATTATTGACGGTGTCATCCAGGACATGCAATATGACCGCTCAACCATTCACCAAGGCTTCGTCAACAATGTGTTCAACATTGTCGACCCTGAAGACATAGAGAATGTGGAAGCCATCACCAATGGCGTGGCGCTCTATGGTGCTCGTGGCTCCAACGGTGTAATTAAAATTACTACCCGCCGCGGATCAAGTCAGGTGACACGTATCAAGGTGCGTGCTTATGGTGGCTTCGAGACTGTTCCCAGCCACATCGATATGATGAACGCTTCGCAGTATCGCAGCTTTGTTTCCGAATTCCTCGGAACAACAGAGAATGCCGAGCTTCTAAGCAGCAGCTCTACGGTATCCTTCCTTAACGAAGACCCAAGCTACCTGTATTACCCCATGTACCACAACAGCACCAACTGGCAGAAGAACCTCTACTCCACGGCTTTCACCCAAAACTATAAGGTTAGTGTGGAAGGTGGTGATGAAGTGGCCATGTACAACCTCTCCTTGGGCTACACCCAGAGCGACGCAACGGCTAAGCATAATGATTTCAACCGCTTGAACATTCGCTTCAACACCGATGTGCAGATGTTCCGCAATCTGACAGCACAGCTCGACATCGCCTATGCCCGCAACGCCTATAACATCTTGGATAACGGCTGGGCTTCCGACTACACGCAGAGCAACATATCCTCGCCCAATGTGTTAGGGTTGGTACAAGCTCCGTTCCTTAGCCCGTATGCCTATTTCGTAAAGTATCAGGACGGCGGCCTTTACCTCGGACATGCTGACAACGTCTATGCCGGCAAGACTTATTCCGAGGCAAACAACCCCTTGGCTTTCGCCCAGTCCTTCGGCTACGAAGGTCTTGTAAACCCGTATTGGATTATTCAAAACGGCAAAGGCAATAACAAGAATTACCAAGAGCAGACCCAGTTCAACCTGAATATCGCTCCCAAGTATCAAGTCAATCGTTACCTCTACATAGAAGACCGCTTCAGCTACATCCTTAACCGTTCAAACGAGAAGTATTATCTCCCCTACAACGGTACGCCTGAAAAGGAAGTAGAAGGCCTCGGAGGCGTCAATAGCGTCGTTAAGTCCCAGTTCGGAAAGGAGACCACACTCTTCAACGACTTCCACGTGAATTGGGCGCGCCACTATGGAGCTCACTACATCAACCTCCTCGGCGGCTTCCGCTATTCGTCCTATACCTATAGCGACAGCCACCTGACCGGCTACAACAACGACAACGATAAGATGCCGAACTACAAGTACGGCTTGCAATACAAGACCTATGGCGGAACAAAGGATAAGTGGACCGACTTGGAGTATTACCTCAATGCGGCCTACAACTTCCGCAACACCTACTTCCTAAACTTCGCCATGGCCATGGAGACCTCCTCGCGCTTCGGTAAGGAGACCGACGAGGGACTCAAGCTCTTCGGCGTAGAATGGGGTCTCTTCCCCTCCATCCAGGCTGGCTGGGTTATTAGTAACGAGAAGTGGTTCAACGTGCCCGCCATCAACTATCTCAAGCTGACGGCCGGTTACGAAGAAAGCGGTAACGACGACGTGGACTACTACGCTTCACGTACCTATTTCAAGAACGTCACCTTCCTCGACAAAGCCACCGCACTCGTGCTCGCCAACATCGAGAATCCCAAGATTCAATGGGAGACAACGCGCAAGTTCAACATCGGACTTCAGTCCAACCTCTTCAAGAATCGTCTCGCCTTAGGACTGAACTGGTACTATGCCAAGACGTCCAACCTCCTGACCCAGAAATCCGTCAGCGACATTACCGGACTCCGCACCATGTGGGCTAACGACGGTACCTTGAAGAACAGTGGCGTCGATTTCAACCTCAACGCTGTCCTCGTAAACCACAAAGACTGGACTTGGCAAGCCGGATTCTCCATCGGACATTACTCCAACGAGATTACCAAGCTCCCAACGTCCGACCTCAACTACTTCACAACCTATGCCCTCGACGAAAACGGCAACAACATAGAGTCGTCTGCAAAGACCATCCACGGTACGCTGAACTCCGTCTATGGGACAAACAACATCCTTACCGCTGTTGACCATCCCGTCGGCGTGTTCTATGGCTACAAGACCAAAGGTGTCTTCTCCACCGATGCCGAAGCCGCTTCCGCAGGTCTCTATGGTTACCTCCGCTACCCGACCGGCATTTCCTCGCAACCCTATCGCAACTTCAAGGCCGGCGATGTTCATTTCGTCGATCAGAATGGCGACGGTTGGATAAACGAGGCCGACATGGTAGTCATAGGCGACCCCAACCCCGATTTCTACGGCAATATCTACACGAACCTCACGTGGAAGAACCTTACCCTCGATGTCATCTTTAAGTATTCCGTAGGCAATGACGTCTTCAACTACCAGCGTTCCCAGATAGAAGGTGCCAACAACATCTGGAATCAAACCACCGCCGTTGTAAATCGTTGGCGCTACGAAGGTCAGCAGACCGACGTGCCTCGCACCATGGCTTCCACCAACGAAGAATGGGTCAACAACGAACGCTTCTCCGATCGTTGGATAGAAGACGGCAGCTACCTCAAACTGAAGAAGATTCGCCTTACCTACAAAGTGCCCATCAACCTCTCCTGGCTGCAAGGTCTTACCATCTGGGGCGAAGCAAACAACGTCTTCACCATCACCAAGTACCTCGGTTCCGATCCGGAATTCTCCTGCGGCAATAGCGTCTATTACCAAGGCATCGATGCCGGATACCTGCCCAGCAACCACAGCTTCAATTTCGGCGTGACCATTAACTTGTAAAATAAAGGCCGAGCAGGGTGGGGGATGATTCCCCAATCTTCCCCCGCCCCTGCAAGCCAAAGATTTATATACGCAATGAAAAAGAAATCTATTTTAGGCTTTCTCCTCTGCCTCTTAGGGCTGGGCATGACCACCACGTCCTGCGATGACATGCTGACGCCCGATATGGATCGCTACGCCGAGAACTTTAACGGTAAAGACACCGTAAACTTCTATCTCGGCATCATGACCAACGTCCAGAGCATGATAGAGCAAAACATCCTGCTCGGCGAGTTGCGTGGCGACCTTGTCGACACCACGATGTACTCCAGCGACTCCGTTGCCGATATAGTAAATTTCAAATCCATCCCCGACGGCGAAAATGCACTCTTGAACCGCTCCGCCTACTACAAGGTAATCAACCAGTGCAACTTCTACCTCTCCAAGGTGGACTCCATGGCTGCGAAGAACAACAGCTACTATATGCGCAAGGAAATGGCGCAGGTGCTCCTCATACGCGCCTGGACCTACATCCAACTTGTGCAAAACTACGGCCGCGTCCCCTACATCACGCTCCCCGTCTCAAACGCCAACACCGGCTGGGAGACCAATCCTGACAACTGGGCAACCGCCGACAACCTCGTCGACCTCTGCCGCAAAGACTGCGAGCAAGCCCTCGTGTACGAGAAGACCTATGGCTACCCCGACTATGGTACGTTCCAGACCGGCAACAGCAGCGTGACCATCGACCATACGGCCATGCTCTTCCCCGCCGACCTCGTCCTGGCCGACCTCTACCTGCTCCGCGGCGCCAACCGTGCCGACTACGTACAAGCTGCGAAGTACTACTTCGACTTCTTCAAGACGCAGCGTACCAATAGCAACGAGCGGCAAGTATCCAGCCAGTATAACGCCTCGTACCGTTCCTCGATAGCTATGAGTGGCGGCTCCCGCACCGAGACCTACACGCCCAGCGTCTCCGGCTTTACCAGCCTCTACACAAGTTCCTCCACCGGTAGCCCCTACGAGATGATAACCATCATCCCCTCCGCCGCCAACTCCGTATTCGGACAAGTGCTCACACGCATCCCGCAAATCTACGGCTTCGACCCGCACTCCACCAACACCACGGAGACCGACGACGACGACGCCAGCACGACCAGCGGTAACGTCAGCATCACGGCCAACTACAAGAGCCGACAAGCTCAAGGCTCCGCGCGCTTCCAGGCTATCAACAAAGCGCAAGACTACGCCTACATAGAGCAGGACGCCACGGGCAACTTCCAAGAGCTCACCTACCTCACCCAAGGCGACGCCCGCTACTACGGCACCGTGCCCGAGGTGCGCACGACGGAAGGCCGCATACGTTTCATGCATAAGTTCGGCGGCGCATCCGCCAACAACGGCGAAGCCTCCGCAGGCTCCTTCGCCTTCCGCTACATCCTTGGCGTCTATCGCACGCAGCAAGTCTGGCTGCGCTTTGCCGAAGCCATCAACCGCGCCGGCTATCCCCGCTATGCCTTCGCCATACTCCATGGCGGCCTCGACGAGGACATCCTGCCCCAAGCCGTTGTCGTTGACACCCTCTACGACGACGCCGCACGCACAGCTACCCCCGTTTACGGCATAGACAGCATCCTGGGCAACCTCAACTTTATCGATGCCGACGAGATACGCCGTGCGCAGGCCGACCCCGACTTCAACCTCATGCTCGACTTCTCCGAGGACGGCATAGAAAGCGGTACCGGCATCCACGACCTGGGTTGCATGTCGCAAGGTCTCACCTATTCCTATTACGAAGAAGACTCGCTCAACGACTACGGCCACCGCGTCGGCCAGCGTATCCTCGACGAGGCCACACGCCGCAACGCACTCACCCCGGCCGTTCGCAAGAAAGCCGCAGCACTCATGCACGGCCGCAAAGCCGCGCGCCGCACCGCAGAGGAAGACTCCATAGCGCAAGCCCGTCTCGACTCCCTGCGTCAGGAATACGACGTAGTTGACGCCGCCGCGCCCGCACAGGCCGACCCCGCCGAGATAGACGCCGTAGAGAGCCTCATAGCCGACGAGGCAGCCCTCGCCACCGGCTTCGAAGGCTGGAGATACTACGACCTCATACGTATAGCCCGCCACAAGAACGCCGACGACTCCGGCCTCTTCCCCGCCAACAACGGCACCACCTGGCTGGCCTGGCAAGTAGCCCGCCGAAGCCTCAACATCGGCCTCTACGAGAGCCCCAACCTCTACAACACAAGCATCTACAACCTCCTGCTCACGCCCGACAACTGGTATCTCCGCAACCCGGAGTACTAAGCTTCCGCGAACAGCGAGAAACAACCCTCTATATTGGAGAGCCTCGACCGGGCTCTCCTTTTTTATGGCTTTAAGCCGCTTTCGGACGAAGAAAATGCGCCTTTGGGCGGAATCAGGTGGAAAGTAATGTTTACGTGGCAATTGTCGCACAACAGTTTGTCAATTGTCGAACAATAGTTTGTCAATTGCCGCACAATAATTTGTCAATTGCCGAACAATAGTATGGCAATTGTCAAATGAAAAATAGTAGGGCTTTAAGGGCAAATATTTTGGGATAAAAGGAGGAAAAGTTACCTTTGTGGGAGAATCACAGGCTTTTGAACTTAAATTTCAAACTATGGCAGTACAATACGAAGT
This sequence comes from uncultured Prevotellamassilia sp., assembly GCA_964641085.1. Lineage (GTDB taxonomy): Bacteria > Bacteroidota > Bacteroidia > Bacteroidales > Bacteroidaceae > Alloprevotella. The sequence goes on along the minus strand of CAZXJS010000013.1, from coordinate 50,482 downwards.
AAAAGAGATTGAAAACGCTTCTGGCGGTGGAGAGGAACGCGCCTACGTTCGCCTTACGCAGGGGCGTGCGATGTCGCCGGAGCAGCTTGCGCAGGCGATAGAGGCCACTTGCACGCTGACAGATGCCGACGTGAAGGCCGTGATGGCGGAGTTGTGCTACTTCGCCGTTCGCGAGCTGACGGAAGGTCGCCGTTTCCACTTACCGGAAATTGGCTTTCTCTCACTCTCTGCGGCGTTGAGCCCGGCGGAGGACGATTCGGAAAGCACAACGGCGAAAGACGAAGTCGTGCTGCGCGGCATCAACTTCCGACCCGAGCGCCGTTTTCTGCAAAAGGTACGGCGCGGCATAAAGTTTGAGAAGTCGGCGCGCTCGTCGGCCTCCACGCGCTTCACGGACGAGGAGCTGACGGCGCGCGTGACGGCTTACTTGGCCGAAAACCGCTACCTGACGTGCCGTGCTCTGATGCGCGAGCTGGGCGTAAGCCAGTACACGGCGCGGCAGGCGCTCTCGCGCCTCGTGGAGAGCGGTGTGCTGGTGCGCGAAGGGTCTGCGCGGCGCTACCTCTACTTCTTGGCTTAAACCGGTCGGCAGTGGTTTGTCTGTACCTGCTTGGTGCGGCGCTACCTCTACTTCTTGGCGTGAAGCGGTGCGGCGGCTTTTCGCGATGTAGGCGAGGCCGGGAAAGATACCCCTATGCGGGGCTGAAAAGAACGGGAGATAGGGCGCCGTGCTGCGGTTCCGGGCTGACGCGCCGGCCTACGAATATGCGATAGGCTCGCGTCGCGGCACGGAAGAAAACGAGCGTTTCGCTTTGCCCTTTGCCTCCCAAGTGCTACCTTTGCTTTTGTGTTACAGATGTGGGGCGAAAGCCGCCGTCGCTGACGGCTACAACGCACAGACAGGCGCTTAGGCTTCGCTTTCTCCCACACTTTTACAAACAGCAGTATGGAATTTACCGCCAAGCAGATAGCCGATTTCCTTCAAGGGGAGGTAGAGGGCAATCCGGACGAGAAAATCACCGGTTTCAGCAAGATAGAAGAGGGCGTGCCCGGCGCCATCACGTTTTTGAGCGATGCCGTGCATTACGGGCATTACCTTTCTACGACGAAGGCCTCGGCCGTGCTCGTCAACCGCGACTTTCAGCCCGCCGCGGGGCCTCACCCTACGCTTATCCGCGTGGCCGATGCCCGCGAGTGCGTAGGCCGGCTGCTCACGATGTATCAGCAAGCCATGACGCCGCCCCGGCGCGGCGTGCATCCGCAGGCGTGCGTCGCGCCGACGGCGCAGCTGGGCAAAGACGTCTATGTAGGCCCTCACGCCTACGTGGGCGAAAACGTTACGGTGGGCGACGGGACACAGCTCTACGCCGGCGTCGTCGTCGAAGAGCGCGCAACGATAGGCAGCGGTTGCCTGCTTTACCCCAACGTCTCGGTGTATCACGATTGCCACGTCGGCGACCGCGTTATCCTGCACAGCGGGAGCTGCATCGGCGCTGACGGCTTCGGCTTCGCGCCCACGGAAGGCGGCTACGAGAAGATAGCCCAAATTGGGAACGTCGTGATAGAAGACGACGTGGAGATAGGCGCCAACGCGTGCGTGGACCGCGCCGTTATGGGCTCCACCGTGATTCGCCGCGGCGTGAAGATAGACAACCTGGTGCAGATAGCCCACAACTGCGAAGTGGGCGCGAACACCGTGATGTCCGCGCAAGTCGGCGTGGCGGGTTCTGCGAAGATTGGCGCCTGGTGTATGTTTGGCGGTCAGGTAGGCATAGCCGGCCACATCGAAGTGGCTGACCGCACGCAGAGCGGTGCGCAGGCGGGCATCGCAGGCCCCGTGCGCCGGCCGGGACAGACCGTCATCGGCTCGCCCGCTATGGACGCGCGGAAGTTTGCCCGCGCCATCGCCGTCTTTAAGAATTTGCCCGAACTGTCGCGCGACGTGCAACAGCTCAAACGCCAAAGTGAGGGGCAGTAAGCCGCCGTCACCCACAAAGCTGATGGTAATAAACAGAAGCCATGTTTAAACAGAAAACCCTGAAAGGGAGCTTCTCCCTATACGGCAAAGGGCTGCACACCGGCCTGAGCCTGACCGTTACGTTCAACCCCGCGCCGGAGAACAGCGGCTACCGCATACAGCGAATAGACCTGCCGGGCCAGCCGGTAATAGAAGCCATCGCCGAGAACGTCGTCGATACGAGCCGCGGCACGGTGGTGGCCAAGGGCGAGGCGCGCTGCTCCACCATAGAGCACGCCATGGCCGCCCTCTACGCCATGGGGATAGACAACTGCCTGATGACGGTGAACGGCCCGGAGTTCCCCATCCTGGACGGCTCCGCGCAAATCTATCTGCAAGGCATACAGAAAGTCGGCATAGAGGAGCAAGCGGCCGAGAAAGACTTCTTCATCATCAAAAGGAAGATAGAGTTCCGCGACGAAAAGAGCGGCTCGAGCATCATCATCCTGCCCGACGACCAGTTCTCCCTGACGGCCATGATATCCTTCGACTCCGAGTTTATCGGTAGCCAATTCGCCACGTTGGACAACATGCAGGACTTCCCGACGGAGATAGCCCCGGCTCGGACGTTCGTCTTCGTGCGTGAGATAGAGCCCCTGCTGAAGATGGGGCTGATCAAAGGCGGCGACTTGGACAACGCCATCGTTATCTACGAGACGCGTGTGGACCAAGCTACGCTGGACACGCTGGCCGACCACCTGCACGTGGAGCATCGCGACGCAAACAAGCTGGGGTATATACAAGACCGCCCCTTAGCTTGGCCCAACGAGCCGGCACGGCACAAACTGCTCGACATCATCGGCGACATGGCGCTGATAGGCCGACCTATCAAAGGCCGCATCATAGCTACGCGCCCGGGACACACCATTAATAATAAGTTCGCCCGACAAATGCGCCGCGAGATACGGCAGCACGAGGTGCAAGCGCCGAAGTACGACCCGACGGTGGCGCCCTTGATGGACGTAAACCGCATCCGCCAGCTCCTGCCTCACCGCTATCCCATGCAACTCGTGGACAAGGTCATCGAACTCGGCTCGGACTATATCGTAGCCGTGAAGAACGTGACGGCAAACGAGGCCTTTTTCCAAGGACACTTCCCCACGGAACCCGTCATGCCCGGCGTGTTGCAAATCGAGGCTATGGCGCAAGCCGGCGGCCTGCTTGTGCTGAACGGCTTGGAGAACCCCGAGCGCTGGAGCACGTACTTCCTGAAGATTGACGGCGTGAAGTTCCGCCAGAAGGTAGTCCCGGGCGACACGCTCCTTTTTAAAGTGAAGCTCCTCGGCCCTGTGCGCCACGGCATCTCGTCGATGAAGGGCTTCGTCTTCGTAGGCGAGACCGTTGTCATGGAGGCAACGTTCACCGCCCAAATCGTGGAAAACAAATAATCCGAACTATACATGAGCAGCAAGATAAGTCCGCTGGCCAGCATCCACCCCGACGCCAAGATAGGCGACGGCTGCGAGATTGGCCCTTTCTGCGTCGTCGACAAGAACGTCGTGATAGGCGACAACAACACACTGATGAACAACGTCACCGTCCTCTACGGCACGCGCATGGGGCGGGGCAACATCGTGTTCCCCGGAGCCGTCATTGGCGCTATTCCGCAGGACCTCAAGTTCCACGGCGAAGAGACTACGGCCGAGATAGGCGACAATAACAAGATACGCGAGAACGTCACCATCAACCGCGGCACGGCGGCCAAAGGGAAAACCATCGTCGGGAGCAACAATCTGCTCATGGAAGGCATGCACGTGGCGCACGACGTCTGCATTGGCAGCGGCTGCATCATAGGCAATTCTACCAAGATAGCCGGCGAAGTCGTCGTGGACAGTAACGCCGTCATCAGCGCCAATGTGCTGATTCACCAGTTCTGCCGCGTGGGCAGCTACGTCATGATTGGCGGCGGCTCGCGCACGGGGCAGGACATTCCGCCCTATACCATGGCGGCGCGCGAGCCGATTAAATATTGCGGGCTGAACCTTGTCGGCCTGCGCCGCCACGGCTTTCCGCCCGAACTCATAGAAAACATCCACGCCACCTATCGCATCCTCTACCAGAGCGACAAGCTGCGCGAAGAATGCTTTAAGGAGATACGCGAAACAGTACCTATGTCGAAAGAGATAGAATATATCCTCGAGTTCATCCATAGTTCGAAGCGCGGCATCATAAAGTGAGCGCCGCGCCGGGCATTTGCTTTTTTCAAACCGGGACACCATGACCTACAAGATAAAGTTTATTTGCGACGAAGTGGAAGGCTTCGTGCGCGAGTTGGAGATAGACAGCGACGCGACGTTTCTCGACCTGAACAAAGCCATCCTCGACTCCTGCGGCTACCCCGACGACCAGATGACGTCCTTCTTCCTCTGCGACGAAGACTGGCGGCAAGGCGCTCAGGTCGTTCGGGAAGACGTTGGCTCGGGCGCCGTCGACGAGGACATTTACCTGATGGAGAAGACCGTGCTTTCCGACATGATTGATGGCGAGGGACAAAAGCTGGAGTTCGTCTTCGACCCGTTTTCCGAGCGTCTGTTTTTCATGAACGTCGTAGAAGAAATTCCCGGTCGGCACCTGAAAGCGCCCGAGGTGTTCCTCTCGCGCGGCAAAGCCCCGGTACAGATTAAGGAGCTGGACTTCTCGCTTCCCGGCAAGGCCGGAAAGGTGACGGCAGCCGAGCCCGCCGACGAGCTCTACGACTTTGACGGCCCGGCCTACAACGACGACGAGCTCGACGCCGACGGCTTCGAAATTACAGACGGGAGCGCGCTGTGAAGCCCGCACTCCTCGTCGTGCTTGGCCCTACGGGTGTAGGGAAAACGGCCACGGCTTTGCCGCTGGCCGAATTTTTTCATTCCCCAATCCTGAACGCTGACTCGCGACAGCTCTACCGCGACCTGCCCATAGGCACGGCGGCGCCGACGCCGGCGGAGCAGCGCCGCGCGAAGCATTATTTCGTCGGCACACTCGGCCTGCAAGAACAATATAGTGCCGCGCGCTACGAGGCAGATGCCCTCCGCTTGCTCGAAAAGCTTTTCCACGAACGCGACGTCGTGCTCCTGTCCGGCGGTAGCATGATGTACGTCGACGCGGTATGCCGGGGGCTGGACGACATCCCCACCATCGACGAGGAGACCCGCCGCTTCGTGCTCCGGCAGTACGAGGCGCGCGGCCTCGACTACCTCCTGGCGCAGCTCTCCGTGCTCGACCCGGCGTATTATGCCGAGGTGGACCGCCGCAACACGCGCCGCGTGCTTCACGCCTTGGAGGTATGCCTGCAAAGCGGGCGCCCCTTCAGCGCTTTCCGCACACATACGGCCAAGCCGCGCCCTTTCCGCGTGGTGAAAATCGGACTTGACCGCCCGCGCGCCGAACTCTTCGACCGCATAAACCGCCGCGCCGACGCCATGCTCGCCGACGGCCTCCTCGCCGAGGCGCGCCGCGTCTTGCCCTACCGCGACTGCGAGGCGCTGAATACGGTGGGCTATAAAGAAATCTTCCGCTATCTCGACGGGGAGTGGACGCTGGACTTCGCCGTGGCGCGCTGGAAAAAGAATACGCGCGTCTATGCCAAGAAGCAGCTGACCTGGTGGCGCCGAGACCCCGACGTCCGCTGGTTCTCGCCCGACGATTTCCCCGCTATTCTGGCCTACGCCCGCTCGCAGGTCGCTCGCTGAAGCCCGGCGCCCGTTTCGCGGCGCAAAGCTCCCCTTTGTTCATTCCTAAGTCCTGCTTAGATTATTTCAGGTAGCACCTGGATGGCATTTCGATAATTCCCCAAACGCACGCGTCGCCCCTTCTGGCTCCGAGCTCCAAGGTCTCCGCCGCCAACTGTGGAGTGTGCCGCCGACGGGGAGAGAAAAAGGGGTAAAAGCTTTCCGCATTCAGCCCCATTGGCTACCTTTGCCCCAACGCGCGGGGCAGAAAGACCCGCGCAAACTCCCAATAAAAAACGAAACAGCATCATGAAAGGTATCGTCCTGGCCGGCGGAAGCGGCACGCGCCTCTACCCCATCACTAAAGGCATCAGCAAACAGCTCATCCCTATCTTCGACAAGCCTATGGTCTATTACCCGCTCTCGGTGCTTATGCTGGCGGGCATTCGCGACGTGCTGCTCATCTCTACGCCGCAGGACCTGCCGGGCTTCCGCCGCTTGCTGGGCGACGGCTCGGACTACGGCATCCGCCTGACGTATGCCGAACAGCCCAGCCCCGACGGACTGGCGCAGGCCTTCCTCATAGGCGAAGATTTCATCGGGACGGATAGCGCCTGCCTCGTACTGGGCGACAATATCTTCCACGGAAGCGAGTTTCGCACCCTGCTGCGTGAGGCTGTCCGCACGGCCGAGGAAGACGGAAAGGCTACGGTCTTCGGTTATCACGTGAACGACCCGCAAAGGTACGGCGTGGTGGAGTTTGACCCCGAGGGACGCGCCGTCAGCATAGAAGAAAAGCCCGAGAAGCCCAAGTCAGACTACGCCGTTGTGGGGCTGTATTTCTATCCCAACAAGGTGGTGCGTGTGGCAAAGGAGATAAAGCCCTCGGCGCGCGGCGAACTGGAAATCACAAGCGTCAACGAGCGCTTCCTGCGCGACGGAGAACTCATGGTGCAAGTGCTGGGGCGCGGCTTCGCTTGGCTGGACACCGGTACGCACGACAGCCTGAGCGAGGCATCTACCTACATTGAAGTTATAGAGAAGCGAACGGGTCTTAAAGTAGGTTGCCTGGAAGGTATCGCCTACGAAGAAGGCTGGATAAGCGCCGCACGGCTTCGCGAGATTGCCACGCCCATGCGCAAGAACGAGTACGGGCAATATCTGCTCAAGCTTGCGGCCAACGCGGGGGAGGAAGATGCGTAAGCTCGTCACCTATCTGTCTGTAGTCACGACGGCGCTACTCACGGGTGCCGCCCCGGTGTGTGCCGATGGCCTCGACGGGAAGCTGCCCGCCGACTTCGTGCGCGTCACGGCGCTCTCCGCCCTCACAACGGACGAGTATTACGCCATAGGTGCCATAGGCTCTGCGGGAAATGCGTACCTGCTGTCGCAGGCAATACGGGCGGGCAGCGACGCGAAGCTTATGGGCGTTTACGTGGCGGACGGGCTGCAAACCACGGTGGAGGTATCTGAAAGCAACACCGTGTGGCGGCTCGCCGCAGCCCCTTCGGGCGAGGCGAACGCGTACCTGCTGACCGGCGGCGACGGGACGCTCAGCATCAGCGCACCGGTATCGGGCAATAAGACGACCCTGACGGTCAGCACGACGGAGAGCACGCCTTGGAGAATAAGCGAAAACGGCGACGGGACGTTCACGCTAACCAGCACGGCCGACGCGACACACAGCATCGGCGTGAACGAATACTCCACAAGCGACACCTTCTTCGGCAGCTACCTCGCCACCGGCGGCGACAGCCACGCGCTTTACTTTTACCGCCTGCCGGTGGCCTTCAGCGACCGACCCGGCGCGGCCACAACGCCGACGGACGGCACGCGGTGCGCCCTGATGGCAGACGGAAGCCTGGCCGACACCACTCTGGCGGGCTTCGACGCGACGGGCTACGTGCTGTGCGACGGCAGCGTAGCACCCGCCGACGGTATGGCCGCTTTCACGGCGGCGACGACCGACGCGGGAACCTTCACGCTTAGGACAGACGCGGGCTACTTAGGCTTCGACCTCAGCACGCAGGAGGAAGCCGCCGCTTGGCGCGTAGTAAACGGCCACATTGCTACGGCGGAAGCCACGCCGCGCTACTTGGTTTACCTTGCAAGCACGGGAAATTTCGCTGTGTTGGACGACGACGCTGCTACGGCGCAGGGCGCGACGGACGTCTTGCTGCCCGCCGTAGCCGCAACGCCCGCATCGGCCACCGGCTCGGACGGCGCGCTGACCCTGACGGGAGGATGGAGCGCGGAAAAGCTTGCTACGATTGACCTCTCGGCTTGCACGGCGCTATACCTCGACAGTATTTCCCTGCCCGTGGCTTGCCCGGCGTTGCAAGACGACGGCGCGAACAACACCATTATATATATTAACGCAACGGACGCAGCTGCCGTGCCGCAGACGTGGCGCATCGTCGTGGAATGTGGAGATGGGACGCCGCAACTGCTCCGCGCTGCGGCGCTGACCGACCGCCGGCCGCTCTACATCGGCCGCAGCTTCACGGCGCAGGCCGGAGCGCTCACCTACACGCGGCAGTGCGCCGCGGACGGCAATTGGGAGACGCTCTGCCTGCCCTTTGCGGCCGACCTTCCCGAAGGCTTTCTCGCTGAAACCCTGACTACGGCCGGCGAGGACGAACTCACCTTCGCCGACGCCGCAGACATCGAGGCGCAGCAGCCCGTCATCTTCCGCCAAAGCACCGGCGGCGGGGCGGAACTGGTGCTTACAAACCGCGAGACGGCACAGCTCTCGCAGGAAGACAGTCCCGCTGCGGCGCAGGTGCTCTTTGGCAACTACCGGATGCTGAACGTGACGGCGGACGACGCAGGCATCTACCTCCTCTCGGGCGATGGAGACTACTTCGTCCGAGCCTTGGCGGGCAGCGCCTTAGACCCCTTCCGCTGCTACCTACGCCTGAACGCACAGACCGACTCTATCCGCGTGAAGCACGGACTCACGGGCATTCAGTCGGCACTTGGCGAAAACCGGCCGGCACCTCGTTACGACTTAACGGGACGCCGCTTGCACGGCGCCGCCTCTAAAGGTTTCTACATCACCCAAGGAAAGAAATACATCAAACTTTAAGCAAGATATGACCATAGCAGTGGATTTTGACGGCACCATCGTAGAACACCGCTACCCCGCAATAGGCCGCGAGCTTCCCTTCGCGACGGCTACGCTCCGACAACTCACGAAGGAAGGGCACAAACTCATCCTCTGGAGCGTACGTGAGGGGAAATTACTCGAAGAGGCCGTGGCGTGGTGCGCAGAAAAGGGCGTGCGCTTCCATGCTGTCAACAGCTTCTTCGACGAAGACGCCGCAGAGCACGTAGCTGAGGCCAACACAAACCCGAACTTCAGCCGCAAACTTAAGGTGGATTGCTTTATAGACGACCGCAACGTAGGCGGACTGCCCGACTGGCCGGCCATATACCAAATCATTTCGCGACGAATTACCTACCGCCAGTATTTGGCAGAGGAGGACGGCGCACCACGTGAGGAGCCGAAGAAACGACATTGGTGGAGCAGGAAGCCATGAGCCGGAAAATCCTGAACGCGGCGCAGCTGAAAGAGCTTGACGCCTACACCGTGCGCGAGGCGGGCATCACGTCGGCCGCGCTCATGGAGCAAGCCGCAACGAAAGTCGTCGAAGAAATTTGCAAACGTCGGGCGCCGGAGAAGAACGTCGTCGTATTTGCCGGGCCGGGGAACAACGGCGGCGATGCACTGGCCGTAGCGCGACTGCTCTCCGAGAAAGGCTTCAGCAAGACAGACGTCTATCTCTTCAACACGGGGAAAGGCCTCTCCGCGGACTGCGAACTGAACCGCAACCGCCTGGCAGCCTGCCACGGCGTGACGTTGACGGAAGTTACGGCGCAGTTTGAGCCGCCCGCGCTGGACGCGGAGACACTCGTCGTGGACGGACTGTTCGGCACGGGCTTGAACCAACCGCTCCGGGGCGGCTTCGCGGCGCTCGTGAAGTTCATAAACGCCTCCAAAGCCGACGTAGTGAGCATCGACATGCCTTCCGGCCTCATGTGCGAGGACAATAGCTACAACGTGAGGGCACATATCGTCCGCGCCACGCTTACCCTGACTTTCCAAGTGCCGAAGCTGGCGCAGCTGCTGGCTGACAACCAAGAATTCATCGGACAGCTGAAAATCTTGGACATAGGTCTGTCGGCACAAAAGCTTGGCGAGACGGAGACGCCCTATGAAATAACTTCGGAAGCCGACGTCGCGCCGCTGCTGAAGCCGCGCAATCCCTTCGGCCACAAAGGCACGTTCGGCCACGCGCTCCTCGTGGCCGGACGGCACGGCATGGCGGGCGCCGCCGTCCTGGCTGCAAAAGCCTGCCTGCGCTCCGGCGTCGGAAAGGTGACGGTGCGCACGCCGAAAAGCAATAACGACATTCTTCAAATCGCCGTTCCCGAAGCCGTATTAAGCCTCGACGCGCACGCAGAGCACCTCTCGGCGCCCATAGATGCCGAGCCATACGACGCCCTGGCCATCGGGCCGGGCATAGGTACGCACGCCGAGACGGCCGTCGCCTTCATCGAGCAGGTAAGGCACGCTCGCATCCCCGTACTTATCGACGCGGACGGCCTTAACATACTGAGCGAGCACAAAGGCTGGCTGCAACAAATCCCTAACGACGCCGTGTTGACGCCGCACCCTTTGGAATTTCGCCGCCTCGGCACGCGGAGCGTGGACAGCTACTCCACGCTGTCCGAGGCCATGGAGTTGGCGCAGCGCCACAGCCTTTACATCATCCTGAAAGGCCACTTTACGGCCGTCTGCACGCCGGAAGGGAAAGCCTACTTCAACCCTACGGGCAACAGCGGCATGGCTACGGCCGGCAGCGGCGACGTACTGAGCGGCATTGTCGCAGCCCTGCTCTCGCAGAAGCTTTCTGTGCTCGACGCCTGCCGACTGGGCACCTACTTACACGGGCTGGCCGGCGACATAGCTGCCGACCGTTTGGGACAAGAAAGCCTGACGGCGTCCGACATCATCGGCGCGCTGCCCGACGCCTTCCGCAAACTCTGCGCGGTACGCGATGAGCTGAAACAAAACTAAGCCCACTACCCCACAAACCCATGAAACGCTTTGCTATCTCCCTCGCGGCGCTGCTCACCTGCCTCGCGCTCGGCGCACGAAAGGTCACCTTCAACATGGCAGACTACGGCGTAGCGCCTGGCAAGGAACAACTGACGGAGAAAGTCGGGAAGTTCCTCAGCGAACTGCCTCAGAAGGTCAACCCGGACGACCACATCGTGCTGAAGTTCCGAAAGGGGACGTACCGCTTCTACCAAGACGGCATCACGGAGCGGGAAATGTACATCTCCAACCACGATGAGCGGCAGCCCAAGCGCGTTGTCTTCAACTTGCAGGGCTTCCACAACCTGACGCTCGAAGGCGGTGGCGCGGAGTTCCTCTTCAGCGGCATCGTCACGCCCTTTGCGCTCAACTACACCGAAGATTGCCGCCTGCGGAACTTCTCTATTGACTGGGAAGAGCCGATGATGATTCCCTTAACCGTCAAAGCCGGCTCGCCGGAGGCGGGCATCACGTTCAGCGTGCCTTCGTGGGTGAAATGGATGGCCGACGACGATTCCACCTTCTGCATCTACGGCGAAGAGTGGGCGGTGCGTCCGACGCTGGGTCTGCCCTTCGACCCCCAGACCGGCCACGTAGTCTATCAAACGGGCGACCTCAGCATCAACACGGCAGGCTTCAAGGCGCTTGGGGGCAACACGTTCCTCGCCCCTGCCTGGAAAGACGCCCGCCTCCGCCCCGGAATGGTCGTCGCAGCCCGCAGCGCGCACCGTCCCGCCCCCGCAATCTTCATTAACGAGGCCAAACGGACGGAGCTGACGAACGTAACGGTACACTTCGCCTTCGGAATGGGTCTCCTGGCGCAGCGGTGCACGGACATCACGCTGCGCGGCTTCCGCGTCTGCCTGAAAGACGCCGCCGGCTCCGACCGCCTCTTCACCACCTGCGCCGACGCCACACACTTCTCCCAGTGCCGAGGAAAGATAACCTCCGAAGGCGGACTTTACGAGAACATGATGGACGACGCCATCAACGTGCACGGCATTTACCTCCACGTACGCCAGCGCGAAGACGACCACACGCTACTTTGCCAGTACATGCACGAGCAGGCCTGGGGCTTCAACTGGGGCAACACGGGCGACAGCGTGCAGTTCGTCCACGCAACGACGATGGAAGCCTTTGCGCCAAACATCATCACGGGCATAAAACCCGTCGACCGCGTCGAGCTGCGCGGCATGCGCGTCTTCCGCATCCGCTTCCGCGACGCCCTGCCGCCCGACGTGGAGGGAGGAACCGACGTTGGCCTGGAAAACCTCACCTGGACGCCCGAAGTGACCTTCCGCCGAAACACGGTGCGCAACAATCGCGCTCGCGGCGCCCTCTTCAGCTCACCACGGCGCACCATCTGCGAGCAAAACACCTTCGACCACGTTAGCGGCTCCGCTATCCTACTCTGCGGCGACTGCAACGGCTGGTTCGAGAGCGGCGCCGTGCGAGACCTCGTCATCAGGAAGAACAAATTCATCAACTGCTTGGACAACTACTTCCAGTTCACCAACGCCGTCATTTCCATCTGCCCCGAAATACCCGACATCGCTCACCAAACGACCTTCTTCCACGGCGGGCAGCCAAACAGCATCGTGATAGAAGACAACACGTTCGAGACATTCGATGCCCCCCTGCTCTACGCCAAAAGCGTCGACGGCCTGACGTGGCGCAACAACAAGGTAAGCGTGAACACGGAGTACCAGCCGTTCCATTGGAACAAGGAACGCATCCGCCTCGAGCACGTACGGTGCACCAACATCCGGCCGTAGCCGCGCATCCCCACCCGGCCACGCCCTTACCCATACGTACCCGGCCCCGCCTCCCGAAGGCGCCGCGCCGGGTACGTTTTCTCTGCCTCCAAAAGGCATCTACGCTTTTGTAGGTAGTACCTACACGATATGTAGGTAGTACCTACACGATGTATAGGTAGTACCTACACGATGTATAGGTAGTACCTACACTATATGTAGGTGCCTTCTACATCCGATTTAGGTACTACCTAAATGCTCTTCAGGTACTACCTGAATGCTCTTCAGGTACTACCTGAATGCTCTTCAGGTACTACCTGAAAAGGATTTAGATACTACCTAAAAAAATCTGAAAGGCAGCCGGAGACCCGCAGACGGCCTCCAAGGCTCAAAAAAACCGTTAAAGGGGGCGGCGTTCGAAGCCCAAGCGCTAACTTTGCGGACAATTGCGGGGCGGGCGGCGGTATGGGGCCGCGCGGTGCGCCCCGGCCGGAATAGGAAAACCTTATGGAACAAAACAATACGACCCAACCACCCTTTTCACTTATTGCAGACTTCGAGGGAGACGTTGAGGAACTCTTCAGACCTGTTCGGGAGCAGACGCTGCCCGTCCTGCCGCTGCGCGGCACGGTGCTGTTTCCCGGCGTCGTGACCTCTATCATGGTTTCGCGGGAGTCGTCGCGCCGCCTCATTGCCCACGTTGAAGAGACGGGCGGCGTGATGGTCATCGGCTTCCAGAAAGACGCCTCCGTTGAGGAGCCTACGCTTGCCGACCTCTACCCGCTGGGCGTCGCGGCGCGCGTGATGCGCGTCATGCCCCTGCCCGACGGCAACAGCACTGCTTTCGTGCAGACGCTGGGGCGCGCCGTCATCGGTAAGCTCTTTCGGCAGCGGCCTTTCCTGCGCGCCTACGTCACGAGCTTGGAGGAGGTGCTGCCCGAGGCGGGCGACGAGGAGTTTAAAGCCCTGGCCGCGGCGTGTCTGGAAAACACCGTGCGCTACTTGAAGCTCGCGGAAGGCGCGCGCTCCGAGGCAGCCTTCGCCGTGAAGAACATATCCAGCCCCATCATTATGGTGAACTTCGTCCTGACGAACCTGCCCTTCGCCACGGAGGAGAAGATGACCATGCTCCAGGAGGGTGAGCTGAAGAAGCGCGCTTATATGCTCATGAACGTCCTGAGCCGCGAGTGCCAGCTGGCCTCCCTGAAGCGGAAGATACAGGACAAGACGCGCGAAGACTTGGACCAGAAGCAGAAGGAGTATTTCCTGCAACAGCAGCTGAAGAACATTCAGGACGAGCTGGGCGAGGCCGAGGCGGACGACGTAGCCTCGCTGCGCGAGAAGGCGAAGAGCCTGAAACTGCCGCCTAAGGTGAAGGAGCTCTTCGAACGCGAGTTGCGCCGACTCGAACGCTACAACTCGCAATCTCCCGACTACTCGATGGAGCTGACGTACCTGCAGACGCTCGCAGGCCTGCCGTGGGGCAAGGAGACGGAGGACAACCTGAACATCTCCCACGCACAGCGCACGCTCGACCGCCGACACTACGGCATGGAGAAGGTGAAGGAGCGCATCTTGGAGCACTTGGCCGTCTTGAAGCTGCGGGGCGACATGAAGGCGCCCATACTCTGCCTCTACGGCCCGCCGGGCGTGGGCAAGACGTCGCTGGGGCGCAGCATAGCCGAGGCCTTGGGTCGCGAGTACGTCCGGGTGAGCCTGGGAGGTATTCACGACGAGGCTGAAATACGCGGACACCGCCGTACCTACATCGGAGCCATGCCCGGACGTATCATAAAAGGCCTGCAACGCGCCGGAACGGACAATCCCGTCTTTGTGCTCGACGAGATAGACAAGGTGTCAGAGAACAACTACAACGGCGACCCGCAAAGCGCCCTGCTGGAAGTGCTCGACCCCGAGCAAAACAAGGCTTTCCACGACAACTACCTCGACACGGACTATGACCTCTCGCACGTCCTCTTCATAGCGACGGCCAACAGCCTGCAAGGCGTTCCCGCCCCGCTGCTGGACCGCATGGAGCTTATCCCGGTGGAGGGTTACTCGGTAGAGGAAAAACGCGAGATAGCGCGGCGCCACCTCATCCCCCGCCTGGAGGAAGAGCTCGGCCTGAAACAGCACGGCGCGCCGAAGCTGACGGCACGCGCCTTAGACTTCCTCATCGACAAATATACTCGCGAGAGCGGCGTCAGGCAGCTGGAGAAGCAGCTGGGCAACGTGTTTCGCAAGGTGGCGCTGCAAACGGCGCGCGCAGGCGGCGCTGCGCCCGATAAGGCCGAGCCGCTGACGCCGAAAGACGTCGAGGCGCTGCTGGGGAAACCCCTCTTCGCCCACGACCGCTACCAAGGCAACGATTACGCGGGCGTCGTCACCGGCTTGGCGTGGACGTCGGCCGGCGGCGAGATACTATTTATAGAGACCAGCCTGAGCCGCTCCAAAGCGCCCAAGCTGACGCTGACGGGAAACCTGGGCGACGTGATGAAAGAAAGCGCCATGTTGGCCCTATCCTACCTGAAGTCGCACGCCGACCTGCTGGGACTGGACTACCGCGTCTTTGAGGAATGGGGCGTCCACGTACACGTGCCCGAAGGCGCTACGCCGAAGGACGGACCGTCCGCCGGCATCACCATAGCCACCTCGTTGGCCAGCGCGCTGACGCAACGCAAGGTTAGGCCGCACGTAGCCATGACGGGAGAGATAACGCTGCGCGGCAGGGTGCTCCCCGTCGGCGGCATAAAGGAGAAGATACTCGCCGCAAAGCGCGCCGGCATCACGGACATCGTCATAAGCACGGACAACCGGCGCGACGTGGAAGAAATTCCCGCGGCCTACCGCCACGGCCTCACCTTCCACTACGTGAAAGACGTCGCGGAAGTGCTTGCCTTCGCCCTGCTGCCGGAAAAAGTAGCTCACCCGCAAGACATCACCGTGACGGGGGCGGACGCCAAATGAGCACGACGGTAGAAGTGAAGCGTAAGGGCGGCTTCTTCACCCTTGAACACACCGACACGGCCACCGCGGCCCGCGCGGGCAGCATCACGACGGACCACGGCCGCATCCTGACACCCGTATTCATGCCTGTGGGCACGGCGGGCAGTGTGAAGGCCGTGCACCAGCGCGAGCTGGCCGACGACGTGCGGGCGCAAATCGTCTTGGGCAACACTTACCACCTCTATCTGCGCCCCGGTCTCGACGTGCTCCGTGCTGCGGGCGGCTTGCACCGCTTCTGCGGTTCGCGCCTGCCCATGCTGACGGACAGCGGCGGCTTTCAAGTATTCTCCCTCACGAGTATTCGTAAGCTGAGCGCGGCCGGTTGCGAGTTTCGCAGCCATATCGACGGCAGCAAGCACTTCTTCTCGCCCGAAGGCGTAATGGACATCGAGCGCGCCATAGGTGCGGACATTATCATGGCCTTCGACGAATGCCCACCCGGCACGTCAGACTACGCTTATGCCCGCAAGAGCCTCACGCTGACCGAGCAGTGGCTCGCCAGGTGCGTGGAGCGGTTCAACAAGACGCAGCCACTCTACGGCTACCACCAGGCGCTGTTCCCCATCGTGCAGGGATGCGTCTATGAAGACCTGCGGCGGGAGAGCGCCCGCTTCGCCGTTTCCTGCGACGCCGAGGGCTACGCTATTGGCGGCCTCGCCGTGGGCGAACCGACGGAGGTGATGTATCGCATGATAGACGTGGTGAACAGCGAACTGCCCACGGACAAACCGCGCTACCTGATGGGCGTCGGCACGCCGCAGAACCTGCTCGAAGGCATAGCGCGAGGCGTGGATATGTTCGACTGCGTGATGCCGACGCGCAACGGACGCAACGGTATGCTCTTCACGCAGGACGGTATCCTGAACATGCGCAACGCCAAGTGGGCGACGGACTTCTCGCCCGTTGATGCAGCGGGGACTACCTTCGTCGATACGCAGTATAGCCGTGCTTACCTGCACCATCTCTTTAAGGCAAAGGAAATCTTAGCCCTGCAGATTGCCAGCATCCACAACCTGGGGTTCTACCTCCGGCTGACGGGCGAGGCCAGACGGCACATCCTGGCGGGTGACTTCGGCACGTGGAAAGACGAAATGCTGGAAAAGGTAGGCCGGCGGCTGTGAGCAAGGACCGGCTCGGATGTAATTTAGAATAATGCTAAGGAAACTGTTCAGAAAGCGGAAGGCTGACGCCGTACCTCCCAAGCCGGAGGAGCGCGAGGCCGACTACATGCCCGGCGCAACGCACCCGCAAGCCAAAGCGCCCAAGGAGAGCCACGCAAGGCTGACCTTGCGCGACCGCTGGTGCGGACTGCTGGCGCACGTCTGCCCCCGATTGGACCGTTACATTATCTGGAAATTCCTTAGCACGTACGTATTCCTGATTCTCATTATCATAACGATTGCCGTCCTTTTTGACTACAACGAGAAGGTGGACAAACTTGCGGCCAGCCACGCTCCGTGGCGGAAAATCGTGCTGGAATACTACGTCAACTTCGTCCCATACTTCACTAACCTTTTCAGCGCGCTCTTCGTCTTCGTCGCCGTCATCTTTTTCACTACGAAGCTGGCGGGCAACTCGGAGATAATAGCCATGAAGTCCACGGGGATGAGCTTCCGGCGGCTGCTGCGGCCGTATATGTTCTCCGCCGCGCTGATTGCCGCGCTGACGTTCTACCTCGGGGGCTACGTAATTCCGAAAGGAAACGTGGCGCGCGTGAATTTCGAGAACCACTACGTGAAGAAGAAGGACATAACCTCCGCTGACAACATCCAGCTGCAAGTTGACACGGGCGTAGTGGCCTACATCACGCACTTCGACAACACTACGCGCTCCGGCTACGGCTTTTCCTTGGACAAGTTTGTGGGCAAGAAGCTCGTCTCGCACCTCACGGCGCAGACGCTGCAATACGACACGCTGGCGGAACGGCGCTACAACTGGACGCTGCGCCAGTACCAGATACGAGAACTTCGCGGAAACCGCGAGCGGATAACTAACGGGGAGAAGCTGGACACTATGATTTTCATGGAGTCGCGCGACTTCTTCTACGTGCGCAACCAACAGGAGACGATGACCATTCCGGAGCTCCGAGAATTCATCACCAAGCAGAAGATGCGCGGCGCCTCGCAGATAGCCACGTTTGAGGTGGAGTACTACAAACGCTTCGCCATGCCGTTCGCGGCTTTCATCCTGACGCTCATCGGCGTCTCCCTTTCCTGCGAGAAGCGCAAGGGGGGAATGGGCACCAGCATTGCCCTGGGGCTGGCGCTCTCCTTTTCCTACATCCTTTTCCAGACCATAAGCAGCTCTTTCGCCATAAGCGGCGGCTGGCCGCCCATGCTAAGCGTCTGGCTGCCCAACATACTCTACGCCCTCATTGCCTTAGGGCTTTACAGGGTAACGCCGAAATAGATTCTCTCGGCGCGGCGGGTACATATATTTATTGTATAACAAGACAAGACTATGACAGAAGATAACAAGTTGGCAGGGGACGCCCCTGCGGAAGACCTGCACGCCGCTACGTCCGACGAAGCTGCCGCCACCGTCTATTTTGAGGACCTCGACCTAAGCGATGACGTCCTGGACGCGCTTTATGACATGCACTTCGAGAAATGTACGCCCGTGCAAGCCCGTTGTATTCCGCCTATACTGGCGGGGCGCGACGTGATAGGCATTGCGCAGACGGGCACGGGTAAGACGGCGGCTTACTTACTGCCGCTCCTTACGCTCCTGCGCCGCACGCCGCACCCGGAAGATGCCGTCAACTGCCTCGTTATGGCGCCCACGCGCGAGCTCGCGCAGCAGATAGACAAGGCTCTCCAAGGCTTCGGCTATTATGTAAACGTGAACAGCGTCGCTGTGTACGGCGGAAACGACGGCATCCGTTATGAACAGGAGCGCCGCAGCTTACGTGACGGCGCCGACATCGTAATTGCTACGCCGGGGCGCTTACTTATGCACATCGAGCTGGGCACGCTGGACTTGAGCCGTACGACGCATCTTGTCTTAGATGAGGCCGACCGAATGCTGGATATGGGCTTTTCCGACGACATCCTGAAGATAGTGCGGCTGCTGCCCAAGGAGCGGCAGACTATCCTCTTCTCCGCGACGATGCCGGACGACATAGCGAGCCTGGCAAAGTCCGTGATGCACGACCCCGTGGAGGTGAAGATTGCCGTGGCCAAGCCGGTGGAGAAGATAAAGCAGAGCGTGTATCTTTGTCGAGACATAGACAAGCCTAAGATTATTAAGCACCTCTTCAGTGGCGATACGCCCAAGCGCGTCATTATCTTTTGCTCGTCCAAGGTGGCGGTGAAGGAGCTTAACGTCTCGCTGCGCCGTCGCGGCTACAATGCTGACGCCATGCACTCCGACTTGGAGCAGAAACAGCGCGATGATGTCATGCAGCGCTTCAAGGCCGGCAAAGTGGACATCTTGATTGCTACGGATATTGTGGCGCGCGGCATCGACATAGACGATATTACGATGGTCGTAAACTTCGACTGTCCGCGCGACCCCGAGGACTACGTCCATCGCATCGGTCGCACGGCGCGTGCAGGTCGTTCCGGGCGCGCCGTGACGTTTGTCAGCGAGCGCGACCTCCCCGCCCTTCGCGCCATAGAGCGCTTGCTGGAGGAGAAACTGCCGCGCGAGCCGCTGCCGGAAGGTTGCGAGGCGCCGGCAAGCAACGTTCGCGGCGAAGGGCGCGGCAAGCGCGGACGCGGGCGTGGCCGCGGCAGGGGCGGAAAGGCCTCGGAAGCCAAAGCGCAAGGCAAGAGCCGCTACAGCCGCGGCCACGGCCATCGCGGAGGCGGCGGACGCGGGAGAAAGCCGGCCGCAGAGTGAGCCGCAACTGCCTGCCGTGCGGCGGTGGCCGGGATACACCATATTATATATGCGCGCTACGGCCGCCTAAGTGCCTACTGCGAACAAACAGCGAGCCCCAAAAGTCAAACTCATGGCTTTTGGGGCTCGTTGCGTGCGGCGTGTTGACGTGCAAAAGGGCGGGAGGTTCCGGCAGAAGAGATTGGTGGAAGGATAGCGGCGAGGCAGGGCTTGATACGCCCCGTTTGCTCCCCCGTGGCCGCCTACACCAGGAGCGTGCCCGGCAGTTCGCGCAGGTTGTAGCGCGAGGCCATGCTCTCACCGTAGGCGCCCGCCGTGCGGAAGGCGATGTAGTCGCCCCGGTGGCTTACCGGAAGCGTAACGTCGTGGGCGAAAACGTCCGAGCTCTCGCAGATGGGGCCCACTACGTCGTACGTCTCCGTCGCCGTCTCCGTAGTTGTCAGGTTTTCTATCTTATGCCGCGCGTTGTAGAAGGCAGGTCGTATCAAGTCCGTAAAACCTGCGTCGAGAATAAGGAACTTCTTCTCGTGTCCATGTTTGACGTAGAGCACCTTGCTTACCATGGCGCCGCACTGGCCTACGATGGAGCGACCCAGCTCAAAGTGCAATTCCTGCCCGGGTCGGAGCTTCAGGTATTTACGGAAGACATCCATGTAGCCTATGAAGTCCGGAATGGGGTGCACGTCGGGGTCTTCGTAGTGCGTGCCCAGTCCGCCGCCGACGTTGATGCTTCGGCTCGTCACGCCCTCGGCGTCAAGCTCGTCTTGCAGCGCGTTGATGCGTTCGCAGAGCGGCTCAAAGACGCGCAGGTCCAGGATGCTGCTGCCTATGTGGAAGTGGAGGCCGCGGTAGTCCACGTTGCTCATCTTTTCCGCCTCTCTGATGGCCGGCAGCATGTCTTCCATGGCCAGTCCGAACTTGTTCTCGTTCAGCCCGGTCGTTATCTTTCCCAGCGTGTGGGCGTCAACGTTCGGGTTGATGCGGAAGGCGATGGGCGCCACGGTTTCTTTTGCCTCGGCAATGGCGTTGATGGCTTCCAGCTCGGGGATGCTCTCTACGTTGAAGCATCCGATGCCGCTTTCCAGGCCGAGGGCTATCTCCCAGTCGTTCTTGCCTACGCCGGCATAGACGATGTCTTTGGCCGGAAAGCCCGCGTCGAGCGCTGCGCGTATCTCGCCGCCGCTTACGCAGTCTGCGCCGAGCCCGGCGTCGGCAATAATTTTCAGCAAGGCCGGGTTGGCGTTGGCTTTCACGGCGTAGTGCACGTGGAAGTGGCTATCGTCCGCCCGTGCGGCCGTCACGGCGGAGAGCGTCGTGCGCAGCAGGCGCGTGTCGTAGTAATATAATGGTGTGCGGACGCCCCGCAGTTTTTCCGTGTCGATAGTCATGGTTTCGTAGGTTGGCTGTTGAAGAGCCTGTCGCTTAGGGATTGCAGCGCACGTTGCTTGTCCTTCCGGCTAACCAGGAAGGAGATGTTGTGGTCACTGCCTCCGAAGGAAATCATCCTTACCGGGACGTCGTGCAGGGCGGCCATGATTTTTGTCTCAAAGCCCACGTTGCCCCAGCGCAGGTCGCCGACGACGCAGATGATGACCATATCCTCGTCCACGACGACCGTGCCGTATTTCTTCAGCTCCGCGACGATGGGTGCCAGGCGGCTCTTGTTGTCTATGGACAGGCTGACGCCCACTTCCGACGTCGTAATCATGTCTATGCTCGTCTTGTTGGCGTCGAAGATGTCGAAAACTTTTTTCAGGAAGCCGCTGGCCAGCAGCATCCGCGAGCTGACAATCTTTATGGCCGTGATGTCGTCTTTTGCGGCTATGGCCTTGATGACGTTGGGCACGAAGTCGTTGTTTATCATCGTTCCCTCGGCCGTCGGCTCCAGGGTGTTCAGCAGCCTGACGGGTACGCCGGCGTATCGGGCGGGCTGGATGCACGTGGGGTGCAGGATTTTCGCGCCGAAGTACGCCAGCTCCGCCGCTTCCTCGAAGTTAAGCTGCCGGACGGCCTCGGTATGCTCCACGTAGCGCGGGTCGTTGTTGTGCATCCCGTCGATGTCCGTCCATATCTGTATTTCCGCGGCCTTCAGCGCCGCCCCGATGAGGCACGCCGTGTAGTCCGAGCCGCCGCGCTGCAAGTTGTCCATTTCGCCCCGGCTGTTGCGCGCTATGAAGCCTTGGGTGAGGTAGAGGTCGTAGCCTTTGTGCTCGTCGAGGATAGCTTCCAGGTGTTCTCGGATAAACGCCTGGTCCGGCTCCCCGTTTTCCGAGAGCCGCATGAAGTCCATCGCGGAGAATAGGAACACCTTGACGCCCCGCTCCCGCAGGTAGTTGGCCACCATGTTCGTGCTGAGGATTTCTCCCTGCCCCACGACGGTCTTCTCCGCCGTCTCGCCAAACTCCTGCGACGAGAATGCGTGCAAATAGGTGAACTCGTTGTCCAGGAAGTCGCGCGTTATGGCTTTATACTCCGCCGTTGTGTAGAGCGCCTCTACGTGCCGGAAGTACGTGCGGCGCAGTTGGTTTATCGCAATGTTGGCGCCTTCGGGGTTGCCCTTCTTGAAGTAGTCCGCCACTTCGAGCAGCGCGTTCGTCGTGCCCGACATGGCCGAGAGAACTACGATGTTGCCCTTCTCGCGGGTGATGAGGTCGCACACGTGCTTCATTCGCTCGGGCGTACCTACCGACGTGCCGCCAAACTTCTGTACTTTCATGTTTCTTATGTCTCGTTTATTTGTTTCGCGTTGACTTTTGTCTTGCCTTATCTTGGGTTTAGCGCCAGCTGCGGCTTAGTGCTTCTGCCATCCCGGCTTGTGGCGCGCTTGCAGCTCCCGGGCCACGTCCTCTATGCGCAAGCCCTTGGCCGCCAGCAGCACGATGAGGTGGTATAGCAAGTCCGAAGCCTCGTACACCAGCCGCTCGTTCGTCCCGTTCACGGCTTCGATGACGGCTTCCAGGGCTTCCTCGCCCACCTTCTGCGCCATGCGGTTCAGCCCGTCGCGGAAGAGGCTCGTCGTGTACGACCCCTCGGGCATCTCCTCCCGCCGCTGCGCGATGAAGTCTTGCAGCTCGCCCAGGAAGTGAAGCGCGTCGGCCTCGTTCTCCTCGCCCCAGCACGTTCCCGTGCCCGTGTGGCACGCCGGCCCGTCCGGGTGAACCGCTACGAGCAACGTGTCGCCGTCGCAGTCGGCCTTCACGCTCACCACGTGCATCACGTTGCCGCTCGTCTCCCCCTTCGTCCACAGCCGTTGCCGGCTGCGGCTCCAGAAGGTGGCTTTCTTCGTGCGCAGCGTCTCTTCGTAGGCCTCCCGGTTCATGTAAGCCAGCATCAGCACCTTTCCCGTCCGCGCGTCCTGCAAGATAGCGGGCACTAAGCCCCCTTGCTTCTCAAAGTCAATGGTCATGGCCTTTCGTATTTCAGCCCCGCGTAGCGGGGGGGCGTTTTGCGTCAGCCCCCGCACGGGGTCGTTTTCTTTCATAAGGTTTCCCTCTTCCGGTCGGGGCGCGCCGTGCGGCCCCATGCCGCCGCCCGTCCCGCAATTGTCGGCAAAGTTAGCGCTTGAAGGCCGAACGCCGCCCCCTTTAACGGTTTTTTTGAGCCTTGGAGGCCGTCTGCGGGTCTTTAGCCGCCTTTCAGATTTTTTTAGGTAGTATCTAAATCCTTTTTAGGTAGTATCTAAATCCTTTTTAGGTAGTATCTAAATCCTTTTCAGGTACTACCTAAATCCTCTTCAGGTACTACCTGAATGCTCTTCAGGTACTACCTGAATGCTCTTCAGATGGCTTCTAAAAAACAGCAAGTGGGACGTAGGCGCGAGAAAAGGGCATCTGTGGCGGTGCAGATGCCCTTTACATACGGTCTTTACGGGTTAACTTTTGCGCTCCGTGCCTTTACCAGTCATAAACTTCGGTGTAGCCGTCGAAGGTAAGGTTCTCCGTGTAGCCATATCGGTTGAAAAGCGCCAAAACCCAAGCTTGCTCTTCGTCGTTTAGGAGCGCCGTTCCATGATAAACGGAGTAATATTTGTAAGAGCCGAAGCGCTGCATCAGCGCCCGCCGTAGCAGGGGCGCGTCCTTGGCTTTGACGTCCTCGAAGAGGGCGTTGAAGCCCCAAGCGCCGCGCAGGATGCGCGTCTCCTTGTAGTAGGCGCACCCGTCGTCGGTTCGGGCGGCCGGCAGGACGCACATGCCGAGCGGTCGGCCGTCGGCGTGTTGACCCGCAAAGTAGTTGATGCACGTGGCGGCCTTCGTGCAGCCGTCGTGAAAGCAATAGAGGCACGTCTTGGGCTGGTTCTGCGCAGCGGCCTCGGAGGTAGAAATGCTTTGTTCCATGATACGAATTTTTGATAAGTCATTGCCGCGCGACACTCACGCTGCGGCAGCTCAAAGATACGATTTTCTTTTGAATAAATGATTACGTAACCGCTCGCGTTTACTTCTCCGCGCGCCCGGCTCCGAGCGGCGGAGCCGTGGGGCACGGACCGGCGTGGCTCCCTGCCTATTATTTTGAAATACGTATCTTTGCGCCGAAAGCAGATTTGTAGTTATGCGAAGAAGAACGTTGAGGGGCGAGCGGCGAATACTTATGGTCAGACCGCGAAGGACGTTGCTCGGAAAGAGTCGAAGACCGGTAGCCGCCGTGTTCGTCGTGTGGCTGGCCGTGTGCGGCGCGCGGGGCGCCGGGGCGGAGATGGGGCTGCCCACGCTTTACATAGAGACGGCGGACGGGCAACCCGTGGCCGAGAGGTCGTGGCGCGAGGGCACCGCGGTGCGCCTGTGTGCAACTGATGGCACGGTGCTGTTCTCTACTGCCGAGGCGTCCGTGCGCGCCTACGGGCATTCCGGTTTTGAAAAGCCCAAGAAGCCGCTCAAGTTGAGGCTGCCGGAAGCTGCCGGCCTGCTGGGCATGCCGGCCGGGCGGCGGTGGCGCCTCGTCGCGAGCTTCCTGGACCACAGCCTGCTGCGAAACCGCCTTGCCTTGGCCGTGGCGCGGCAGACGTCGCTGGCCTGGACGCCCGACTGCCGCCCCGTCTGCCTCGTGCAGAACGGACGCTTCGCGGGGTGCTACCTGCTGACAGAAGAAATAGAGGTGGGCGCGGGCAAAGTGGTGACGCCGGCGCGCAGCGGTTTCCTCGTGGAGCTGGATGCCTACCCCGCAAAGGATAGCGGCTTCCGAACCGCCCGCCGGGGGTTGCCCGTCAGCGTGAAGTATCCGCAACGACCCGCTGCTCGCCGTTTGGCAAATATTAAAAAGCAGCTTGACGCGGCCGAAACGGCGCTCTACGCCGACACGGCGCAGGCTGAGCGCACGGAGCGCCTGCGCGAGCTGCTCAACCGGGACACGTTTGCGGATTACTACTTAGTCTATGAACTTTGCCAAAACGCGGAGCCGAACGGGCCGCGCAGCTGCTACCTTTACCAAGGGCCGGACGGGCGCCTCTGCGCCGGCCCCGTGTGGGATTTCGACTTGGCGTTTATCAACGTGGACCTCGATGCGGGCGGCGACCTTCGCCCGCCGCGTTTCGGCCTGCCGGACGTGCGCCGGCTTACGGTGGACAGCCTCTACTGCGACCGTGCTTTGTGGTACGGGGCACTCCTGGGCGAGCCGGCCTTCCGCCGTCGGCTGCGGGAGCGCTGGACGGCGTTGCGCCCCGCCTTTGCGGCGCTCGAGGACAGCCTTGCGGCGTGGCAGGCGGAAGTTTCGCCCGCCGCGCAGGCCGACCAGGCGCTGTGGGGCGCAGGCGATGCTCCGCGCTTCGACGACAGCGACTCCTTCGAGGCTTCCTGCGCCCGCCTGCGGGCTACCTACGCCCGCCGCCTCGAAGTCCTCGACGCCCTGCTGCCGAGGTGAGGCGAAACAGTAGGGAACTGCTCATACCTATAACGGAGATATGTGGAAGTGCTTTTACGGTGATGTCGGTAAAAAGTACTTTGTAGTTGTTTTATCATACCTTCTGTGTTGATTTATTCCGGTAGATACTGACCAAAACGCACTCAACTCAGTGCAGAAAAGCACAAAAATCGCACTCAAGTGAGTGCGATTTGAGAAAAGCGGACGTGTTTCAGTATTCCACGCGGTCCGTCTTGGCTTTCCAGGCCTCGAAGGTGCGCAAGGCTTCCGGGCGGAGGAGTTGCTCGGACTTCAGGCGGCGCCGGGCGGGGTCGAGGGCTATCTCTTGGTAGATAAAGCTGTCGTCGAAGCCCGCGTCGGCGGCGTCGGCCTTTGTGCAGGCGTAGAACAGGCGGTCAAGGTGCGCCCAGTAGATTGCGCCGAGACACATCGGGCAGGGCTCGCACGAGGCATAGATGTCAAGCCCGGCGAGGTCGAACGTGCCGAGTTTTCGAGCGGCCGCACGGATGGCCATGACTTCGGCGTGTGCCGTTGGGTCGTGGGTAGCCGTCACGCGGTTTACCCCCGTGGCGACGACCTCCCCGCCACGCGCCACTACGGCGCCGAAAGGGCCGCCGCCGTCGCGCACGCTCTCCCCGGAGAGGCGAAGGGCAAGCCGCATCAGCGCTTCTTTTGTCATTACTTCCACGATAGAACGATTTTATTACGCCACAAAAGTAGGCATTACGCCGTTATGGAAAAAAGAAAGGCGGCGAAATTCCCTTTCGCGGGGGACGCTCCTTCTCTCAAGGCAAGAGCATGAAAAAAAGCAGCCGCAGGCGGCCTCGAGAGGCCTTCCTGCGACTGCCGGCGGCGGGAGCGGTAAACGAGGCTCGAACTCGCGACCCTCAGCTTGGGAAGCTGATGCTCTACCAACTGAGCTACTACCGCAAAAGTAAGGGAAAAGGCCGGTCGCGGCGCTTATCCGGCGGCAAAGGTACGCTTTTTTGCAAACTACGAAAAGCCTGCGGCGAAAAAATCGGCAGGGTGGGGGAAAAAGTGAGCGCTCTACGTCAAGCCGGGGCGTGATATTCGCGCAGGCCTTCTATGGGGCTGCGCAGGATGCGGCCTACGCGATAGCCGGCCTCGGCCGCCACGGCTTGCAACTCGGCTCGAAGGAAAAATGCAATGCTCCCGACGAAATGCACGGGCAGTTCAGGGTGGCGGTAAGGGTCGACGTTGCGGCGGAAGAAGCGGCTGAACTCGTCCATGACAAGGTTGCGCAGAGCCGGCTCGTCTCTGTGGCGGCCGAGGAAGGGAGCAAAGGCGGCTAAGTAACGGTTGGCGCCCGGTTCGCGGTAAACGCGGCGCAGCAGGTCGTCGGCCGTCAGGCTGTATTCGGCCAGGAAAAGCTCGCAGATGGGAGCCGGTAGCTGGCGTTTCAGCACGTCGGCGGCGAGGCGACGCCCTAAGACGGCGCCACTGCCCTCATCGCCGAGGATAAATCCCAAGGGTGGGATGTTATCTCGGATTTCGTTGCCGTCGAAAAGGCAGCTGTTGGAGCCTGTGCCCAAGATGCAGGCTATTCCGGGCTCGTCGTGGCACAGTGCGCGGGCTGCGCCGAGCAGGTCGGAGGAGACGTGGAGGCGTGCTCGGGGAAAGACGCTGCGCAAGGCGCTCTCCATGTCGGCAAGGCCGGAGCCGCGGCAGCCTGCGCCGTAGAACCAAACTTCTATGTCGGGCCCGGCGGGGGCGAGCTGCGGCAGGCGGGGAAGCAACTCCGTCTGAAGGGTGGCGCGGAGGGCTTCCGGCTTCAGCGTGAAGGGGTTCAGACCGGCGGTGTGGGCGCTTACGTTGGCGCAGTGGGGGGTGAGCAGGAGCCAGTCGGTCTTTGTGCTGCCGCTGTCGGCAAGGAGCAAGAAATGGGCGGGAGACGTGGGCATAGCGGGTGGGGGAAGCGGCGCGGAAGCCGGACGGGGGAGTGAATGAGGCGGCTCTTTTTCGCCGTAGAAGGGTTGTAGAACGCCGTAGCAGGGGCGAAATTACAAATAAAATTTGTACTTTTGCCCACCTGAAAGACATGAGACGAATGAACCTTACCTTACGACGCTTTACGCTGTGCTTGTGGTGCCTTTTGGCCGCTGTCGTTGCGCGTGGCGGGGACGTGGACTTCGGTCGCACGCTTCGCTTGGACTATATCTTCTCCGGCGACGTTCACAGCCAGGAGATTTCACTCAGCGAGCTTACTTCGTTCGCCGGTTGGGCAGGACGACGCGTCAACCTGACGGACGTGCCGCTGCGCGGAAACGGCGAGCTGTGTATGGAAGACGCGCTGACGGGGCGCATCCTGTACCGGAACACGTTTTCCACGCTTTTCCAGGAATGGCTGAGCACGGAAGAAGCGACGCGGGTGCGGCGGGCGTTCGAGGCCGTGTTCCTCGTGCCCATGCCGACGGACTCGGTGCGTATCAAGCTGACCCTGCGCGGCACGCACGACCGACTTCTGACGGAGGACGTGCGCACCGTGAATCCGCACGACATACTTATCCGCTCGTTGGACGGTCGCAGCCCGGCGCCCCACCGCGACGTGTGGTGCGGGGGAGCCTCGGACACGTGCATAGACGTAGCTATTGTGGCCGAAGGGTACACGGTGGCGGAAGCAGAGGCCTTCTACGCCAAAGCGGAAGAGGCCACCGAGGCGCTGTTTGCCCACGAGCCTTTTGCAAGTCTGAAACCGCGCTTCAACATCGTGGCTGTGGCGCTACCTTCGGCGGAGAGCGGTGTGAGCATTCCCAAGCAAGGACTATGGAAAGAGACGGCGCTGGGCAGCCAGTTCGACACGTTCTATTCCGACCGTTACCTGACGACGCTTAACCTGCGGAAGCTGAACGACGCCTTGGTGGGCATACCCTACGAACACATTATTATATTAGCCAACACGGAGAACTACGGCGGTGGGGGCATCTATAACAACTATACCCTGACGGCGGCAAATCATGCAAAGTTCCGCCCCGTCGTTGTGCACGAGTTTGGACACAGCTTCGCGGGTCTGGCCGACGAATACTACTACGACGACCAATACGAGGAGTATTACTACCCCGACACGGAGCCTTGGGAACAGAACGTGACGACCCTAAAGGACTTCAGCTCGAAGTGGGCAGATATGCTACCGGCAGGTACGCCCGTCCCGACGCCTCCCGACACGCAGCACATGGAGCGTATCGGCGTCTATGAGGGCGGAGGTTATCAGTCTAAGGGAGTCTTTCGCGGCTATCAGGAATGCAGGATGAAGACGAACGAATGGCCGACGTTCTGCAACGTATGTCAGCGCGCCATACGGCGGATGGTGGACTTCTACACGCGCGGGGAATGAGCAAAGACATGGCAAAGAAAACAACAGGTAAGACCAAGAAGCCCACGAGGGGAAAGACGAAGAAAGGAGGCAACGTCCGCGATGCGTTTGCTCCCGAAGGTGGATGGAAAGAACTCTTCCGTGGCGACACGCTACGCTTTGTCGTCGGCTTAGGTGTGCTGGTGTTGGCGCTCTTCCTGCTTCTGTCGTTCGTTTCGTATATCATAAACGGCTATGCAGACCAGGCCAACGCAGACAGCGGTATCTTTGTGGATGCTAAGAACTATGGCGGCGGGCTCGGCCTTAAGGCGGCGCGCTATTTCATGGACGGAAACTTCGGTGTCTGCGCTTTCTTTATTCCCCTGTTTCTCCTGCTGCTCAGCATGAAGCTGATGAAAGCTTACAAGGTGCGCTTGTGGAAATGGTTCGTGAACTTTTCCATTCTTATGATTTGGGGAAGCATTGCGCTGAGCATTTCGCAAGTCAACTTCTTCCCGGAAAGCTGGAACCACGTGGGCTTTAAATGGGGCGGGGCGCACGGTGACGCTATTCGCGACTGGTCTACGGATTTGCTCGGCACGCCTATCACCATCGTAATCATGATTGCGCTGGCCGTGTGCTACCTTATCTACCTCTCCGGCGAAACCATAAAATGGGCGCGCATACTGCTTAACCCGAAGAACTACCCTTACCACAAAGAGAAGGAAGAGAAACAGACACAGCCCGATAAGGAAATGGAAATTGCGGGCAAGCAACAAGCGGCGACGGCCGAATCTGCCGCCACGGAAACGTCGGCAAATACGCTGGAGTTTGACACCGGAAAGTCAGAACCCAAGCACAAAGAAGAAAAGGAGACCGGTGGCGACACGCTCCTCATAGAAGAGGTAAAAACAGAGGATAAGGCAGAGGGGAAGACCGTGGCCGACGTGGAAGGCATGGCTCCCTACGACCCCCGAAGAGACCTGGAATATTACAAGTTCCCCACGCTCTCGCTGCTGCGGCACTATGAAGACGAAGGGCCGGACATAG
The DNA here is from genome assembly GCA_964641085.1 of uncultured Prevotellamassilia sp. GTDB lineage: Bacteria > Bacteroidota > Bacteroidia > Bacteroidales > Bacteroidaceae > Alloprevotella. The sequence continues at coordinate 20,892 of CAZXJS010000013.1, read as the reverse complement.
ACATGGTGGAGCAGAACGAGAACAAGGACCGCATCGTCAGCGTGCTGCGTAGCTTCGGCGTGGAGATTTCCGGCATTAAGGCAACCATTGGCCCCACGATTACACTCTACGAGGTGACGCCTGCACCGGGCGTCAGGATAAGCAAGATTCGCAACCTTGAGGACGATATTGCGCTAAGCCTCTCAGCCCTCGGCATACGCATCATAGCCCCTATCCCCGGTAAAGGAACTATCGGCATAGAAGTGCCGAACAAGAACCCCAAAATCGTCTCTATGGAGAGCTTGCTCAACTCCAAACGCTTCCAAGAGACGAGGTACGACCTGCCCATTGCCTTGGGAAAAACGATTACGAACGAGGTATTCATGGTTGACCTGGCCAAACTGCCCCACCTGCTCGTGGCAGGAGCTACGGGACAGGGAAAGTCGGTCGGCCTGAACGCCATTATCACCTCCTTACTGTATAAGAAGCACCCGGCAGAGCTGAAGTTTGTCATGATAGACCCCAAGAAAGTGGAATTCAGCGTATACACACCAATTGAAAGGCACTTTCTGGCTAAGCTTCCGGAGAACGAAGACCCCATCATTACCGACGTGAAGAAAGTCGTGGAGACGCTAAAGAGCCTCTGCCAGCTTATGGACCATCGCTACGACTTGCTAAAGAAAGCACACGTCCGTAACGTTAAGGAATACAACGCGAAGTTCAAGGCGCGGAAACTCAATCCGGAAAACGGGCATGAGTTTATGCCGTACATAGTCATCATCATTGACGAGTTTGGCGACCTCATTATGAGGGAGGGCAAGGAAGTGGAGCTGCCCCTGTCGCGTATTGCGCAACTTGCTCGTGCCGTGGGTATGCATATGGTGATTGCAACACAAAGGCCGACGACGAATATCATAACCGGTACGATTAAGGCAAACTTCCCGGCACGCATGGCTTTTAAGGTAATGTCTGTGGTAGACTCCCGCACAATTCTTGACCGAACCGGGGCAAACCAGCTGGTGGGGCGTGGCGATATGCTTTTCCTAACCGGAAATGACCCAGTGCGCGTGCAGTGTGCCTTCGTAGATACGCCGGAAGTGGAGCGCATAGCGGCTTTTATTTCCGAGCAACAAGGTTATCTGTCTGCCTACGAGTTGCCTGAAGTGGAAGATGACGGCGGCGGCCTGGAAAATTCCGGGGCTGACGTTGACCAAGGCAGTCTTGACTCCATGTTTAAAGAATGCGCCCGGCTGATAGTCATAGAACAGAGCGGCTCCACCTCTTTGCTACAGCGAAAACTGGGCATTGGCTACAATCGTGCCGGACGCATCATGGACCAGTTAGAGAAGTGCAAAATAGTAGGGCCGACGCGCGGCAGCAAGCCTCGCGAGGTGCTTGTTCCGGATGAGGTAGCGCTCGACGCAGTGCTTGAAAACTTGAACATACGATGAAGATAACAAAAGACAAGAGGGGGATAATCCTCCTTACGATGCTCTTTGCTCTCTGTAGCCTTGCTCCGGCACAGACGGCACGGCAGGTGCTTGACGCTACGGCGGCAAAATTGCAGAAAGGAGGCGTTCGAGCCAATTTTCAGGCGACTACCTTCAGCGGTTTAACGGAGAAAGGCACGACCAAAGGCACAATACAGCTGCAAGGAAGTATGTTTAAAATCGCCATGGACGGTATGACGACATGGTACGACGGGAAAACGCAATGGACAATGCTCGCAGGTAGTGGCGAGGTAAACGTGAGTCAGCCTACCGCTGCCGAGGCAGCCGAGATGAATCCCTATTCGTTTATCAACCTGTACAAAAGCGGGTACAGCCTCTCGTTGAAAAATGCTACTTACCAAGGCCGACCCTGCTACGACGTAACCCTGACTGCAACAAACCGGGGAACAGCCTTCCAACGCGTACTTATTTCTATAGACAAGAGCTACATTCCGCTCAATGTACGTGCCAAGGACGCGAAAGGCAACTGGATGCGTTTCCGTCTCAGTAGCGTTCAAACCGGCCAGCGCTTTAAAGACGCGACGTTCCGCTTTGATAAAAAGCAATACCCCGATGTGGAGGTGATTGACCTAAGATAATATGACAAATATGGAAACTGTAAAATGCTTGATATTAGGTTCCGGCCCGGCAGGTTATACTGCGGGTATCTATGCCGGACGTGCCGGCTTGCAGCCCGTGCTCTACGAAGGCCTACAGCCCGGAGGACAATTGACAATAACCACCGAAGTGGAGAATTTCCCGGGCTATCCTGACGGAGTGGATGCCAACGAAATGATGAGCCAGATATGCCGGCAAGCTGAACGCTTCGGCACGCAGATACGTAGTGCTGTGGCCACCAAGGTGGATTTGGATAAAGCTCCTTATGTCGTTTCTTTTGATGATGGCTCCGAGATAGCCTGCCATACGTTAATTATAGCTACAGGCGCCTCGGCTAAATTCCTTGGCTTGCCCGATGAAAAAAAATATCAAGGACAGGGTGTCAGTGCTTGTGCTACGTGCGATGGTTTCTTTTATCGGAAGAAGACCGTAGCGGTAGTGGGTGGCGGAGATACGGCGTGCGAGGAAGCGGCTTACTTGGCCGGTTTGGCAGCGAAGGTGTACATGATAGTTCGCAAGCCCTTCTTACGTGCCAGTTTGGCGATGCAGGAACGCGTTCTTCACAACCCGAAAATTGAGGTGCTCTTTGAGACTAATGCCGTCGGACTTTATGGCGAGAACGGCGTAGAAGGCGCCCACCTCGTTTTTCGTAAGGACGAGTCTGATGAGAAACGGTATGACCTTCCGATAGATGGTTTTTTCCTTGCCATAGGCCATACGCCCAACAGTGCGCTCTTCACACGCTGGCTGGAAACGGATGAGCAAGGCTACATAAAGACGCTGGACGGCACGCCACGTACTGCCCATCCAGGCGTTTTTGCTGCCGGTGACGTGGCTGACCCCCTCTACCGGCAAGCTATTACCGCCGCTGCCAGCGGATGCAAGGCGGCCATTGAAGCCAATCACTATTTGCAGGCCTTACGGCTCGCGTAGTACCTCCGTATAGCTCCATGCACTTTTCTATCTATGATAAAGGCTTGCTCTATCTTCTACATGGAGGCTTATGTGCCTGCCTTTTTCTGTTGATAAGTTCGTGCGGTTCTCACAGGAGTCTCTCTCGTGCAGAAATGCGGACTATTGTTCACGCCGCAAACCGCTTGGGCGTGGATATTGACCGCTCTGACGACCATGCTCTACTCATAGAGTGTGCTTCTTGGCTTGGCGTACCGTACACCTACGGGGGAACTACGAAGCGTGGCGTTGACTGCTCCGGTTTTACCTGTGCTGTATATGACAAGGTGTACGGTGTAAAGCTTCATCGTCGCAGTCGTGACCAATACGAAAAAGACGTACGCCGTAAGAAAGCAAAAGCTTTGCAGCTTGGCGACTTAGTTTTTTTTACTTCGCCTAAGGCAAACGGCGTTTGTAACCACGTAGGCATTTTCTTAAAGGACGGTAAATTCGTACATGCCAGTAGTAGCCGTGGTGTGGTTGTTGATAATCTTAGCGGGAAGTACTATGTTCGCAATTGGCTCAGCGGTGGCGAAGTAAAGGGTAAACCTACAAAAGGAAAGAGTAGAAAGAAATGAACTCCCCCATTGAGTTGCACCCGTTGAAGCCTTTTTTGCCGGCAAATTCTCGCCTCTTGATGCTCGGTAGCTTCCCGCCGCCAAAGCGCAGGTGGTGTGTTGACTTTTTCTATCCCAACTTTGGTAACGACATGTGGCGCATCTATGGTTTGGTATTTATGGGTGATAAGGATTACTTTGTGGACGTGGAGGCACGAAAGTACAAGCTGGACATCCTTATACCTTTCTTACAAAAGCTTGGCGTCGCGATTTATGACACGGCTACTGCTGTTAGGCGACTACAAGGTAATGCCAGCGACAAGTACCTTGAAGTGGTGAAGCCGACGAATCTTTCCTCGCTCCTTCGTAGCTTACCTGCGCTCCGTGCCGTGGTCACCACGGGGCAGAAAGCTACGGATACCCTGTGCCAAAACTTCCAAGTGGCGCCTCCTGCCGTAGGTTCGTTTTCTCCTTTTATCTTTGAAGGACGGGAATTGAAGTTCTATCGTATGCCAAGTAGTAGCCGTGCTTACCCGATGCGGTTAGAAGAAAAAGCCGCTCGATACCGTACCCTGTTTCAAAGCTTGGAGATGCCTGTGCTTTAGCGGTAGCTTTTTTTCTTCCCAAAGTAGAACCCGCTATATATATTAAGGTAGTTCACACTGTTGGCTATGTTCAGATGGCGGCTGTGGTAGCCATAGATATGCGTAACGAAGGACGCACCTGCAAAGCACTTTTTTGTGTTCCAAACTAATCCGGCACGCCCTATGAAGTCGAAGGCAACATATTGCATGGCGTTTTCAATAGGCTTGTCGTACTTCATTTTCTTCCCTTTCTCTTTTCGATAGCCTATGGCGGGCGTAGCTGAAATGGAAAGCAAGCAGTTGCGTGCGAATACCCAGTTGTAGGCATAGCCTGCGCTGATGCAGAAATCTTGATAACTCAGGTTCGTGAATTTAAGCTCGTCGCTCAAAGGAGAAGTTAGGGAGTCTGTGCCGAGAAGCCTCTGCGGTAATTTCGTATAATCGAAATTCATGTGCTGGTGGTCGTAGCGAAGACCCAGCACGAACGACCCCGCACTACGCTTCTGCACCGTGCTTTGATTGTAAGCTGCCGGGTAGGAAAATTTGCGGTGGTTGAAGACGTAATAGACGTTACCACTTATTGTATAGACGGAGAGGCCGGTGAAACTTTCGCCGTTGAACTCTTTCTTTCCTATTCCTTCGAATCCCTTTGTCCGACTTATGTTGAAGTTGTTCTTGTTGCGGATGTAAATAAAGTCGGCACCCAGCTTGCTACTATAAACGCTAAAGTTAAACTCCGTCGCTTTGCCCGCCTTCGTGGGGCGACTGACGTCGATGGTATAGCCCAGGAATATCCACCGCCAACCTATGTACGGACCTATCTTTAACGTAGGCTTGGGCGAGAACGACAAGGTCTGGTATTTCCCGTTCGCCTGTTTTGCTGACATCAATATGAGCTGAAAGAATTGGGAGTTCTGCCCCATAAAAGTCCAGTTGTAATGGTCAGGCTCAATATATGTAGTGTCGTATTTGTCCAAATAGCGGATGGTTGCCTTCATTTTCTTCCCCGTACGTTTGACGAATTCTTTGAAGGGTCGGTCGTACGTAGTATCCACACAAACTGAGTCGCCGCCGGGTAACTTCACCACATCCTCTTGTGCCAGCGTGTTTACGGGTAGATTCAGAAGCAGCACGAAGGCTACCTTCACAAGAAGGATAACGCTTCTGCATGCATATTTTGGTGCGGGAAGAGTCAAGGGAAGATGGCTTGGGTTAAATTGGGCTTACCTTGTGTTGTGCTTTTTCGCACTTTGGGGCGGTTGCTATATTCGTTTTGCTAAAGCTTACCCAGTATTCGGTCCATCACCCAGTTCACGGGCGTTGCACTGACGCAGTCGCAGGTGCAAACGGCCTTATCCTGCAAAGCCTCTACGACGTTTTGGATAAGGGGTAGCTGTACGTAGGCGGGGTTTTCCGGCTTGAAGAATTGCCGGCCTTGTCCGTTCCAGAGAACAATGGGGTCGTAGGTGAAGACGGAAAAGTGCAACTTGCCTTTGTCGCCGATGATTTCGATGCAGTCTTCCCGTGCCGTCTCGTGTGCCACGAAGCACCAGGAGCCTGAACCCGGAATACCGTTGTGAAAACGGAAACATGCCGCCAGCGTGTCCTCCGTTTCGTACAGGCCGCCGCGGTTTGATTTGTATCCCTCCGCCTCGGTGATGGGGCCAAACATTTCTTGCAGCAAGTCAATCTGGTGTGGAGCCAAGTCATAGAAGTAGCCCCCGCCCGCAATGTCGGGCTGTACACGCCAAGGCAGGTTTTCGCGGTTGTAGTCCAAGTCGCGCGGCGGCACAGCAAACCGGATTTGGACGCACATCACCTTCCCCACTGCGCCTTGCTCCACCAAGTCCTTCACTTTCTTGAAATAAGGCAGATAGCGGCGGTAGTATGCTACGTAGCACGGCATACCTGTCGTTTCCGAGATGCGGTTTATGCGGCAACAGTCCTCGTAGTTCGACGCCATGGGCTTTTCTACATATACGGGCTTCCCGGCTTTCATTGCCATGATGGCATATGTGGCGTGCGTTGAGGGCGGCGTTGCTATGTAAATGGCGTTTACGTCGGGGTCGTCGATAAGTTCTATGGGGTCAGCGTACCATTTCGGCACATTGTGGCGCTCTGCATATTCGCGCGCCTTTTCTGCGTTACGCCGCATCACGGCTACGACCTTCGAGCCGGGCACTATTGAAAAGGCAGGGCCGCTTTTCTTTTCCGTCACTTCGCCACAGCCTATAAAGCCCCAGCGTATTTCTTTCTCATTCATGGTTCTTGTGTTTAGAAGGGTAGGGGTGAACGCGCAAGGCATACTTATCGTTCGCCCGCGTGCTTGCGTCCGTAGATAGTGTTGACTTCGTCGAGGATGCCGGCGGGAACGAGGCCGCTAATGTCCTCTCCGCGAGCCACCCGACGCCGTATGTCGGTGGACGAGACGGCGAACAGCGGAGCTTGGAGCAACTTGACGTTCGCGGGGAGGGACTTGCCGACGGGGTAGTCCGTGCGCGGATATATTATTATGGTGTAACGGCGCAGCAAGTCGGTAGCGTGAGCCCAACGGTGGAACACAGCCCAGTTGTCACTGCCTATTATCAGGGCAAAGGTGCGTTCCGGAAAAGCCTTGCCTAAGGCCTGCAGCGTGTCCCAAGTGTAGGAGGGGCGGGGTAGGTGGAATTCAAAGTCTGTCACCCGGATGCCGTCAATGCCTTCCACGGCCTTGCGGGCCATTTGTAGGCGCGTTTGTTCCTCGGCCAGCTCGCTTTGCTGTTTCAGCGGGTTCCGGGGCGTTACCATGAGCCACACCTCTTCAGCCAGGCCTTGGCTTAGCACCTCCTGCGCTAAGTTGATGTGTCCGTTGTGTATCGGGTTGAACGACCCGCCGAAGATGCCTGTTAGCATGTCTGTCTGTTTGGCCTCCCCTTGCGCTATGCTACTGCGTGGGTACGTGCCGTAACGGTCAGGCTAAGAAATCCCGAACCGTTTGTAGCACTTCTTTCTCGGCGCGTTCCAAGTCGTCGTTCACAATCGTCACGTCGAATTTCGCAGCCTCCCCCAGTTCAAACGCGGCTCGCGCCATGCGCGCGTCGATGACGTCCGGCGTCTCCGTACCTCGGCGTTCCAAGCGGCGCCGAAGCTCTTCGAGCGAGGGCGGTTTGACGAAGATGCTCAATGCCGCCGTACCATAAATTTGCTTAATATTCTCCGCGCCAACCACGTCGACGTCCGCCACGACGTGCTTCCCTTCGTCAATAAGCCTGTCCACTTCCGTTTTCAGCGTGCCGTAGTAGCGGTCTTCGTAAACTTCGCAATACTCAATGAAGTCCCCCGCAGCGATGCGCCGGCGAAACTCTTCCGGCGTCAGAAACCAGTATTCCACGCCGTTGCGTTCCTTGCCGCGCGGAGGCCGGCTCGTGGCAGAGATAGAGAAGTGCAGGCCGAGCCCTTGCTCCATCAGGTAGTTTATTATTGTACTCTTTCCCGTGCCCGAAGGCGCTGAGAATACGACTATCTTTCCCTTCTTCATCCTTACGTGGTATGTACGCGTTTCCAGGTGCCGTGTGTTGCGTCACAACACGTTCAGCACTTGTTCTTTGATTTGTTCAAGCTCGTCTTTCATACGGACAACGATGTTTTGCATTTCTGCCTGGTTGCTTTTCGAGCCTGTAGTGTTTATCTCGCGCCCCATCTCCTGCGCTATGAAGCCGAGCTTCTTTCCTTGCGCGCTTCCCTGTTTTAGCGTCTCGCGGAAGTAGTGCAGGTGGTTCGTCAGGCGCTGCTTCTCCTCGGATATGTCCAGTTTTTCTATGTAGTAGATAAGTTCTTGCTCCAAGCGATTCTTGTCGTAGTCCACGCCTTTCAGCTCGCTGAGGCGGCTTTCGAGCCGCGCCCGTATCTTATCCACGCGTCCCTGCTCGTAAGGTGCTATCATGCCCAGCAGACGTTCGATGTTGTCCACCTTCTCGCGAAACTTCTCCTCCAGCGCCGCGCCTTCCTGCCGCCTAAACTCCACGAGCCGCCCTATGGCCTCTTGCAGCGCAGCTTTCAGCGCGTCCCATTCCCCTTCCGAAAGCTCCGTCTGCGTCGGCGCGGCCGTCGTCTCCGGCAGACGAACGACCAAGTCCCAGAGCCGGCTCTCGTCCACCGCGATGCCCTCCGCGCGGCTTATCTCGCGTATCTGCTTCACGTAGGCACTGACCGCTTCGGCGTTGATAGGCGTCGTCAGTCCTCCGTTGTCTTTCTCCGCCCATACGCTGAGCTCCACCTTGCCCCGCACAAGGGCGTCGGCCACAATCTTGCGCATCGTCAGCTCCTTCCCGCGGTAGGGCAGGCTGATGTGCGTCGTCAAGTCAAGCGCTTTGGAGTTCAGCGACTTTATCTCAACGTGTATCGTCTTCCCTTCATAGGTGGCGTCGGCCTTTCCGTAGCCGGTCATGGACTGTATCATAGCTTCTATCTTAGTTTTGGCAAAAGTAGCAATTCCCCTGCACATACCGCCCTCGCACTGCTGCATTTCTGCCTCTCGCCCCCGCCGCACGAGTCCGGACAAACGGCTCCACAACGCCGCTTTTTATACGCGTCATGCCCGGCCGCAGTTAAAAAAGTGCCGCGAAAGCTTTGCGGGATAGAAATTACTTCCTACTTTTGCGCCTGCAAACGCAAACAAGGCTCGCTAGCTCAACTGAATAGAGCATCTGACTACGGATCAGAAGGTTCCGGGTTTGAATCCCAGGCGAGTCACACGGAGGCTTCGTAGCTCAACTGAATAGAGCACTTGACTACGGATCAAGAGGTTCAGGGTTTGAATCCCTGCGAAGTCACTGCGAGGGCGGGAGTGCCGCCTGAGAACGTACAAAGACGAGGAGTTGGAACGCTGTTCCGACTCCTTTTTTCTTAGCTCTAACTTATTGTAAATTAGCCCTAACTTATTTTTCCGTACCCTTAACTTATTTCCCCGTACCTGTAACTTACTTCCCCTTGCTCGTAATTTACTTTCGCTTACCTGTAACTCACTTTCTCTTACCCGTAATTTACTGCCTCTTACCCGTAACTTACTTTCCCTCGCTCGTTATTTATTTTACCCTTACCTCTTCCGCTGTTTCAGCTAATCTCCTCGTAGGGGCCTTTGCTTTGGAGGTATTGCGTAAAGGATGCGAAGCGCGCGGCGCTACGAAGCCGCACGAAGAAGAGGAAGCTTTGCCCGATGGACGTTTGTGCCATGTATTTTCGAAAGCCCGGCCACGTGACGCGCGCCGAAAGCTCATGCACGACGTTCCGCGGCGTGAACCCCAAGTTGTAGGCCACCAGCGCTTCGGCGGATAGCACCTCGCCGAGCGCGGCAAGGAACTGCCGCGTGAAAGTAGCCCGGTTCACTTCTTCTACTTGGAACAAGTCCACGATGACGACGTCCTGCCCCCGCTTTGCCCGCCCCTCCAGCACGTAGCGCCGCGCGTCGGCCTCCACGAGGTCGAACTGCTTGCCGTACGTCTCGACGTAGAACCAGCGGCGGGCGACGTCTATCATCACGGGGGAATACTCCACGCCCGTAACGTGGCAGCCGTACTCCTGAATCAGGTAGCGCGGCACGGAACATCCCGCACAGCCCATCACGAGGGCTTCCCTCAGCGGCGCCGCGGCGGCAAAGCCTTCTATGGCAGGCTGGAAGAGGCGCAGATAGGGCAGGCCGCGACGCCGCGGGTCGGTGTAGATGACGCTGTAATAGCCCCGCCCTACGTCTATCGCCCGGCGCCGGGGCACACCGGGCCGCCAGCTCCACAGGTCCACCACTTGCATCTTCTGCCCGCCGTCTTCCACCTCGGCAAGCACGCGCCGGCGGTTCGTCAGGTGCCACAATTTGCGCAAAAGTCTCAGTTTCTTTTTCTTCATCCCTTGCTCTCGTTTTCCGGTTAAGTCACCCGTCGCTGCACGTCTATTTCAGTTGCGCGGCCACGGCCTCCCGCACCGCCTCCATGGGGATTGTCGGCTCGAAGCGCGCCACTACTTTCCCGCTGCGGCTGATGAGGAACTTCGTAAAGTTCCATTTGATGTCCGCCTTTTGGTCATACGCCGGGTCAGCCTGCCGCAACATGCCGTCCAGCGCCTTGCTCATGGGGGTGTCTGCGCCCCAGCCGCCGAAGCCCCGCTTCCGTTTCAGCCAAACGTAGAGCGGCGAAGCCCCGGCGCCGTTCACCTCAATCTTATCAAACTGCGGGAACGTCGTACCGTAGTTCCCCGTGCAGAAAGCGTGTATCTCGGCTATGCTACCCGGCGCTTGGCCGCCAAACTGGTTGCACGGGAAATCCAGCACCTCCAGCCCCCGGTCGCGAAACTCCTCGTAGAGCGCTTCCAGGTCGGCATACTGCGGCGTGAAACCGCACGCGGTCGCCGTGTTGACGATGAGAAGCACCTTTCCGCGATACTTCGCCAGCTCTACGTCCTGCCCTGCGGCGTCCTTCACCGTGAAGGCGTACACCGTGCGCTGCCCCTGTGCCGCTGTGGCTATGATGGCCGCTGCCGCCAGCGCTGCCGCGCGTAGCTGCCGCCCACACCGTCTAAGCCGAGCGCCTATGCGTGGCCGTCGGTCGCTACTCGTTGTCTTTCGTTCTATTCTTCTCGTTTTCATATCGTTTGCCGTTTGTGCTCCGGTGTTTTTGTCTTCGCAAAGATACTGATTTTACGCAGATTAGAGCCATTCCACCGTTTTTCGTCGGCACTTATTTCGAAATAAGTCCGCCTTATTTCTAAATAGTCGGCACTTAGTTTTTGTACAGCCGTGGGTGTACAATTTTACAGCCGTGGGTGTACAATTTTACAGCCGTGGCTTTACAATTTTACAGCCGTGGGTGTACAAAAACTAAGTCGGACTTACGAACTTGTAGGTCGGACGTATTTTTATATAGGTGCCGTCTATATATTATATAGGTGCCGCCTATATCTTATGTAGGTGCCACCTATATTAAAATAGATTCCGCCTATTTTGAAATAGGTCGGACTTATTTGGCTGCGTCGCGGGTTGCCTTGCGCGGAAATTGCTACTTTTGCGGAAAAGAAGGCTACTGATGACCCATCCGTCCTTGAAAAGCGTGCGCGACGACGTGCGATACCTGCGCCTCTTGGCGCGAGATTTTCCTACCATCTCCCGAGTGACGACGGAGATTATCAACTTGGAGGCTATCCTGCACCTGCCGAAGCCTACGGAGCATTTCCTGGCCGATTTGCACGGCGAGAACGACGCGTTCCAGCACGTCCTGCGCAACGCCTCGGGCAACATCAAGCGTAAGGTGCGCGAGCTCTTTGGCAACACGCTGCGCGAGCAGGAGATACGCGACCTCTGCACCCTTATCTACTATCCCGAGCAGAAGCTGGAGCTTGTGCGCCAGTCGGAGCGCGACATAGCCGATTATTACCAGACGACGCTGAACCAGCTCATTGCCGTATGTCGGCGCATGTCGTCGAAATATACGCGCTCGAAGGTGCGGAAGAGCCTTCCCGAGGAGTTTTCCTACATCATCGAGGAGCTGCTGCACGAGTCGTCCGACGATTATGACAAGCAGGCCTACGTGGGCGTCATCATCCGCACCATCATCGGGACGAAACGCGCCGAGCAGTTCATCGTAGCGCTCTGCCGGCTCATTCAGCGGCTGGCGATAGACCGTCTGCACCTGCTGGGCGACATCTTCGACCGCGGAAGCGGCGCTCACCTTATCATGGACACGCTGGAGACGTACCACCATTGGGACATCGTGTGGGGAAATCACGACGTGCTTTGGATGGGCGCGGCGGCGGGCAATGCGGCGTGCGTGGCCAGCGTGCTGCGCCTCTCGTTGCGCTACGCAAACATGCAGACGTTGGAGGAAGGCTACGCCATCAACCTCGTGCCGCTGGCCACGTTCGCCATGGAGGCTTACGCTGACGACCCGTGCAAGGCTTTCGTGCCGCGAACGGAGGAGATACCCGACGGGCGCGCCGACGAGAAGTCCATGCGCCTCATTGCGCAAATGCACAAAGCCATCAGCATTATTGAGTTCAAGCTCGAAGGGCAGCTCTACCGGCGCCACCCCGAGTGGGGCATGGAGGAAAGGGGCTTGCTGGCCGGCGTGGACACGGCGCGCGGCACGGTAAGCCTCGACGGGAAGGACTACGCCCTGCAGGACACGCACTTCCCGACGCTGAACCCCGCTGACCCCTTTGCGCTGACCGCCGAGGAGGAGCAAGTGGTGGAGAGCTTGCGTCGGAGCTTCCTCATCAGCGAGCGGCTGCAGCGCCACGTGGACGCGCTGCTCTCTCACGGCGCCATGTACGGCGTTTACAACGGGAACCTGCTCTTCCACGCTTCTATACCGCTGGAGGCGGACGGCACGCCGCGCCGGGTCTCCGTCTGCGGGCAGAGCGTCAGCGGGCGGGAACTCATGGACCGCGTGGAGCAAATGGTGCGCTCGGCCTTCGACGACGGCATACCCGCAGAGGAGCGCAACGAAGGGCGTGACTTCTTCTGGTACCTTTGGTGCGGGCCGGATTCGCCGCTCTTCGACAAGTCTAAGATGGCTACGTTCGAGCGTTACTTCCTTGCTGACAAAGAGACGTGGGCGGAGGAGAAGGGCTACTACTACACCCTGCGTGACCGCGCCGACATCTGCGACCGCATCATGGACGCGTTTGGCGTTCACGGCGCTCACCGCCATATCATCAACGGCCACGTGCCCGTCCGCGTAGGGAAAGGGGAGAACCCGATAAAGGCCGACGGCCGCCTCATGGTCATCGACGGCGGTTTCGCCAAAGCTTACCACAACACGACGGGCATTGCGGGCTACACCTTAGTATATCACAGCCGCGGCTTCCAGCTCGTGCAGCACGCACCGTTCACCAGCACCGAGGAAGCCGTCCGCAACGGCACCGACATACGCTCCACGACGCAAATCGTAGAGATGATGGGGCGCCGGGAAATGGTGGCCGACACGGACAAGGGGGAAGAGCTGCGCGAACAGGTGAACGACCTGGAGAAGCTCCTCGTGGCTTACCGGAAAGGCATATTGAAAGAAAACAGATGAAGAGCCTACGCGAACTATACCGCATCGGGCACGGCCCGTCCTCGTCCCACACGATGGGGCCACGCTTCGCGGCGGAGAAATATAAGGAGAAGCACCCGGCGGCGCGGCGCTACCGCGTCACGCTCTACGGCAGCTTGGCCGCAACAGGCCGCGGCCACCTGACGGACGTGGCCCTGAAAGAAGTGCTGGGCGAGCAGACGGAAATCGTGTGGAAGCCGGACGTGACGCTCCCCTTCCACCCGAACGGAATGCGCTTCGAGTGTGTTGAACAGACGGACGAGCCGGGCACGCCCTGGACCGTATTCAGCATAGGCGGCGGCGCCTTGGCCGAGGAAGGCCGCAACCGGCTGGAACCGCCCGAGACGTATGACCTCTGCCGCCTCTCGGAAATACAAGGCTGGTGCGCACACCGGGGAAAGACCTACTGGGAATACGTAGAAGCCTGCGAGGGTCCGGAAATATGGGACTACCTTCAGCAGGTGTGGGAGACGATGGAGCGCAGCGTGGAGCGCGGGCTGGCTCACGAGGGCGTGTTGCCCGGCGAGCTTCACCTGCGGCGTAAGGCGCCGGACTACTACATCAAAGCCTTGGGCTACGGCGCCAGCTTGCAGACGCGGGGCTTGGTCTTCGCCTATGCGCTGGCCGTCAGCGAGGAGAACGCCGCCGGCGGGGAGATAGTGACGGCGCCTACGTGCGGCAGTTGCGGCGTTGTCCCGGCCGTGCTATACCACATCGCCAAGTCGCGCAAATTTCCCCCGCAGCGCATACTCCACGCCTTGGCCACGGCAGGCCTCGTAGGGAACGTAGCGAAAAGCCTGGCCTCCATAAGCGGCGCGGAGTGCGGCTGCCAAGCCGAGGTGGGCGTGGCCTGCGCCATGGCGGCCGCCGCGTCAAACTATATCTTCGGCGGAACGCTGGAGTCCATAGAGTACTCCGCCGAGATGGGCTTGGAACACCACCTTGGAATGACTTGCGACCCCGTTTGCGGCTTGGTGCAAATTCCTTGCATAGAGCGAAACGCCCATGCAGCGGCGCGGGCGCTCGACGCAAACATCTACGCCACCTTTGCCGAGGGACACCACCGCATCAGCTACGACAAATGCGTCGAGGTGATGAAGGAAACGGGGCACGACCTGCCCTCAGTCTATCGCGAGACGAGCGAAGGCGGCCTTGCAAAAGAATACACGCGCGGTATGGGCTCGTAAGGAAGCCGTACTTTTACGCTGTTTCGCTTGGATAGGCGTGCGGAAAGACATACATTTGCGTTAGTAACGCATACACATACACATTTTTTATATAAACCTACACAATGAAAAAGTACAATTTTGGCGCCGGCCCCTCCATCCTTCCCCCCGAGGTGATGAAGGCAACGGCAGAAGCGTGCATCGACTTTAACGGCATGGGGCTCTCCCTGATGGAAATAAGCCACCGCTCTAAGGAATTTCAGGCAGTAATGGACGAAGCGCAGGCCTTGTTTAAAGAGTTGCTTGGCGTGCCTGAAGGCTACGAAGTGCTGTTCTTGGGCGGCGGTGCCAGCTTGGAGTTTTGCATGGTGCCCTACAACTTCTTGGAGAAGAAGGCCGCGTACCTGAATACCGGCGTCTGGGCAACGAAAGCTCAGAAGGAAGCCAAGCTTTTCGGCGAGGTAGTGGAAGTAGCCTCCTCCAAAGATAAGAACTTCACCTACGTGCCGAAGGATTTCTCCGTCCCGGCGGACGCTGACTACTTCCACATCACGACTAACAACACCATATACGGCACGGAGTTGCTGAAAGACTTGGACAGCCCCGTTCCGCTCATTGCCGATATGTCTTCAGACATTCTCAGCCGCCCCGTTGACGTTAGCAAGTATACCATGATTTATGGTGGCGCGCAGAAGAACCTCTCCATGGCCGGCGTGACGTTCGTTATCGTGAAGGTGGACGCCCTGGGCAAAGTGAGCCGCGAAATTCCGACCATGCTGGACTACCGTACACACGTGAAGAAAGGCTCTATGTTCAACACGCCGCCCGTCGTGCCCATCTTCAGCGCACTTCAGACGCTGCGGTGGATTAAGGCAAACGGCGGAGTGGACGAGATGAACCGCCGCGCACAGGAACGTGCCGACATACTCTACGACGAGATAGACCGGAACAAATGCTTCAAGGGAACGGCCGTGGCTGAAGACCGCAGCCGGATGAACATCTGCTTCGTAATGGCCGATGAATACAAGGAGCTGGAATCGGAGTTCCTTCCGTTCGCGCTTGAGCACGGCATGTGGGGCGTCAAAGGGCACCGCGACGTGGGCGGCTTCCGCGCAAGTTGCTACAACGCCATGCCCGTGGAGGGCGTCCGGGCGCTGGTGGCCTGCATGAAGGAGTTCGAACAAAAACACTAAAACATAGCTGCCATGAAAGTATTAGTAGCCACACAAAAACCCTTTGCGGCCGCCGCCGTCACGGGCATACAAAAAATTGTGGAAGAGGCAGGGTTCAGCTTCTCCCTGCTGGAGAAATATCCAGGCAAGGCAGAGCTTCTTAGCGCCGTTTCCGACGCCGACGCACTCATTGTGCGCTCCGATAAGGTGGACGCCGACGTCCTGGCTGCCGCACCTAATTTGAAAATCGTCGTACGTGCCGGCGCAGGATACGACAACGTGGACCTCGCCGCCGCCTCTGCTCGTGGCGTGGTCGTCATGAACACTCCGGGGCAGAACGCTAACGCCGTGGCGGAGCTTGTCTTCGGCATGTTGCTCTATACTATCCGTAACCACTTCAACGGTACGTCCGGGACGGAGCTTCTTGGCAAGAAGCTTGGCCTGCTTGCTTTCGGCCACGTGCCGCAGAACGTGGCACGCATCGCCAAAGGCTTCGGCATGGACGTTTGCGCTTACGACGCCTTCGTGCCTGCCGACGTCTTCGCCCAACATGGCGTGACGCAGGTCGGGAGTGCGGCCGAACTGTTTAAGACTTGCGACGTCGTAAGTCTGCACATTCCCTCGACGCCCGAGACGAAGGAGAGCATAAACGCGGAGCTTATCGGGAGCATGAAGCCCGGAGCCATCCTTGTAAACACGGCGCGGCAGGACATCATAAACGAGCCGGAGCTTATCCGAACGCTGGCCGCCCGTGAAGACCTGCGCTACGTCAGCGACTTGGCTCTGGCACACGATGCGGAAGCTCGCGAGCAGCTTGGCAACCGATATTTTGCCACGCCAAAGAAGATGGGCGCACAGACGGCCGAGGCAAATATCAACGCAGGCCTTGCCGCCGCGCGGCAAATCGTCTCGTTCATCAAGGACGGCGTGACGCGTTTTCAAGTGAACAAGTAGCAGCCAAATACCCCGTATTTTATGCGCATCAAACCTTTCAAAGGCGTTCGTCCGCCGCAAGCCTTAGTCGAGAAGGTGGAGAGCCGTCCGTATGACGTGCTTGACTCCGAGGAGGCTCGCGCTGAAGCGGCGGGCAACCCGATGTCCCTCTACCATATCATCAAGCCGGAAATCAATTTCCCCGAGGGAACGAGCGAGTATGACCCTTTAGTCTATGCTTCCGGCGCGGAAGAGTTTGCCAAGTTCCAGCAGAACGGCTGGCTCTTGCAGGACGCGAAGGAGAACTACTACCTCTACGCTCAGACTATGGACGGGCGGACGCAATATGGCCTCGTAGTGTGCTGCCACGTGGACGACTACTTGAACAACGCCATTAAAAAGCACGAGCTGACGCGGCGAGACAAGGAGGAAGACCGCATGAAGCACGTTCGCTCTACGAACGCGAACATTGAGCCGGTCTTCTTGGCTTACAAGGAGCGTCCGCGGCTTGCTGAAATCGTTCGGAAATATGCTGCTAAGGAGACGGAGTACGATTTCGTAGCTCCGGGAGACGGCTTCCGGCATCAGTTCTGGATTATTGACGAGGCGGAGGACATTAAAGCCATCACCGCAGAGTTTGCCTCTATGGACGCCCTCTACATTGCCGACGGGCACCACCGTTCGGCCGCCGCAGCGCTCGTGGGCAAAGAGAAGGCAGAGGCTAATCCGCACAACACGGGCGACGAAGAGTACAACTTCTTCATGGCGGTGTGCTTCCCGGCCGACGAGTTGACCATATTGGATTACAACCGCGTGGTGAAAGACCTCAACGGCCTGACGTCGGCCGCCTTCTTAGAGGCGCTGTCGCGCAACTTCGATGTGGCGGACCGGGGCACGGCGGAATACCGTCCGCAGCAGCTTCATGAATTTTCGCTCTACCTTGATGGCCACTGGTACAGCCTGACGGCGAAGCCCGGTACCTACGATGCGACGGACCCTATCGGCGTTCTCGATGTGGACATCTCTTCCCGCCTGATTCTTGCCGACCTCTTGGGCATCACCGACCTGCGTAGCGACCAGCGCGTGGACTTTGTGGGCGGTTTGCGCGGGCTGGGTGAGCTGAAGCGGCGCGTTGACAGTGGCGAGATGCGGGCGGCGCTTGCGCTCTACCCCGTGACGATGCAGCAAATCATGGATATTGCCGATTCCGGTAAGATTATGCCGCCAAAGGCTACTTGGTTTGAGCCGAAGCTCCGTAGCGGCCTCGTCATCCATAAACTTAGCTGAAGACACCGGCGTTTTAGCTCAATGAAAAAAGGGAAGCCGTTCCATTGCGGGGCGGCTTCCCTTTTGGTGTTGGGGGATGAAGGTTCACTTCATTTCTTTTTCTTCGTGCATGTCGATTTCCTGATTGTCCTTGTCGTAGAACTCGTATTCCAGGTAAGAAAGTTTCTGGCTTGGGATGACGTTGAGCGTCACTTTGTACTGGAACTGCCATTTCATCCGAAGCGAAACGATTCCTTTGTTCAAGTAAGCGGCTACGAAGGGGTGAACGTGTAGCCGTATTCGCTTGAAGCCCATTTTTTCTGCGAGCATTCTCACTTTTCCTTCCAGCACGTCGGTGAATAGGAGCGAGGGCTTTATCTTTCCCGTGCCGCCGCAGGTGGGGCAAGTCTCTTCCACGTCGGGTTCCTCTACGGGGCGGACGCGTTGTCGCGTTATCTGCATTAGCCCGAACTTTGAAAGGGGCAGGATGTTGTGCCTGGCGCGGTCTTTCTTCATGTTCTCCACCATTCGCTCGTATAGCTTCTGGCGGTTTTCGGCTTTGCCCATGTCTATGAAGTCCACGACGATGATGCCGCCCATATCTCGCAGCCGCAGTTGGCGTGCCAGTTCGTCGGCAGCGCCCAGGTTGACGTCCAGCGCGTTTTCCTCCTGCCCTTCGAGGCTCTTAGAGCGGTTTCCGCTGTTCACGTCGACTACGTGGAGCGCTTCCGTGTGCTCTATGATAAGGTAGGCTCCGTGGTTGAACGTCACGGCACGGGCGAAGCTCGTCTTGATTTGCCGCGTCACGGAGAAATTGTCGAAGATGGGCACTTTGCCCTTGTAGAGCTTTACGATGTGCTGCCGTTCGGGGGCGATGAGGCTGACGTAGGAGCTGATGTCCTGGAATACACCTTCGTCGTTGACGTATATGTTTTCGTACGACGGGTTGAAAAGGTCTCTGAGCAGCGCTACGGCGCGACTGGTCTCTTCATAGACGAGGGCGGGTAGCGGCGAAGCGGTGTTGCGGTTTCCTTTCTTTGTGCTGGCGGCCTTGGCCTCGGCTTCTTTTTGCCGTATCTTCTGCACTTTGGCTATGGTGTCCGTCCAGCGTTTCAGCAGCATCCTCAGCTCCTGGTCCAGCTCGGCTACGCGTTTCCCTTCAGCCACGGTGCGGATGATGACGCCGAAGCCTTTGGGCTTTATGCTTAGGATGAGCTGTTTCAGCCGTGCCCTTTCCGCCCCGCTCTTTATCTTCGACGAGACGGAAATCTTTTCCGAGAAAGGTATCAGCACCATGTAGCGGCCGGGAAACGTGATGTCGCACGTCAGGCGCGGCCCCTTGGTGGATATGGGCTCTTTTGCAATCTGCACCAGCACCTCGTTGTCGCGGTTCACCGTGGTTTGGATGCTACCGTCCTTTTCCAAGTCCGGCTGTCCCATAGCTTTCGTTAGGGGGACGTTATTTCGCCGGCCGTCGCCCAACAGGCTGAGGTATTTCTCTAAGGAGCGATAGTGCAGACCCAAGTCTAAGTAGTGCAGAAACGCGTCGTGCTGGTATCCGACATTCACGAAGCAGGCGTTCAGTCCCGGCATCACTTTCCTGATGCGTGCCAGGTAGATATTGCCCACCGAGTAATGCTCCTCGCGCCCCTCTTGCTGGAATTCTACCAAGCGCTTGTCTTCAAGCAGGGCGATGGAGATTTTCTTAGGGTGGACATCAACGATTACTTCGCTTGTCATGTAATGAAATAAAAATTGTGGTTTCGTGCCTGTCACGCCGACAGGCCGTGGGGAGTGGGTTCAGGGGGGCGGTAGGTGGCTTTTGCGCCGCTTTGCTATGCTTTTCTTAAAGCCTACTGCGCTTTTGCGAAGCCTCGCCCCGGTGCAAGGGCCGCCGCCCCACTGGGGCGGCGGTGCTTACTTGCTCTTGTGCCGGTTCTTACGCAGGCGCTTTTTGCGCTTGTGCGTAGACATCTTGTGTCTCTTCTTCTTCTTTCCGTTAGGCATGATTAAGAGTTTTTGTTTATGGTTTTATGTGGGTTTGTGCCTTGGCACTGTGTCTCATTTAATAAGGCCTAAGAATGTTTTAGAAGGTTTGAATGCGGGAATGTTGTGCTCAGGAATGATAATAGTAGTACTTTTTGAAATGTTACGGGCTGTTTTCTGTGCTCGTTTCTTCTGGATGAAGCTACCGAAACCGCGTAGATAAACGTTTTCGCCGTTTGCTAAGGAGTCCTTCACCGTGCTCATAAAAGCTTCAACGACCACCAAAACAGAACTCTTGTCTAAGCCCGTTTCTTTGGAAATTTCAGTTACGATGTCTGCTTTTGTCATTTTTTAAAAGTGATGTGGTTGTAAGACATTCTTTTTTGTGCGTGCAAAGGTAGTAGTATTTCATGTAAAAACAAAACACGCCTTTGATTTTGTACCCTTTACCCGCTTGCAAACCGCCCTTTTTGAATAGCTGCTCCTAAGCCTGACAGCCTGACTGCCTCCCTCAACGCTTTCTTGGGGAGCTGGGGTTACCCTTAGGCGCTGAATAGAGCTTTAGTCGGCACTTATTTAGAAATAGTCGGCACTTAGTTAATAACAGTCGGCACTTAGTTTTTGTCCAACCGTGGGAATACAATTGTCCAGCCGTGGGTGTACAAAAACTAAGTCGGACTTACGAACGGATAGGTCGGACTTACGAACGGATAGGTCGGACTTACGAACGGATAGGTCGGACTTACGA
>CAZXJS010000013.1:0-286 GCA_964641085.1 uncultured Prevotellamassilia sp. | reverse complement strand
ATGAATAGGTCGGACTTACGAATGAATAGGTCGGACTTACGAACGGATAGGTCGGACTTATTTCAAGATAGGTGCCGGCTATTTTACGATAAGTCGGACGTAAAACGCCTTTATTTACGTTTTCCGGCCTACGAGTAGGGCTTATGGGGGCGGAGTAGAGGGTTGTCAGTGTAAAAAAGGGAAAAGCGTAAGCCCTGCAGGGAACTGTGTCCTTGCAGGGCTTACGCTTTGGTGGGCGCTGAGGGATTCGAACCCCCGACCCTCTGCTTGTAAGGCAGACGCTCTA
>CAZXJS010000012.1:0-87360 GCA_964641085.1 uncultured Prevotellamassilia sp. | reverse complement strand
ACAATAGTTTGTCGAACGTCGCACAATAGTTTGTCGAACGTCGCACAATTGTTTGGCAATTGTCGCGCAATTGTTTGTCAATTGTCGCACGGAAAATAGTCGGCGGCTATTTCCCTTTGCCGGCGCCCTATGGGGCGCGCCTCGGGGGGTATGGCGCGTCGGGAAGCGGAAAAAACGGGGCGGGGCGTCTTTTTTCGCCGTCGTTGTGCTATTTTTGACCATTAAAACAAAACTATTGCACCATGATCATGGACTACCGAACGTTGCGCGCCGCTTTGCGCGCCTTTACTCCTCAACGTGCTGCGTTTCGCGCCCTCTTGTTCGCCGTCGTGGCGCTCGTGGGGCTGACGGCGTCGGCGCAAACGGCGCTGCGGCGCGGTGCGCTCTATCACATCACGCTCTCGGCGGACGGCCGAACGGTGGCGCTGGACGCCGGAAACCGGGCGCGCTTAGTTAAGGCCGACGCGGCGGATCGCACGACGTACTGGCAGGCCGAGGAGTTGAGCGGGAGCGTGCGCTTGGTAAACCCGTACCTCGGCGTGGCGCTTCGGGCGGCCGACGGGCGCGTGGAAGCGGGCGAGGTGAACGGCTCGGACGAGGCTCAGCTTTGGCAGTTGCGCCGCGTGGGGGAGGGCGTGGTGCTCATCCCCACGAACGCGCCGAACAAGGTGGTGACCGTGGCGGCTGACGGCGCGCTGGTGCCGGGCACGGGCGGCACGGGGCAGGCGGGTCGCGACCGCCTCTTCAGCCTGAAGGAGGCGGCGCTGCCGGGCTTTACGGAGGCGCAGACCTTCCGCCTACACGTGGGCGACAAGGGCGACGCCGTCTTGGGCAACGGCAACAGCGGGGAGAACAACGCGCACATACGCGCCGAGCAGCCCGACACGGCGAACCGCGGCCAGTATTGGACGATAACGATGCTTCCCACGCCGGGGCGCTACGCCGTGAAGAATGCGTATTACGACCAGAACTTCGACGACGGCGGCGACAACGCACAGATTAACTACGTGCTGCAATGGCCGGCGGAGCGGGGCGTGTGGAACAACGCGCAGTTCGGGCTGGAGAAGGTGGCCGGGCGTGCCGATACGTACTTCCTGCGCTCGGCGGGAAAGAAGGGCGGCGCGACGATGTACGCCCTGCGCGACGGCGAGTTGCGCCTGGTCCCTTACGACGCGGGGGATGCTACGGCATGGATCAGGCCGGAGGAGACGCGCAAGCCCGTCTTTCAGCAGAACGACTGGGAGAACGAGGCCGTCTTCGCCATCAATAAGGAGCGGGGCGTGGCGACGTATTTCCCCTACGGGAGCGAGGCGGAGCTGACGGCGGACACGGCGCGCTACGACAAGCCCTGGGTGCTGCCGCAGCGCAACGCGCACTTCAAACTGCTGAACGGCACGTGGCGCTTCCGGTTTGTTCCGGAGCCGTCGGCACGTCCGCTGGACTTCCAGGCGGAGGGCTACGACGAGAGCGCCTGGGATACGATACCCGTGCCGTCGAACTGGGAGATGCTGGGCTATGACAGGCCGATATACTGTAATGTGGAATATCCGCACGCGAACACGCCGCCCTACATCAACGCGCGGCCGGGCTACAACGACGGGGGCAAGAACTACGGCATAGACCCGGTGGGCTCCTACGTGACCTACTTCGACGCACCTGCGGACTACGAAAACCGCAGGACGTACCTACACTTCGACGGGATTTACAGCGCGGCGTACGTCTGGCTGAACGGGCGGCAGGTGGGCTACTCGCAAGGCTCTAACAACGTGGCGGAGTTTGACGTGACCGACTTCCTGCGGCCGGGAAGGAACCGGCTGTGCGTTCAGGTGTTCCGATGGAGCGACGGGAGCTATCTGGAGTGTCAGGATATGTTCCGGATGAGCGGCATCTTCCGCGACGTGTATCTCTACGACGTTCCGCGAGCCGCCGTGCGCGACCATTACATCACGTCGCGCCTTTCGGACGGCTACCGGGACGCGGAGCTTGACGTCAAGCTGCGCTTTGCGAAGGACGAGGGGGCACGCGGCGTGAAGCAGGTGCGCGTCAGCGTTTACGACCCGCAGGGCCGGAAGTTGCGGGAGAAGGCCGTCACGTGCCCACTGCTCCCCGGCGGCGAGACGGAGGCTAACGTGAGCATGACGTTCCAAGGCGTGCAGCTGTGGTCGGCAGAGACGCCGGCGCTCTATACGATTCGCGTGGTGCAGACGGACAGCGCGGGCCGCGAGGAACTGGCCTTCGCCACGAAATACGGCTTCCGCGAGGTGCGGACGGAAGGCACGCGCGTGCTGGTCAACGGGCGGAAGGTATTCTTCAAAGGCGTCAACCGCCACGACACCTCGCCGCTGCACGGCCGCGCCGTCACGCTGAACGAGATGCGGCGCGACGTCTTGCTGATGAAACAAAACAACGTGAACACGCTCCGCACGAGCCACTACCCGAACTCGCCGCGCCTCTATGCCTTGGCTGACTACTACGGCCTCTACGTTATGGACGAGGCCGATCTGGAGGACCACGCGAACCAAGGCATCAGCAACCGCGCGTCGTGGATTCCGGCGTTCGTAGATCGGATAGAGCGCATGGTGCTGCGCGACCGCAACCACCCGAGCGTCATCTTTTGGAGCTTAGGTAACGAGGCGGGAAACGGCAGTAACTTCGAATATTGCTACAAGGCGGCACGGGCGCTCGACCCCCGCCCCATACACTACGAGGGGACGCGCGCCGACAAGCCTTACGGCGGCTCGCGCTTCTCTGACCTCTACTCAAAGATGTATCCCGGCATGGCGTGGATGAACGCAAACACCTCGGGGCTGGACAAGCCTATGTTTATCTGCGAATACGCGCACGCCATGGGCAACGCCATAGGCAACCTGACGGAATACTGGGACGTGATAGAGCACAGCGACGCGACAATCGGCGGCGCCATTTGGGACTGGGTGGACCAGAGTATCTACGAGCCGCACGAGCTTAAGAAAGGCATTTACAGGTTGCGCACGGGCTACGACTTCCCCGGCCCGCATCAGGGCAACTTCTGCTGCAACGGCATCCTGACGGGTACGCGGGAGGAGAGCCCCAAGCTGAAGGAGGTGAAGGCGGCATTCCAATACGTGAAGTTCCCCGCGCTGAGCGTGGAGGCGGAGAAGGGACGCGCCACGCTTACCGTGGCGAACGGCTACGGCTTCCTGCCGCTGAACAAGTTCAGCCTGCGCCTTGACGTGGTGAAGGAAGGGCGCACTATCTCGACGAAGACGGTGCCCCTGCCCGCCGTTCTGCCCGGCGACACGGCACGCATGGAGCTGCCGCTGCCGAAGGCGAAGCTGCGCAAGGCAGCCGCGGCGGGCGAGGAAGTTTTTTTGCAACTGCACGCCCTGTGTAACGACGCGCCGGACTGGGCCGCGAAGGGGCACGAGGTGGCTCATAAGGAATTCCGCCTCACGGAGCGCGGCCCGCTGCCCGCCTTGCACGCGGCACAGGCGCCGGAGGAACTGCCCGAGGCGGACGGCGTAGCCCGATACCGCAACGGCAAGGCGGAGATAGGCATCGACCGCGCGACGGGCGGCGTCGTGAGCCTGCGCCTCGGCGGACGCGAAATGATAGGCCGGGCCGGCTCCTTCCTCTTCAGCAACCACCGCTGGATAGAGAACGACCGCTTCGGCAACACGTCGGACGGCCTGACGGGTACGGCGCAGCTCGGCGTGGAGACGACGGCGGGCGGCGACGAGGCCATCGTCGTGACGCGCGACGGCAGCCTGGCCGCACAGCGCGTGGCTTACGTGCTGCGCCCGGAAGGCATCGTCGACGTGGACGTGACCGTCACGCCCAAGACGGAGAACCTGCGGCGCGCCGGCCTCGTGGTCTATCTGGACAGCACGTTGCAGCAGCTGGACTATTACGCCCTCGGCCCCTGGGAGAACTACGTCGACCGCAAGGACGGCGTGCTCATGGGGCGCTACAGCTCCGACGTAGAGGCCCAGAAGGTGGACTATATGAAGCCGCAGAGCACGGGTGGCCACGAACAGCTCCGCGAGCTGACGCTCACGGATGCCGCCGGCCACGGGCTGAAGGTGGAGACGGAGGGCGAAGTAAGCTTCTCGGCGCTGAACTATACGGACCGGCAGCTCATGGATGCGCAGCATCAGTGGGAGCTTCAGCCCTGCGGCGCCGTCGTGCTGCACTTAGACGCCAACGTGCGCGGCGTGGGCAACGCCAGCTGCGGCGCCGACGTGGACACCCTGCCGCAATATCGCGTGCCGGCTACCCCGCGCCACTTCAAGCTTCGCCTGAGCGCCCGCTGAACGGATACACATTATTATATATGGTGCTCGCGGAACATTAAGCCGCCCGCACGGCGAACTACAGCCACTTTGAGGCATAATAAACGGCATAAAAAGCCCCGCCCGTCCCATAGGAGGACCGGCGGGGCTGATTTGTGCTTTCGCACCCGTTACTTAATGCTTCGCATCTGCGGGATTTAAAGCTTTTTTCTTGATGTGCCTTCCGACGGCTTATTCATATTTGAAGCGCCAAATCTGGTAGTTTCCTTCTTCGTTGCCGCGGTCGGAGACGAAGTAGATGTAGCCGTCAGTAGTCCAGTAGGGCTGGCCGTCGTAAGACTTGTTGATGGTCAGCTGTACGAGGTTGTTGCCGTCAGCGTCGATGACGTAGATGTCAGCATCCTTCTTGTCCGTTTTTGTCGACTGGAAAATGATGCGCCGGCCGTCGGGACTCCAGCGCGGGTTAAGGGCGTAGCCCTTCTTGGCGTCTGTAACCTGTACTTGTTCGTTTCCGTCAATGCTCATCACCCAGATGCTGGTGCTCTTCGCGTCGCTGGAATATTTCACGTAGGCAATCTTCGTCCCGTCGGGCGAGAAGCACGGTTGATAGCCGTTACATAGCAACGTGGTCTCGCCTGTCTTTAGGTTCTTCATCCATATCTCGCTGTTCTGCACGATGACTGTGTTGCCGCCAAGCCCGAAGAGGAATGAGGCGAAGTTAGTTTTCTTGTAATAGGTTATGGATACCTTACCATAAACGAGGAGGCTGCCATCCTTGTTGAAGCTTGGATACTCCTCGTAAGCGTCTCCACTCTCGGTAATCTGGGATAGGGCTTTGCTCTTCGTGTCGAGCATGGAGAAGATGTCGGATGTGTAGGAGCCCTCCTGACGGCAGCTGAAAGCTATACGGTCTGTGGCCGCATTGTAGCACGGCTGACGGTTGTAGTTCTTGCCGCTTGTTTTCTGCGACATACTTGCCGAGAAGGGGTTGTCCTTTTTGTAGATGTTGTAATACTTTTTGTTTTCCCTAACAGAGAAGTAGAGGGGCGAACCATTGTCCCCGCCGAACGGATCCATGCAGGGCTCTTGATTGTCGGTGACCTGCGTCAGTGTCGAAAGGTTTTCGCCCGTCATAGTGATGGCAAAGCGTTTTTTCTTTGCGTTGCCGGAAAGCGTAATGCTTGCCAGCAATACGATGAAGAAGATCTTTTTCATTTGTGTTGAGTTATAAGGGTATAAAAATAAAATGCCTTGCGTGTTAGAAACGTATTGCCCTTACACGGAAGCTACTTAGGGTTGAATAGAAACCGGCCGGAGGTGAGGGTACGGCACAAAGTTACAATTAATCCTGTGTTTCCGTGCAACACTTTTTAATTAATTTTTGTTTCTTACTGGATATGTGGCGGTATGTTTAGACTATGCTTTTTCCTGTGCGAGCGATAAACGACGATTGGGCGGTTGCGCCTTGATGTTTCACCCTTTTACCTTCATCCATGCGCCTTCCGCCGGGCAAAGCCTTGGCCGTCTCGGCGCGTTGTCGTATCTTTGCCATTCGTAAAAAACCTACGGGATAAGAGATAAGACATGAGTCTGCAATGCGGCATTGTGGGGCTTCCCAACGTGGGCAAGTCCACCCTTTTTAACTGTCTGAGCAACGCCAAGGCGCAGGCAGCCAATTTCCCCTTCTGTACCATAGAGCCCAACGTGGGCGTCATCACCGTGCCGGACGAACGCCTGACGTGCTTGGCCGAGATTGTGCATCCGGGGCGCGTCGTTCCCGCCACGTGCGAGATAGTTGACATCGCGGGGCTGGTGAAAGGCGCGTCGCGCGGCGAAGGCTTGGGCAACAAGTTCTTGGGTAACATCCGCGAGACGGATGCTATCATCCACGTGTTGCGCTGCTTTGCCGACCAGAACGTAGTTCGCGAAGGCGGCGCGCCCGTTGATCCCGTGGCGGACAAGGAAATCGTGGACACGGAGCTACAACTCAAAGACTTGGAGACCGTGGAGGGACAGCTGCCGCGGCAGCAGAAGTTGGCGGCTACGGGCAACAAGGCGGCGCGTGTGGCCGTTGGCGTGCTGGAGGCCTACCGCGAAGCGCTCTCGGCGGGGAAGAACGCCCGCAGCGTAAGCTTCGAGAGCCGCGAAGAGCAGCAGGCGGCGCACGACCTGTTCCTGCTTACGGCTAAACCCGTGCTATACGTCTGCAACGTGGACGAGGCGTCCGCTCGCGACGGCAACGAAATGAGCCGCCGCGTAGAGGCGCTGGCTGAAGCCGAAGGTGCCGAGGCTATGGTCATTGCCGCCAAGACGGAAGAAGACATAGCCGGCCTGGAGACCTACGAAGACAAGCGCCTCTTCCTTGACGAGCTGGGCTTGGCGGAAAGCGGCGTGAACAGGCTGGTGAAGAAGGCGTACGCCCTGCTGGGGCTGCAAACCTTCATCACGGCCGGCGAGATGGAAGTCAAGGCTTGGACGTTCCACCGGGGATGGAAGGCACCGCGCTGCGCAGGCGTTATCCACACGGACTTTGAGAAGGGCTTCATCCGCGCAGAAGTGATCAAATACGACGACTATATCCGCTTGGGCTCCGAGGCCGCCGTGCGCGACGCGGGACTGCTCCACGTGGAGGGTAAAGAATACGTCGTGCAGGACGGCGACATCATGCACTTCCGCTTTAATGTATAGCGGCCGTCGGGACGTGCCCGCTGACAAGTCCGACCTGTCAGCTGACAAGTCCGACCTATCGGCTGACAAGTCCGAGCTATCAGCTGACAAGTCCGAGGTATCGGCTGACAAGTCCGAGCTGTCAGCTGACAAGTCCGAGCTGTCAACGCTTTGTATAGGAGTAGGTTGCAACACTCCTCAAGTATAGCCAAACGAAAAGGTAATGAAAAGAAACATGCTCATCCTCTGCGCGCTCCTCGCGGCGCTGCCCGCTGCGGCCTCCGTGGCGGACGTGGCGCCGGGCTTCGTGGTGTGGAATCCGTCGGAGACGGCCTTTCGCGTGGGTTCGTTCGCCGTGCGCTGGTACTCGCTGATGTGGTGCATCGGGCTGTTGTTGGCTTACGTCGTCGTGGAGCGTCTCTACAGGGGTCAGGGGCTGGAGCGCAAACAGTTCGAACCGCTCTTTTTCTATTGTTTCTTTGGCATTCTCATCGGTGCGCGCTTGGGTCACTGCCTGCTCTACGAGCCGGGCTACTTCCTGACGCACCCCATAGAGATGGTGCTGCCCATCAGGCACGACGCCGGGGGCTGGAGGTGTACGGGCTACGCCGGCCTCGCCTCCCACGGCGGCACGCTGGGGCTGATGCTGGCGCTCTGGCTCTACGTGCGGCGCTATAAGGTAAACCTGATGCGCGTCCTGGACGACATAGCCATTGCTACGCCCATCACGGCGGCCTTCATACGCCTGGGCAACCTGATGAACTCCGAGATAGTAGGCAAAAGAACCGACTCGCCGCTGGGCTTCATCTTTGCGCAAAATGGCGAAGACTTCGCACGCTGGCCTGCACAGCTCTTCGAGGCCGCGTTCTACCTGCTGCTCTTTTTCATCGGCCTGGCGCTCTACCGCCACTACAAGGCGCGCGTCGGCACGGGCTGGTTTTTCGGTTGGTGCCTCACGTGTATCTTTACGTTCCGCTTCTTCGTAGAGTTCTTGAAGGACGTTCAGGAACCGTGGGAGCTACGCATGGTGGACGCCATCGGCCTAAACCAAGGGCAGATGCTTTCCATCCCCTTCGTCCTGCTGGGCCTCTACTGCTGGCTCGGCGGCAAGTATTGCCGCAAGCTGGGCGAGAAGAAATCCGCCGCACCCCGCACGCCGCAAAAACACGCTTGACACGGCTCGTTGCCCCGCAGCGGGCGCTATGCCTTACACCTATTATTATATCCCCATGAAACCTTTCAGAAAGTCCCTCGCCCTCGTGGCCATAGCCCTCTTGCCGGTCGCACAGACCGCCATAGCACAGCGCGTCGTCGGCGCGCAGGGCTACCGTCCGCTGCAACCCCTGACGCTCTGGTACACGCAGCCCGCCGGGGGCGTGGCCGACCCGTGGATGGAGTATTCGCTACCCATCGGCAACGGCCAGCTCGGCGCCAGCCTCTTCGGCGGCGTGGGCAAAGACCGGGTGCTATTCAACGAGAAGACCGTGTGGAGCGGTAGCAACAAGCTGAGCGAGTACGGCGGCGGCGGATATGGCAGTTACCAGTATTTCGGCTCATTCTTTGCCGAGGAGCTGGACAGCACGGCGGACGCCACGGACTACGTTCGCTCCCTGGACCTCACTACGGGCGTCGGCGCCGTCAGCTTCAAACAAGGAGGCGTCAGCTACGAACGGCGCTACGTGGCTTCATACCCCGCGCAAGTCATTGCCGCTTACTACGGCGCGTCGGAACGCGGGAAGGTGAACCTTAGGTTCTCCATGGAGAGCGGCATCGACGGGGTGCAAATTCACTACGACGGTGCGGAAGCCGGCTTCCGGGGCAAGCTCGACCTCGTCTCCTACGCCGCGTTGCTTCGCATCGTCCCCACCGGCGGCACATTACAGACAACGCCGCAGGGCATAGAGGTGCGCGAGGCTGACGCCGTTTTCGTCATCCTTAGTGGCGCTACGGACTACGACATCCACGCCCCCGGCTACGTCAGCGGCACGGAAACGCTGGGCACCAAGGTGCGCGACCGTGTCAATGCCGCCGTGGCAAAGGGATGGACGCCGCTCCTGCAAGAGC
The DNA here is from genome assembly GCA_964641085.1 of uncultured Prevotellamassilia sp. GTDB lineage: Bacteria > Bacteroidota > Bacteroidia > Bacteroidales > Bacteroidaceae > Alloprevotella. Next base: position 78,358 of record CAZXJS010000012.1, on the reverse strand, counting down.
ACAAGGCCGACGTGCGCAGCTTCATGGGGCGCGTCAGCCTGCAACTCGGAAACGCCGCCAACACCCTGCCGACGGACAGCCTCGTAGATGCCTATCAGCGCGCCGAAGGGCGGTCTGCCATCAGCAGAATGCTTGAACAGCTCTACTTCCAGTATGGGCGCTACCTCGAAGTGGCCTCCAGCCGCGGCGTGGACGTACCCAGCAATTTGCAGGGTATATGGAACGGCCGGAAACACCCGGACTGGAACTCAGACATCCATGCCAATATCAACGTACAAATGAACTATTGGCCCGCAGAGCCGACCAACCTCTCCGAAACGCACCTTCCCTTCCTGAACTACGTCATCAGCGAAGTGACAGAGCACGACGAGTGGGCCAAACAATCCACCCAGACAAAAGGCTGGGAGCTTTATACCGAGAATAATATCTTCGGCGGGGGCAGCCCCTGGTCTAAAAACTACGTTATAGCTAATGCGTGGTACTGCACGCACCTTTGGCAACACTATCGCTATACCTTAGACAAAGACTTCCTGCGGCGAGCGTTTCCCGTGATGTGGTCCTGCACGGAATACTGGCTGGAACGCATGGAGCAAGGCGCAGATGGCACTTACGAGGCGCCGCGTGAGTACTCGCCGGAGCAAGGTCCGCAGGCAGAAAACGCCACCGCCCACGCGCAGCAGCTCGTTATGGAGTTGTTACTCAACACGCGCGACGCCGCAGATGCCTTGGGGCGCGACGCAGGGCTGACGCGGGCGCAGCGAGATAGCCTCGACGACTACCTGCGCCGCACGGACACGGGGTTGCATACCGAGGTATATACCGGCGCCTGGGGTTCGCCGCACCATGGCATCGTCACGGGCGACAGCTTGTTGCGGGAATGGAAATACTCCCCCTACACCGTGGGTCGCGACGGCCACCGGCACCAGAGCCACCTTATGGCGCTGTACCCCTTCGCGCAGATAACGCCCGGCAGCCCGTACTTCCAAGCCGCCGTGAACAGCCTGCGCCTCCGTTCCGACGCCTCAACGGGCTGGTCCATGGGCTGGCGCGTCTGTCTCTGGGCGCGGGCACAGGATGGAGACCACGCGCTGACCATTCTCCGCAACGCGCTGCGCCACGCAAGCTCCTACGGGTGCGACGAGACGAAGGGAGGCATTTACTACAACCTACTCGATAGTCACGCGCCTTTCCAGATTGACGGCAACTTCGGCGCCTGCGCCGGCATCGCCGAGATGCTGCTCCAGAGTGCTACGGACACGCTCAGCATCCTGCCCGCGCTGCCCGCTCTCTGGGACGAGGGAAACGTCACGGGGCTGAAAGCCGTCGGCAACTTCACCGTTGACATCGCTTGGAGCGGAGGTAAGGCCACGGAGGTGCGCATCATAAACGGCGGGGGGCGACCCCTCGCGCTGCGCATCCCCGGTCTGACGGCAAAGCCCCAACTTACGCTCAACGGCAAACCGCTTGCTCAGCGGCGCTACGCCGTCAGCGGCGACCGGCTCACCGTCAGCACCCGAAAAGGCGACATTCTCGTCGTCCGCCCCTGACATACGGCTCTTTTAACACTTGTTGTACCGCTACGCAAACCCGGAAGCTTGCCGGTGTCTTCTAAAAAAGATATATTTGCCGCACATAGCACATTATTTAAAAGCATTACGACCATGAAACACCGCTACCTGTTGCCGCTCCTCGTTTCGGGGCTTTTCTTGCTCCACGGTTGCGGCGTCTACACCAGTTCCGGCTACGACGACTACGGCTATGGTTACGGCCGTCCCTCCGTTGACGTCGTAATAAACTATGGTACGCCTTATTACTACGGCAACGTGCTGGCCTACTACCAACTTGACGGTTGGTATTACTCTCCTTATCAAATAAACGGCGTATGGGCGTATCGGCGCTTCCGTAGGCCGCCTGCTCCGTATAGAGACCGGCCGATGGACTTGCGTCGCGGTGCGCCGCGCTACGACCCTGCTACCCGCTACGGCGACCGTCCGCGCGGCGGCGACGAACGTGGCGACCGTCCGCGCGGTGGCAACTATGACGGCTACGGCGCCCCGGGCGGAAATCAGCGCGGCGGCACCGGACATACGGGACGCGGCTTCGACCAGGGCGGCAATCGAGGCGACCAGGGCGGCAACCGCGGCGGACAGCCCGGAGGCCAAGGCGGCCAGGGCGGACGCGACTTCGGACAAGGTGGCTCCCAGGGCGAACAGGCCGGAGGTCAAGGTAACGCGGGGGGCGGACAGCGCGATACAGGAGGCAACTCGGGCGTCCCGGCAACGTTGGATCGCACGAAACCTACGGTGAACACCGAGCTCCAGCGCACCGGCGGGCAGAAGCAAACGTCTTCCCAACGAGGAAACGGCACGTCCACCCCGCCATCCGGCACATCGACACCCACGAAGCCGAACGTATCCACTCCTACGAGCCGCTTCGGCGGTACTACAACGCGCCTGAACGCGGGCGCCCCGCAACAAGCCGTGACTAACCGCGTCACGTCAACGCCCGGCCGCACCACGACGAAATCCCCAACGCGGTCAACGACCACTACAACCCGGCGGCCGACTACAACGTCTTCGTCGTCGCGCAACATGACGCCCTCGCGCACCACGTCTCGCACGCTGTCGACGCGTCCCTCCGCAACGCCGTCCACTACATCGCGCTCGTCGAGGGTCAGCTCCACGCCGTCGCGCGCCACGACGCCCGCACGCACCACGACCCGTAGCACGACCTCGCGCCCGGCCGCTAAATCAACCCCTACGACGCGTACAAAAGTGAATAGCTCCACCCCCTCGCGCACCACATCCTCGAAATCGTCCACCCGTACCACGACGCGCAGTCGCACCTTTGGCCGGTGAGCGTGAATACTTGATAAAAAGAACCTTATGTCAACGAAAGATAAAATTCCTTCCCGGGAAACCGCTTCTGAAAACGTTCCATCCTCGCAGGGTGGGGAGCAGGAGGCTTTTACCTCGGACGAAGACGTGCGTATCCTGTCCACGGGGCATGTGGACGGGCATCAATCCTTCAACATCGACCTTACGGGCGACGGCAAAGCCGACGTAACCGTCATCGACGTGGACGACAGCGGCAGCTTGACCGACCCCGACGTGGTTATAGAAAGCACAGGAAACGTTACGACGTGGGGAGCCTTCAACGCCGCTACCCAATTCGTCGACGATGACGCCGCCTGCGCCGACGACCTTAGCTTAGCCGATGCCGACGACGCTTTAGCCGCCGAATCGTGCCCGCCGTTTGCCGAGGAGTCGGACTCGGATTCCGCCCACCCACAGACGGACGACGACGCAGCAGACGCGTCCGACGTTACCACGTTTACAGAAGACGACGATGCACCTCCCGTCTGACGCTGTAAGCCGCTGCTCGGCCGCAGGTACGTCGTTGTAATGATTAGGGTAGAAGCGGAAAAGCATGGAAACGAAGAAAGTGAAATGCCCCGGTTGCGGCGCCGTGCTGGAAGTGCGCAATTCTCGGAACGAGGCGGTGAAGCGTATCACGTGTCCCGACTGCCGGATGGCGCTCCAGGTGACGTTTCCCGCCAACATGCTCCCCGAAGCGCCTACCTACTACCCTGCAGACGCTGCCTCAGACGTACTAACGCCGCCGGGCGAAGCACCGGGCGGGGCAAGCCGGACGGGAGAGCACCCGGCCTTGATATTTGACGGTCAGCGCTACCCTTTGCTTGACGGGCGCAACGTCGTGGGGCGGCGTGCCGCGTCGTCCACGGCCACCGTGCAGATACCCTCCACCGATCGGTACATGAGCCGCCGGCATGTCGTGGTAGAAGTGAGCCGGACGCCTCGGGGACTTCCCAAAGCCCTCCTTTCCAATTGTAAGAACAAGAATGCCACCCACGTCAACGGACTCCGCGTGGAGGACACGGACGAAGTAGTCTTGCAGAACGAGTATGAAATTCGCATGGGCGACACCGTCGTCACCTATGTCTGTTGTTAAACGCCCCGGAGCGGAATTGTGAACCATCCGCTCCGGGGTTTCTTGTGTCATCCCGTACGTAGACCCCCCTTAGCCCATGAAGATACGTCTCTTCCCGCCACAAGCCATCCACGCGTTGGGGCAGCGCGAAAATCAGGAAGATGCGCTCTATCCCGCGTCCGGCGTGGCGGCGGCAGGGTGCCGCGTCTTCCTGCTTTGCGACGGTATGGGCGGCCACGCTCGCGGCGAAGTGGCCAGCCGAACCGTCGCGGCTACCCTGGGGAGCTACTTGGAAGCCCGCCTCGCGCCCGAAGCACCGCTTACCGACGACCTGTTGCTCGCCGGCCTTGATGCGGCCTACGCTGCGTTAGACCGGAGCGACGACGGCGACCCGCAAACGATGGGCACCACGCTTTGCCTCGTCGTTTTCCACCGAGGCGGCGTCACCGTGGCGCACATTGGCGACAGCCGCATCTACCACGTGCGCCCCCAGCTCCCGGCTATGCTGTATCAAAGCCGCGACCACAGCCTCGTATATGAGCTTTACGAAGCCGGAGAGCTGACCTATGCGGAAATGGTTGCCTCGCCACAGAAGAATATCCTCGTCCGTGCCGTGCAGCCCGGCTTGGAAAATCGTGCCAAGCCCGACGTGGTGCACATTGCCGACGTGCTGCCGGGCGACTACTTTTACCTGTGCTCCGACGGTATGCTCGAAAGCATGACGAACGCGGAGCTGCTGGCGCTTCTTGCCGCACCCGTTGGCGACGAGGAGAAACGTAGCCGTCTGGAGGCCGCCACGGCAGGCAACCAGGACAACCATTCGGCGTGGCTGCTCCACGTAGCGGACGTTTTCCCCGAAGCCGGCGACGCCTCGTTGCCTGACGACGAGCAAACCTCGCCCGCCAACGCCCTGAACCTGCACCCTGCGAAGCGGCAGGACGAAGCTGTGGCGCCGCGTAGCGCAGTTGAGGCCAAGCACAGCGCGGTTAGGGCGGACGAAATGTCTCCCGCCGAACCTCAAGCTAAGCGTAGGCCATGGCGCAGGCGCTTTGCCGTGCTTCTTCTCCTTGCCGTCTGTCTCGTCGTCGGTCTCCTGCTGTGGTGGAAGTATTCGTCGTCCGTTTCCCCGGCGGATGCCGACGAGCGCCCCGGCCGCCGCGCGTCAGCCCCAGATTCCAGCCAACGCCTGCTCTATCGTATGCGCGCCGTGTCGCCGGATACCGGGGCATACGAAGCCGATACCACTCACAACATCCCGCAGCCATGAGCCGGAATGCCAAGTACGACCAGATGCTGCCCCTCGGCACGATGCTCCGGGGCACCTACCGCATTGCGCGTTACCTCGCGTCGGGCGGTTTCGGCAATACGTACGCCGCTACCGACGCACGGGGGCGCCTGGTGGCCGTGAAGGAATTCTTCATGCGCGGCATATCGAAGCGCGAAGCCGGGAAAACCGCTGTCAGCGTGGGCTTGCCGAGCAACCGCGCCCGCTTCGAAGAGCAGAAGGCAAAGTTCCAAAAGGAGGCCTGCCGCCTGCGTCGGCTCAAAAGCCCGTATATCGTCGGCGTGCACGACCTGTTCGAGGAGAACGGCACGGCGTATTACGTCATGGACTACATCGACGGGGAGAACCTTGGGCAGCGCCTTCGCCGCACGAAGCAGCCGCTGCCGGAAGTCGAGGTGCGCAGCATCTTGCGGCAGGTGCTCTCCGCGTTGCGCGTTATGCACGGCGTCAAGCCTACTGCTTTGCTCCATCTTGACCTGAAGCCCGATAATATCATGGTGGACGCGCTTGGCCGTGTGCGGCTGATAGACTTTGGCTCGTCGAAGCAATTTGCCGGGGACGCTCAAGTCACCACCGCCACCGCCGTGACCTACACCAAAGGCTACGGGCCGCGCGAGCAGATGGAGCAAAACGTGGCCAAGCTCGGTCCGTGGACGGATTTCTATGCCTTAGGCGCCACGCTCTACAAACTGCTGACCAACGCGCCCGCCATACCCCTGCCCAGCGACCTGGACGACGACCACACGTCCGACAAGCACCTCGCCCTGCCCATGCCGCCGGGCGTTTCCGGGCAGATGCAGCACCTCATCCGCTGGCTGATGCAGACCGACCGCGCCCTACGCCCCGGCAGCGTGGCGCAGATTGAGGATTTCCTTGCGCTACCCAGCGAGGCCTGGCAGGAAGAAGCGGCTACTTCCCCGGCGCACCCTTTCCCCTCCGACCTGCCGACGGACGAAGAGGAGACGTTGCTCCGGCGCCCCGCCGGGTCTGCCCTTAGCTCGGGGCAGATGGATGATTACTTCGCTCCGTCGAGCGATACCGGGCGTGAAGATGCCGCGCGTCCCCCTGTACACGATGTCCATACCGACTGGGCCAAGGAGGCAGAGGAGCTGTCAATCCCGCGCTCCGTTGCGCCTTCCAATAGGGAAGAGGTGCCCCCCTCTCCGCCCAAACGGAAACGCCCTGCCCGCCGACGTCGCCGCCGCTTGGGCCGGGTGGCGCTCTGCGTCGTGCTTCTCGGCGCGGGCATTGCGGGCGCACGCTTTTTCACGTCGCCTTTCGGGGGGCATAAGGTGGCGGAGGCGGCTTATCGCCTCCCGGCTGGCAGCGCCGTATCCAATAGTATTGAAGCTAAAACGTTGACTGCCACTCAGCCCGAGAGCGTTATCAACGACACGGTGCGCATCTTCGGCGTCTTGAGCCTATATACCGGTACGGTGGACGCCGACGGGCTTCCCCACGGCTCCGGCACCGCGCGTTCCATCAGCGGTAAGAAGGAGGACTACGCCTCCTACACCGGCCACTTCCGACATGGCAAGCTCCACGGCGAAGGTATGCAGACTTGGCGCGACGGCACGACGTTCAAAGGCACGTTTAAGGACAACTACTTCGCCGAGGGCACCTACCGCCAGCCCGATGGCATTTATTACAAAGGCACTTTTCGCGTAAGGAACGGTGCTCCCGAACCCGCCGTCGGCCTTTGGTATTCGCGAGGCGGCCGCGTGATTGAGGTAACCCGAGAATGAAGCGCCGCACCCTGCTCTCAACTTTGCTTAGCCGCTTGGGGCGCTACCGTGCCCCGGCGCTCCGGGCCGCCGGCTGCTCTGCGCTGGAGGTGGCCTTCGACGTGCTCATTCCTTACGCCACGGCACTGCTCATCGACCGCGGCATATTGGCGGCCGACGCGGACGCCGTGCGTCGCTACGGCCTGCTGATGCTTCTCTTGGCCGCCCTGAGCCTCTGCTGCGGCGTCGGAGCCGGCCGCCAGGCCGCTTTCGCCGCCTCGGGCTTTGCCTCAAACCTGCGCCGCGCCATGTTTCGCAACGTCCAGCGCTTAGCGTTGGCCGACGTGGAACGCTTCGGCACCGCCAGCCTCGTCACGCGAATGACGACGGACGTGAACAACATGCAAATCTCCCTGCAGCAAATTCTTTGCGTCACGGTGCGCGCCCCGCTGCGCCTGTTGCTCTCCGTCGGGATGTGCTTAGTCATCGACGCCCGCCTAAGCCTCGTCTTTCTCGTAGCCCTCGTGGTGCTGGCCGTCGCTTTAGCCCTCATCTTGCGGCGAGTGACGAAGCGCTTCGCCGCAGTCTTTGCGCAGTACGACGCACTTAACGGGCAGGTGAAGGAGAACATTGGCGCCATACGTACGGTGAAGGCGTTCGTGCGTGAGGACTACGAGCGACGGCGTTTCGCCGCGTCGGCCGACAAGCTCTACCGGCTCTTCGTGCGTGCCGAGAACCTGATGGCGCTGACTAACCCGCTGATGAACCTGGTCGTTTACGCCTGTCTCCTTGCCCTCGGGTGGTTCGGCGCACGCTTCGTGGTGGGCGGCACGCTTACTACGGGCGAGCTGACGTCCCTCTTTACCTACGCGCTGGGCATCCTGACGTCGCTTATGATGCTTTCTGTCATTTTTGTCATGCTTTCCATGAGTGCTGCGAGTGGTCGGCGCGTGGCGGAAGTGCTCGTGGCGCGCCCCGGCATGGAGGAGGCTGCCGAGGCCGTGGGCGCGGTGGCGGACGGCCGCGTCGAGCTGCGCCACGTCAGCTTTGCATACCCCGATAGCGACGTCCCGGCGCTCACTGACGTTAGCTTCGCGCTCCCAGCTGGCGCTTCGCTCGGCATCATAGGCGCTACGGGCAGCGGCAAGTCCACCCTGGCTCACCTCATCTGCCGCCTCATCGACCCTACGGGCGGCGCGGTGCTTGTCGGCGGGCGGGATGTGCGCACCTATTCGCTCGATGCGCTTCGCGGCGCGGTCTCCACGGTGCTCCAGGGCGACGTCCTGTTCAGCGGCACGGTGCTTGAGAATTTGCGCTGGGGTGCTGCCGATGCCTCGGAGGCTGACGCGCGCGCCGCGCTGGCTGCGGCGGACGCCTTAGACTTCGTTGAGGCGCTGCCCCTCGGACCGGCGTCGCACGTGGAGCAGGGTGGGGCGAACTTCAGCGGCGGCCAGCGCCAGCGCCTCTGCTTAGCGCGTGCCGTGGTGCGTCGGCCGCGTGTCTTGGTCTTAGACGATGCCCTCTCGGCCTGCGACGCCGCGACGCAAGGGCGCATTCGCCACGCGTTGCGAACCGCTCTGCCGCAGTCGACGCTCCTTGTCATCGCGCAGCGGGTCAGCGCCGTGCGCGCCTGCCGCCGCATCCTTGTGCTCGACGCAGGGCGCGTCGCGGGGCTCGGCACGCACGAGGAACTGCTGCGCTCCTCCGCCGTCTATCGCGAGATTGCGGCGCTCCAGGAGGAAGGCATGGGCGACTTCGACCTGTCCGCCGCCGCGCCGCCCGCCGCGCCTCGCTGAGACCTCCGCCCTGTGGCTTCGCCTCCCCCCGCTACCCGCTGAGACCTTCGCCCTGCGGCTTCGCCCGTCGGTTCTTCCCTCCGCATGTAGCGCCCGGCTCATCTGTATGTCCGCCTTCGCCCAGCGAAGGATGGACTTTTTTTGTGGAAAAGTCGAAAAATCCGAAAATACGAGGCACGTAGTTGAAATTAGTCGGCACTTAAAGAGCAATACGTCCGACCTATTTAATAATAGTCGGCACTTAGTTTAAAATAGTCGGCACTTAGTTTTTGTACAGCCGTGGGTTTACAATTGTACAGCCGTGGGTTTACAATTGTACAGCCGTGGGTTTACAATTGTACAGCCACGGGTTAACAATTGTATTCCCACGGCTGTACAAAAAACAAGTCCGACCTGCGAACGAATAGGTCAGACTTAAAAAAGGATAGGTCGGACTTATTGCCCGCTACGCGGCGTGCAATTTCAACTACGTGCCTCGTATTTTCGGATTTTTGGGCGCTTCGGCGCGGGTCGCGGGCTGTGGGAGGAAGGAATAAGCCGGAAGCTGCGGACGGGGCTTAGTCCGTCGGTAGCTTCCGGCTGGTTTGTGGGCGTGGGGCGGGGTTGTGGCGCGGCTCAGGGCAGGCGCAGGACTTTGTGCCGGTCTTGCAGATAGATGCCCGGCGCTGTGGGTCGGCTGACGCGGCGTCCTTGCAGTGTGTAAAGGGGGCGGGCGTTGGCGGCGTCCGTTTCGTTGGCTTGTTTCAGGCCTGTGGTGGTGCCCGGCGCTATGATGATGAGGCTTTTGGCGCCTCCGGCTGTGGCGAGGGGCAGGTAGGCGCGGTGCGCCTGGTTGGTAAAGGCTGCGCCATCGGCTGCACCCCAGTAGAAGCCCACGGTGGAGGCGTCGTCGGCGGAGCCGAGGGCGAGTTTGTAGTAGGTGGTGCCGCCTGTGGTGATGCTGTCGGTCGTCGTGCCGCGGAGGTCGTTCTCGGCGGGCGCTGTGGCGTCGTCGGTGGTGGGGCTGAGGGTGTAGGTGCCTGCTTCGCCTTTGACGAGGACGGGGGTGTAGGGCGGTATGACGTCACCGGCTTCGTAGAGGTAGTTGACCTCGGCGCTTTGCAGGTCTGTACCGGCTGTCACGGCGGCGGCGGTGAGTCCGTCGGGTAGGGTGGTGGCCGCGCCATAGTAGAAGGTGGCGTATCCGGCGGAGGTGAGGGTGAGCGAGTAGGGCTGCGGCGCGTAGGTGACGCACAGAGAGTCTATTGCCGACCAGGAAGTGCCGTCGTTGGGGTTGCCAAGGCTGATTTTCCGGGCTGAGCCGGTCCAGGCGAACCAGTTTTTGCGTACCATGGTGAGGGTGGTGCCGTCTGCGGTAAAGGGCTTGTTGAACGAGGTGTACCTAAGCTCTATCCGGGTTATTGCGTAGCCGTCGGGCACGCTGATGTCGCACTCGCCGCCGCGGTAGATGCGCAGCGTGCCGTAGTTGGCGTAGCAGGTGTACTGGACGTTGCGGAAATGGGTGAGGGTGACGGCTTCCAGGTTGAGGACGTCGTCGTAGAGGAGGGTGTCTGTGCTGGCTGGCGCGCCGTACTGTGAGGACATGCTAATGAAGCTGAAGGTCACGGTCTGTTGTGCCGGTGCGGGGAGGGCAGTTAGGAGCAGAAGGAAGAGAGATGTTAGGGTAAAGCTCCGTTTCATGGAATATGAAGTGACTGGTGTTGGCTTGTGGTGTGGGTGTATGGTTTGGTAAGTTACTCTGTGGCTTGTTTGCGGTAGCGCTCCAGGCCTTCGCGCAGGAAGCGGACGTAGGCGTCGACGTCTTCTTTATAGGCAAAAGAGTGGTTGAGGGGGTTACCGGCGTTGTCAACGGGTACGTAGAAGGGTTGTGCGGCAAAACCGAACTTGGTGCGCTCCAGATATGACCATTTGTCGCCGACGGTTCGGAGCGTCGTTGTGCGCCCCTGCTCCTGTACTTCGATAGGTTGGGGCAGTTTGGTCTTTTCGTCGACGTAGAGCGAGATGAGTACGTAGTCCTTCGTCAGGAGGTCGCGCACTTTGGGGTCATGCCAGACGGCGAGCTCCATTTTTCGGCAGTTGACGCATCCGTGTCCGGTGAAGTCGAGCAGTACGGGCTTTCCGTTAGCTTTTGCATAGGCCATGCCTTGGTCGTAGTCGCGGAAATGGGCTTCCACCTTTACGGGGTCAAGGTTGAAGTCCTGCGTCGTGATGGGTGGGGCGAAGGCGCTGACGGCTTTGCAGGGCGCGCCCCACAGTCCGGGCACCATATAAAGGGCGAAGGCCAAGGAGATGAGGCCGAGGAAGAAGCGCGTGACGCCTACGTGGCGGACGTCGGCATCGTCGTGGGGGAAGCTGATCCAGCGGAAGAGGTAGGCGGCGAGCAGGGCGAAGATGGCAATCCACAGGCAGAGGAAAGTCTCGCGGTCAAGAAGATGCCAGCCGTAGGCAAGGTCTGCGACGCTCAGGAACTTGAGGGCAAAGGCCAGCTCGATGAAGCCTAAGACGACCTTCACCGTATTCATCCATCCGCCGCTCTTAGGTGCTTTCTTGAGCCAGGCGGGGAAGAGGGCAAAAAGCGTGAACGGCAACGCGAGGGCTAAGGCAAAGCCGAACATGCCTACGGTGGGGGCGAGCACAGAGCCGCCGTCGGTGGACACTTCTACGAGGAGGAAACCGATGATGGGGCCGGTGCACGAGAAGGAGACGAGGGTAAGCGTGAACGCCATGAGGAAGATGGAGAGCAGGCCGGCTGTGGCGTTGGCTTTGTCGTCCACCTTGTTCGTCCACTTGGAGGGAAGCGTTATTTCAAAGCCTCCGAGGAAGCTTGCGGCGAAGACGAGGAGCAACAGGAAGAAGAAGATGTTGAAGACGGCGTTCGTGGAGAGGTCGTTCAGCGCATTGGCGCCCAGCGTCAGCGTGATGAGCAACCCTAAGGCGACGTAGATGACGACGATGCTCACGCCGTAGGTCAGCGCGTCGCGGATGCCGCGCCGCCGGTCGTCGGCACGGTGGAGGAAGAAGGAGACGGTCATCGGAATGACCGGCCATACGCAGGGCGTGACGAGGGCTACGAGTCCGCCGAGCAGACCCATAAGGAAAATATACCAAAGGCTGCGGCCGGTGACGGAGCCTTCTGTGCCAAAGGCTGCGAGCTTATCGACGGCAGGTGCGTACCACGCGGCGCGGAGTGCGCTGTCGGCGGCGACGGCTTGTACGGCCGGGGTGTCGAGGGCGCTGTCGATGACTGTTGTTGCGGACGTGGCGCTGTCTGTCCCGCCGTTGGGGGCGGACAAGTCGCCTAAGGTGCCGGGCAAAGCCGTTCCGGCTGCTGCGGCCTCGGACGTAGCGGCGGGTTGTGCGGCTTCTTTCGCGGCTTCGGCGGTTGCGGCACCTGCCGGCCCGTCGTTGCCCTCCACTACGCAGGAGACGGTCATGGGCGGCAGGCAGTTCTGGTCGTTGCAAGCGCCGTACTCCAAGTATCCCTTAAGGCTGTAACTCTTTTGGGTGAGCTTGACGCGTTGTGTGAAGGTGGCTTGGTGTTCGAAGTAGGCCACGTTCATGCCAAAGATGTTGTCGTAGGCTTGCTTCACGCCTGCGCCGGGCTTCAGGGCGCCTATGGGCTCTGCGCCGTCGGCCTTGTCGATGCCGAAGCTGGCTGCGATGGGGCCGCCGTCGGGGATGTTGGTGGAATAGACGTGCCAACCCTTGGCTATGGTGGCTTTAAAAATGACGTCAACCTCGGTGGCGCTGGCGCGGTGGTAGCTGACGCTGACGTCGACCTGTGCCCGGGAGACTAAGGTAAAGATGAGGAGCAGAAAGAGAGAGAAGATGCGCTTCATAGGGGTCGTATCAAAAAGGGGAAAAGGATTGGTGTGCCGCCTGTCCGCCTTGCGCTGTAGCGGGGAGCATGCTTCATTTCCGGCCAAAGGTACGGAAAAACGCAAATAAACGGAAAAACGCCGTATCAAAAAGGTGTTGGCGGTGGCTTCGGACTTGGGAAGCGGCGAAGGGCGACTAAGCAATAACAGGTGCGCCGCAGGCAACGGTATAAAGGAAGAGCCGGGGCGCAAGTGCGTCTCGGCTCTTCGGGTCGGAGGGTTGTCTGTAAAGGAATGGGCGCCGTCAGAACGGATTGGCCGTGCCGAGGCTGCGATCTACGAGGAGGCCGTCAGCGGGTCGCAGCCGGAACTTGCCGGCTGCCTTGGCGCGGAGCTTAATGACGAAGAGGTCGCCGTCTTCCAGGAGAAACTCGTTGCCCCGGTTGGCAAAGCAGGGGAAGAGCTCCTTTGTGCCGTTGGTGTGGAGGCGGTCGTAGGTCAGGTTGACCATGTTCTTCATGCCTAAGAGGTCTATGCCGAGGTATTCAAACTCGCCGGTGGAGTAGGGAAGGGCAAAGCTGAGGGCGTTGACGCACTTGAGGCCCTGGCCGGAGACGGTTATGAGGAGCTCGTCGCCTGCTGCGTATGTCTGGCGGCTGGGTGTGAGGGTGAGCTTGCCTTCTGCCTTGTCAGCGGCGCGCTGTGCGGCTCCGCCGTCAAGCTGTGTGGTGACGACAGATATGTCGTAGGCGTCGATGAGTCCGTTCCGGTTGATGTCGCCTGCGCTGACGTAGTCGAAGTCTGCGTCGCCTCGCCGGAGACCTGTGTAGTTCATGTAGGAAGTCAGGTCGTTCTCGTCGATACGGTTGTCGTGGTTGATGTCACCTTGGAGCACGCTTTCGGTACCCGGCACTTTATAGACGTATAGCTGGCGTCCGGAGCCGTATCCGCCTACGCCCTCGTCGATGGTGAGGCGGATGTAGCGTGCTGTGGGGTTTCCGGGGAAGGAGAGCACCTTTGTCTCGCCGTTTCGTGCCCAGGTGAACGGCGTAGGCTCGGACCACTGCTGCCGGTCGGTAGAGAGGCTGTACGTTCCCTGCGTGATGGTGCCGTTTCCGGCGTCTTCGCGCGGGAGGTATTCCATCTTGTCGAGCTGGTTGACGGTCTTGAGGTCCATTGTCAGGGTGAAAGGCGTGGCTTTCTCGCTCCAAGCTGTGTGCCACATAGACTTTTGGTCGTAGTCGAAGAGCTTGCTGACGTCCTGTCCGGGCTGGTTGGCGCACGAGGTCTGCGCATGGATGCCTTTCAGGGCGAACTGGTACGGGTCGGCCTTTGTGCGGCCGCGCGCCTCGGTCCAGGCGGAGTATCCGTCGCGGTTAACGGCGCGCACCTTAAAGGCGTAGTCTGTCTCGGGCTGGAGACCGTCGAACGTGAGCGACGTGCCGCGTATTGTGCTGTACGTCTGCCCGTCGTACTGGGCTTCGTAGTAGTCTGCATTGGGGTCGGCGTCCCACGAGGGCGTCAGGTCGTACGTCCCTACGTTTTCATCGGTGAACGTGACGCGGGGAGCGGCGAGCGGGCCGGTGTGGCTGAGGCGCTGCTCGTCGGTGGTGAGCGAGAAGCCCGTCATCTCTACGACTACGTCGTTCTTGGTGACGTCCGTCTTCCCTATGTTGACCAGTAGATGCGGCGCGCCGCCCATTTTGACGCCCGCAAAACTGCTGCCGGGCGTAGCAAACCGGTTCAGATTGGGCGCTGCGTCGTAATACCAGGCATTTGCCGTGCGGCGGAACTCGTCCAGGTCAGCCGTTTCCCGCAGCTGCACTTGGCTTTTTCCTATCTTGGCTTTCACCTTCCCCGGCTTAGTAGCCGACAGGATGGAGATACGCGTCTCCTTCTGCGGTTCAAAGCCGTCGAAGGTGCCTTCTGTGGCTCTCACGGTGACGGTTACCTTGTCTTTTTCCTGCTTGCATTCCACCGGCGTTATGGTCTGTTCGCCGTTTAGGTACTGCTGCGTTTTGCCGTCGTCGTCATAGACGTCGAAAGTAGTGAAGCCGTCGGGGTAAACGGCGAACGCGCGGAAGTCAGAGCGGATTTGCGCGGGGTTATTGTTAGGATTTGTGAGCGGGATTATGGCTCCTGATTTTACAAAGAGGGGCAGTTTCCACAGGGGAGCATCGTAGCTGTTCAGGATGCGGCCTCCTTGGTAGCTGGTGCCATCCCAGAAATCTATCCATTTGCCTTCCGGCAGGTAGATGCCGTGGCGCACGTCGTTACCTTCCTTGTCTGCCGCCGTGTTCTTGTAGATAGGAGCTACGAGGAAAGAGGGGCCGTAGAGGAACTCGTACTCCGTCTTCGTCCCGAGCGTGTAGTCGTTGGGGTAGTCTAAGAAAAGGGCGCGCACCATGGGCTTGCCGTCCGTTGCTTCGCGGGCAATGGTATAGGCGTAGGGCATGAGTACGGATTTCAGCTTCAGGTAGGTGCGGTTGATGGACGTGGCGGGTTCGCCGAGGGCTTGGGGATATTTTGGGTTAGACCCCCAGCCGTCCATGTTAAGTTCCATGGGCGTGAAAGTCTTCCACTGAAAGTCTCGGACGTTCACGGGGACGTTCTTTCCGCCGAAGATGCCGTCCATGTCGCACGTAATGTTGGGCTGTCCGGACAGTCCGGAGCCAAGGAACGTAGGTATGTGGAAGCGGATGTACTCCCAGTCGCCGCCGGTCTGGTCTCCGGACCATATACCGGCGTATCGCTGCGTGCCGGCCCAGCCGTCCAGACTGATGATGAAGGGGCGCGCGTCGTTACCGTAGTAGGGCATAATCTCGCCTACGTCGCTCACGCCGTTCAGTCCGAAGGAGTAGCCCGCACCTACCCAGGCCACGTCCGTCTTGAGCACACGCACGCCGGCGTCGCGTACTTCTTTCACGATGTCGCGCTGCAAGAGGGCTTCTATGCCTGCTTTGGGGTGCAAGTCGCTCTGTGTCCAAAGGCCTATCTCCACGCCGTGGGAGCGTGCGTAGTCGCCAAAGCTCTTCAGGTTCGCTATGTTGCCGTCCAGGGTCTCCGTCTGGCCGTAGCCGGCGCCGTAGCCGTCGTTTGGCAGTATCCAGCCCAACGGCATGTCGGCCTTGGCGTAGCGGTCTATCACGGCGCGGGCGGAGAACTGGTAGTTGCCGTTCTCTCCGTTCAGGCTCTCCTTCGTCCCGCCGTTGTCTTTCTGGCTTTCGACGTAGCTCATGCCGTCCTCAAAGGGGATGCCTTTTTCCGACTCTTTCCAGTAGTCGCGGTTGTAGGCGTTGAGGTGGCCTTCGTAGAAGCCAAACTTGGGCAGTAGCACGGGGTTACCGGTTAGCTGGTAGTAATCATTCAGCAAGCCCACGGGCGTAGGGCTTACCATAAGGAAAACGTCCAGATAGCCCACGTCGTGGGATAGCAGCACCTTCGTGGCGTCCGTTTCGCCGAAGTCGTAGCGTCCCGGCTGGAAGGTGTACCACAGCAGGCCGTAGCCCTTCGTCGACCAGTAGAAGGGCGTGGGCGAGGCCACGCCGCCGTCCACCCAGTTGTTCGTGTTCTCTATCGCTATGCTCTTCCCTTTATGCGAGAAGCGCCCGTTCTGCACGCCGCCGCCGTAGAAGTACTCGTTTGGCTGGGCTTTGAAGGTCAGCGTCGTCTTTCCATTGGACATTTCCACGGGCTTTTCCTCTTGCACGACGGTCTCGCCGGTGCCCAGGTCTGTCACGGTCATCAGTCCTGACGTGGCGTTGAGGCTTAGGCGCACGGCGGGGGTCTCCACGTCGTAGGTGCCGCCTTCGTGGCGCACGTTGAGGCTGTGCACGTCGCGGCGCGGGTTGTTCACCAAGATGCTGGCCGGCGGCTCGGCGCTCGGCGCACGGAGTATGCCGCCGGCGTCGTCGCGGAAGAGGCGGAAGATGTTGTCGCCGTAGAAGTCGACGGTCAGGCGCTGCCCGTTGTCGTAGCATACCTCCACGGTGGTGGGGTTCAGGCGGCTTACCTGCTTGATGGCGCCCGTCTCTTGGGCCGTTGAGGGACTGATAGCCGCAGCCGCGACGAAGGCGGCGACCCAGACTCGGGCGGCCCGGACGGCGCGCCCTGCTTTATGCGTTCGTTTCATAGGGATGAGGTTATATACATTATATATATGTGTGCCTGTCCGCTTTCTCGGGGAGCACAAGTAGGTACAAAATTACAAAAAATGCCGTCCATGCACACAAAAATGGGAGAAAAAGGCTGCTACACCTTGGCTGTGTGGGAAAAAAGCCCCACTTTTGCACCGCTTTTCCCCCCGGCCGCTGGCAGAGAGCGAATGAACTGCGAATGCCGGGGCGGGACCGACAAACAACCCAAACAGAAATCACACTATGGCTGATTTAATCAAAGTTGCTGAAGAAGCGTATGCCTCCGGCGTGGAGATGCCGCAGTTCAAAGCGGGCGACACGATTACCGTGGCTTACAAAATTGTCGAGGGCAACAAGGAACGCGTGCAGATGTACCGCGGAGTTGTCATTAAAATCGTAGGTGAAGGCCGCAAGAAGCGCTTCACGGTGCGCAAGATGTCCGGCACGGTCGGCGTGGAGCGTATCTTCCCGATGGACTCTCCTGCCATCGAGAGCGTAACGGTTAACAAGGTAGGCAAGGTGCGTCGCTCCAAGCTCTACTACCTGCGCAACCTGACGGGCAAGAAAGCCCGCATCCCCGAGAAGCGTTCCGGCGCTCCGGCAAAGGCCTGAAATTCCCTTTAGGCACAAGATAGCCCCATTCCCCTGCGGAACGGGGCTTTTTCGTGCCCTTTGGCGGCGTGGTGCGTGCGGCGTGCGGCGTCAGTAGTGTAGGCGAAGACGCAGGGGAAGGTGGTCGCTGATGCCTCCATGGTAGAACGTGCCCAGGAAGGTGCGGCGAGGCTTCACGTCGTGGTCACCGTCGGGTTCCAGCAGGAAGGGGTAGGCCAGTATCTCGCACTCAGCGGCCGACGTGTGCAGACCCGGCCCGCCGCGTAGCATACTTCCCGTGACGAGGATATGGTCTAAGCGCCACCACTGCCGCTGGAATTTGTACGTACCCCGCACGTTCGGATTCTCAGAGCGCCCCGGCAGGTCCACGAGGTCGTCCGGCGCGAAGGTATCTCCCGCCCCGCGTGCGCGAAAGCCTTTCCGGAAAGAGCGGTTGCCGAACTCGTCGTTGCAGTCGCCCATGATGAGAACCGCCGCGTCCGTGCGGCGTCGTTGTATGCTGTCCACCGCTTGGCGGATGGTGCTTGCGGCGCGCTGGCGGTAGGCGTCCGTCTGACGTCGGCCGCCGCTGCGGCTCGGCAGGTGGCAGACGAAGACGTCCAGCGTGTCGCCCGTGAGCAGCTGGCCGCCCACGTGCAGCACGTGCCGCGTCGGCTTGTCGCCCGGAAGGGGCTCTACGGGCAGCTCGTCCGTGCGGAACGGCCGGAAGTGCAGGGGCTGGTAGAGCAAGGCTACGTCCATGCCGCGACGGTCGGGACTGTGTGTCACTACGTACGCGTAGCTCAAGCGCCGCAGCCGCGTGCGTTGCGTCAGGTCGTAGAGGCATGAGTCGTTCTCCACCTCGCACAGTCCTACGAGGTCAATGGGCGCTTCGCCCCCTGCCGCCGCGACCAGCCGAGCCAGCCGAGCCAGCTTGCCCCAGTACTTCTGGCTGTCCCAGCGGTACGTACCGCCCGGCAGGAACGCTGCGTCGTCTTTCCCCGCGTCATGCAACGTGTCGAAGAGGTTTTCCACGTTCAGCTCCATCACCGTCAGCACGCGCTCCTGCGCCCCTGCCACGGCGGGCAAGGCGAGTAGCCACAGGCAGAGCAACACCCGCAGCAGGCGGTGGCGGCGTAGGCGTTCAGGCATGGTGATACGCTTCGCCACGCAGTATGGTCATGGCGCGATAGAACTGTTCTGCAAAAAGAAGCCTCGCCATCTGGTGCGGAAGGGTCATGCGTGAGAGTGAGAGCATGCCCTGCGCGCGTTGGTAGATACGTGGTGCAAAGCCGTAAGGCCCGCCCGCCAGAAACACGAGGCGCCGCGCTGTTCCCTGGAGGCGGCGCGAGAGCTCCCGGGCAAAGTCTTCCGAGGTAAGCTCCCGCCCTCGCTCGTCGAGCAATACGAGGTAGTCGCCTGCGCGTAGCATCCGCTCCGTAGCATCTGCCTCGCGCTCTTTCTGTTGGTCGGGCGTGAGCGCCCCCGTGCCGCGCACGTCGGGCACCACCTCTACGCTGAAGGGCAGGTAGTGCGCCGCGCGCGCGGCATAGTCTGCCAGGAGCGCCGATAGGTGCCGGTCGGTGGTCTTCCCGACAGTCATAAATACCGTTTTCATCGTTCTCTCGTTTGTTTGCCGCCTGCTTCGCGGCCACCAAAGGTACGCGTTTCCGGCGGGATACGCCGAAAAGCCTTCCGCTTTTGTCCCCTGCGGCGCCGAATGCCGCGGACAGAGCAGCAAAGCACGCCAACCAACCTGCACGGCCTGAATTTTCGTTTGTACGTCCGACCTATTTGTTTTTAGATCAGACTTATTTATTCGCAGGTCGAACTTAGTTTTTGTCCAGCCGTGGGTGTACAATTGTCCAGCCGTGGGTGTACAATTGTCCAGCCGTGGGTGTACAATTTTACAGCCACGGGTGTACAAAAATCAGGTCGGACGTACAAATAAATAGGTCGGACGTAAAATAAAATAGGCGGCATCTGCTGATGCTTTTCTGAGGCATTTCACGGCATAAATGCAGTTTGCGTCTTGCGCTCTGCGGAACGCATAGAGGCCGTGGCGGGGTGGCGGTTAAAAAAGGGGGTTTATTTTGCTCTTCTGCGGCACTTTCGCTACTTTTGCTGCCCAAATAATGGCATAAGTAAGTAGCATGAATTTCAGAGAGCATAATAGCCTGGACCTCCCGGCGGTGAACCGCGAGGTGCTTGCCGACTGGGAACGGGAAGACCTGTTCCACCGGAGCATAAAGGAGCGGGAGGGAAGCCCGCGTTACGTATTCTACGACGGACCTCCCTCGGCCAACGGGCATCCCGGCATCCACCACGTGCTGGCGCGCACCATCAAAGACATGTTCTGCCGATACAAGACGATGCAAGGCTTTCAGGTGCCGCGCAAGGCAGGATGGGACACGCACGGCTTGCCCGTAGAGCTGGGCGTGGAGCAGGAGCTGGGCATTACGAAGGTGGACATAGGCCATAAGATTTCCGTGGAGGAGTATAACCGGCAGTGCCGCAAGGACGTGATGAAGTTCACGGGCGAGTGGGAAGACCTGACGCGCCAGATGGGTTACTGGTGCGACATGGAGAACCCCTACGTGACGTTCGACACGGCTTATATCGAGACGCTGTGGTGGCTTCTGAAACAGCTGCACGGGAAGGGGCTGCTCTACAAGGGATATACCATTCAGCCGTATAGTCCCGCGGCGGGCACAGGTCTGTCCTCCCACGAGCTAAACCTGCCCGGCTGCTACCGAGACGTAAAGGACACGACGGTGACGGCGCAACTGCGCATCCTCACGCCCAAGCCTGAGATGGAAGGGTGGGGGACGCCCGCTTTCCTAGCTTGGACGACGACGCCTTGGACGCTGCCCTCGAACATTGCGCTTTGCGTAGGGCCTAAGATTGACTACGTATGTGTCCGCACGTACAACCCCTACACGGGCGAAAAGGTGAGCGTCGTCTTGGCGCGCGACCTGGTGGAGGCTTACTTCAAGCCGGAAGGCGCTACGGCAGACCTGGAGACCTTTGAAAAGGGTAAGACGCTGCCTTACCGCATTGTAGGCGAGTGGAAAGGCTCGGAGCTGGTCGGTATGCGCTACGCCCAGCTCATGCCGTGGGTGAAGCCGTGCATGAAAGCCGACGCACACGCCCCGCAGTACGTGCTGGACTATGCTGCGCGGCATCCGGAAAAAGTTTTCACGGGAGAGAACGGTAAAGATCGGTTTGTAGAAATGGCGGAAGAAGCCTTCCGCGTCATCGCAGGCGACTACGTGACGACGAGCGAAGGAACGGGTATCGTGCACATCGCCGCTACGTTCGGCGCAGACGACGCCCGTGTCAGCGCGGCCGCACACGTGCCCACGCTGTTCCTCATCAACAAACGCGGAGAGACGCGCCCCATGGTGGACCTCCAAGGGAAATACTACCGTATAGAGGAGCTGGACAGCCACTTCCTGGAGCGGTGCGTCAACACAGCGGAGTACCGGAAACATGCAGGCGACTACGTGAAGAACGCCTACGACCCTCGCTTCAACCCCGGCGGGAAGTGGGACCGGGAAGCTACGGAGAGGGCCGACGACCTGAACGTAGTGATTTGCATGGAGATGAAGCAAGCCGGCGAAGCCTTCAGCATACGCAAGATGGTGCACTCCTACCCCCACTGCTGGCGTACGGACAAGCCTGTGCTCTACTATCCGCTGGACAGCTGGTTCGTGCGCTCCACGGCGTGCAAGGCGCGGATGAGCGAGCTTAACGAAACCATCCAGTGGAAGCCCGCCTCGACGGGTACGGGGCGCTTCGGAAAATGGCTGGAGAACCTGAACGACTGGAACTTGAGCCGGTCGCGCTACTGGGGCACACCGCTGCCCATTTGGCGTAACGAAGACGACGAAGAAATCTGTATTGGCTCCCTACAGGAACTCTATGACGAAATAGAAAAAAGCGTTGCCGCAGGCTACATGGAGCGAAACCCGCTGCGCGAGGCAGGTTTCGTCCCGGGAGACTACAGCCGCGAGAACTACGAGCGCGTTGACCTCCACCGACCCTACGTTGACAACATCGTGCTCGTATCTGCAACGGGCAAGCCCTTACATAGGGAAGAAGATCTCATAGACGTATGGTTCGACAGCGGTGCGATGCCCTACGCACAAGCCCACTACCCCTTTGAGAACAAGGAGGAGCTGGACAATAGAACCATCTTCCCGGCCGATTTCATTGCCGAAGGGGTTGACCAAACGCGCGGCTGGTTCTTCACGCTCCACGCCATCGCCACGATGGTCTCGGATAGCGTGGCCTTCAAGCACGTTATCTCCAACGGACTGGTGCTTGACAAGAACGGGAACAAGATGTCCAAACGCTTGGGCAATGCTGTGGACCCCTTCGGCGCCATTGCCGCTTACGGCTCCGACCCTCTGCGCTGGTACATGATTACCAACTCTTCGCCGTGGGACAATTTGAAGTTCGACGAGGAAGGCGTGAAGGAGGTAAGTCGGACTTTCTTCGGGAAACTGCACCAGACGTACGCCTTCTTTGCCATGTATGCCAACGTAGATGGCTTCAACAACCCCGACGTCTCCGTGCCGCGCGACGAGCAACCGGAGATAGACCGCTGGATGACGTCGCGTCTGAACAGCTTGGTGAAGGCAGTGACGGCCGCATTGGACGACTACGAGCCTACGAAGGCCGGGCGCATGATCAGCACGTTCGTGACGGACGACCTCTCCAACTGGTACGTCCGCCTGAACCGCAAACGCTTCTGGGCCGGCGACATGACGACGGACAAGCTAAGCGCCTACAAAACCCTCTACGCCTGCCTGCTCACGGTGAGCCGACTTATGGCACCCATAGCGCCGTTCTTTGCCGACCGGCTCTACCGCGACTTGACCGTACCTACCGGCCTTGACTTCCCCGTAAGCGTCCATCTGGATCGCTTCCCGACGTGCGACGAAACAGCCGTGGACAGCGAACTCGAACTCCGCATGGAGATGGCGCAGAAGATAACCTCTATGGTGCTAAGCCTTAGAAAGAAGGAGCATATCATCGTGCGCCAGCCGCTACGTAAGATTTCTATCCCAGCCACAGGGCGGCTACGCACGGCCATAGAAGCCGTGGAGCGCCTTATCCTGGACGAAGTGAACGTCAAAGAGCTGGAGTTCGTCGAGGGCGATATGCTGGAAAAGAGCGTGCGGTGCAACTACCGCGTTATGGGAAAGAAATTCGGGAAGCGCATGAAGGCTGTGGCCGCCGGCGTCGCCGCGCTGTCACAGCAGGACATTGCCGCGCTGGAGCAGCAGGGAAGCATCGAGCTGCAACTGGCCGACGGCCCGGCGCAGGTGGAACTTGCCGACGTAGAAGTCGTCAGCCGCGACATACCTGGCTGGACTGTGGCGAACGACGGGGCACTCACCGTGGCGCTCGACTTGGAGATAACCGACGAACTACGGCAGGAGGGCTTGGCGCGTGAGATTGTGAAGCGCGTGCAGGCTTACCGCAAAGAGCATGGCTTCGATATAACGGATCACATCCGCGTTGTCTTCAGCCACAACGCCGCAGTAGAGGCCGCTGTAGGCCGCTTCCACGATTACATCTGCGGTCAGGTGCTCGCTGATAGCTTCCGGTTCGCTGACGCTGCCGACCTAAGCGGCGACAGCTTCGACTTCGACGGCGATGAAGTGCGAGTGAACATATCTAAATCCTAATTATCATAATTTCGCCAATACCCATCTTTGGCTAAAACGCAACAAAACCATGGCAGATAAGACACGCTACAGCGACGAAGAGCTTGAGGAGTTCAAACAACTGATTCATACGAAGCTGGCCAAGGCAAAAGTGGAGTATGACCAGATGATGGACACGCTCATGAACCGAGGAGGCAACGACGTCGTGGACACGTCGCCTACCTACAAAGCACTTGAGGAAGGCTCCTCCGTACAAACCAAGGAGGAACTCACCAATATGGCCGCGCGGCAGCTTAAGTTCATCCAAGCGCTCCAGGCTGCCCTCGTGCGCATAGAGAATAAGACGTACGGCATCTGCCGTATCACCGGGAAACTCATACCTAAGGAGCGGCTACGTGCCGTGCCCCACGCCACGACCAGCATCGAGGGCAAGATGCTTGAACACCAGCAACGGCGCTGACGTACACGTCAGTTCATAGTCCGTATCTGCAAGCCTGCAGTCCGCATCTGAAAACCCTTATCCCGATGGAAGAGAAACATAAGTCGGCCTCCGCAGGGAGCGTCTGCACCCGGCGTGCTTGGACGTCCGCTGTGGCCGTCATTTTGTGCGTCCTAATCATTGACCAAGCCCTGAAATTCTATGTCAAGACGCACTTCGCCCTTCACGAGGAGCGCTTCGTCACGGGCTGGTTCCGACTGCTTTTCGTAGAGAACCGGGGTATGGCTTTCGGGATGGACTTTGTCGGCACCATGTTCCTGACCCTCTTCCGCTTGGTAGCCATTGGCCTTTTCCTGTGGCTACTCTCCGGCGCCATACGTCGTCATCTCCCGGCAGGACTCCGCCTCTGTCTCGCGCTTATCATTGCCGGAGCGGCGGGTAACATCGTGGACAACTGCTTTTACGGCCTCGTGTTCTCTGAGAGCACGCCTTGGCAAGTCGCCACGACCGTCCCCTTTGGCGAGGGCTACGGCGCATTCCTTGAGGGGAAGGTCGTAGATATGTTTTACTTCCCGCTGTTCACCTGGCCCGACTGGGTGCCGCTGCTTGGGGGGCAGGTGTTCTTCAATGCCATCTTTAATTTTGCCGATGCCGCCATTTCGTGCGGCGCCATCGCCCTGCTACTATTTTATCCTAAGTACGTGTTGACGTCTAAGCCCAAGTCGGAAGCGGCTTCGTCCGATGCGTCGGCTGAGGAGTAGGTCCTGCGTGCCGTGGCAGAATAGACGTGAGGTTACACATTATATATATTTAGCATCATGGGTCACGTATCGCCGCATGCCGTCCGCCTTTGCCTCGGCAGTCTTCTGCTGGGGCTATGCCTCGCGCTGTTACTGGGCTGCAAGCAGCGCGTGCCCGACGACGTCATAGGCCGAAGCCGGATGACCGACCTGCTATACGATTACCACGTGGCTCAAGCCCTCGCTACCACGTCCGGCGATAGTGCCGACTACCGCACGCGGCTCTATACCGCCGCCGTACTTCGGAAATATGGCGTTTCCGAGCAGCAGTTCAACCGTTCCATGGAGTACTACTGCCGACATGCGCAGGACTTATATAAGATGTATCAAAAGATAAACAAGCGATTGGGCGCCGGGGCGTCCGTTGCGGGCAGCTCGGTCGCGGCTTTCGCTGCTGAGGGCGACACGGCAAACGTTTGGCGCGGCGGCTTGTGCTACCTCCTCTCCGCCGCAGGCGATAATCGCATGGAGTACGCTTTCGACGCCGACACCCTGCTGCGCCCCGGCGACCGCCTGCTCTGGAATTTCTCTACTCGGTGGGTTTACCACGACGGGGCAAAGAGTGCCGTGGCCGTCTTATCCATGGAGTACGCCAACGACTCCGTGGCTACGACCGTGAAGTCTATTTTCACTACGGGTGAGCAAAGCGTGGAGCTTTACGTGGGTAATGCTCGTCCGCGCCGCGTCAGCTGTATGCTCTACCAAGTCTCGTCCTTCCCCAACCGGCCGCGTTATCTTGTCGTCACGTCGCCGTCGCTTATCCGCATACGCGCCAAGGCGGCGCCTCAAAAGGCGGTTGCGGCGCAGGCGGGATCTGCCGACTCCGCTTCCCTTCCCGCTACGTCCGTTCCGCCCGAGCGTAGCCTTCGCGACAGCCTCCTGCGAGCCGACTCCGCGTTGCGCCCACACTTCCGATGAGTACCTACCCCGAAGCGGCTTTTCTATAAGGGCTTTTTATCGTCTCAGGAAGTTCTTCTGTGAAATTGCAGCAGCCTTTTCCTTCTGTAAAGATAATACCTGCAAAGTGCTATGACAAAAAAAATCGGCGTCAGCCGTCTCCATCTGCCCGACGGGCGCGTCCTGCGCAATCAGGTCGTCGTCTTCGAGGGCGGTAAGCTCGTCCGCTTCTATCCTCTGACGGAGGAAGAGGCGTT
Source organism: uncultured Prevotellamassilia sp. (assembly GCA_964641085.1). Taxonomy (GTDB): domain Bacteria; phylum Bacteroidota; class Bacteroidia; order Bacteroidales; family Bacteroidaceae; genus Alloprevotella. The sequence continues at coordinate 52,986 of CAZXJS010000012.1, read as the reverse complement.
CACGAGCTGGCTTGGCGGCGACTTCTACGTCCCCGGCGCCGAGGAAGACACAGGCCCCAGCCTCTACTGACCTTTTTCTGTATATGACGGCGGGGACACAACCATTTGGTCGCGTCCCCGCCGTTTCTGTTCCCGCTTCCCGTCGCGGCTTTCTCTTTCCTTCGTCTGCCTCGGCCGTGGTGGTGGGGGCTAACCGCTCACTCCGCGTCGTCGGTATCGTCTGCGCTGAGGGTGTCCCAGCCTGTGTCGGCGTCGAGGGGCACCTCTTCGCGCCGGGTGTTGAGCGTCCAAGTGTAGGAGCGGTTCAGCAAAACGTCGCGGGTGGGCTGCAGGTTGATGGTTCTGCCCGCCGGCGCTTCATATCTCTTCTGCATGGTTTTAGTTGCTTCCTACGTTTTCTGCTGCGTCTCTTTGCCGGCCTTGCCTACATTGCGCGGCGCGTTGGGGCGCTTCAGCGGTTGGCGTACATCTTTTCGTAGTATTGTTGGTAGGCGTCGCCGCTGACGGCTTCTATCCAGTCGTGGTGTTCCAAGTTCCAGCGTACGGTGAGCTCCAAGCCGTCCTCGAAGGCCGTGGCGGGATACCAACCCAGGTCGGCCTTGATCTTCGAGGGGTCTATGCCGTAGCGCTGGTCGTGGCCGAGGCGGTCCGCTACGTGCGTGATGAGGCTTTCGTTTATCCAGCTTATGTCGTCACGCCCGGCAGCTGCGGGGTCTGCGGGGCGCAGTAGGGCGCGGAAGCGAGGCTCCTGCTCCATGAGGCGTCGCACGGAGGCTATGATAGCCCGCACGATCTGGATGTTTTGCCGCTCGTTGTGGCCGCCTACGTTGTAGATACTGCCGTCCGCTCCGTGGTTGACGACGAGGTCAATGGCTTCACAGTGGTCCAGGACGAAGAGCCAGTCGCGCACGTTCGTTCCTGAGCCATATACGGGAATCTTCTTTCCTTGCAGGACGTTGTTGATGACCAGCGGAATGAGCTTCTCCGGGAATTGGTAAGGGCCGTAGTTGTTTGAGCAGCGCGTGATGCTGACGGGCATGTGGTACGTGTCGCGGTAGGCGCACACGACGAGGTCGGCGCCGGTCTTCGAGGCGCTGTAGGGGCTGTGGGGCTGCAGGGGCGTTTGCTCCGTGAAATAGCCCTCCGCCCCCAGGCTGCCATAGACCTCGTCCGTCGATACTTGGTGAAACCTTACGCCCTTCCGCCAAGCGGGGTATCCGTCGGCGTCCTTTCCCGTCACCCAGGCGCGGCGGGCGCAGTCCAGCAAGTTCTGCGTTCCCAGAATGTTGGTCTGGAGGAACAGTTGCGGGTTCTCTATGGAGCGGTCCACATGGCTCTCGGCCGCGAAGTTAACTACGACGTCGAAGCCGTAGCGGGCGAAGAGGCCGTCGACAAGTCGGCGGTCGCCGATGTCGCCGCGCACGAAGAAGCAGCGCTCGTTGTCGATGTCGGCGTCTATCGTGCCGAGGTAGCCCGCGTAGGTCAACAAGTCGAGCACTACGACGCGGATATCATCGTGCTTCTTGAGGATGTGCTTCAGGTAGTTGGCGCCGATGAAGCCTGCGGCGCCGGTGACGAGATACGTTTTCATTGTGTCATTTTCCGGCCGGGCTGTGCGCAGTGCGTGTCCGGCGGTGTTTCGTTTTTAGGGGGGCATGGCGCTTCCCTGTGGGTATATATATAATAAGGTGTAAGGCTTAGCGCGTGAGCGTGGCGTCGCGGTCCGGCCCGACGCTGATGAGGCGTATGGGTACGCCGACGTGCTGCTCGATATACTCCACGTAGTCCGTGAAGGCCGCCGGCAGGTCTTCCGTCCGCCGCACGTCCGTCAGCGGGGTGCGCCATCCCGGCAGCGCTTCCAGCACCGGCTCGTAGCCCGCCGTGTCGTAGGGCATGGTAGTCGTCACCTCTCCGTTCTTGCGATAGGCCGTGCAAACGCTGACCGTCTCGAAGTCGTCCAGCACGTCGCTTTTCATCATGAAGAGATCCGTCACGCCGTTCACCATGGCGGCATAGCGCAGCGCTACGAGGTCGAGCCAGCCGCAGCGGCGCTCCCTGCCCGTCACGGCGCCGTATTCGTGACCCACGGCGCGTAGGGTGTCGCCCGTCTCGTCTTCCAGCTCTACGGGGAACGGCCCCGCGCCGACGCGCGTGCTGTAGGCCTTGAACACGCCAAACACCTTGCCGATGCGTCCCGGCGCTACGCCCAGCCCCGTGCAGACGCCGCCCGCCGTCGTTGACGACGAGGAGACAAAGGGGTACGTGCCGTGGTCTATGTCGAGCAACGTGCCCTGCGCTCCCTCGGCCAAAACGCTGCGCCCCTCGGAGAGCAGGGCGTTCAGCTCCTCCTCCGTGTCGCGCAGGGGGAACGTGCGCAGATAGTCCACGCCCTCCAGCCAGTGGCGTTCCTCGGCTGCCAAGTCATAGTCCGTGAAGCCCATGTCGTGGAGCTGGCGCTCGTGGCGAGCCTTCAACCGCTCGTATTTCGCGGGGAAGTCCTCCAGAATGTCACCCACGCGCAGCCCCACGCGCGATGCCTTGTCGGCGTAAGCCGGACCGATGCCTTTCCCCGTTGTGCCCACGCGGTTCTTGCCGCGTGCGGCCTCGTAAGCCTTGTCCAGCAAGCGGTGGGTGGGGAGTATCAGATGCGCACGCTTCGAGACGTGCAGGCGTTTCGTAAGGTGGTAGCCCGCAGCCTCAACCTCGCGCGCCTCGTCCATAAAGAGGTCGGGCGCCAGGACGCAACCGTTGCCAATGACGTTCAGCTTGTCCTCGTAGAAGATACCGGAGGGGATGGAGCGCAACACGAACTTCTTGCCGTCGAAGATAATGGTGTGCCCGGCGTTGGGGCCGCCGGCGAAGCGCGCCACTACGTCGTAGCGCGGTGCGAAATAGTCCACTACTTTTCCCTTGCCTTCGTCGCCGAAGACGATGCCCAAGAGGGCGTCAACTTTTCCTTGCATATAGTATTATGGTGGGTCGGTAGGGTTACGTGCCGCCGCTTTGTCGCGGGGTATCCGGCGACCTACCACCCGCAAAGGTAAGCATATTTCCGCTAACCGCCTTCAAGCGACGCACAAAATCGACGCGCGCCGCAACTACTGCCTTCCGCCGTGCGTTTCGTAGCTCCTGCCGCGTGATTCGCCGCCTCCTGCCGCGTGATTCGTAGCTCCTGCCGCGTGATTCGCCGCTCCTGCCGTGCGTTTCGTAGCTCCTGCCGCGTGTTTAGCCGCCTCCTGCCGCGTGTTTCGCCGCTCCTGCCGCGTGTTTCGCCGCTCCTGCCGCGTGTTTAGCCGCCTCCTGCCGCGTGTTTCGCTACTTTCTGCCGTGCGTTTCATTTTGTGGCGGGCGGCTCAGCCGCCCGCAGCTGTGCGCAAAGAGCCTTCAGGGGCGCATAGGTGCGCCCTGCTAATTCGCAGGTGCGAGCTATCGGTTCACAAGTCCGACCTGCTTTTTGTACAGCCGTGGCTGTACAATAATTACCTCTGAGCTGCAAATAAATAAGTCCGAGGTAGTCGTCGCTATCTCGGACTTCTGCGTGCGCCGGAGGCTCGTGCCGCTCGCCCTTTCAGCGCTCCGGCTTTCTCCGCCCGTTGTGCTCCGTGCCGGGGGCGCACTGCAGCGCGGCGCCCTTCACTCTTCCGCCGGGAGCTTGTGCTTAGCGTCCTGCCGGGCACCGAGGGCTATGAGTTCCTGCCCCTTCTTCAGTACGCTCTGGTTGCCCTGGTAGAGTTTGTCGGCTGCATGGTCATATTGCTTCCGGGTGTCGGCCAATAGGCGCCCCAGTCGTTCGTATCGCTCCACGAACATACCGAGCCGGCGCACCAGCTCGTCGGCCAGGCCGAAGACGCGCTGCTGATTCTCGGCCTGCTGCTGTTGCTGCCAGGCAATGTGGATGATGTGGAGCACGGCCAGCAGGTTTTGCTCCCCGGCTATGAGCACTTTGGCCTGAAATGCTTCGTTCCACAGCCCCGGTGCGTGGGCAAGCGCCAGTTGCAGGGCGCCTTCGTTGGGCACGAACATGATGACGAAGTCAATAGCGTGACGCCCGCTGCGGATGTAGCTGCTGTAGTCCTTACGTGAGAGGCGGCGGGCTTGCTCGCGTAGGCTCTTCACCAGTTCGTCGACGCAGCGCGCCCGCGTCCCGTCGTCGTGAGCCGCCCGGAAGTCCATGTAGGCCTTCAGTGAGACTTTGGCGTCGATTACTACGTCCTGTGCATGTGGGTAGTGGAGGATGACATCCGGCTGCAACTCAGCGCCCGTTTCGTCGTGGCGCACCACGTTGCCGCGCGCGTCGCGCAGCCGTTCCTGGGTGTCGTAGTGCAGTCCCTCTTGCAGGCCTTGGCTCTCCAAGATGTCGCCCAGTACGACTTCGCCCCAGTTGCCCTGTATCTTGTTGTCGCCGCGCAGCGCCGCCGTGAGGCGTTGCGTGTGCTCCGCCGTCTGTCGGTTGGCCTCCATGAGCTGCCGCAGCTGCTCGGCGAGCGACGCCTTGTCCGCCGCCGCCTGCCGATCCGTGCGAGCCAGCTCGTCGCGCAACCGGCCGAGTGCTTCGCGCAGCGGCGCCGTCACGTGACCGAGCTGCTCGGTGTTGCCCTCGCGCAGCTGTGCCGACTCGCGTTCCAGCACCTGCGACGCCACGTTCTGCAGCCGCTGTTCCACGACGCGCAGTTGCGTCTCGAACTGTTCCTTCTGGCGGCTCCGTTCGTCGGCCATCTGCTCCCGCAGGAGCCGGGCCTCGCGGCGGTCCGCCTCGCTACGTGCGGCGAGGTCGCGGTTTTCCGTCTCCAGCGCCGCCGCGTGTGCCGCCGCCTCGTCTGCGCGGCGCGCCTTCTCGGCCAGCGCCGCCGCTCCGGCCGACCGCACGGCGCGCAGCCTGAAGAAAAAGGCCAATGCAGCCAATGCCGCACCGGCCAAAAAAGAGAGAATGCAATAGAGAGTACCCATGATTTGCTACTGTAACGCTCCGCGAAGGTACGCATAACGCCCGAAACGACAAGTAGCCGACTTCGCCGTAATTACGGCGCTCGTAAGGCTGCGCGCAACGCGTTTAACAAGATTTAACTCTATTCTGAGGCAAAAAAGTCGGGAGTTAACCGTGGTTAATGTATAAATCCTTTAATTTTGTACTTGAAGATGATGGTTTTGCGTGAATCCGTATGATAACGCAAGCCAATCCGACGCTGACAGATAAAAGACAATTTTTTATAAAAACCCTTTAGCTATGAGAAGAATTAGTTCCTTACTCATGCTGTTGTTCCTTTCCATGCTTAGCTCCGGCCTATGGGCGGATGCCCTCTTTGACGTGACGACCCAGCGCGCCGTGGTCAGCTCCACGACGCCCGCCACGACGCTTACGAACGGCAGCTATTACGTGATGAAGAACGCGGACACGAATACCCCTTTCTTTGTTAGAGAAAAAAGTGGTCAGCTTGAGTTCGACTACGGCTATAGCGACGAATGCGTCGTGAAGGTGGGCGTTTCAGGCAGTAGCTACACCTTCCAGTTCCTGAGTGGTAACTACCTAACTACCTTGGGTAACCACGCAAGATGTTCCACGTCAGAGACAGCGACCACCTTCACCGTAGCAGCGCACGGCAAGCAGACGAGCGCCCTGACCCTCATTAACACGACGAACGACTATTACTTGGGGCGTAACGATGGCAACGAGATGCCATCGACCTACAGCGGCGGCACGTGCTGGCCCTACGGCACGCCTTACGGTATAGATGATAGTACATGGAACACGCTTGACCTCAGCGGCTGGTATTTCTACCCCGTCACGCTGGTCACGCTGCCTACGGCGAACACGACCTTCTTCAATGACGAGACGCAGTACGTCGCTTCGTACGGAAGTACTGCCGAGACGACGCTTAGCACGGACAACATCTACGTGGTGGAGAACCTTGGCGACAGCCACTTCATCTACGAGACGGGCGCCACGGCGACGGCGCTCAATAGCAGCGTCTATAAGCGCGTGACGGATCTCGTCAAGCTGACCGCCGCGGACGCGGACGGCTACTACTGGATGCAAGTGCTCACGGGGCGCTACGTCGGCGCACTCACAGGCTTAGGTAGCGTCAATGCGCCCTTGGGCAGCTACTCCGCCGCTCAGCCCCTCTTGATTAAAAGCACGAGCACCGAGGGCGTATTCACCATCAGTAGCGGCTCCGTAAGCACGGACGGTTGGCAGCTGAGCGCTTCGAAGACGTCCGTACTGACCAAGAACGCCGCCACCGCAGCTACCTACAAGTTCTACCCCGTCACCATCCACGACCTTACGGACGCCATAACGGACGAAGTGCACATCAACGGCCACACCGGGAAGTCCTACAACCAATCCGAGTGGAACGAAAAATCGAACTTCTACGGATGCTGGTGGAGCTACAGGTATCACACCATGTATTTCTCCGTAGGGCACAACAACCTCGACGCGCGGCCTCACCTCAACGATACCAACACCGACTACGGCGACAGCATCCGCGTTCACTATGGCATGACCCACGACGGCATAACCCTTCAAGCTCCGCGCGGCTACAAGATAACGAAGGTCACGATGAAAGGGCGCGCCCTGGGTACTTCAGCAAAGAGCGTGGGCGCTAACGGGCGTTCGCAAATGCTCAATGAGTCGGAATCGAACCGCGGCACCGTGAAGTGGGACGCCATAAAGGACCTCTACGGCTATTATGACTACTGCACCGCGAATAGCTACACGGACGCCGGCGGCTACAGCCAGTACACATCCGGCGGCAGCAAGATATCCGGCGAGGTGGGCGGCATATTCCTTCCCGTAGATGCTGACAACAACCCCATCTTCGACACGTCGTTATACCCAACCCTCCTCACGACGACAGACTCCCTGGACGCCGATAACAACGCGGTAACGGCTACGGAGGAGACGACGTACGACATTGGCGGGGTGTCTTACACCTTTGCCACCGGAGAGACGCTGAAGTCCACCATACCCGCGCTTTACTTTAAGTTCCCCTCTTCCGTGGACGAAATAAAGGCAGCCGGCTTCTCCGTAAACGAATTGACCGTCTATCCCGACGCCGAGACGTGGACTCCCCACCTTAACGGCGACAATACCGGCATCAGCGTGCAGTGCGTCGTTTACTTGCAGAAACTGGACAGTGCTTCGAACGTCGAAATAACCATTAAAGACCTCGACCACCAGAAAGACGGCGAGCCGGTGACGCTGGCCACCGTGACGCGCAACGTGCGCTTGGACATAAACTCCAAACCGACGGTGCCGTATGACCTCGACCGCGACTACTGTACCTACTACTGGAATTCAACTGCTACGGAGCTTACTACAGACGAGGCCACCGCGCTGGTAGAGACCATGAAGAGCTCCACACCGACCGCGACGCTCTACCTGAAGCGCAACGCCGACTTCCCCTTCCGCGAGGTGACGCTCTCCGACGCAGGCACCTACGCGGCGGCGGACACCGCAAACATGTACTACGTCGGCGTGGGCGGCAGTAACTTCCTCTACTACGACGCTACGGCCAACGTAAACTGCAACGGCTTCCGCTCCGGCGACACGAAGGACGAGCCGGCCGAGTGGTTCGGCTTCATCGGCGACCCCTTCAACGGCTACCGCATCTTCAACCACGCCATGTCCACCACTGCGGACGACGGCGCCACTTACACGCCTACGCAATACTACGCCGTGGACGCTGCAGAGACGACGCTGACGGAACAGATAACCTACGACAACTCCGCAACGAACACGGGAACGAGCACCGTGGACGCCATCACCGAAGCATCCCGTACCTACACGCACTCCGAGCCGGCGGATGCGGCGTACATGGTAATGAACACGAGCGCCAGCGGCTCTACGACGCTGCTGAACCGCTGGATACCCTTCGGGCACACCAATCTTAACCATAGCACCGGCAAGTACTATAACATCAGCCACACCACCGGCGGCGCCGCCACGCACAACAGCCCGTTCTACCTGGCTCCCGTGCAGGACAACTGCGGCAGCTTCGCGCAGGACGACATCATGTGGCACTACTACCGCGCGAACCACTACGGCAGTGCCTTGAGAATATGGGCCGGTCGCGACAAAGCTGACGCCGGCAGCATCTTCAACGTGTACGAGATTACCGATGTGGACGTGAATATCTGTGACAATGCCGACGATGCCGCGGCCAAGACGGGCGTGCTGGCCACCTTCCCCGCCTACCGCGTCCGCGAGCTGGCTACACGCAGCATCACGAAGTACCCCTATATGAGCCGCGACTTCTGTACCTACAGCAACACGTTCACGGGCACTTGGCACGACCAGCTGACTGCGGATAAGAGCATAACGGCTACGGACAGCTCCATTTACACGTCGTACACCTTCGGCCTCTTCACGCCGACCACGGCGGACGACTCTACCGGCGGGAGCTATACGACGTACTACATGGCCATCAACATGACGGACTACCCGGCTAACAAGAAGTACGTCTCTTGGGACGGTAGCGCTACGAGCAGCACGCTCAACGCGGCAGCTGTCAGCGGCGCCCTGCCAACCGGCTTCAGCTCGGAAGATAAAGAAAAGTACAAGTGGTATTTCACCGGCGACCCGTACAACGGCTTCCGCATCCACCCGGTAAGCCAGCCCACCTACGCGCTCACGACTACGGCCGACGTGTCGGCGGATAACGTAACCGGCCTCACGCCTTATCCGCAGGTAGTCAGCGAAAGCAACTATAAGCATATGACGTGGCGCGTTGACTCGGCCTGCGTGGCCGCCGTTGTCCCGTCGAGCGGCTACACCTTCAGCGGGCGGCAGGCCTTCAACCTACTGCCCATGGCCTCCGTGGGCAGGAGCATGGACACGCACTCGCCCGTAGTTAACGACAGCACGACGACGGAAAGCGCCGAGGTCTTCGGCCTGTCCCTCGCCTCGCAGACACTCAGCGCCGCGCTCATCCTGCGCTCCGTCACCGCTGACATGTGGACGTATCAAGTGGCCGACGCTGACGGCAACGTGAAAGTAACCGTCTATAGCAACGACTTGGAAAGCGGCGCCACGCAGACGCTAAGCATCGGCAGCCTCGTGCGCGACTTCTGCACCTACGCAGTAACCTCCACGTCCGGCAGTCTGACTTCTGACCAACAACCCGCGCTGACCAGCTCCTCCACGTCGCAGACCGTTTCGCTCACGGGAACCGGCGACGGCAACGATAACGTCGTTACCTACACCTTTACCTGGGCCGGCCCGTTCAATATCTCCACGGAAGGCGATTACAAATGGTACGCCTTGAAGTTAAGCTTGCCAGAGGCAACGGCTTATGACTCTTACGTGAAGGCAAACACCGAGGGCTTAAAGTATTATATGGTGTACGCTCCTACTGTGACAGGAACGGGGAATAATGATGTTTGGCCTCTGCTCGCGGGCAACGAGTCCACGAAGAACACAACCAGCGGGCAGGCATGGGATAATGCTTGCAGTGAAAACTACGGTGTAAAGTATTTCCACAATGGTTACGCGCTGTGGGCTTTCGAGGGTAACCCCTACGACAACTTCTATCTCATCAACAAGTCCAACCCCGACCAAGCCCTGCAGTTTAGGACACTTGCTGGGGATAAAGGTCCGTCGCCCATATTGGCAGAGCGTTCTGCGGCTACGACTTGGATCATAGAGAAGAGTACTTACGGAAACAACAGCAACACGTTGGGCTTCACTATCCGTGCGGACAATGGATTGGACAACTACTATTTTAATAACCGTGATACCGGTTTGGGGTATTGGATCAATGCGTTAGCCAAGGGTGGCAGAGGTTCACAGTTCTTCGTGGAGCGTGCTGACCTCACCGTCGCCACATATCTCCAGAATTACATCGATGCGCCCGACAATGCTTTTGGCGGCTATTTCACCTCGACCACGGCAACGGACGACAACCGCGACGTATGGCAAGCTAAGATAACCTCGTTCAAGGCTATCAGCGATGCCGATTACACAGGAAAACAACCGCTTGAAGCCATGGAAGCCATGCTCGCTGCTACGAAGGTGTCCATCACGGAGGGCTACTTCCGTGTGAAGAGCTTTACTTTAGGTACGTATGCAAGCTTGGCAACCCCCAACGCGACTTACTCCACGGGAACGACTGATGAAGAATCCGAAGCTGCCGTTAACCTTACCGAAGATGAAGCCGCGGCCAAGGCTGACTTTGGTTCCGTCTTCCACATTGGAAGCTTGAATACGGATAGCGCTGCAGCGTTCTCTGTTCAGCATTTCTTCATGGGAACCCATACGAATGGCACGCAATATGGTTGGGATCCTCAAATCTCCAGACGTTCAGGAGCTACTGGTTACAAAAATGCGTTCAGCCGGACGATTTACGGACCCTGGGTCCGCATTAATAATAAGGGCTCTCTGTCTGGGGTCGACAATAACTATTGGTATCCCAACTCAACTACTGTTTCCGGCGGAGCGATTTCTGCCACGTCGCCGGACAGGCTGTGGTATATTGTCCCGGCTGACGAGGTGACGGCGTCGCTGACCACGTTCAGTACAGACGGTGCTAACTACCGGACGTTCTATGCTGACTTCCCCGTGACCGTACCGGAAGGCGCTGTGGCCTACAACGTCACGACGAAGCACGAGAAGGAAGATGATACGGACAATACGTTCGGCGGCAGGCCTTTCGTCACCACGCAGACGATTGAAGCCGGGAAGACGATACCCGCGTTGACGCCGGTCATCCTGAAATCCACCTCGGCATCGAGCTTGACGCTTGCCATACCAACGTCCTCCGCGGACTGGACGAACAGCGACGTCTCCGCCAGCATTCTCACCGGCGAGTACCGCGAGAAGCCCGTTCCGACCAGTGGGACAACCTACGTATTCAACGAAGGGACGCTGAACATCAACGGCACGGAGACTCAAATCATTGGTTTCTATAAGTACACCGGCTCCACAGTCGGCGCGAACAAGATCTATTACCTGTTGGCAGACGACGCCAGCGCCCCGGCCTTCGTCTTGCAGTTTGACGCCGACGCCGAGACGGTGACGATGACGGGCGCGGGCTACGGCACGCTCTACTACGACGAGAACCTCGTGGTGCCCGCCGGCATCCGCGGTGCGGCCGTCGTGCTGAACGGCAACCAGCTGGACATCAACTATTGCTACGACGAGGGCGACATCATCCCGGCCTATACCGCCGTGCTGCTGAAGGCCGACGAGGGCGTCTACACCTTCAACGTGACGGACGAGGAGGGCACGGCGCCCGCCTTTAACGACCTGCGCGGCACGCTGACGGACAGCGTGACGGTGGGCGGCAAGTTCTACTACAAGCTCTCGCTCAGCACCGACGGCACGCAGGTAGGCTTCTACTACGGTGCGCCGGAAGGCGGAGCATTCATCAACGGTGCCCACAAGGCCTACCTCGTTAGCGATACGGACGCCGGCATCCGCGGCTTCGACTTCAGCTCCGACGGCACGACAGGTCTTGCTACGGCGGCCGGTCTCGCTACAGGCGACGGCTTAGGTGCTAACGGCTACGACCTGCAAGGCCGCCGCGTGAAGAAAGCCTCGCAGCCCGGCGTCTATATCCAAAACGGGAAAAAGGTATATATCAACTAACGAAAGAGACACGCACATGAAACGTAGATATGTTCAGCCCACCGTTTGGGTATTAGATATGGGCGTCAACTCGCCCTACGCCACCGGCGGCTATCCCATTGGAAGTAAGGAAGTGACGACGCAACCCGTCCGACGCCGGGAGGAAACCAACCGCTCCTACGGCTTTGGCAGTCCGCTCTGGAGTGATATGGAGTAATATTGTTCTTTCCTTTTAATCTATGACGCCCCGCAGGGTCTCCTTTGGGAATCTGCGGGGCGTCTTTTCTATGTAGGTATGCATCGTAGGACGTGGAGACGTAGGAAACTGTTGCGACGGTTCTCAAACCTTATAAATGTAAGCAATGTTTTTGTTCTGTAACAATTTGTTATCTTTGCACAAAATAACAGAATAGTATGGCAATAGAAATTAAAGCAATTCCCACCTTGGAAGGTAAGGAGGCGGAGCGGTTCATGGCTCGCGCCGACGAGGCGGAGCGTAAGTTCTGCGGCTTCGCCGGACTGGAGGACACCCCGGCCTATAAGTCCATGCAGCACATCCTGCACAAGTCTGGCATGGCACGGTGATGGGCTTCCTTGACAAGTATTGTTTGTTCCAAGAGCTTACCGGTAGCAAGATAGCTACGAGTAAGCCCTTTTATTGTGGGAGCAAAGACTTGGACGAGTTCTTTCACGAAGACGTGGCGCGGTTCACCTACTATCTGATGGGCAAGAGTTACTGCTTTGTCTTGGAAAACGACCCGGCGACGATTGTGTGCGCTTTCACTGTGTCGAACGATAGCATTCGTGTGTATGACTTGCCGCGAGGCCGGCGTGATTACTTGAAGCATAGAACACACAAGCACATGCGCAGGTATCCCGGCGTGCTTGTTGGTCGTTTGGCCGTCAGCCGTGACTTTGCTCGGAAAGGAATAGGCAGTGAGGCGCTCCTTTTCATCAAACAATGGTTCTTGGCTCCAAGCAATAAGACGGGTTGTCGCTTTATCGTTGTGGATGCTGTGAATGAGCCTGACGTACTTCGTTTTTACCAAAAGAACGGTTTTTTGTTCCTTTTCTCTTCTGCAGAGCAGGAATTTATATATACCGGTGGAAAGCAAGGGGATGTCGTTAGGTTGTCCACCCGCCTCATGTATTTTGACCTTATGGATTTTCCAGCCGCTACACACGCCAAATAATCCCCGACCCTGTTTGAGCCGGGGATTCTATTTTATTGTGGGCGGCACAAAGCTTTCATTGGATTACCGACCAGTATGCGAGTAGCTTAGCCACCAACAGCAGAAAGTCAATCTTGTGCAGACCGACAACGAAGGAGAAGTCGTTCCTCCCCCGTTTTGTGCAGGTTTGGGGATGAGTGCCGAATATTCCCTTTGTCCTTCTGTGTTCAGAGCACGCCGCCGGAGCCTTTGGCGTGGAGGAGTTGCTCGGTGGTTTTCCGGGGCTTCGGTATGAAGGAGAGCTTTTCCTTTGGGCTTTCTGCTTTGAGCTTGTGGTCAGTGTATCGGCGTCGGCCGAAGAAGCTGTCGTAAGGGTTCGCCGCGCGCTGATAGACGCGCACGGTGGCCTGGAACGTGCGGGCAGGGACGGTGAAGGTGCCCAGCTCGTCGCAGCTGACGACGTAGCGCGCCCAGACGAGGGCGTTGTAGATGCGCCCTTCGTAGCGTGCCCGCGTGACGTGTCGCTGCGCGTCGTTGCTGACTTTCCGCACGCGACAACCCTTTATGGCCAGCTCGTCCTTGTCCTTGGCGGTCAGCGTTTGCAGCTCGCCTGTGGTATAGACGACGATGGATACGAGCGTGCTGTCGCCATGCATCACTTCCGTTTTCTGCGGCACGGTGCGTACGAAAAACTCCGGTTCGCCCGGCTTGGGTTTCGCGGCCGACGTGAAGAGCAGCGTCAAGGCAATGAGGGGGGCGAGTAGGCTTGTGCGGCGGTGCGAAGGGGTGTAAGGGCGGTGTGTATCGGCTTTCATGATTGCGGAGTTTTGCTTTCTGCCGCGTTGAGCGGGGCGGGTGTCAGGGCGTCCTGTATCGTGCGGCATTCCTCCAGCCATGCGGCGGCGGCGGCGTCGCTCGGCATGCGCCAGTCGCCGCGGGGCGAGAGGTTGACGCTTCCCACCTTGGGGCCGTCGGGCAGACATGAGCGCTTAAACTGTTGTGCAAAGAAGCGTCGGTAGAATTCTGTGAGCCAGTGGACTATCTCCGTTTCGCTTCGGCGCTCTACGCGGCTGTCCGTCCCGTCGAAGGCGCGGCAGGCCAGGCGGAACACCTTCGCCGGGCGCGCTCCGTGGCGCAGCGTGTGGTAGAGGAAGAAGTCGTGTAGTTCGTAGGGGCCGACAAGTTCTTCCGTCTTCTGAGCGATGTCACCCTGCGGGTCGGCCGGCACGAGTTCCGGGCTGATGGGCGTATCCACGATGTCGAGGAGCACCTGCTTCACCGTTTCATTGTCGAAGTGGCGCGCCACTTGTGCCACGAGATGCCTTACGAGCGTCTTGGGCACGCCGGCGTTTACGCCGTACATCGACATATGGTCGCCGTTGTAGGTGGCCCAGCCCAAGGCCAGCTCGCTCAGGTCGCCTGTCCCGACGACGAGGCCGCCCACCTGGTTGGCCACGTCCATGAGAATCTGCGTCCGCTCGCGAGCTTGGCAGTTTTCGTAGGTCACGTCGTGGCGCTCGGGGTCTATGCCGAGGTCTTGGAAGTGTTGCATGCAGGCGTCGCGTATGGGTATCTCGCGCAGGCTGACGCCCAGTCCCTCCATGAGGGCCAGCGCATTGGCGTGGGTGCGCCCCGTCGTGCCGAAGCCCGGCATCGTGATGCCGAGAATGCCCTTGCGGTCTCGGCCGAGGCGGTCGAAGGCGTTGACGCAAACGAGCAGGGCGAGCGTGGAGTCCAGTCCGCCACTGATGCCCAGGACGGCGGCCTTGGCGCCCGTATGCTCCAAGCGGCGGATGAGGCCTTCGCTCTGTATGCACAGTATCTCCTCGCAACGCTCCGTCAGCGCTTCGCCCTCGGGTACGAAGGGTAGGGGGTCAATGTGGCGTTGCAGCGGGGCGTCGGCCTCTGCCAGGACGGCAGCATCTACGTCCACTACGCGCGGTGCGGCGCCCGCCTCGTTATGGCGCAACAAGGACGCTGCGGCGCCGAACGTGGTGTTTACGCGCCGCTCTTGGCGCAGCGCCTCCACGTCCACCTCGCTCACCACGAGGCTCGGCTTCAGGCTGAAGCGCTCCCCCTCGGCGAGCAGGTGCCCATTCTCCGCAATGAAGGTGGGACCGCCGAACACCATGTCCTGTGTAGATTCGCCGTGCCCGCTTCCGGCATAGACGTATCCCGCCAGGCAGCGTGCACTTTGGCCGCAGACGAGGGCTTCCAGGTAGGCGTGTTTGCCCACGAGGTCGTCCGAGGCGCTCAGGTTGAAGATGATTTCCGCACCTTGCAGGGTGAGCCGACTACTGGGCGGCACGGGTGCCCACAGGTCTTCGCACAGTTCCACGCCAAAGTTGAAACGCGGCGTACGAAAGACGAGCCCCGCGCCGAGGGGGACGCGCTGGCCACGGAAGAAGAGGGTTTGCCCCGCCCCGAGGCTCGTGGCGCTACTGAACCAGCGCCCCTCGTAGAACTCCTTGTAGGAGGGGATGAAAGTCTTCGGCACGAGGCCCAGCACCTTGCCGCCTTGAAGCACGGCGGCGCAGTTGAAGAGCTGTCCCTCCCAGGCTATGGGTAATCCCACAATGGCTGTGACGCGCAAGTTGTGGCTGAAGTCGGCCAGGCGGAGCAGGGCGTCTTCGGCCGCGTCGAGCAGGAGCTGTTGGGAGAATAGGTCCTGGCAGGTGTAGCCCGTCAGGCACAGTTCGGGGAAGCACATCGCCTCCACGCCAAGCCCCTCGGCTTGCGCCATGAGGCTTTCCACCTCCGCCGTGTTGGCGCGACAGTCGGCCACGCTCACGCGAGGCACGGCGGCGGCCACTTTGATAAATCCTTCCATGCTGTCGTAGGGTTTTGGGCTACTTCCGTAGGCCGGCAAGCTTGCAGCCCGGCGTTATACGTCCGCTCGCTTGGCATGCAGGCTCGTTGCCCGCGCAAGCAGGCTTGCTCTCATTTTTTTACGCTTGCAAACTTACGAAGAAAATCCCGTGCCGCCACGTGCCGCCGACCTTTTCTGTCGGCGGCACGGCGGGGGCTTCCTTGCATGGAAGGCTTGCCCCTTACTCTTTGCGGGAAAATCTGTAGCACCTTGGAGCTATCCATTGGCAGGTCGGACTTACCAGCTGGCAGGTCGGACTTACCAGCTGACAGGTCGGACTTATCAGCTGACAGGTCAGACTTACCAGCTGACAAGTCGGACTTACCAGCTGACAAGTCGGACTTATAAAGGACTGAAGCGCTTAGCGTGCGTGGTAAGCGTCGGGTAAGGAACCGTAATTACCCATTTTGGCGCGAAATGTGCGATTTTTATATCTGCAATACGGGCACTCTCGTAAAAAAGGCGTACTTTTGCACACTCCGAGGCTCTTTTGTGCCAAAGAAAGACCGATAGCAGGCACATCGGAGGGAAGTAAACACACTCTTCAGTAAGATGAATCAGTATAGCGATTTCGTAGCTCGTTTTGAGCAAAGTATCAAGGACCACTGGGACTTGGACGCATTGACAGACTACCAGGGCATCACGTTGCAATACCACGACGTGGCGCGGAAGATAGAGAAGTTGCACATCCTCTTCGAGAATGCGGGATTGCAAGTAGGCGACAAGGTGGCGCTATGCGGGCGCAACAGTAGCGCTTGGGCGGCATCGTTCTTGGCTATCCTGTCTTATGGTGCCGTGGCTGTGCCCATATTGCATGAGTTCAAAGCGCCGCAGGTTCATGACATAGTGAACCACTCCGACGCGCGCCTGCTATTCGTGGGCGACCAAGTATGGCCCACGCTGGAGGCCGAGAAGATGCCGCATTTGGAAGGCATCATCAACATTGCGGACTACAGCCTGCTCGTCAGTCGCTCGGAGCGACTGACCGAGGCGCGCGAGACGCTGAATAAGAAGTTCGGCGAGAAATTTCCCAAGTACTTCCGCAAAGAGCACGTGCACTACCGTCCGGCTACCGACCCCGAGGAACTGGCCGTGCTGAACTATACGAGCGGTACGACGAGCAACTCGAAGGGCGTCTTAATACCCTACCGCGCCTTGTGGTCGAACATGTTTTTTGCCGACCAAGTCATGTCGCAGCACATCTCGGCCGGCAGCAAATTCATCACCATCCTGCCGCTGGCGCACATGTACGGCATGGCGTTTGAGTTCCTGTATCAGTTCATACGGGGGACGCACACGTATTTCCTTACGCGGGTGCCGTCGCCGCGCGTTATCTTCCAAGCCTTCGCGGACATCAAGCCGGACCTTATTATTGCCGTGCCGCTCATCATAGAGAAGATTATCAAGAAGGCCGTGCTGCCCAAGCTGCAAACACCGAGCATGAAGGTGCTGCTGCGCCTGCCGGTCATCAGCGACAAGATATGCCAGCGCATCCGTACGCAGCTGGTGGAGGCCTTCGGCGGGAATTTCTACGAGATAATCATCGGCGGCGCTGCGTTCAATAGCGAGATAGAGGAACTCCTGCACCGGATAGGCTTCAACTACACGGTGGGTTACGGCGCTACGGAGTGCGCACCGATTATCTCCTACGAAGACTGGCACACCATACCGAAAGGCTCGTGCGGAAAGATTGTGCCTAACATGGAAATGCGCATAGATTCGCCCGACCCGGAGAACGTGGTGGGCGAGGTGCTCGTGCGGGGCGCCAACGTAATGCTGGGCTACTACAAGAACCCGGAAGCTACGGCGGCGGCTATTGACAAGGACGGCTGGTTCCACACGGGCGACCTTGGCGTAGTCGACGCGGAGGGCCGGCTCTACATACGCGGCCGCTCGAAGAACATGCTCCTGGGTTCCAACGGGCAGAACATCTACCCGGAAGAGATAGAGGACAAGCTGAACACGATGCCCTACGTTTCCGAGAGCGTAGTAATCCAGAAAGGCGACCGGCTCTACGGCCTCGTCTATCCGGACTACGAGGAAGCGCAACGGGAAGGCTTGGACGAGGCAATGCTTCAAGCTCAGATGGAGCAGAATCGCCGCGACTTGAACCTCGTGCTGAACAGCTACGAGAAGCTTTCAGGCATCAGCATCCGAAAGGAGGAATTTGAGAAGACGCCAAAGCGTAGCATCAAGCGCTACCTCTACGTGAACGCCGAGGTGTGAGTCAGCAGGCTGCCCCGGACACAAAAAACGGGCGCGCCTTGCCAAGGGAGGTTGGCAGGGCGCGCCCGTTGCTGTATAATATAATAAGGTGTGCTACTCTTATTGAAGCGGGCTACTTCGGCCGTCGCGTGGGCAGTCCGGTGGGCGCTTTGAGGCCGAGGTCGGAGGGTAGGGGAGCCTTCAGCGGCTCTGCGGAGTCGTCAGCCGGTCGCTGCTCGGCCTGGCCTTCGCGCTGAAGCTGTCGCGCCCGCTGTTCGTCGGCCTCGGCCGCTGCGGTGAGGCCGAGGCGGCGACGACACTCGCCACGCAGCGCATAGCAGGCGGCGCGCCGGTTGTCGTAGTGCAGGGCGACGGAGAGACAACTGTCAGCCGTGACGTAGCGGCCGTGGAGCATGGCATACTGCCCCTTAAAGAGCCACGTCTGCGGGTCGGCGGGCTGGATGTCCAAGGCCGTGTCCATGAGGGCAAGTGCCGAGAGCGTGTCGCTACGTTCCAACGCCAGCTGCGCCTTAAAGAGCCAGCCGCGGCGGAAGTTGGGATTGCGGCGGAGGAGTGACGTGACGCGCAGGGCGGCACTGTCGCTCCGGCCGAGGCGTTGCAGGCAGATGGCGCTATTGAAGAGAGCGCTCTCATCAGTCGGCTTCTCCGTGAGGACACGGGCGTAGTCCGAGGCGGCACCGCGCCAGTCGCTCGTGTGGAGGCGGCATAGTCCGCGAAAGCGATACACCTCTACGAGGAAGGGGTTGAGTTGGATGGAACTGTCGCAGTCGGCTACGGCGGCAGGGTAGTCTGAGAGGTTGAAGTGGGCGTAGGCGCGATAGTAATATGCCCTGGCGTAGGTGGGGCGTGCCTGCAAGACGAGGTTGAGCCACGCCAGCGCCGTGACATTGTCGTCGCGGCTGAGCGCTTGACGGGCGTTCTCAGCCACAGCTTCGACGTTGATTTGTGCCGAGCCGAAGAGGGAAGCCAGACTTAGGAACAAGGCAAGGGCGGCGCGCACCATGGTCAGCGCAGAGGCTTCACGCGGTAGGCGCAGGAGAACTTGCCGCGCCGCATCTGGTCGAGCTTCTTCTTGATGAGCTGCTTGCGGAAGGGCGACAGCCTGTCGGTGAAGAGTACGCCGTCAAGATGGTCGAACTCGTGCTGCATGACGCGTGCCAGGTAACCATCTACCCACTCGTCGTGCGGCTTAAGGTCTTCGTCGAGGTAGCTGACGTGAACGCGGGTAGGCCGGCGCACGGGCTCGTGGATGCCGGGGATGCTCAGGCAGCCTTCCTCCATGGACGTCGTCTCGCTATCGTCCGTTTCGAGAATGTGGGGATTGATGTAGGCGCGGTTAAAATCGGCATACTCGGGGAAATCGTCCTTCAGCACGTCGAGCGTGATGACGACGAGGCGGATGGGCTTGCCTATCTGGGGAGCGGCAAGGCCTACGCCGTCGCTCTTACGCATCGTCTCGAACATATCTGCGATGAGCTCCTTCAGATCCGGGTAGTCGGTGGGGATGTCAGCCGACACCTTGCGCAGGACGGGCTGTCCGTAGGTATAAATGGGTAATATCATGGTTCTTTGGGGTTAAGGGTGGGAGAGGTTGTGGCGCCGCTCCATGTAGTCTTGCAGTAGGATGCAGGCGCTGATTTCGTCGACCAAGGCCTTGTCGCGCCGCTTCGTCTTGGTAAGGCCTCCGGAAAGCATAGTTTGATGAGCCAGCACACTGGTGAAGCGCTCGTCGTAGAAATCGAGAGGCACTTGGGGAAAGGCTTTGCGGAAACGGGCGGCGAAGGCGCGCACGCGGGACTGATTCTCGGAGGGCTGCCCGTTAGGTTGCACGGGCAGGCCGATGACGACGCGCTCCACGGCTTCGCGGCTGAAGTAGTCGGCCAGCCACGAGAGCAACTTGGGCGTGTCCACCGTCGTGAGGCCGTTGGCAATGATTTGCTCGGGATCCGTAGCGGCGACTCCCGTGCGGCGGCGGCCATAGTCTAAGGACAAAATCCGCATCGTTGCAGTTTTGGTGTGTGGCTACGGGGCAGCGCGCCCCGTAGGCCTTAGACTATTCTGTCCGTACCCATGTAAGGCTGAAGCGCCTTAGGTATGCGGATGCCGGTGGGCGTTTGGAAGTCCTCAAGCAGGGCGGCTACGACGCGGGGCAAAGCCAGCGCGCTGCCGTTGAGCGTGTGGCAAAGGTTAATCTTGCCCTGCGTGTCGCGGTAGCGGCACTGCAGACGGTTAGCTTGGTAGGTATCAAAATTAGAAACGGAGCTTACTTCGAGCCAGCGCTTCTGTGCCTCGCTATATACCTCAAAGTCGTAGCAAATGCTGGAGGTAAAGCTCATATCGCCGCCGCAGAGCAGCAGAACGTGGTAGGGCAGCTCCAGCTTCCGCAGCAAGCCTTCCACGTGGGTGAGCATCTCGCGGTGACAGTCGCGCGAGTGGGCGGGTGTGTCGATGCAGACCAGCTCTATCTTGGAGAACTCGTGCAGCCGGTTTAGGCCGCGGACGTCTTTACCGTAGCTGCCGGCCTCGCGGCGGTAACACTCGGTGTAGGCGCAGTTCCTGATGGGCAGCTGCTTCTCGTCAAGGATTTCTCCGCGGTATATATTCGTCACGGGAACCTCGGCCGTCGGGATTAGGTACAGGTCGTCCACTTCACAGTGGTACATCTGCCCTTCCTTGTCGGGCAGCTGTCCCGTGCCATAGCCACTGGCGGCGTTCACAACGGCCGGGGGCATGATTTCGGTATAGCCCGCTGCGCGCGCCTCGTCGAGGAAGAAGTTTATCAGGGCGCGTTGCAGCCGCGCACCTTGGCCGGTATAGACGGGGAAGCCCGCCCCGCTGATTTTCACGCCGAGGTCGAAGTCTATAAGCCCGTACTTCTTAGCCAGCTCCCAGTGGGGCAGCGGGTTCTCCGGCAGCTCCGTGAGCGCACCTCCCTCCTTGACGACTACGTTGTCCGCAGCGTCCTTTCCTTCGGGCACTTCAGGGTAGGGCACGTTCGGGATGGTATATAGTAGTTGCGTGCGGTCGGTCAGAGCCTGCTTCATCGTCTCTTCCAGCGTCTTTGTGCGATTTTTGAGGTCAGCCACTTGGCGCTTGGCTTCGGCTGCCTCGTCGGCTTTGCCTTCCTTCATTAGCTGGCCTATGCTTTTCGAAATGCCCTTCAGCTTTGAAAGCAGGGCGTCAAGCTCTGCCTGAGCCGCCTTGCGCCGGTTGTCGAGCGCCAGTACTTGGCTGATGGCTTCCCGAGCCGAGCCAAAGTGTTTTTTCTCTAAGCCGCGGATGACGGCCTCCGTATCGTCGGTTATTTGTTTAATGGTAAGCATGACTATCTTAGCTATTGTTTTAAATGCGAAGTTAGGGCAAAACGCTTGAACGGCAAAGCTCGCTCCTTGTTTTCGGTTGCTGCGCCGTTTCCCCCAGCTGTCGCGCTGTAACCGCGCTTTATTCGTAGCGGATGGCTTCTATCGGGTCGAGGTTGGCGGCCTTCTTCGCGGGATACCAGCCGAAGAAAATGCCCGTTGCCGTGCAGACTAAGAAACTAAGTAATACGCTCCATCCCTGGATGTAGATAGGCCAGCCTGCGAAGGTCTTGATGCCGTAGGCCGAGCCTATGCCCACCAGCACGCCTATGATGCCGCCCGTAAAGCTTAGCAGAACGCTTTCTATCAGAAACTGGTTGAGGATGTCGATGCCACGTGCGCCGACGGACATGCGGAGCCCTATTTCGCGGGTGCGTTCTGTCACGCTCACGTACATGATGTTCATGATGCCGATGCCGCCTACGATGAGCGAGATGCAGGCTACGCAGAGCAAGAGTATGGTCATCGTGTCGCTGGTCGAGTTCATCATTTCCGCCAGTTCTTGCTGCGAGCGGATGGTGAAGTCGTCGTCTTCGCCTTCTTTGAGCTTGTGGTTCTCGCGTAGTATCTGGGTGATTTCCTCAATGGCCTGGTCGGTCATGTCTTCCGTTATGGCCGAGGCGTTAATGCCTTGGAGGTAGGTTACGGAGAGGATGCGCTTCATCACGGTGGTGTAGGGCGCCAGCACCACGTCGTCCTGATCCTGCCCGAAGGAGTTGTAGCCTTTTGACTTCAGTACGCCTATTATTCTGAAGGGTGTCTGGTTGAAGCGTATTACCCTGCCAATGGGGTCTTCGCCGTTGGTGAAGAGGTTGTCGGCTACAGTCTTGCCTATGATGCACACCTTGCCGGCCGTCTTTATCTCGTCGTCGGAGAACGTTTCGCCGTCTTCTATCTTGAGCTGTCTGATGTCTAAGTAGTCGTTTGAAATGCCGTATAGTGTGGAGGGCGTGTTGTTGTTCCCGTTGATAAACTGGCCTGACGAGCGCACGGAGGGCGTTATGGAGGAGATGAATTTCGACTGTTCCTTGATGGCTTCGTAGTCCTTCAGTTTAAGCGTCTCCATGCTGCTGGCTTCCTGCCGCGCACCGCCCGGGCCGTTGTCTTGGCCGGGCTGTATCATGATCATGTTGGAGCCCATCTCCGATACGTTCTGTTGGATGCTCTTCTTCGAGCCTTGGCCGATGGCCAGCATGGCTATGACGGAGGCCACGCCGATGATGATGCCGAGCATCGTCAGGAACGAGCGCATCTTGTTTGCCGCAATGGCGCGGAGGGCTATTTTGAAAAGGTTTGTAGCGTTCATGGTTCAGGCCTTTGTCTGCTTGCTGCCCGCCGGGCGGGACCGGGACGGGCGCGCTGTGCTCGCTTAGTTCTCGTCCTGGGGCACCGGAATTTTTGCCAGGGCTTCGGCGGCCGATTGGATGTTTGTGTTCACCACGTCTTCCCGTATCTGGCCGTCGCGCAGGAAGATGTTGCGGCTGCTGTAGTGCGCAATGTCGGGGTTGTGCGTCACGAAGATGATGGTGTGCCCCTCGGCGTGCAGCTTCTGGAAGAGAACGAGTATCTCGAACGACGTGCGCGTGTCCAGGTTGCCCGTAGCTTCGTCCGCCAGGATTACTGCGGGGTCGTTAACCAGTGCCCGGGCTATGGCCACGCGTTGCATCTGTCCGCCGGACATTTGGTTCGATTTGTGATACAGTCTTTCGCCCAGCCCCACGAGTTTCAGTGCGTCGATGGCGCGTTCCCTTCGTTCGCGAGCCGATACGTTGGGATTATACATCAGGGGCAGTTCCACGTTCTCTACGGCTGTCGTCTTGGGCAGCAGGTTATAGTTCTGGAAGACGAAGCCTATCTTCCGGTTGCGTAGCACGGCGCGCTCGCTGCGCTTCATGGTTCGCACGCTGACGCCGTCCAGGTAATATTCGCCGCTTGTCGGCGTGTCGAGGCATCCCAGCTGGTTCAGCAAAGTGGACTTCCCGGAGCCCGACGTCCCCTGTATGGTGACGAATTCCCCTTCCCTAATCTTAAACGAGACGCCGCGCAGGGCGTGCACCACCTCGTCGCCGACGTGGAAGAGCCGCTTGACGTTTTGCAGCTCTATGATGACTTTTTTCTCTTCTGTCATGTGGTTTGGCTTATGCCTTGTGCGCGCCGTTCGTCCGCCGTTGCGGCTCCGGAGGGTGCGCTCATTTCTTCTTGTTGTTCTTCGGGCCGGGGGCGAAGGGGCTTTGCTCCGTCGTGGTGGTCTCCGTGGAGCTGTCGTCCTCCTCTGTGGCGGCCTTTATCTCCGTGATGACTTCTTTGCCTTCGGCTATGCCGCTGGTTATCTGCGTCCGGGTGCCGTTTGTGATGCCCGTGCTGACGGCGTAGGCGCGGAGCGTGTTGCCTTCCTTTACCCAAACTTTGTGCGTCCCTTTGCAGTCCACTATCTTGTAACCCTTGCCCACGGTCTCCTGCGTCGGCGTGAAGCGCAGTGCCTTTGTGGGCACGCTGACGATGCCGCTCTGCTCCAGCGTGTAGATGGTAATGTTCGCCGTGAGGCCGGGTTTCAGCTTCAGGTCGGGGTTGGGGGCGGAGATGACGACCTCGTACGTCACCACGTTATTGTCCGTCGTTGCTTCCTGCCGCACCTGCGTCACGTTGCCGTTGAACGTCTCGTCCGGGTAGGCATCCACGGTGAACGTGGCGCGCTGCCCTTCGCGCACCTCGCCGATGTCGGCCTCGTCAACGTTTGCTATGACGCGCATGTCCGTCAGGTCCTTGGCTATGGTGAAGAGCGTCGGCGTGCTGAAGCTTGATGCCACCGTCTGCCCCTCTTCTACGTCCTTGCTAATCACCGTTCCGTCGATGGGGCTGGTAATTGTGGCGTAGCCCAAGTTCGTTTGTGCCTTCGTCACGCTTTCCTTTCGCGAGTCGTACGTGTTCTGTGCCTGCTGCATGGCCAGCCGCGCCTGCTCATATTCGTTGGCGCTGATGAGGCCTTTCTGATAGAGCGTCTGCATCCGTCGGTGGTTCACCGTCTGGTAGTCCAAGTCGCTCTTCGCACTTGCCAGCTCGGCCTTGGCACTCGTCAGTTCGCTCTCCAGGTTCGTCTTGTCCAGCACGGCAATGACCTGTCCTTGCTTCACCTGCGAGTTGTAGTCCACGTATATCTTGTTGATGATGCCGCTCACCTGCGTACCGACGTCCACCGTCTTTACGGCCTCTATCGTTCCCGTCGCCGTCACGCTGTTTCCTATCGTGGCTTTCTCCACCTTCTCCGTATCGAAGGCTATCGTCGTCGCGCTCTCTTTCCGGTTCATGAAAAAGACTGCGGCGACGGCGGCAGCAATGAGCAGGACGAGGATGAGTATCCATTTCCTTACGCCGCTCTTTCCCGGCTTGTAGTCGCTCAGTTTTGGCTTCTTGCTGTCGGGCTGCTTCTCCGCCCCGGTTGTTTGTGTTGCCATATTATAATAATGTGTAGTCGTTTCCGTTCGTTTTACCTGCCCTCTACGGCGCCGCGCTCAGAACGTGATGGGCGCTCCGGCGTAGAAATTCAGCAATGCCAAGTTCAGTAGCGCCGTATATTTGTCTTGCAGCATCGTCTGCTTGGCTTGTAGCAATTTAGAGCGTCCTTGCAGCAGGTCGGAGATGTTTTTCAGTCCCACGTTAAACTGCTCGCGCAGCATGTCGTAGCTTGTCTGCGCACTCATCACGCTGACCTGCGCCGCGCTATACTTCTCCTGGTTGTTCACGGCGTTGAGCCAGTAGCTCTCCACGCTTTTCCAGATGCTCTTCTGCGTGTCCTGCAGATCCAGCTGTGCCGTCAGCTCGTTCACCTGTGCCCGCTCTATGGCGCTCTTCGCCTTCCGATTGTCTAAGATGGGGATGGAGAGCGACACGCCTACCACGGCGTTCAGGTTTTGCTTCATCTGGTTGAAGAAGTTGTTCTGCGAGCCGCTCATGTGGCTGTCGCCCAGGCTACCGGTCAGCCCCACCGTCGGCATACGGTTCGCCCGCGCTATCTTCGTGGCCAGCTGGTTCTGCTCAATGGCCAGCTGCGCCTGCCGCATCTCCGGCCGCGTGCGCAGCGCCGCCTCGTAAACCTCAGCCCGAGCCGGAATGGGCGCCAGCACCTGCGAGTCGCCCGGCGTTACATCGACCACATCCAGCTCCTCCAGCGGGTTAAGCTCCAGGAGCTGCTTCAGCTGAAACAGGTAGTCGTCCACCTGCGTCCGCGTGTTTACCAAGTCGTAGTTTGCCGAGCTCACCTGCGCCTCCAGCTCCGCCAGGTCCGCCTGCGACATCTGCCCTTGCTCCACGAAGGCTTTGCCCCGCTCGTACAGTTGCTTGTCCTGGCTCAGCAGCTCCGCGTTCACCTTCTGCGCCTCCTGCGTGTAGAGTATCTGCACGTACAGCTGCGCTATCTGCTCCTGAAGGCTGTTCGCCGTGACGGCGCTCGACGTCTCCGCAATGGCCTGCGCGAGCTGCGCGTTCTGTATATTGTACTTCGTTCGTTGCCCGTCCCACAGCGTCCACGACGCGTTGATGCCGTAGCTCCCGCTCTCCGTCACTTTGCTCGAACTCGACGTCGCCTTCCCGCCGTTCACGTAGCTTCCGGCGCTCTCCTGAAACGGGTGGTACTGCACCTGCTCCGATGCCGACGCGTCAAGCGTCACCTGCCGCGCCGCCCGCGCCTCCAGCAGGTCGATCTGCGCCGAGCGAACCGACGCCTGGTTCTTTTGTATCTGTATGTTGTGCGACAGGGCGTAGTCCAAGCATTGTTGCAACGTCCACTTGTTCTGCGTCTGCGCCGTCGCACCGAGCCAGGCCAACAGCGCGACCATCATGAAGAGCCTTCTTTCCATTCGCTTACGTTTAGCGGCGAGCCTCCTCGGCGCGCCGCGTGCAAAGATATACATATTGGTGGTAAAAGCCCGTATCCTCCCTTGTTAAACTTCCCTATTTCAAAATAATATACCCTTACAAAGACCTAAACCCCGCCTCCCGTCGCCGCTCCTCCCTTTCCCGCGCCGCCCTCCCCGGACGCGCCGCGACCCCTTCGGCAAAGGCGCTTCCACCTCCCGCCCGGGCTTTCCCAACCCGACGCGAAGCGCCGACTTCTTCGGCGTAAGCGATACTTGAAGGCTTTTAGCCTAAAACGATAAGGCTTAATTAAATAAAGGTGGGGAGAAAACCAATAATAGTCGGCACGTAATTGAATGCAGTCGGCACGTATTTAAAAACAGTCGGCACCTATGTTTTGTCCAGCCGTGGCTGTACAATTGTACAACCGTGGCTGGACAATTGTACACCCGTGGCTGGACAATTGTACACCCGTGGCTGGACAAAAACTAAGTCCGACCTACGAACGAATAGGTCGGACTTATAAATCAACAGCTCGGACTTCTTTCTAATTAGCCCCGACTAAAAAACGAATTCCTCGTCGTTGCCGGCGATTACCTCCCGGCTATTTTCAAAATTTTCCCGACTACGAAAAAAAAAGTGAAAAAGAAGCGGCAGGCTTGGGCATTTACGATTAACTGCCTATCTTTGCCGCAGATGGGAGTCCGCCGCCCGCGCATTTGGCGGCGAGATAGTCACTTAAAAACCGCAACGCATGAGGAAACACATACTTCTATTGACCCTTTTCGGCGCTTTGTTCGCCCTCCCCGCCGTGGCAGCAGAGCCTACGGCCGAAGTGCCCGATGTCGGCATCGTGGCCGAAGCGCCGGCACCCACGGTGACCATCAGCGGCTCGCGCCTGCGCGTGCAGAACGGCGCCGGGCTGACCCTTGAAGTATATAACGTCACCGGCGTCCGCGTCTTCAGCGCGAAGATAACGGCCGGCGACCAAGCTTGGGACCTTTCCCTCAGTCGCGGATGCTACATCGTGAAAGTAGGGAAGACCGTACGCAAAATTTCCGTACTTTGACCCACACCGACATGCGGCCTGGCGGGCAGCAGCAGGGCAACAGCCCCCTGCAGCCCGCCAGGCCGTTTGCGTAGCTACACCCCAGAGCATGAGCGCCGCAACGCACGACCTTACACAACGCCTGCGCGACCCCGCAACGCGCCGCGAAGCCTTCGCCGAACTGGTAAGACTCTACACGCCACGCCTCTACCGCCAGATACGACGCATCGTGCTCTTCCACGATGACGCCGACGACGTCATGCAAGAGACCTTCCTCAAAGCCTGGCAGGCTCTGGACGACTTCAGAGGCGAGGCGCAGGTCAGCACGTGGCTCTACCGCATCGCCATGAACGAGGCGCTGACCTTTATAAAGCGGCAGCACGAGCACACGTCCCTCGAAAGCGAAGCGGACGACGTCGCCCGCACGCTGGAGAGCGACCCCTACTTCGACGGAGACCGGCTGGAAGCCGAGTTCCGCGCCGCCATAGCTCGCCTGCCCGACAAGCAACGCCTCGTCTTCAACCTGCGCTATTTTGACAACATGCCCTACGAGGAGATGAGCCGACTGCTGGGCAACAGCGTGGGCGCACTGAAGGCCTCCTACCACTTCGCCACCCTTAAACTAAAGGCTTACATCGAGAATTTAGAGATGTAGGTTAAACCCCGCCGCCCGAAAAGCATCAAACCAGTAAAACCAAAGCCCAAGCCCCGGCAAAGGCTAAAGAAATAAGACATGGAAAAGACGTTCCCGCATAAAGCAGACCCGTTCCGCGTTCCGGCCGGCTACGCGGACGACCTCGCCGCCCGCATCATGGCGCGCGTGGACGCTATGGCCGCCGCGCCGCGCGAGGCAACGCCTTCCGCCGCGCCTGTCGCCCCGAAGCCCACCGCCCAAGCAGAGCTCGTGACGCCCAAAGCGGCGACGCAGCGTAGCGCATGGCGCATAGTCACCCGTTGGCTCGCAGGAGCCGCCGCCGTAGCCGCCTTCGTCTTTGTCTTCGCCCACACGGACAGCCTGCGTCCCGACGCAGCACAGAGCGTAAGCACACAGACGACCGGCGGAACCGAGATAGCCAGCAGCAACGCTGACCTCGTGTACGACTACATGATGATGACCGACCAAAAAGTCTATGGATATGCTACTGAAACCGACCGTTAAGTTCCTGACAGCCCTTGCCCTGGCCGGCCTCTTCGGCCTATCTGCACCCGCCACGGCCGCAATGCCCCAGCCGCCGCAACCGCAGCAGCGCAAAGGGCGGCCACCCTTTAACCCAAAGGAGTTCCGCAAAAACGTGGAGGACTTCATCACCCGCCAAGCCGGACTGACGCCCAAAGAAGCCCACGACTTCTTCCCGCTCTACCACGAAATGAAAGAGCAGCAGCGCAATGTGCAAGGGAAGATACACCGTGCCACGCAGCGCATAGAGAAGGAGCGGCTGACGGAGGCCGACTGCCGGCGCATAGTGGCACAGGTGAAAAAGTTCCGGCAGGAATATCAGGACATAGAAGCCCGCTATTTCCGCAAATTCGAACACATCTTGCCGCCAAGTAAGCTCCTGCGCGTGATGAACGCCGAGCACAAATTCGGACAAGAGATGTTTCGCAAAGGGCCTCGGCGATAAGGCCGGAACGAACCTACCTGAAACGAACTAACCCAAAGCAAAGTCAGCCTATCTCGGCTTTATAATCGGAAAAGTCGGGATTAGCTAAAACAAGAGAGGGCGCACCTGTTTTCAAGTGCGCCCTCTTTTTTTCGTCGTGCCGCATATCCGCCGCGATCTGCGCCCCGTCATTCCACACGGGGCGCAGCGTCGAAGCCATGGAAGCCGCGCAGAAAGTCAGCTGCGGGCATCCGCCGCTTACCGGCCAGCTGCAGCTCTTTAAGTACGAGGTAGCCGTCAGCAAGTGCCACGCGCAGGTCGCCCACACCGTCGCTAACGAGCGTTCCAAGCGGTTCAGTCGGTCGTACGAAGCATTTCTCGGAGGCATAAATCTTGAGTACCTGCGTCTTGTCGCCTACGACGAGGTGCGTCCAGGCAGCCGGATACGGCGAGAGGCCGCGGATGAAGTCGTAGCAGTGCTTCACGCCTCGGCGCCAGGCAATGCGGCAGTCGGCTTTGAAGATTTTCGGCGCGGGAAGTAAGGGCGCCGACGTGAGAAACTGCTCCTGCGGCACGGCACGTGCCTTCCCCGCTGCGATAAGCCCGACGGTGTGGACGATGAGTTCGGCACCGCGCGCCATAAGTCGGTCGTGCACGTCGCCGGCACAGTCTGTCTCGGCGATAGGTACGCGCACCTGCTCAATGATGCGCCCCGTATCGATGTCTTTGTCTATGAAAAACGTCGTCAGGCCGGTCTCAGCATCACCGTGAATAATTGCCCAGTTTATTGGTGCGGCACCCCGATATTGCGGGAGCAGGGCAGCATGCAAGTTCACCGTCCCGAGCGGCGGCATAGCCCAAACAGCCTCCGGCAACATGCGGAAAGCAACGACTATCTGGAGGTCAGCCTTGAGCGCCCGTAACTCGCGGAGGAACGCCTCGTCCCTAAGCTTCTCCGGCTGCAACACGCGGAGGCCTTGCTCCAAGGCGTAGCGCTTTACGTCGGACGGCGTGAGCCGCTCCTGGTGGCGGCCGACGGGCTTGTCCGGCATCGTGACGACGCCAACAATGTTATGGCCCGCCTGAAGCAGGCTGTGCAGCGGCGCTACGGCAAACTCCGGCGTTCCCATGTAGATAATGCGAAGCGGCCGGGACGTGGCGGCCGGCGCGGTAGAGACGGAAGAAGATAGTTCGGTCATTCCTGAGAAAAGTCTTTGATTAGCTGGCGATAGCTGGCATATACCTTCGCCCCAACTACGAAGCCCGCGAACGTACCGTCGGGGTGCGCGACAGGTAGTACGTCGGCGTGCGTCGCTTGGAACTTGTCCATGACGGCGTGCATGGTGTCGTCGGTGGATAGGACGGCTGCGGGCGGGCGCATGAGTTGGCTGACGGTGAAGGTGCGGTAGAGTTCGCTGCGGAAGACGACTTTGCGGATTTCCTGCAGGTTCACAATGCCGAGCAGTCGCCCCGTGCCGTCCGTCACGGCAAAGTCCTCACCGCCTTCCGAGGCGATAAGGCTCACCATCCGCCCCAGGGTCATGTCCGGAGCTAAGGTAGGGCGCGACGTGTCGATGACGGCGTCCAGCGACATCAGCGTGAGAATGCTTTGGTCTGTGTGGTGCGTCAGCAGGTCGCCGCTACGCGCCAGCCGCATGGCGTAAATGTTGTGCGGCTCGAAGACGTGGATGGTCATGTACGACACTGCGCTGACAATCATCAGAGGTATGAAAAGATCGTAGCCACCTGTCAGCTCAGCAATTAGGAATACGCCGGTCAGAGGTGCCTGGAACACGCCGCTCATCACGCCCGCCATACCCAGCAGGGCGTAGTTGCGGGCCGGTACGTAGATACCCAGCGGCTGATACATGTTCCATATGCTGGAGAAGATGAAGCCTGCGATGCAGCCCAAGAAGAGGCTCGGCGCGAAGGTGCCGCCGCAGCCGCCGCCACCGTTGGTTGCCGTCGTGGCAAAGACCTTCAGCAGGACGATTGCTCCGAGGTAGAACAGCAGCAGTTCGGAGTGGCCGTAGAAAAGTGAGTTGTCCGTCAATTTGCCCAAGGCCTGCCCGTCCGCATCCAGGATGGTTTCGATGACGCCGTAACCTTCGCCGTAGAGCGGCGGGAAGAGGTAGATGAGCAAGGCGAGCGAGGCGCCGCCAAGTGCCACCCGCCCGTAGAGGCTCCGTATGTGCCCGAAGACTTGTTCGAGGCGGTTCATCATGCGGGTGAAGTAGAGCGAGAGGAAGCCGCAGAGCAGACCCAGCAGGATGCTTGTAGGTATGCGCTCGACGACGAAGGGATTTTCCAGGTGGAAGTTGAACATGGCGTCCGTGCCTGTGAGGGCATACGTGACGCAGGTGGCCGTCAGCGCCGCGACGAGGAGGGGTAGCAGGGAGGACATCGTCAGGTCCAGAAGCAGCACCTCCATGGTGAAGACGACGCCGGCAATGGGCGCCTTGAAGATGCCGGCTATGGCAGCCGCTGCGCCGCAGCCTATGAGCAACATGAGCTGCTTGTGCTGCAACTTAAAGGCTTCGCCCAGGTTGCTGCCAATGGCCGAGCCCGTCAGGACGATGGGCGACTCGGCACCGACGGAGCCGCCAAAGCCAATGGTCAGCGCGGAGGCTATCACGCTGGACCAGCAGTTGTGCAGACGGATGCGTCCCTGCTTGCGGCTGATGGCGTAGAGTATCTTGGTGATGCCGTGGCTTATGTCGTCGCGCACGACGTAGCGGATGAAGAGGGCTGAGAGCAGGATGCCGACAAAGGGATAGACGAGGTAAAGCCATTGCGCCCGCGTAACGTCGAATTGGTACGTCAGGAGAAATTCTATGTGGCTGATGAGCCATTTCAGCAGTTGTGCCGCCAACGCTGCGCCCGCTCCGGCGGCAAAGGCCAGCAGGAGTAGGAACTGGCGGGGCGTCAGATGGCGCAGCCGCCAGAGGTTTATGCGTTTCAGAAGGGCGGGCATCGTTGGCGTGTTATTCCCTAATGATTTTTACGAGGCCGCCACTGCCCACTTTGACCACCGAACTGGCGGGCGGCGTGCTTTTCTCCGTGCGGCGCGACGTGCAGACGTAGTCCACGGCGCGGATAATCTCCTCCGGTATCTCCCTGAAGGCGCGCGGAGCGGGCTGCCCGCTCACGTTGGCCGAGGTGGAGACTACGGCGCGGTGCATGAGGTAGCACAGTTGCCGGGAGAAGGGCTCCCGGGTAATTCTGATGCCCGCGCTGCCGTCTGCGCCCAGCAGGTTGGGCGCCAAGTTGCACGCTCCGTCGTAGATGAGGGTGACGGGTCGCGTAGAGAGGTCTATGATGTCCCATGCCACGGCGGGCATGTCGCGCACGTAACGCTGCAGCGTGCCTTCGCTGTCCACCAGGGCGATGAGAGCCTTCGCTTCCTGTCGCCGCTTGATGGCGAAGATGCGCGCCACGGCCTCCGGGTTTGTAGCGTCGCACCCTAAACCCCAGATGGTGTCGGTGGGGTAGAGGATGACGCCCCCCTGCCGCATCACGCTGACGGCTTGGCGCAGGTCGGCCTGCCACGCCTTGGGCAGTTGCGGCGGCCGGTGCGCCGCGCGGGACGCCACGTTCGGCGCGGCGCTCACGGCGGGGTGTGCTTCTCGCCGCTGGTCTGCTTTCCGGCGTGGCGCTTTAGGTTTCCGCTGTGGCATGTTTGGGAGGTTACGTGTTAAGTGGTTTCGTTTAGAATTCATGCGAAGGTAGCGGTTTCCCCCTGCCCGGCCAAATTTATCTCGTACAATGTTGTCCGCTCGGCCGTGGTGGCCGTGCCGCTTTTGCTCCCAAACTTTCTCCCTCTGGTATAGCTTAATCAGAAAGGCTTTTCTTTATTTAAATCATATGTCCGACTTATCGTTTCATAGGTCGGACTTGTCAGCTCATAGGTCGGACTTACGAGCAGCGACGTCCGAGCTACAAGAAATAGCGTTCGACTTGTCTGCCCATGCGGTGCCTTCGTATGAGGAAAGGACGTCTATATGGCTAAGCTGCAAGCACCTGTGAAGGCGCGCCGAGGAGTTGCGGCATCGCGGGGGAGAAGAAAAGGTTAGGGGAGGGGCTTGTCCGGACGTTAAATAATACTTAAATTTGTGCCGTTTTGCACGGAGAAAGGGCAGGCCTATGTACGGAACGGGGGAAATAGGAATAGTCATTGTGCTGTTCAACCCCTCAGCCGAGGAGTTGGCACGCGTGCGCCGCATCTCGCAGCTGGCGCCCGGCGTCGTTGTGGACAACTCGGCTGCACGCTCCTTCCCGGCCGACAAAGTGGGGCGGATGGACTACGTCTCCCTTGGGCGGAACTGCGGCATTGCCACGGCGCAAAATGTAGGCATGCGACGCCTGTTGGCGCGTGAGGAGACGCGCTACATCCTGCTCTTCGACCAGGACAGCGACTACCCCGACGACTACCCGTGCCGGATGCGAAGCGAGATGGAGCGCATACGGGCTTTCGAGCCCAACCTGGCCGTGCTTGGCCCCACGGTGGTGGACAAGATGACGGGTGTGCGCTACGGCTCGGTCGTCCATCGGGCGCCGGCGGCGCAGGAAGGCTTCGTTCCGCAACGTGAGATTATCGCTTCCGGCAGTCTGCTACGGCGCGAGGCGTTGGAGGACGTGGGCTTGAACGACGAGCGCTTGTTCATCGACTTCGTAGATTGCGAGTGGTGCTGGCGCGCACGGCAGAAGGACTACATGTGCGGGCTGACAAACCGCGTAAGCCTGGAGCACCACGTGGGAGAAAGGCAGTTGCGCCTGGGGCGCCACGTCATCTTGGTCTCCGCGCCGTTCAGGTACTACTATCAGTACCGCAACCTGCTGTGGCTCATGCGTCGAGGTTATGTGCCTGCTCGCTTCAAGCTATTCAAGGGCGTGAAGGCGCTGTTGCGCTTTGGCTATTTCCCCTTCGTCCTCCGCGACGGACGGGCTATATGGCGGCAGATGGCGCGCGGCATCCGAGACGGCCTGCGTCCCTGCCCGGCTCTTAAGCCTAAAGATTGACAAATGCAATGATTTCCGTATGCATCGCGACATACAACGGTGAAAGGTTCATCCGCGAACAGATGGCCTCTATCCTCGCGCAGCTGAGTGCGGAGGACGAGGTGATAGTCTCTGACGACGGCTCCACGGATCGCACCTTGGAATACATACGTGCCTTCCGTTCACCCATTGTCCGCATCGTGCAGAACCGGGGTGAGCACGGCTACACGCCAAACTTCGAGAACGCGCTGCGCGAAGCTAAGGGAGACTATATCTTCCTTTCCGACCAAGACGACGTGTGGAAGCCGGAAAAGGTAAAGACGTGCTTGGAGTATCTTAAGAAGTATTCGCTGGTCATTTCGGACGCAGACATCGTGGACAGAGAAGGGAAGCTGCTCTTCAACTCGTTCTTCGAGATGCGCCATTCGCACCGCGGCTTCCTGCCAAACCTCGTGCGCTTCAGCTTCTTGGGCTGCTGCTTGGCTTTCCGCCGAGAACTGCGCGACAAGGCGTTGCCCTTCCCGCCTAACCACTATATGAGTACGCACGACAACTGGATTACGATGGTGGGGATGACGTTTTTCCGCGTGAAGGTGACGGACGAGAAACTGGTGAGCTATCGTAGGCACGACGCCAACGCCAGTAGCGGCGGCTTTCAGCACACCACGACGCTGGGCTTCAAGATTCGCTACCGCCTCTACTTGATAAAATGGCTCTTGCGCCGCGCCAAGCAACGAAAAACGCCTGTGGCGTGACCCTAAAACGGAAAGCCCCCGCAGCTGTTGGGAATGACAGCTGCGGGGGCTTCTTCTATTAGGCGCTACTGCGGACGCCTACTTCACGAGGGCAGCAATGACGCTGGCCATGCTTACGCCAATGGTGCTCAGCGAAAGTATCTCGGCCAAGCTCATACCCTTGCGGCGCGACTTGGCAGGGACGATAATTTCGCAACCGGGCGTAATATCCTTTTTTGACTTTACACGCGTCACGGTGCCGTTCATATTGACGGCAAAGACCTTCTTGGTGCGCGCTCGTTGCCCGAAGCCACCCGCTTGGTTGATGTAGTAGCTCAGGTTCTGGCCTTCAGTATAGGCTACCGTGTTCGGATACATCACTTCGCCGTTGATGGACACCGTGTTGTTGTACTGGGGAATGATTAGCTTGTCGCCTTCTTGCAGCACGATGTCCCACTGGCTTCCCGGCTCCTCGATGGCCAAGTCCAGGTTGATACCCACGGTGCGCGTGTCGCCGAGTTGCACTTTGGCAAGGCTTGTGGAGTCTTCGGAGCTGGCCGTAATGATGCGATACATCGTTTGCTGCTTTATCCGCTCCTCGGGCGTCAGTTTGCGCTCCAGACGTGCGCCGCGCGTATAGGCATACTTGGTTAGACCGCCGGCATGGTTCACGAGGTCGCTGAGGCGTGAGGCTTTGCGGGTCAGCACGTATTCGCCCGTAAAGGCGATTTCGCCTTCTACCGTAACGTGCTGCTGCTCCACATAGCCGGGGCTGCGGCGCACGAAGACCTCGTCAAACGGCTCCAGTATGAAGCCTTCCTGTCCATCTACGACGAAACCGTCGCGCAGGGAGAAGGTATAACTCTCGGCAATGTTGTCAGGGATGCTTGTTGCCTTGTTGTCGCGCAAACGGCGGGAGACGTCCACTTTTACCAAAGAGGCAGCATCTTTTAGCCCGCCCGCCTGAAGGATAAAGTCCTCCAAAGTCATGTTTTTGGCGTAGTCGTACACGCCCGGATAAACGACCTCGCCCGATATGGTCAGTGTCTTCTCCTCTTGCATGTCTTTCTTCGAGGGTACAAAGATGACGTCCTCATTTTGCAGGGCGAGGTCAACGACGGTGTGGTTCATAAGGCCTTGCACGTCGAGGCTAATCACCTCCATCGTTCTGTCCTCGCGGCGTCGGTGCATCACGGCGTGGCTTGTAAAGGCGTCTTCCGTCGGTCCGCCCGCAGCTTCCAGCAGCTGGCGCACCGTGGTGATGGTTCCGTCCATTTGGTACATGCCGGGGCGGAACACGGCGCCCTTCAGCTCCACCATGTTAGCGTAGCGCTCCAATGTGCTGTCCACGCTCACGGAGTCCTCGTCGGCCAGCTGAAAGCCATTGCGCTCAAACTCGTCTATGGAATATACGCTTAGCCGGCCGCCGGCTTTCCGGATAAGGCGAACGACACCTTGGTACGCATCGCCGCGAAATCCGCCGGCATATTTTATCAGCGTCCCCACGCTCTCGTTTCGCTTCATCTCATAATACATGGGTCGCTTTACCTTGCCCGTCACGCAGACCAAGGCCTCGTATGGCCCGACGACGATGACGTCGCCGCTCTGGAGCTTAACGTTCCCCGTCATACGGCCGTTCAGGATATAGTCGTAGATATCGCACGTGCTAATCTCTTTGCCGCCGCGGTACACCTTTATATTACGCAGCGTGCCTATTTCATTCGTCCCGCCCGCCATGTAAAGCGCGTGGAAAACGGTGGCAAAGGCTGACAGGGTAAACGTACCCGGTGTCTTAACCTCACCCATGACGTTCACGGTTATGGTGCGCGTCTGGCCAACGCTGAGCTTTATGTTGCTACTGGCGTAGTGCTGACCGACAGTGTTGCGTAGCTGTTTGTTAGCTTCGTTCACCGTCATGCCACCTACGTGAACAGGACCGTATCCCTCTAAGTCAATGTCGCCGTCGGGCGAGACAGTTGTCTGCCAAGTCTTTGTAGAAGCGCCCCAGACGTCCACGAAGACGGCGTCGCCCGGTCCAAGGCGGTAGTCGCGCGGCGTGGCGACGTTCATGTCGCTCTCAAACGTCAGCTTCTTATTGTTGAAAATGTTTCGGCCGAAGACTTCGCGTCCCTTTGGCTTGCGCTCGCGCCCCATGATGTCGTCATACATTTCCAAAGAGTCGGGAAGGACGAAGTCCAGCTCTTCGTCGAGCTGGTATTCTTGTCTTTTCCGATAGTTCTCCTTGTCGCGCTCCGTCGGGTAGTCATCGTCGATGTCGCTCTGCAAGCGGCGGCGGCGGTAGTTGTCTGCATTGGCGTCTTTCTCTTCGTAGTCCGAGCGTTTCTTCCCGTTGTTCTTACGTAGGCGCGTCTGCTCCTTTCCCGTGCCGCTTGTAATGTTTTGTGCACCCAGGACGTCGCCGTTTTTCTCCTTTTCATATTTGTCCCGCAGTTTGCGGATGCGATCTACGGTGACGCCGCGCTGCATCAGGTTGGTCACAATCTGCGAGCGCGAAGCTCCGCGCGCGTTTTCCGAGATGATATAGTCCATTATCTGGCTATCCGTCATCGACGACTGGGCGATAGCCGCGAGGGGTGCCAAGAGAGCGAGAAATAGAAGGGAGCGTATTATCTTCATGTTTCGTTCGGGTTAAACTAAAGCGCACAACGTTTTGCCCATGATGGTCGCGTCCTGCCAGAGACTTGCCGTTTCCAAGTATCGCAAGTCCATGTTCAGGCGTTCGAGCATCTTGTCCATTGTGTCGGTGTATCCGTTGTATAGCGTAGCTTCCGAAGTGACGCCCGGGCGCACTTGGAATAGGTATTTGTAGCGTGGGTCGTGCTCCATGATGCGGTCTATGAAGTATTGGCGTTCCGGGCGGGGGCCTACCATGGACATGTCGCCTTTCAGCACGTTCCAAAGCTGTGGCAACTCGTCGAGATGGTGTCGCCGCAGGAAGCCGCCGGTGGGCGTCAAGCGGCTGTCGTTGGCTTGTTCCAGTTGCGGGCCTTCCGCCTCGGCGTCGGCGTGCATGGTGCGGAACTTATAGATGCGGAAGGGTTTGCCGCCCAGCCCTATGCGCTCTTGGCTGTAGATTACGCTGCCTCTGCCTTGCAGCAGCAGAACGATAGCGATGACTAAGAACACGGGAGACAGGACGATCAGCCCCGCGGCGGCGCACACCACGTCGATGCAGCGCTTCGCCACGCGTTCGCCACGCGTCAGCCTGCACACCACGGGGCGCTGTTCCTGCCTGCGGTTCACGTTCCTCGTCAGCATTTTGTGCCGGGTCTTTTGCCGCCGGGACGTAGTGGGAGAAGAGCCTGCCGCGTCCCGGTGTTTTTTTAACTTAACGCCCGGCGTTTGTGAATTATTGCGAAAAGGGCGAAAAAATGGTGCTTCTCTTGTCTCGTTCATGCCCGCTGTGGGCTGTTTGTTACCCATTGGCTGAGCCAGCGTCCCACTTGCTGCGTGCCGTAGTGCTCCCCGCCGGGTAGTTGTAGGTCGGGGGTGCGGATGCCTTCGGCCAAGCTGGCGTCGACGGCGGCGCGTACGTCAGCGCCTTCGGCTTGCAGCCCCACGTGTTCGAGCAGCATAGCGGCCGAGAGCACTTGCGCCAGCGGGTTGGCGATGTCTTTCCCCGCAGCTTGGGGCCAGCTGCCGTGTACCGGCTCGAAGAGGGGCGTTTTCTCGCCCAAAGATGCAGACGGAAGCAACCCCATGGAGCCGCTTATCTGGCTGGCCTCGTCGGTCAGAATGTCGCCAAACATGTTCTCCGTCACGATAACGTCGAAGAACGTCGGTTCGGCGATTAGGCGCATTGCGGCGTTGTCCACGAACATGTAGTCCGTCTTCACGTCGGGGTACTGAGCCTCCATCTCCCCCGCGACGCGCCGCCAAAGGCGCGAAGAAGCCAGCACGTTGGCTTTGTCCACTACGGTCAGGTGCTTGCGGCGTTGCCGTGCTTGCTCAAAGCCAACTCGGACGATGCGCTCCACTTCTGCGCGGCTATAATAATCTGTGTCATAGGCGAAGTCGTCGCCTTCGTGCCGTTCGCCGAAATACAGTCCGCTGGTGAGTTCGCGTACGCAGAGGAAGTCGGCGCCTTCCACGATTTCTTGGCGCAGGGGGGACTTGTCAGCCAGCCCCGGGAAGGTACGAATGGGTCGCAGGTTGGCGAAGAGCCCCAGCCGGCGCCGCATGGCGAGCAGTCCTTGCTCGGGGCGCACCTTTGCGTTGGGGTTGTTGTCGAAGCGCGGGTCTCCCACGGCGCTGAAGAGCACGGCGTCGGCCGCCTCGCACGTCTTGAGCGTTTCTTGGGGGAAGGGGTCGCCCGTGGCGTCTATGGCAGCGGCGCCCACCAAGGCTTTGTGGTAGGAAAAGGTGTGGCCATATTTTGCGGCCACGGCGTCAAGCACGCCGACGGCGGCAGCGGAAATCTCGGGGCCGATGCCGTCGCCGGGCAGGAGGGCTATGTTCAGTTCCATTGCTTATGTAGTTGTTTCGTGAGGGCTTGTGCGCCCTGTCGTGTCCCGTTTCGTGGTGTGGGCGTGGGCGCTACGAGCGCGAAGTTAGTCATTTCTGCGGGATAAACGTCCGTTTCGTCGTTTTCCACGCCTTGTCGTCCGCAGCGTCCGAAGGCTTTCTTGTTGCCCAAAGCCGTTGCTGCTTCGCTGCTCCGTTTTAACCTATTGGTTCTCCCCTTTCAAGACGGGCAGGTGGAGCTTATATTTCACGGCAAGCAGGCGAATGAGGACTACCGTGCCGGCACAGACAAGGGCATTCGCCGTAGCGGGCAGTCCCGCCGCGTCAGCCGCCCAGTAGCCCAAGCCGCCGACGACGCACGCCAAGGCGTAAATCTCTTTTCGGAAGATGAGCGGCGCTTCGTTGATGAAGACGTCGCGTAGCACGCCGCCGCCCGCTCCCGTGATGGTTCCCATGATGATGGCAGTCCAGAAGGGATAGCCCGCCTGCAACGTCTTTTGCATTCCCGTCACGGTGAAGAGGGCCAAGCCTATGGTGTCAAAGAGGAACCACGTGTTGTCCTGCCTGACGAGCAACTTGCGGAAGACGATGACCCACAAGAGCGCCACGGCGGAGCAGATGAGGTAGCTTGGGTTCTTCATCCAAAAAGGGGAAAGCCCCAGCATCACGTCTCGCATCGTCCCGCCGCCGATGGCCGTCGTGACGCCAACCACGTAAGCGCCGAAGAGGTCGAACTTCTTGGCCGAAGCCAACCGTATGCCGGATATGGCGAAGGCCAGTGTGCCGGCAAAGTCACACAGCGTGACCAGAGAGATTTCCATCTGCATCCTGTCTCAGGGTTTGTATGAGGGACTTGTCGTTGCCACGAGCTGCCAGTAGCGGTCGCCCGCTTTACGGTAATACACCAGCGCCGTATATTCGTTCTCCGTCTGGAAAAAGTCGCCCTCTACGGCCGCAGTGCTTCCTCGTCCCGTTTTGTCAACCGAGAGGTACTGGTAGTTGTAATACCCCGTCTTCATAAGGACGTCCGCCACGTAGGCCTGCGCCGCCGTGTCGTAGCGCAGCGCCAGCTCCGGCGTGAAGCGGTCGTGCGTCCACTGCCCGTTCAGGTACAGCGTAGCACCCGGCAACTCGTCCATAGAGAGGGTGAAATGCACCATGGCGTAGTCTGACTCCGTGTCGGCGTCGGCGTCTTCCCAGTTGCGGATAACGCTCTCGCCGTCGCGGTCGTTGACGAGCAGGTAGTTCCTGCGCGGCGCGTCCTCCGTGAGCGTGGCGTGGTAGAAGGGGGATATCCAGTGCACCCCGTCCATGTGCATTCCCGGGGCGTCGGTGGAGAGCATCTCGAAGGCGCGATATTCGTTGCCGGCCGGGAAGATGAGCGCGCGGCAGTGGTCCCAGACCAGCCGGTTGCCGTTTACGTGCGTCGGAGCAGGCGCCCGGACGGCGTTGTCCCAGCGGTGGTTCTGCATGACTACGACGTGCACGTCCTCCGCCGCGTCGCGCAGGGGCAGACTGCCGAGGTTCACCTCCATGCCTACCTGCTGGTGCGCCGCGTTGCGGTCAATGTCCGTGTCCGTCGTCGGCCTAAGCGCCACGGTAGCCTTCTCCTCCACCATGGCGAAGTAGATGTGCACCACCTCCTGCGGTTCTCCGTCGTCGTCCTCCCTGCTGATGGTGAGGCGGTAGTTCCCGGAGAGCAGCGGGCGGCAGTCCGCGTTGGGCAGGGTCAGGCTGTAGTGCGTATAGTCCACCGTGGTGTTCATGCTCTCGTCGTAATCTTCTATCACCCCTTCGTCGCGCGTCGTTTGTACGTAGTCGCTCTCCAGCAGTTCCGTCGAAGGGCTGAAGTCCCAGGAGAGATGCTCCACGTGGTAGGTGTAGCGGCGATAGACGTGCGTCATGTCGTCAAACGAGACGCGAAGGCGCTCCGCCGAGCCCAACGTGACGACAGGCATCACTACGTCGCGTCCCCCTACCTCGGCGCGCAGCGTGCGCACATCGGGCACGAGCACCTCGTGGCGCTGTGCAGCGGCGCTCACGGCGAGCATGAGGGCGGCGAGCAGAAAGGCATATCGTTTCATCGGGGTTTCAGGCTTTGCTTAGCGGCGGCAAAAATACGAAATAATCCCGATGTGCATCCCGCCCCTTGCCTTAAAGCGGTCGCCGGCGGGCGTGGACAGCTCGCCTCCGCACCGGCGGCGCACCGGCTGCCGGCGCTGAAAAAACGCGTCGCCCGGCTTCCCGTTTCCGTCGCGGCGGGCTATCTTCGCGGCGTGGCAGGCGGACGGTCCGTCGCGTGCATCCCGCGGGGTGCAGGAGGAAAGTCCGGGCAGCGCAGGGCAATCCGCTTCTTAATGGGAAGATGTCCGCAAGGGCATAGTCGTGCAGAAGAAAACAACCGCCCCACGCGGCCGTAAGACCGCGCGAGGTAAGGGTGAGAAGGTGAGGTAAGAGCTCACCGGGCGTTTGGCGACAAACGTGCCGTGCACCTCGGATGCTGAAAGTCCATGTAAACCGGCGCCACGGGGTTGCCCGCCCCGGTTCCTTAAGGAACGCGCCGGAGGGTAGGACGATACAGCCGCTCGGCGACGGGCGGCGCGGATAAATGACGGACACGCCCCCTCCCGGGGCGCACAGAACCCGGCTTACAGTCTGCCTGCCACATTTTCCATACCTATGCCCCGGAGGCCGCCGCGCCCCCGGGGCATACGCGTTTTATTTATTGGCCGGCGATAGGCACTCGGCTGTCTGCGAACGGGTAGCGCGGAGCGCCGCAACGCTTTTCCCTCGTTTAAAAGCACCACTTTTTCCTCTCACCGTCCCCAAAATCAGTTTTAAAGTCCCCGCTATTTGTTTTTAAGTCCGAGCTATTTTATGTGCGACGTATGTCAAACAATTGCGCGACAATTGCCAAACAATTGTGCGACAATTGCCAAACAATTGTGCGACAATTGCCAAACAATTGTGCGACAATTGTCAAACGAAAAATAAGTGCCGACTAATTTCAACTAAGTGCCGACCAAAAGGCAAATTTCGGCGGGTTAGATAGAAATGCCTGCGACTGACGGGGCGTCGGGTGCGGCTTGCGAGCGGACAGCGCCGCCCGAGTGCGCTATTCGGGGCAAAAAATGTCCGATATGTAGGGTAGGGGAGTCGCTATGACGCAAGTTTTCATTACCTTTGCTTCGTTAACGAAGTATTCGCAGCCCATGACAGCCTGCATCGTAGCCCTATTTCTTCTCGGCCTACTCCTGATAGCCACGGAACGCATTCACTATATTAACAAGGCGGCCGTGGCCATGTTTATAGGCGTGGCGTGCTGGGTTTTCTACGTCTGCCACGGGAGCAGCTTCGTCCTCTCGGAGCACGGGATGGACTTCGCCGCCTTTCTTCACGGACGAACGATGACGAGCGGCGCTGTGAAGGAGTTTATCGCGCAACACCTGTTTATCAAATATACGCTCGATGCGGCCGGCGTCGTGCTGTTTCTGCTTGCCACGACGAGCATCGTGGAGGTGTTAGATAACAACGGCTGTTTCGACTTTCTGCACGAAGCCATCCGTACGCGGCGTCCGCGCAGGTTTATGTGGACGACGGCTCTCATTACCTTCGTGCTGTCTGCCAACCTTGACAACCTGACCACGGTGTGCCTGATGCTGGCGCTGATGCGCACGCTGGTGGCCGACGAGCGGCTGCGGCGCGCCTTCGGGGCGGCCATCATTATTTCGGCGCAGGGCGGCGGCGCTTTCACGGCCATAGGCGACGTGACGAGCCTGACGCTGTGGAACGAAGGGCTCATCACGCCGACCACCTACTCGGCCTGGCTCTTCCTGCCTTGCGTGGCGGCCGTCGGCGTTTCCCTGCTGCTCGTTCACCGAAAGCTGCCCCACAGCATGCGGCTGGTGCGTACGCTGCCGCCCTATCGAGGCGACGACACCATACTGAACCGATGGCAGCGCCTGCTGATGCTCTTCGTCGGCATTGGCGGACTGTGGTTTATCCCCACCTTCCACCGCCTCACCCACCTGCCCTCGTTCGTCGGCGCGCTCTGCGTGCTCTCCGTCTTGTGGATAGTCAACGAGCTCTGCAACCGGCTGCTCATGACGAGCGACATGATGGTAGGCAAACGGAAGCCCATGGCGCTCCAATACCAGAACGTGCAGCACATGCTCTTCTTCATCGGCCTCACGTTCGCCATAGGAGCCGTCAACGAGACGGGAATACTGCCTGAGTTTTGCCGCTGGACGCTTGAGCACGTACACAATATATATATATTAGGCGCAGTCAGCGGCTTCATAGCGGCGTTTTTCAACAACGTGGCCA
This sequence comes from uncultured Prevotellamassilia sp., assembly GCA_964641085.1. Classification (GTDB taxonomy): domain Bacteria; phylum Bacteroidota; class Bacteroidia; order Bacteroidales; family Bacteroidaceae; genus Alloprevotella. Next base: position 9,754 of record CAZXJS010000012.1, on the reverse strand, counting down.
CACTGCTGAGCTGCATGGTCACCTTCTCGAACGCGACGGGCGACGCCGCCTTTGCGGCCGACGGGCTGTTCTGGCCGTTCCTGAGCTACTGCACCGCCATGGGCGGCGCGATGCTCACGACGGGTTCGCTGGCCGGCTACGCACTCTGGCGCATGGAAGGCGTGCCTTACCATTGGTACGTCAGGCACTTCTTCCCCAAGGTGTTGGCCGGCTTTGCCGTGGGCGCCCTGGTGTTCTGGGCAGAGACGCTACTGTAAGAAAACGAGAGAAACACATAACACGATAAAACTATGGGAAAGATACGGTGTATCGGCGTGCTGACCTCCGGCGGCGACGCTCCCGGCATGAACGCCGCTATACGCGCCGTCACGCGAAGCGGCATCTGCAACGGCTACAAGATAAAAGGCATTTATCGGGGCTACGAGGGCCTCATCCGCGGAGAAGTGCAGGAATTCACGACGGAAAACGTGAGCAGCATCATCCAACGCGGCGGCACCATACTGCGCACGGCGCGTTGCAAAGAGTTTGAGACACCCGAAGGGCGCAAGAAAGCCCACGACACGCTGGTGCGCGAGGGTATCGACGCCCTCGTCGTCATCGGCGGAAACGGGTCGCTGACCGGTGCCATGCTGCTGGCCGATGAATACGACTACCCCTGCATCGGACTGCCCGGAACCATAGACAACGACCTCTACGGCACCGACAGCACCATCGGCTACGACACTACCCTGAACACCATAAAAGAGTGCGTGGACAAGATACGCGACACGGCAACGAGCCACGAGCGCATCTTCTTCGTAGAAGTGATGGGGCGCGACGCAGGCTTCCTGGCGCAGTACAGCGCCATCGCCGCAGGCGCCGAAGCCGCCATCATCCCCGAAGACTCTACCGACTCCGACCAACTTATCAAATTCATGCAGCGAGGTATCCGCAAGTCAAAGAAGAGCTGCATCGTGATAGTCTCGGAGAGTCCGAAATGCGGTGCGATGTACTACGCCGAAAGAGTGAAGAAGGAATATCCGGAGTTCGACGTGCGCGTCTCCATCTTGGGACACTTGCAACGCGGCGGCAGCCCGTCGGCGCGCGACCGCATCCTGGCCTCCGTCACCGGCGTGGGAGCCATCCAAGCCATAACGCAAGGACAGCGCAACGTAATGGTCGGCGTGCGCAACAACGAGGTAGTTTACACGCCCTTTATTGACGCCGTGGGCAAGAAGAAACCCATCGACCGCAACCTGATCCGCGTGCTGGACGAGCTGAGCATATAGCGACAGACCGGCCATTCGGAGCCTACAGCGACGGAGCCGCCGCTGTCCGAAACGGCCGGGAAATAGTTCCGCACGTCGCTCTTTTTCAGAAGGGGAAAGGTAAATTTTGGAAAATTAAACTAATACGTCGCCCGAACGGATTTGTTTCCGTATCTTTGCGAACAAAATAAAACTACGACAAGCTATGAGCAACACAGCAACGAACGGCAAGATAAGCCAAATCATTGGTGCCGTTGTTGACGTCTTTTTCGAAACGGACGGCCGCCCGGCGTCCGAAGTTCTGCCCAAGATACACGACGCCCTCGCCGTGACGCACCCCGACGGGCGCACCATAGTGCTGGAAGTGCAGCAACACATTGGCGAGGACACCGTCAGGACGGTGGCCATGGACAACACGGACGGCCTGAAGCGCGGCTTGGAAGCGCGCCAGTTGGGCGGCCCCATCACCATGCCCACGGGAGCGCAAATCAAAGGACGCATGCTGAACGTTACGGGTGACACCATAGATGGCTTGCGCCCCGTTTCGAAGGAAGGCAACGCTTACTCTATTCACCGCGCCGCACCAAGCTTCAAAGAGCTTCAGACAAGCCAGGAAATACTCTACACCGGCATCAAGGTGATAGACCTGCTGGAACCCTACTCCAAAGGTGGCAAGACGGGACTCTTTGGCGGCGCCGGCGTAGGCAAGACCGTGCTCATCATGGAGCTTATCAACAACATCGCGAAGGGACATGACGGCTTCTCCGTCTTTGCCGGTGTCGGCGAACGTACGCGCGAGGGCAACGACCTGCTGCGTGAGATGATAGAGAGCGGCGTCATCAAGTACGGTAAAGCCTTCACCGAAGCCATGGAGCGCGGAGAATGGGACTTAACAAAGGTTGACTACGACGAAGTGGCGAAGAGCCAAGCCACACTGGTGTACGGCCAGATGAACGAACCGCCCGGCGCACGCTCTTCCGTAGCTTTGTCGGGTCTTTCTATTGCCGAGAGCTTCCGCGATAGCGGAGCAGCAGAGGGTAAGAAGACGGACATCCTCTTCTTCATAGACAACATCTTCCGCTTCACGCAGGCAGGCTCCGAGGTATCCGCCCTGCTGGGGCGTATGCCTTCTGCCGTAGGCTACCAGCCGACACTGGCCAGCGAGATGGGCGCCATGCAGGAGCGCATCACGTCAACCAAGAACGGTTCAATCACCTCCATACAGGCTGTTTACGTGCCGGCCGACGACTTGACCGACCCCGCGCCCGCTACAACCTTTACGCACCTCGACGCCACGACGGTGCTCAGCCGTAAGATAACGGAGCTGGGCATCTACCCCGCCGTAGATCCGCTGGCCTCCACCAGCCGAATACTTGATCCCAACGTAATTGGCGAGGACCACTACAACTGCGCCCAGAGGGTGAAGCAAATCCTACAAAAGTACAGCGAGCTGCAAGACATCATCGCCATACTCGGTATGGACGAGCTTTCAGACGAGGACAAGCTAACCGTGAACCGCGCCCGCCGCGTGCAGCGCTTCCTCTCACAGCCGTTCACCGTGGCCGAGAAGTTTACGGGCGTTCCCGGCGTCATGGTGTCTATCGACGAAGTAATACGTGGTTTCAACATGATACTGGACGGCGAAGTGGACGACCTGCCAGAACAGGCCTTCCTGAACGTTGGCACCATAGACGACGCTATAGCGAAAGGGAAGAAACTGATGGCTAACGCCCAAGCCTGACACACATTATTATATATAGCACCATGCACGTGACAATAGTCTCACCGGAAAAGATACTCTTCGACGGCCAAGCGAAAAGCGTGGCAGTACCAGGCGGCAAGGGGCGGTTCGAAGTGCTGGAAAACCACGCGCCAATCATTTCCAACTTAGTGGAAGGAAACGTGAGCCTGGACGGCGGTAATACGTTTAAGGTGAAGGTGAAAGGCGGGTTCGTGGAAGTGACGCACAACGAGGTGTCGCTTTGCGTGGAAGCCTTGGGCGCATAGGCTTCAACCGTGCAAGGCCATGCTGGCGAGCTAATAGGATAAAGTAGGCGAAACAAGATTTTTAAGACAGAAGTGTTCATGCGCGTCCTCAAATCGACAGGGCTTTATGCCTTAGTATTGTGCGTGGCCTGCCCACTGCTCTTCCTTGCCGAGCACCACTACCGTGGTAGTGAAGCCGTGCAGCAAGCCTGGCCGCTCATGCTGACCGCTATGATATGCTTTGCCGTTACGGCTTTGGACTTCTTCCTCGGCGAGAGGTTGCGGCGGACGCAGAGTCAAGCCCTGACCGGCTACTACCTCCTGATGAAAGCCGTCAGGATGCTTGTACTGATTCTCTTCTTCGTCGCTTACGCCTTAGTCAGCGGAGAAAATCTGTTGCTCTTCTCATTAAACCTCTTGGTACTCTTCGTTATCACCGTGGCCTTCTCAACTGCTTATTACGCGAAAGCCGAAAGCTACCCAAGGAAAAGAGATACGAAATGAAACATATACACTCCCTCAGCATTATCATAGCCTTCCTGGCGCTCACCTTGGGCACAGCGTCCTGCTCCGTGGATAAGGATAAGCCCATAGACGTAAAAGAGAACGTCCTGGGGCACATGAGCGACGCTTATGACTGGCACATCACGACTTGGGGCGGAAAGCATATCTCTATCTCCCTGCCCGTCATCGTGAAACACCACGAAGGCGGCTGGGAAACGTTTTCCTCGTCTCATCTCAAGACGTTGGCTGAAGGCGCATCCGAGATGCCCACCGCTGAGTGCTACCACGGCTTCTATATAGATGCCAACCGACAGGGCAAGATCTATGAAAAAGGATATGAAAGCCGCCCGTGGGATCTTTCGATAACGAAAGACGTGGTGCAGATCTGGATTAACGTCCTCCTTCTCCTCGCTATATTCCTGCCATGTGCCCGTTGGTACAAAACGCATGACTTCAAACAAAGCGCACCTAAGGGCATGGTCGGTGCTATAGAAGCCACGGTGATGACTATCCACGACGACGTTATTAAAGCAAGCATCGGAGAAAAGCATTACAAGCCTTACGCGCCCTACTTGTTGACGGTATTCTTCTTTATCCTTCTGACAAACCTTATGGGGCTCGTCCCGATATTCCCCGGCGGGGCGAACATTACGGGCAACATCACCATAACGTTCATCTTGGCTTTGCTGACTTTCCTTTTGGTAAACCTGTTTGGCAACAGGGAGTACTGGAAAGAAATTTTCTGGCCTGACGTCCCGGTTTGGATGAAGTGCCCGGTTCCTTTGATGCCCGTAATCGAGTTTTTCGGCATCTTCACAAAGCCCTTCGCCCTGATGGTTCGACTTTTCGCCAACATGCTGGGCGGTCATGCCGTCATACTGTCCCTCACGTGCGTCATATTCATCACCTTCCAAGTGAACGCTTGGGTGGGGACGTCCCTGTCGGCCTTCAGCTTCGTGCTCATCATTTTCATGAACTTTCTGGAGCTGCTTGTCGCCTTCATCCAGGCCTACGTGTTCACGATGCTTAGCGCCGTGTACATCGGACTGGCTCACCCCACCCACAAATAACGTGACAAATCGCATACAAAATCAAATATCCATAAACTAACAAAACTTACCACTATGATCACTCTTTTGGAAGCAGCTGCAGCTGCAGGCATTGCAAAGTTAGGCGCCGGCCTCGGCGCAGGAATCGCAGCCATCGGCGCCGGATTGGGCATTGGCAAGATTGGCGGCAGCGCCATGGAAGCCATAGCACGCCAGCCGGAAGCTACGGGCGACATCCGCTCCAACATGATCATCATTGCAGCCCTGATAGAAGGCGTGGCGTTCCTTTCCGTCATCGTCTGCCTGCTGATAGTCTTTATGTAATCCCGTAAAGCACGGCGTGATAATGGGAAATTTGCCATCCATACTAACCCCCGACTTCGGCCTACTGTTTTGGATGCTCCTGGCCTTCCTCATCGTGTTTGCCATCCTGGCTAAATACGGTTTCCCGGCCATCGTCAAAGGCGTAGAACAGCGCAAGAACTTCATAGACGAGTCCTTGAAAAACGCTCGCGAGGCAAACGAGAAGCTGGCCAGTATCAAAACCCAAGGCGAAGGGATACTCCGCGACGCACGGGAGCAGCAGGCACAGATTATCAAGGAGGCCAACGCCACACGTGACCACATCGTGGCCGAGGCTAAGGAAAAGGCACGAAGTGAAGCCCAGGCACTGATTGACGAAGCCAAGAAGCAGATTAATGCCGAGAAAGATAAAGCCTTGCACGACATACGTGCGCAAGTGGCCGACCTCTCTGTGCAAATAGCCGAGAAGGTTATCCGTCAACAGCTCGACAATGAGAATGAACAAGAGCGCTTCATCGAGCGTCTTCTGGACGACGTGAAATAAGCTCTTTCAATTATGAGCGACCGGTTGCACGCGGCGTGTATCGAGAATGCAGGCGCCGCCTTGCAGGACGCCATTCTTTAAAACCTACAACGACATGGACATTGGAATCGTCGCCTCGCGTTATGCGAAGACCCTTCTGCGTTTTGCCGAGGAAAACCAGGAAGAAGACCAAGTGTACAAAGAAATGAACAGCTTGGTAGACGCCTATCAAGAGGTGCCCGCATTGCGCCCCACCTTGGCCAACCCCGCCTTGACTGCCCAACAGCAGGCCGACATCCTCGTCACAGCAGCCGCGGGAAGGCAGAAGGCTACGGCCACAACGCAGAAGTTCCTTGCCCTCGTGGCCAAGAACCGACGCGCTACGCTCATGCAGTTCATTGCCACATCTTTCCAGCGGCATTACCTGGACAGCAAGCATATCATCCGAGGCAGCCTGACCGTCCCTGTTCCCGTAGGCGAAAAGACAACGCAGAAACTGCAGCAACTTGTAGAGGCGCGAGCCGGCGGCAAAGTAGAATTCAGCGTAAAGGTAGATCCCGAACTCGGCGGAGGCTTCGTCCTGCAGTATGATACCTACCGCCTCGACGCCAGCCTTCGCAACCAGTTGCACCAAGTGCGCCGAAGCCTATCCTGATCCGGTAGCTCCTGAAACATCTGCCTGTTAACACCAAGCACTACCCACGTTTCCGTTCGCAAACCCGAAAGGCCTTCGCCTAAAGTAAACCCCCGACACCATAAATATAATAAGCTACACAGTATAATGCCAAACAAAATAAGACCCAGCGAAGTGTCCGACGTCTTGCTTCAACAATTGCAAGAAGCCAACACGAAAGTTCAGTTTGAAGAAGTCGGCACCGTCCTTACCATAGGCGACGGTGTGGCTCGTATCTACGGACTGAACAACGTCACGGAGAACGAGCTCATTGAGTTCGAGAACGGCGTGATGGCAGTCGCTATGAACTTGGAAGAAGACAACGTAGGTGCCGTCCTCATGGGACCATCCGAAGGCATCAAAGAGGGACAGAGCGTCAAACGCACCGGTCGCGTCGCTTCTATCGAGGTGAGTGATGACATGCTTGGCCGCGTCATCAATCCCTTGGGGCAACCCCTTGACGGCGGTCCGGAAATAGGCGGCGAGAAGTACCTGATGCCACTCGACCGCAAAGCGCCGGGCGTCATCTACCGCCAACCCGTCGACGAAGCCCTGCAGACAGGCCTCAAAGCCGTCGACTCCATGATTCCCATAGGCCGTGGCCAGCGAGAGCTCATTATTGGCGACCGCCAGACCGGGAAAACGGCCATCGCCATAGACACCATCATCAATCAGAAGGACAACTTTGCCTCCGGAGACCCCAAGAAGATGGTCTATTGCATTTATGTCGCCATAGGGCAAAAGGCCTCCACCGTAGCCTCCACCGTTAACACGCTGAAAAAGTTCGGCGCCATGCCCTACACCATTGTTGTCAGCGCAACGGCCAGCGAACCCGCCGCCTTACAGTACTTCGCACCCTTCGCCGGCGCAGCTATCGGCGAGTACTTCCGCGACCGCGGCCTCCATGCCTTAGTTGTCTATGACGACCTCTCAAAGCAGGCCGTTGCTTACCGCGAAGTATCGCTCATACTCCGCCGCCCCTCCGGACGCGAAGCTTATCCCGGCGACGTGTTCTACCTCCATTCCCGCCTGCTCGAGCGCTCGGCAAAAATTAATGCCCAAGACGAAGTGGCACGTCGCATGAACGACCTGCCGGCCTCCATGCAAGGCCACGTCAAAGGCGGCGGCTCACTCACAGCCCTACCTATCATTGAAACCCAGGCCGGAGACGTCTCCGCATACATACCCACCAACGTCATATCCATCACCGACGGACAGATATATCTCGACACCAACCTCTTCAACCGCGGACAGCGACCCGCAATCGACGTCGGCATCTCCGTAAGCCGCGTCGGTGGAGCCGCACAAATCAAGAGTATGAAGAAAGTGGCCGGTACGCTGAAGATAGACCAAGCCCAATATCGCGAACTCGAGGACTTTGCCAAGTTCTCCAGCGACATGGATGCCGTCACAGCAATGACAATCGACAAGGGGCGCAAGAACACCGAGCTCCTCATACAGAAGCAATACAGCCCCATGGCAGTAGAAGAGCAGGTTGCCATTCTCTATTGCGGCACCCACGGTCTCTTGCGCGACGTTCCCGTCGACAAAGTGCAAGATTTCCAAGCCAACTTCCTCCAAATCCTGCGTAGCAATTACGCCGAAGCCGTGCTGAAACCGCTCGCCGAAGGTAAGCTCACCGACGACGTCACAGCCGCAATAGAGAAAGTCGCTGCCGATACCGCCGAGCAGTTCAAACAATAAAGCCTACCAAGAAGGAAAGCCTATGCCGTCACTCAAAGAGGTAAAAAACCGCATATCCTCCGTCAACTCTACGCGGAAGATAACCAGCGCCATGAAGATGGTCGCCAGCGCCAAGCTCCACGGAGCCCAGCGCGCCATAGAAGGCATGCGCCCTTACGAAGAGAAGCTCAGCCGCATCATGGCTGCCCTCATCGGAGCCATGCAAGGTAACGTCTCCTCCCCCTACGCCGCCCGGCGCGACGTAAAACGCGTTGCCCTCGTCATCTTCACCTCCAACTCCAGCCTCTGTGGCGCATACAACGCCAACGTTATTCGCGAATTCCAACATGCGCTGAAAAAATACCGCGACAGCGGCGTCGACGTAGCACGTGTCGTAGCCTTTGGGCGTAAAGGCGCCGAGGCAGTACGCAAGGCAGGCATAGAAACCCCCGACCTCAGCAACCTGATGGAGCATCCCGCCTATGCACAAGCAGCCGATATCGCACAAAGCCTGATGCAACAGTTCGCCGAAGGACAGCTTGACCGCGTAGAACTCTTCTACCACCACTTCGTCAGCGCCGGCAAGCAAGTGCTCACACGTGAAGATTTCCTACCCGTTGACCTCCAGACCGTAACTCCTGACAACCACGACACCACAGCCACCGACTACATCCTGGAGCCTACGCCCCACGAACTCATTCAGGACCTCGTGCCCCGCGCCCTTCACCTGAAGCTCTTTACAGCCTTGCCTCCGAACATGCCGCACGCGTAATAGCCATGCAAACAGCTACCGACAACGCCGACGACCTACTGCAGGAACTCACGTTGCAATACAACAAATCCCGCCAGTACGCCATCACAGCCGAGCTCCTCGACATCGCCGGAGGACAGCAGGACTGAAGACCTCTTTGCTCACAAAGCCCGCCCAGCCAACCCTACGTTGGCAGGCGGGCTTTTTTATGAGCCTTCCCCATAACGTCGGCAACCTTTAGTCATTTGCTAAGTCCCTTCAATCTCCACAAATCCCATTGTCCCATCTCCAGCCTCCATCCTACATAGAAATCATACCAATCAAGAACCATCCTGCGACCGGAAATCGCAAAATAAGTCCGGCCTATTTTGAACTAAGCCCCGCCTATTTTGAACTAAGCCCCGCCTATTTGGGGATAAGTCCGACCTACATTTCTGAAAGTCCGACCTGCTCGTTCGTAGCTCGGAGGTATTTCTTCACAAACGGCACTTAGTTTTTGTCTAACCGTGGGATTACAATTGTTAACCCGTGGCTTTACAATTGTACACCCACGGCTGGACAAAACATAGCTCGGACGTATAAACGAAAAAGTGCCGACTAAAAATAAATAGCTCGGACTTAAAAATGAAAATGGCCGGTTAATAATCAGCTCTGCCTAACGACCGACCGAACACCTCGGTTGGTTTTCGCCCTATTTACCATGAACGGGTCTCTCGCTCTACGTGGCACACAAGCCGATGCCCGCTAAGCTCCTCTCGCCCAAACTTCCCGGTCTGCGAAGCAAACCTACCATACCGCCAAGCCCCTTTTTAACACAACGCCGCGTTAAAAATAAAATCCAAGCCTTGGATTTCTTTATATAAATGAGCAACTTTGTAGCGAAACGAAGACTTAGGTAAAAACCATAGGCACCGTGGAATTTCCACCTTGCCTTTTCTGCCAAATAGCCACAACTTAAACCTTAACAATAACCTCTACAAACAAATGAAACGAAAACTACACGAGAAAGTGGCGCTCATGGCGGCGTTTCTCATG
>CAZXJS010000011.1:1952-92879 GCA_964641085.1 uncultured Prevotellamassilia sp. | reverse complement strand
ATCGGCATTGTGGATGGGTAATAAGTCCTCTTTTGAGTTTTAGCGGACAGCAATATAATTTTTTCTTCCCTATGCGGAAAGACAAGACAACCGCAAAGCCGGACTCCCCAGCAGGGAATCCGGCTCTGATTTCTACTTTCTCAAGCGGGAAGGCAACAACAAAGAGAGCCGGACTCCCGCGCGGGAAGTCCGGCTCTCTGCTTTTTTAGTGGAACGGTGCTTTACATCATGCCGCCCATGCCGCCACCGGCGGGCATGGCCGGAGCGGGCGTCTCCTCCTTCTTCTCGCAGATGACGCACTCCGTCGTCAGGAACATGCCTGCCACGCTGGCAGCGTTCTCCAGCGCTACGCGAGCCACCTTGGCGGGATCTATGACGCCGGCGGCGCGCAGATCCTCGTAGGTATCCGTCTTGGCGTTGTAGCCAAAGTCGCCCTTGCCCTCGCGGACTTTGTTGACGACTACGGCGCCCTCAACGCCCGCGTTGCTACATATCTGGCGGAGCGGCTCCTCTATGGCGCGGCGGATGATTTCTATGCCCGTCTGCTCGTCAGCGTTCTCGCCCTTCAAGCCGGCCAGAGCCGCCTGGGCGCGGATGTAGCTGACGCCGCCGCCGGCTACTACGCCTTCCTCAACGGCTGCACGCGTGGCGCAGAGTGCGTCGTCGCAGCGGTCCTTCTTCTCCTTCTGCTCCGTCTCCGACGCGGCGCCCACTTCCAGAACGCACACGCCGCCGCTCAGCTTGGCCAGGCGCTCTTGGAGCTTCTCTTTGTCGTAGGACGAAGTCGTGTTGCTGATCTCGTTCTTTATCTGGTGGATGCGGTCTTGTATGCTTTCCTTCGAGCCGGCTCCGTTCACGATGGTCGTGTTCTCCTTCGTGATGGTCACCTTCTCGGCGCTACCCAGCATCTCCAGCGTAGCCTGCTCCAGCTTCAAGCCTTTATCTTCCGAAATCACTACGCCGCCGGTCAGTACGGCGATGTCTTCCAGCATGGCCTTGCGGCGATCGCCGAAGCCCGGTGCCTTCACGGCGCAGATCTTCAGGCTGCCGCGCAGGCGGTTCACGACGAGGGTCGTCAGCGCCTCGCTGTCCACGTCCTCGGCGATGACCAGCAGCGCACGGCCGCTCTGGGCAGCAGGCTCCAAGATAGGCAGGAAGTCCTTCAGGTTAGAAATCTTCTTGTCGTAGATCAGGATGTAAGGCTTCTCCATGACGCACTGCATCTTCTCGCTGTCCGTAACGAAGTAGGGCGAGAGGTAGCCGCGGTCGAACTGCATGCCTTCTACCGTCTTCAGCACCGTGTCGCGCCCTTTCGCGTCCTCTATCGTGATGACGCCGTTCACGCTCACGGCACGCATGCCGTCAGCAATGAGCTTGCCTATCTCCGGGTCGTTGTTCGCACTGATGCTGGCCACCTGCTCTATCTTGTCATAGCTCTCGCCGACCTGCTCGGCCTGCGCCTTGATGGCCTCAACTACCTTCGCCACGGCCTTGTCCATGCCGCGCTTCAGGTCCAGCGGGTTAGCCCCGGCTTCCACGTTCTTCATGCCTTCCTTCAGGATGGCCTGCGTCAGCACCGTGGCCGTCGTCGTCCCGTCGCCGGCGTCGTCGCCCGTCTTCGAGGCTACGCTCTTCACCAGCTGTGCACCGGCGTTCTGAAAGTTGCCGTCCAGCTCCACTTCCTTTGCCACCGTCACACCGTCCTTCGAGATGCGCGGCGTGCCAAATTTCTTGTCGATCACTACGTTGCGACCCTTCGGACCCAGCGTCACCTTCACGGCGTTGGCCAGCGCGTCAGCGCCTTCGCGCAGAGCCTCGCGAGCCTCTACGTCGTATTTAATCTCTTTTGCCATTGTCTATTTTCTTTTTTTATCGGTTATACGTTCTTATTCCTTCTTATCCCAGCACGGCAAGCACGTCGCCCTGCTTCATGATGAGGTACTTCTCGCCGTCAAGCTCCACTTCCGTTCCGGAATATTTGCCGTAGAGCACCGTGTCGCCGGCTTTCAGCACCATCTCCTCGTCCTTCGTGCCGTTGCCTACGGCCAAGACGCTGCCTTGCAAGGGTTTCTCCTTCGCCGTGTCAGGGATGATGATGCCTCCTACGGTCTTCTCTTCTGCCGGTGCCGGTTTGATGAGCACGCGGTCTGCCAATGGTTTGATGTTCATAACGCGTATGTTTTTTAAAAGGTTTGTTTCAGACACCCGCCCTACCTGCGAAAACCGTGCCAACTTCCCTTTCCGCCGCCAAAAAGCGACTTTGGCAGGGCAACGCACCTTTTTCCAACCCTACGGCCTTCCTACAAAACCACACGAGCCCCCTATGTAATACCTTAAACCACTTTTGGAAAAGCTAATCCGAGGCGAAAAATCACTTTTCGAAAAGCTAAAATCACTGCGGCGGGGCAACTCACGGATCGACCGACTTTTTTGCTCAGAAGTGCGGCGTATTTCCGGAGAAGACTGACCTGCCAAATGATAAGTCCGACCTATCAGCTGACAAGTCCGACCTATCAGCCGATAAGTCCGACCTGTCAGCCGACAAGTCAGACCTGTCAGCCGACAAGTCAGACCTGTCAGCCGACAAGTCAGACCTGTCAGCCGACAAGTCAGACCTGCGGACGAACAGATCGGACGTATAAACAGCCCGTTCGGACGCTCTCAATAATAAAGGCGGCTTAGACATAGGCGAACCTGACCTGCGGCGGAGCGGTACGGACGGACGGGCGAAGGAGCACGGCGCGCGGCGCGTTCGCCCCGGAATGCGTACCTTTGCCTGCGGCGCCTCAACGAAGGGGCGCCGTAAACCTATATATATAATGTACAAAACCTTTCAAACGGGGCATCCCGCACCCGCCACGTTCCGCCATTTCCGGCGCACGGGCTGGGCGCTCTTCGCCGCCCTGGGGCGCGAGGTGCGCATCGGCGTGCTGAGCGTCGCCACGCTCCACGTGGCCGCCGTCGCCATGGGGCAGGAGGCAAGCACCCTGCCCGCACAGCGCACCGGAACTACGGACACCGTGGCGCTGGCCGAGGCCGTCGTGGCTACGGCGCGAGCGCCACTGGCGGCCGACGTGGCAGCCCGACAGGTGGTCGCCCTGACGCGCGACGACCTTAGCGCAGCCGGCGTCAACAGTGTGAACGACGTGCTTAAACTCGCCGCGGGCGTCGATGTCCGGCAGCGCGGCGCTTTTGGTATGCAGACGGACATCTCCATCGACGGCGGCACCTTTGACCAGATCACCTTGCTCGTCAACGGCGTCCCCATCAACAATCCCCAGACCGGCCACAACGCGGCCGACTTCCCCCTGAACCTGGCCGACATCGAACGTATCGAGGTGCTCGAAGGCGCCGCCTCGCGCGTATTCGGCACGCAGGCCTTCTCCGGCGCCATCAACATCGTCACGCGTCAGCCTCACGGCGCGGGGAGCTTCGCCCACGCCGGGTCCACCTTGGGTCTGCAGGCCGGCACCCACGGCACGCTCGTCGGCGAGGCACGCACCGCCTGGGCCTCACGCCGCTTCGCCACCACGCTGAGCGCTTCAGCACGCCGCAGCGACGGCGCAGTGGACAACAGCGACTTCCGCGGGGCGAAAGCCTTCTGGCAAGCGCGATACGAAGACGACGCCCTGCGCTTCGACGCCCAAGCCGGCCTCTCCGCGAACGACTTCGGAGCCAACACGTTCTACTCCGCAGCCTACCCCGACCAGTGGGAAGCCACCCGGCGCTACTTCGTCAGCGCACGCGCCGAGACGAAAGGGCGCATCCACCTCGCGCCGACCCTCAGCTGGCTCAGAAACGTGGACCACTTCCAGCTCATCCGCGGCACCCACCAAGCGGAGAATTTCCACCGCGGCGACGTCTTTACTGCCGGGCTGAACGCCTGGACGCAATGGGCGCTCGGGCGCACAGCACTCGGCGCGGAACTGCGCCAGGAGGGCATCTACTCCTCGAACCTCGGACGCCCCATGGACTCCACCCAATACTTCCGCGTCCACGGCCAACGCGACAGTTACTACACACGCAAGGACGACCGCACAAACCTCTCCTATTTTCTCGAACATACCGTTCTGCTGCGCCGCTGGACGCTCTCAGCCGGCCTCATGGCACAGCGAAACACGTCCACCGGCCGACACTTCAGCTTCTACCCCGGCCTCGACGTCTCCTTCCGCCCCGCTGCAGCCTGGAAGCTCTATGCCTCCTGGAACAAAAGCCTGCGGCTCCCCACCTTCACCGATCTCTATTATCAAAGCCCTACGCAGCAGGGAAACATCGGCCTGAAAGCTGAGGAGAACAGCGCCTTCCGCCTCGGTGCCGACTTCGCACGCGGCGCCTTCTCCGCGCGCCTAAAGGCCTTCTACAACCACGGCACGCACATGATAGACTGGGTCATGTACACCCCCGACGACATCCACCACGCTACCAACTTCCGCCTGGACAACATGGGCTTCGGACTCGACGGCGCCCTCGACCTGGACCGCCTGCTCGGACGTAGGCAACCCCTCAGCCGACTTACCGTGCAGTACGCCTACATCCACCAAAAGCGCCACGGCGGCGCGGCCTACTACAAGTCGAACTACGCCTTGGAATATCTGCGCCACAAGCTGGTCGTCGCCCTGCGCCACCGCGTCGTAGCCCGCCTCGTGGCCGACTGGCGCTTCCGCCTGCAACAGCGTGAGGGCTACTACCTCGACTATCGCGACGGCGCCGCGACGGGTGAGCGCCACCCCTACGGAACGCACGCCCTGCTGGACCTGAAGCTCACCTGGCAAGGCGGCAGGTACGCCCTGACGGCCGACTTCTCCAACCTGACGGCCACTAAATACTACGACCTGGGCAACGTCCGGCAGCCCCGCTTCACCTGCCTGTTCGGAGCCACCGTTAAGTTCTGACGAGCCCCGTAGCGCTCCAAACCGCACGACAGCAAGGCGCCCCGCTCACCTCATGGGTGGCGGGGCGCCTATTTTTGTAGCCTGTCTTCGCGCCGCAGGGGCGGAGGGGCAGGGCGTAGCTGCCATGCGGCAGCCGGCGGGTTCACTTAATCACCTTCTTGCCGTTGATTACGTAGATGCCCTTCCCGGCGTTGGCTACGCGGCGGCCTTGCAGGTCGTAGATGGTGCCGTCCGTGCGCGTCTGCTTAACGGTCGTGATGCCGGTCTCGGCCTCGGCGGCTTCCTTGTCGAAGCTCATCGTCAGACCCATAGCCCAGCTGGCGCTGTGAAGTGTAGCGTCGCCCCAGTTGAATATATCTACGTCCATGAAATCGTTCTCGTAGTCCACGTCACCTTCTTCCGAAGTGTAGGTATAGTCCATGATGATGTAGCCATACGTACCGTCGCCGTTGTCCGTCGTCACTACGACGCGCGGAGAGAAGATGTACGTGCTGCCGTCGGCCGGACGGATGTTGAAGATCACGTTACCCGTGGCTTCAATGGGCGAGGAGGCCGTGAAGTGTACGCCGTACGCCATCAAAGAGCCGCTGGAGCTGGAGATAGTGCTGACATCGTCAAAATTCAGCGTGCCGATGACGGAGAGGTCGTCGTCGCTAAGAATCTCGGCCACGATGCTGTCAGCCGTCGGAGCGTTAGCAGCATAGAGCCAAGCGTCGCCACCCGTGATGTACATGGGGGCACCCGTCTCGTTGACGAAGTACTCGGCGGCTGACTTGATGGTGAGGTTCGATACACCGAAGGCGCTGCCCAGCGCATTGCCTGCATCGGCGCTGTTCACGCCCAGGTACTGCAGGCTGGCGCCCGTGCCGGCGTAGTCGTTCAGGTTGTAGTTGCAGATGGGGAAGTTGTAGTTCACGGTCTCGCCCGTAGCGGTGTCCGTCTCGGAGAAGTAGCCGTACGTACCGCTGCCGAACTGTATGCCTTCAAAGAGGGCGGCTGCCGTGTCGGTCACTTCCGTAGCGTTCAGGCGGGAGGTGCCGACGGAGCTGGTCGAATAGAGCGCGGGAGCGGGAGCGTAGAGGTCCGTCAGGTTCATGCTGAGCGTTGAGTCGGCCGTGGTGACGTCCTTCTCACCGTAAGCGTAGTCGTCGCCGGCTTCGTTGACGCCCGTGACGTAGCTCCACTTGGAGCTTTCGCCCGTCACGTTGGCCGTGAAGGTGATGTCCACGCCGGGAGCTGCGAGGCCGTAGGCACCGGCTGCGACGGCCTGGTAGTCATAGCCGAGCCACCAGATGCCACCGCCGCGGTTGTAGCTGGCCGTGGGGTTTTCCGTCGTCAGGCGCGGCGCCTTACGGATGCCTGTGGCCAAGTTGCCCGTAGCCTTCAGGCCTACGGCTTCTACCGTCTTGAGATTCTTCTGAATCTTCGGCAGGCGCTTCTGCGCACTTGCCGTCAGAGCGAAGGCGGCCAAGGCCGCAATGAGTAGAGGTTTTTGCATAATAAAAAAAGTTAGTTAAACATAGGTCTCCACGTTGGGAGGGCTGCTACCCGCAGGGGTACAACAGCTCTGCTGGCAAAAGTAGCCATTTCGTGCGACAGCGGCATCGTTTTGCCTGCGTTTTTAACATTTTTGCCTCTGCGCACCGCATTTTGCCACCTTTTCGTTACAAAAACCTGCTTACGTCCTGCACTTTGTCTCGTCGCACGCCGATTTCTTTTGCGCCCCGATAAGAAGCTGTGCCTGCCTTCGTTCGCCCCACCGTGGGGATTTTGAGCCCCACAAAGCGCAGGTAATGACTCGTACGTCCGACTTATTCATTTACAAGTCCGACCTATTTTTTGTCCAGCCACGGCTGTACAATTGTACACCCGCGGCTGGACAATTGTACATCCACGGCTGGACAATTGTACACCCACGGCTGGACAAAAACTAAGTCCCGCCTGCGAACGAATGCCTCCCTCCTGCGAACGAACAACTCGCCCCTGCCGGGCGAAAAGGAGGGGTGATGACGTGGAAAGACGGGGCGGCAGCCGAGGGCATATTCCCCATAAATAGGGATTTCCGGGGTGCGGCGGAAGGCGTACCTTTGCCGCCAAAATAGGAAGCCCATGAACCATTGGAAAACACTTTTGCCGGCCGTCCTGCTCCTCGCGCCGGCCGCTACGCGGGCTGAGAACCCGCTAAGCGAGGCGTTGCCTGCCGACACGAGCCGCGTGCAAGACGTGGAGGCGGCCGTCGTCGTGGCTCAGCCCAAGGAGCACGTCGGGCTGCGGCGGCAGGCCGTCAGCAGCTCGGTCTTCGGCGGTCGGGAGCTCGCCGCGCGCGGCGTGGAGGGCGTGAAGGACATCAGCGCCTTCGCCCCCAACCTGTATATGCCGGACTACGGCTCGCGCCTGACGTCCGCCGTCTATGTGCGCGGCGTAGGGTCGCGCAGCGGGTCGCCCGCCGTGGGGCTCTACGTGGACGGCGTGCCCTTTGCGGACAAGTCTGCCTATGACTTCGACTTCCTTGACGTGGCGCGCGTGGACGTCCTGCGCGGCCCGCAGGGCACGCTCTACGGGCGCGGCGCCATGGGCGGCGTGCTGCGCGTATTCACGGCCGACCCCCTTGCCGCGCACGGCACGACGGTGCGCCTCGGCGCCACCACGCGCGAGGCGGGGCGACACGCAGCGGCCTCCACCTTCCTGCATCCCTCCCGGATGTTCGGCCTCAGCTTAGGCGCTTTCGCCAAGGGTGCCGACGGGTTTCGCCACAACACGACGACGGGGCGCCACGCCGACGGTTCAGACGCCGCCGGGGCGCATCTGCGCGCCGCCTGGAAGCCCGCGACGCGCTTCCGCATGGACTACACCGCCGCCTACCAATACTCCGACGAGGAGAGCAACCCCTACGTGTACGAAGGGCCGGCCGAGGGCGACGACGACGCCTACCCCGAACTGCGCGGGCAGATTTCGCAAAACCGCCAGTCGCACTACCGGCGCAGCCTCTTCACCACAGGGCTGACGACGACCTACACGGCGCCGCGCGTAACGCTGACCTCCATCACCGCCTACCAGTGGCTGCGCGACCGCCTCTTCATGGACCAAGACTACCTGCGGACGGACCTCTTCAGCCTGGAACAACGGCAGCGCATGCAAAGCGTCAGCGAGGAGCTGAACCTGAAAGGCGGGCGCGGGCGCTGGGCCTGGACCTGGGGCGCCTTCTTCCAGTATGACCACAAGCACACGCGCGTCCCCGTAACCTTCTACTCCGACGGCGTGGCCTACCTGAACGCCCTCTTCGCCGACGTCCTGCCCGGCTTCGTCGGCCTGTCCTTCACGGAAGACCGCCTACCCTTCCGCGCCACGCTTCGCGCCACGGGTACGAACGCCGCCGCCTTCCACGAGAGCACGCTGAAAGACCTCTTCACGCCGGGGCTGAGCCTCACGCTGGGCTTGCGGCTCGACTACGACCGCCACGCGCTGCGCCTGAACTCGCCCGCCACGGCTTATCCCTACACCTTCACGCTGCAGATGCCCGCCTTCGGCCTGAACCTGGCCGAGCCGCTCAGCGCCGACGCCGCTTTCGGCGGACGCAACAGCCGCAGCGACTGGCAGCTCCTGCCTAAGGTGGCGCTGCAATACGACTTTGGGCACACGGGGACGGCCTATTTCACCGTAGCTCGCGGCTACCGACCCGGCGGCTACAATCTGGAAAACTACAGCGACCTCTCACAAAGCCTACTCAGGCGGAATATCATGGGGCAGGTGCGCGACTACAGCGCCGCAGCTATCGGCAGCCTGCCGCTACCCGAGGCGGCCAAGCAGGCAGCCTTGGCCGGGATGACCGGCACGCTGGAGGCGCTGATGCCCGAAGCGCCCGACGTGGCCGACCTCGCCTATGAACCGGAATACACGTGGAGCCACGAACTGGGCACACACCTCACGCTGCTCGACGGGGCGCTGCAAGTGGACGCTGCGGCCTTTGTGCTGGCCACGCACAACCTGCAAATCTCGCAGTTTGCGCCGAGTGGCATGGGGCGCGTCGTAGTAAACGCCGGAAAAAGCCGCACCTGGGGCTGCGAGGCACAGGTGCGCGCCGCCCTGCTCGCCAACCGCCTCTCGCTGACGGCCTCTTACGGCTTGGCACGAAGCATCTTCACCCGTTATGACGTGGGCGAAGGGACGGACTACAGCGGCAACCACGTGCCCTACGCCCCGACGCACACCGCCGCCTTCGCCGCAGACTTCCGCCAACCTCTGCCGCGCGGCTTCGTGCGCGCCGTGCGGCTGGGCGCCGACCTCGTAGGCGCGGGCAAGATCTATTGGGACGAGGCCAACACGTTCAGCCGGCCTTTCAGCGCGCAGCTGGCGGCACACCTCGGCGTGGAGCTGCCTCACGTGGACGTCACGCTATGGGCTAAGAACCTGACGTGCGCCGACTACAAGACCTTCGCCTTCGACACCATGGGACGACGCTTCGCCCAGTACGGCGACCCCTTCCACATCGGCCTCGACGTGGCGCTGCGCTTCTGATTGCCACCCGCAAAGGGGGGCTTGCCGCCGGGCAAGCCCCCTTTTTTCGTTCACAAGTTCGACCTGCTCAGGCCTAAGTCCGACCATTCCGCCGACAAGTCGGATGTAAGCATTTATAAGTCCGACCTATTCGTGCACAAGTCCGACCTATGTTTTGTACAGCCACGGGCGTACAATTTTACAGCCACGGGTGTACAATTTTACAGCCACGGGTGTACAAAAACTAAGTCCGACCTACGCAGAGATAAGTCGGACTTGTGAAGGAAGGCGTCCCGTCCGTGGGCGGATTTCTCCTTTGTAGAAACCTGTAAAAGCTTGGTAGAAACCTTTGAAAACTTTATAGAAACCCCTTCTCGGCGGCTGCGGGGCGCGGCTCACCGCTCGCGGCGGAGCATGGCGGCGGCGAGGTCCCAGAGGGGCTGCTTGCGGGCGGGGGCGACGGGGAGGGCGTCGAAGAGTTGGCGCGCCTCGGCAAAGAGGCCGTCGATGCGCGCCAGCGTCAGGGCGGGAATGCCGAGCCGGTCGTAGATAGCCTTTACGCGCTCCACCTTGTCGGCGGGCGGGAGCGACGTGTCAGTCAGCAGGGCGAGCAGGGCGGTGCGCCCCTCGTCCGTAGAGCGCCGCAGGGCGTTGATGAGCAGGAACGTCTTCTTCCCGCAAAGGATGTCGCCGCCGATAGCCTTGCCGAAGACGGCAGGGTCGCCGTAGCAGTCAAGGTAGTCGTCCTGCAACTGGAAGGCAATGCCCAGCTTCTCGCCGAGGCGGTAGAGGAGGTCGGCATCGGCCCGGGGCGCGTCGGCCACGAGGGCGCCCATCTGCAGGGCACAGGCCAGCAGGACGCTCGTCTTGAGCCGTATCATCTCGATATACTCCGCTTCGGTGACGTCAGTGCGCGTTTCGAAGTTCATATCATATTGCTGCCCCTCGCAAACCTCCTGCATGGTGCGGGCAAAGAGCTGCATGAGGTCGGCCTGGCGGCGGCAGCGGCAGCGGCAGGCCTGCGCAAAGGACAGGATGAGCATGGTGTCGCCGCTGAGGATGGCCGTGTTGGCATCCCAGCGCCGGTGGACGGAGGGGCGGCCGCGCCGCACGGCGGCATTGTCCATCAGGTCGTCGTGAAGCAGCGTGCTGTTGTGGAAAATCTCCAGCGCGAGGGCTGCGGGGAGCGCCGCGTCGGGGTCGTCGCGGTAGAGGGAGTAGGCCGTGAGCAGCAGGGTGGGCCGGATGCGTTTTCCGCCGGAGGCTAAGGCGTAGGCAATAGGTTCGTAGAGCCCCGCAGGCTTGTCGGGGAAAGGCAGGGCGGAGAGAGCCGCCTCTATGCGGGAGAGCGTTTCAGACATGGGAGTGGTGTTTAAAAAGGTGGGAGGTTTGCGGCGCGGGAGGTCAGATGGCATAGGCCACACTGAACATGAGCGAAGAGGCATCTACGTGGTATTTCGCCCAAGAGACGCCGCATTTGAATTTTTTCAGGGTTAGTCCGCCGCCAAAGGTGAAGCCGGCGAGCTTGGAACTGCCGGCGCTCTTCAGCTCGTAGCCCCGCCGGCAGTTATATCCGGCGGAGAGGTAGAGGAAGCGGGTGGGCAGGACGTCAACGCCGAGGATGACGTGATTGAGGAGCTTCTGGCCGAAGCCGGGGCCGTCTTCGTCGGCGGGGTGGTAGTAGTACGAACTTTTCCAGCGGGTGAGGTCGGTCAGCGTGGCGTGCAGGCGCAGCGGGAAGCGCGCCAGCCCCTTGGTGAGGCCGAGCTGCAACGTGAAGGGCAGGTGGGCCGACTGGCCGTCGCGGAACGATTTGAGCTGCGTGCCGATGTTGCGCGCCGTAGCCGAGACGCTCAGGTCGGCGTCTTCGTCGAAATAGTTCAGACCTACGTCCACGCTCATGGCGAAGGAGGCGTAACCGTCGTAGCCTTGGGACGTCATCTTGACATTTGCGCCGCCGGCCCAGCGCTGTGAGAGGAGGTAGCTGTAGCCTACGTTGGCCACGAAATCAGTCGGGTTGAAGGTGCCGGTCACGTTTCCCGTAGCATCGGTTTCGTCCATGTCGCCATATTTCAGGAGTTGCATCTGCACGGCTACGGTGTGCCTCTGGCCTACGGCCTTGGCTATCTCGGCGCCCATGTACTGCGAGCCGCCGAAATAGTGGGTGAAGTTCAGGCCGAAGCTCTTATCTGCCACGCCGGCAAGCAGGGCGGGGTTGGTCCATCCGGCACTGGGTTCGTCGTCGAGGCTGGATATGTTGTCGCCGCCGAGCGCTGCGACGTGGGTGGAGGCGGGCATTTTCAGCACGCCGTAGGATGAATAGGCCTCCTGCGCCGCCGCGAGTGCGGGGGTCAGGGCGAGGGCGAGACAGCGTAAGCCTTTTTTTATTCTGTTAAGCATAATTGCAGCGCAGGGCGCAGGCGAATCGGTTTTTTGGCGCTATTTTTGCGCGTGACTGCGGGGCGCGGACGGTTGTTGACGGTCTGCGTCCCGCGGATTGGGATTTGAAGCTCCCTACTATGCATAACGTTTTTCGTAACGTTTTATTATCAAAGGACTGGTGTAATCTTGTTTTCGCCGGCCGGAACAAAGATTACGGGGCTTACGTGCTGCGGCGCGGCGCGGGGGCACGCTATCGGCGCGCCTTGGGCGGCGTGGCGCTCCTCGTGGGCTTGCCCGTGCTGGTGTACGTGGCGCGGCTGGGCGCGGCCTACGTAGCACTGAAAGGCTTGGGAGAAAGCATGCCCACGGAGCGTCTGGACCCCTTCAAGCCCGAGGTGGGGCACGAGCTGAAGGCCATAGCGACGGGCAGGCACGCCCCGCGCCCCGTGGCGCACGAGGGAGAAAGCCTTGAAGTCCCCGAAATCGTGGAGCAACCGGAGCAGACGGTGGACTTCGGCGTTGAGGGGCCGCCCGTCTTGGAGACGCCGGAGGAGACCTTCGTCCGAGCGCCCGAGCCGGAAGACACGGCGCACAACGCAGAGCGCGAAGACCTGCCCGAAGAAGGCAAGCAGCTCACCCCGACGGAGGTGGTGGAGAGCATGCCCCTCTTCCCGGGGGGATGGAAGGCACTGGCGCAGTGGTTGGACGAACATATCCCCTACCCCGCCGAATGTGTCAGCCAAAAAATCCAGGGCGATTTGGAAATAAGTTTTTATGTAGATAAGGAGGGCAACGTCACGGAGCCGAGCATCTCGAAGCCGCTTCACCCCACGCTGGACGCGGAGGCGCTGAAAGCCGTGAAAGCGATGCCTAAGTGGCAGCCGGGAAAGGTAGGCGGGCAGCTGAGCATCGTCCACGTGCGCATACCCGTCCACTTCGAGGTGCAGGAACTGGGCAAGGTAAAGCTGGACTACTGAGGCGCGGCGTTGCCAACTCACAAAAGTTAATAAGGAATGGACAAGCATAGCGTAGCGGCTCCCCGCCGCATCATCGTGGCCATTGACGGCCACTCGTCGTGCGGCAAGAGCACGATGGCGAAGGCTTTGGCGCGCACGGTGGGCTACACCTACGTCGATACGGGCGCCATGTACCGCGCCGTGGCGCTCTTCGCGTTGCGGCGCGGCCTCATCCGCAACGGACAGGTGGACGAAGCCGGCCTGCGCGCCGCTTTGCCGGAGGCGCAGATCAGCTTCCGGCGCACATCGGCCGACAGCTTGCCGCAAGTGTGCTTGGGCGACGAGGTTGTGGAGGGAGAGATACGGGGCATGGCCGTTTCGGCGCAGGTCAGCCGCGTGGCCGCCCTGCCTTTCGTCCGGGAGGCCATGGTTGAGCAGCAGCGCGCCTTGGGTAGGCAGAAAGGCATCGTCATGGACGGGCGCGACATTGGGACGCACGTGTTTCCGCAGGCGGAGCTGAAAGTATTCGTCACGGCCAGCGCCGCGGTGCGGGCACGTCGCCGCTACGAGGAGCTGACGGCGAAGGGACAGGACGTCTCTTACGACGAGATACTGCGCAACGTGGAGGAGCGCGACTACCTCGACACGCACCGGGCGGCGAACCCGCTGCGCCGCGCGCCGGACGCGCTCTTGCTGGATAACTCCGAGATGGACATAGCCGAGGAGAACGCCTGGCTACTGGCGGCCTTCAAGCGGGCGGCCGGGGCGCAGACTGCCGAACCGGGCGACGCGGCGCAGTAAGGAAGGAGGCGAGCGATGAGGGTAGAGATTGACGGGCGTTCAGGCTTCTGCCACGGCGTGACAACGGCCATACGCAAGGCGGAGGCGGAGCTGCAAGCGGGCGGCACGCTCTACTGCCTGGGCGACATCGTGCACAACGGGCGCGAGGTGGAACGCCTGCGGAGTCTGGGGTTGCGAACGGTGGATCACGAGGCTTTTGCGGCGCTGCGCGGGACGAAGGTGCTGCTGCGCGCTCACGGCGAGCCGCCCTCCACCTACGCCACGGCGCGGGCTAACGGCATCACGCTGGTCGACGCCACGTGCCCCGTCGTCTTGCAGCTGCAACGCCGCGTCCGCACGCTCTGTGCGGAGCGACCGGAGGCGCAGGTTGTCATCTACGGGAAGCCGGGGCACGCCGAGGTCATCGGACTTGTCGGGCAAACGGCGGGCAGAGCCGTCGTCGTAAAGAGCACCGACGACGCCGCACGTCTGGACTTCAAGCGCGACATCTACCTCTTCTCGCAGACTACGATGAGTCTGGACGGCTTCCATGCTTTAATAGAATATATTGAGGGGCACATCGTGGCGCCGGCGCGCTTTGAGTTTTTCGACACGGTGTGCCGGCAGGTGGCCAATCGGCTGCCGGGCGTGCGTGAGTTCGCCGCGCGCCACGACGTGGTAGTCTTCGTGAGCGGCCTGAAGAGTTCGAACGGGCGCATGCTCTTCGAGGCGTGCCAAAGGGTGAACCCGCACTCCTACATGGTGGACACGGCGGAGGCCATCCGTCCGGAGTGGTTCCGCGGAGTGGAGACGGTGGGCATCTGCGGCGCGACGTCGACGCCGAAATGGCTCATGGAGGAGTGCCGCAGCGTCATCCTCAACATGTAGTGCCCGCCCAAGCAGCCGCGGCACAGGATAAACACCCGCAGGTCGGACTTAGCCATTCATAAGTCCGACTTATTTTTTAGCAAATCGGACGTAGTTTTTGTACAGCCGTGGGTTTACAATTGTAAACCCACGGTTAGACAATTGTAAACCCACGGGAAGACAATTGTAAACCCACGGTTAGACAAAACATAAGTCGGGCTTATAAATGACTTACTCGGACTTATAAATAAAAAGGTCGGACTTGGAGATGGAAATATCGGACGGGGGAGGCGCTGCGGGGAACTAAAAAGGCGGGCGCCCGGCTTGGGAGAAGCGGGCGTCCGCCTTGGGGGTGCGCGGCGGCGTTTTTAAGCACAAAAAAGGGCGCTACAACACATCGTGCGTACTTGGCGGCTTCTTGCGAAGGCGGCCTTGCGCACGATGTGTCGTAGCGCCGGTTGGCTTAGACGTTAGAAGGGATTGATGAGTGTGTCGTATTTTCCGGCCGGGCCGCGGTGACCCGTTGTAGCGTCGATGAAGACTTTCATCTCGGGCTCGTGGGCGTCGGCGCTTTGGAAGAGTTTCCACTGGGCGCGGGTGCGCACGAGGTTATGCTCGGGGTATTGCGTCTTATAGTAGAGGTCGCCGTCGATGTAGTCGGCCAGGAAGCGGACAGCTTGCATATAGGGGAAGAGCTTTGCGGCGTAGGGCAGGTTTTCTATCTCTACGGGGGTAAGGAAGACGCCTGCGCTGTGGAGGTAGCCTTTGGTGAAGCTGCGGAAGATGTCCATGTTGAAGGATACGTTGGAGAGGTCGGGGTCGTCCTCCTTTCCGGTGTTGGCTGCGGAGCGCAGGTAGTCGCCGAAGTCAGAGAAGATGAAGTTCGGCATGACGGTGTCGAGGTCTATGACGCAGAGGACGTCGCCGTTCCGGTCGAAGAGGATGTTGTCCACCTTGGTGTCGCAGTGGCAGATGCGCTTGGGTAGCTTCCCCTCGCGGTAGAGACGCTCGCCGCGGCACATCTCGTCGGCGCGCTCCTCGATGGCGTCAACGAGGTCTTGCACTTTACTGAGGCGTCCGCTCTTGTTCCCGTTCACGGCCTCGCGGAGCTGCTGCAGGCGGAACTCCATGTTGTGGAAGTCCTTGATGGTCTCGCCCAGCTGCACGGGGATGTCTGATAGCCAGCTTTGGAACTGCCCGAAGGTCTCGCCTACGATGTAGCTGGTCTCGGGCGTCACTTCGGTCATGGTCTTCGTGTCGGGAATGAAGACCATTATGCGCCAATACTTCGCCCCGTCGAAGTAGTAGTACTTCCCGTCCTTAGCGGGGATGAAGCGTAGGCATTTGCGCTCCAGGTCGGGGGTGTTGGCGGCTTGGAGCTTACGGCGGATATGGTCGGTCACGGCGACGATGTTCCCCATGAGCATATCCACATCGGGGAAGATCTGGTTGTTGATGTGCTGAAGGACGTAGTCGGGTGCGTCGCCCCGGGTGGTTACCTTGTAGGTGGTGTTGATCAGTCCGTTCCCGAGGGGCTTTACGTCTGCCACTTGCCCCTGTATGTCAAACCGGGCAACGATGGCTTGCAATTCATGCTGTTCCATAATTGGGTTGTGTTTCTTCGGTAAAGGAGTGCGCCAAGATGTGGCTTACCTATTGACGGCAAAATAAGCAAATTAATTTCACGCTGACAAATTAAACGGATAGAAAAACGAAAGTATCGGGGGAAAAGGCTTACCTTTGCACAAATGGAACTGACGGAGCGCAAGCAGCTTGCGGCGCAGGGGGCGGGTTCGCCCCGTGGAACAAAGGCAGTTCCGCATTGTATAAAAACAAATTACGCATGAACCAACAGACAACGGGGCGGCTGCTCATCATAGGAGCCGGAGGCGTGGCCACCGTGGCGGCGCACAAGGTTGCCCAAAACTTAGACGTATTTAGCGAAGTGATGATAGCCAGCCGCACGCAGGCAAAGTGCGACGCCATCGTCCGGGCCATTGCCGCCAAAGAGGGCGAAGCGGCTGCCGGGCACTTCAGCACGGCGCGCGTGGACGCGGACAGCGTGGCGGAGCTCGTGGCGCTCTTCAAGGACTTCAAGCCGGACCTCGTGCTGAACCTGGCGCTGCCCTACCAGGACCTCTCCATCATGGATGCCTGCTTGGCCGTCGGCTGCTCCTACGAGGACACGGCCAACTACGAGCCGCGCGACGAGGCGCACTTTGAATACAGCTGGCAGTGGGCATACCGCGAACGCTTCGAGGCAGCCGGACTGACGTCCATCTTAGGCTGCGGCTTCGACCCCGGTGTCACCAGCATCTACACCGCCTACGCCGCCAAACACCACTTTGACGAGCTGCGACAGCTCGACATTGTCGACTGCAACGCAGGCAACCATCACAAGGCATTTGCCACCAATTTCAACCCCGAGATAAACATACGCGAGATTACGCAGAAGGGGCTATACTACGAAGACGGGAAGTGGATTGAGACGGAGCCGCTGGCGGTGCACAAAGCGCTGACCTATCCCAACATAGGGAAGCGGGAGAGCTACCTCATGCACCACGAGGAGCTGGAAAGCCTCGTGCTGAACTACCCCACGCTGCAGCGTGCCCGCTTCTGGATGACCTTCGGCGAGGAATACCTGACGCACCTGCGCGTAATCCAAGATATCGGCATGGCCTCCATAGTTCCCATCGACTACGAGGGACATAAAATCGTGCCGCTCCAATTTCTGAAAGCCGTACTGCCCAACCCGCAAGACCTGGGGGCGGACTACGACGGCGAGACAAGCATCGGCTGCCGCATACGTGGCCTGAAGGACGGCACAGAGCGCACCTATTACGTTTATAACAACTGCTCACACCGCGCTGCCTACGAGGAAACGGGCATGCAGGGCGTAAGCTACACGACGGGCGTGCCGGCTACCATCGGCGCCCGCCTCTTTATGCAGGGACAGTGGCGACGCCCCGGCGTGCACAACGTAGAAGAGTTCGACCCCGACCCCTTCATGGCCGAGCTGAACCGACAAGGCCTGCCCTGGCACGAAGTCTTCGACGGCGACCTGGAACTCTGAAGCGCCCCGCCGCCACCTCCCGGCTTGCAGTGACTACCCATAAAACGTTATCCCCATGACACTCTCCATGATCTTGCAGCTGCTCATCGTCTTAGGCTGCTTATGGATTGGCTCGCGCTACGGCAGCCTCGCTCTGGGCGCTATCTCCGGCATTGGTTTGGCTCTGCTCGTGCTGGGCTGGGGCATGAAGCCCGGCAGCCCGCCCACGGACGTCATCTACATCATCATAGCCGCCATTACTTGTGCAGGTATGATGCAGGCCTCCGGAGGTATGGACTGGCTCATCCAAATTGCGGAGCGGCTGTTGCGCAAGCATCCTGACCGCATCACGTTCTACGCGCCGCTATGTACGTTCTTCCTCACCGTACTTGTGGGAACGGGACACGTTGTCTATACCCTGATGCCCATCATCTGCGACATAGCGCTGAAGAAAGGCATCCGGCCGGAGCGTCCCTGCGGCGTAGCCAGCATTGCCAGCCAGGTAGGCATCACCTGCTCGCCCATTGCGGCGGCCGTTGTCGCCTTTACGACGATTTCCTCCGCCAATGGGTTCAACATAACTATCCCGCAGGTGGTCATGATTACCATCCCTGCCTGCCTATGTGGCCTCATGGCGGCGGCAGCGGCCTCCTATCACCGCGGCCTTGACCTCGACAAAGACCCTAAGTTCCAGGCACGGCTGAAGAACCCGGAGATGTATAATTATATGTACGGCAACACGGCCACTACGTTGGACAAGAAAATTCCCGGTTCGGCGAAGGCGGCTGTCTATATCTTCCTTGCCGCCCTGCTCGTCATCGTTATCTACGCAAGCTGCCAAAGCCTGCTGCCGGACTACGAGAGCATCCGCGCCGTGAGCGGAGCGAAGGGCACGTGGAACGGTCTTACGCCGGAACAGCTGGTAAAGGCCGGCATGGTAGTGGCGGGATATACGGAGAAGGTGTCCTCGCCGCTGAAGATGAACCTCGTGATACAAATCGTTATGATTACGGCGGCGGCGCTTATCATCATCTTCTGCAAGGCTAAGCCTGCCGACGCCGTCCACGGCCCCGTCTGGCAGAGCGGCATGGTGGCCGTGGTGGCTATCTACGGCATTGCGTGGCTGGCTGACACCTACTTCTCGAACTATCTCACGGAGATGCAGACAGCCTTGGGCGGCATTGTGAAGGATTATCCTTGGACTATTGCCTTCGTGTTCTTTGCTGTCAGCGTGCTCATCAATTCCCAGGGCGCCGTGGTCGTCTCCATGCTTCCCTTGGCCTACCACTTGGGCATCCCCGGCCCCGTTCTGCTGGGCGTGTTGCCTTCCGTCTATGGTTACTTCTTCATCCCTAACTACCCGAGCGACATTGCGACGGTCAACTTCGACCGCAGCGGGACGACGGTCATAGGTAAATACTTGCTCAACCATTCCTTCATGATGCCGGGGCTGATTAGCGTCGTCGTCTCCACGCTGGTAGCCTTCGGTCTCTCACAACTGATTTACTGACGCCCCCGCGCCGGTCGGTGCGCGGCCTCTGCGGCGTAGCAAAAAGCGGCGGCGGATCTTCGGAGCCGTCGCCGCTTGGTGTATGTGCGGGTTGGCCACTGCCGCCTGCGCCGCGCCGTCGTCAGGAGGCGGGGTATTGCAGGTTTTCCGCCGTGGCTCGGCTGAGGAGGTCGGCATAGCGCCGTGCTTCCCAGCGCGCCATGGGCAGGTCGTGGAGCAGGTAGTTTCCGCAGTCCTGCGGCGCGGCGCCGGGTACGTCGCCCTCGTAAGCAGCTATGAACTCAAAGCAGCGCACCAGGACGGGCAGCACGTCGCGCGGCGTGTAGTCGCCCCTGACGAGCAGGTAGTTGCCCGTCAGGCAGCCCATGGGTCCCCAGTAGAGTATGCGGTCCTTCCACTCCGCGTCGTTGCGCAGGTAGGTGGCGGCCAGGTGTTCTATGGTGTGCAGGGCGCCGGGGTGAAGGGCGGGCTCGCGGTTCGGCGCCTTCATCCTGACGTCGAACGTCGTCACTACGTCGCCGCCCACGGCGTCTTTGCGCGAGACGTACACGCCGGGCAGCAGGCGCAGGTGGTCGATGGTGAAGCTGGGTATCTTTTCCATTATCTTGAATCGCTTCCCTGTCTCTTGGCCGTCCCGTGCTCGGGGCGCGGCTGTCGGCGGGGCGTTAAGATTAGCCGCCGCGGCATCCCCCGGGTGGGGACGGCGCGGCGGCTTCTTGCGTCCTGCCCGGCGGCGCAGGCCGGGTCGCAGGGTGGGGTTAGTCGCAGTTGGCCAGCTTGTTGTCGCTGCCCAGCACGTCGGTAATCTTGTGCTCGTAGAGCTGCGTCATCAGGTCGCGCGCGGGGCCGCAGTACTTACGCGGGTCGAACTCGCCCGGTTTGTCGTGGAACACCTTGCGCACGGCGGCCGTGAAGGCCAGGCGGCTGTCGGAGTCGATGTTTATCTTGCAGACGGCGCTCTTGGCGGCCTTGCGGAGCTGCTCCTCGGGAATGCCGACGGCGTCGGGCAGCTTGCCTCCGTACTGGTTGATCATGTCCACATACTCCTGGGGCACGGAGCTGGAGCCGTGCAGCACGATGGGGAAGCCGGGCAGCTTTTCCATGATGGCGTCCAGCACGTCGAAGGCCAAGGGCGGCGGCACGAGGCGTCCCGTCTTCGGGTCGCGGGTGCACTGCTCGGGCTTGAACTTGTAGGCGCCGTGGCTCGTGCCGATGGAGATGGCCAAGCTGTCAACGCCCGTCTTGGACGTGAAGTCGATGACTTCCTCGGGACGCGTGTAGTGGCTCTCTTCAGCCTGCACCTCGTCCTCCACGCCGGCCAGCACGCCGAGTTCACCTTCCACCGTAACGTCAAACTGGTGGGCGTAGTCCACAACCTGACGCGTCAGGGCTACGTTCTCGTCGTAGGGCAGCGACGAACCGTCAATCATGACGCTCGAGAAGCCGAAATCTACGCAGCTCTTGCACAGCTCGAAGCTGTCGCCGTGGTCCAGGTGGAGCACAATCTCGGGATGGTGGCACCCCAGCTCCTTGGCGTACTCCACGGCGCCCTGCGCCATGTAGCGGAGGAGCGTCTGGTTGGCGTAGTTGCGCGCTCCCTTGCTCACCTGCAGGATGACGGGGCTCTTGAGCTTGCTTGAGGCCGTGATGATGGCCTGCAGCTGCTCCATGTTGTTAAAGTTGAAGGCGGGGATGGCATACCCACCCGTGATGGCCCGCTTGAACATCTCGCGCGTGTTCACGAGGCCCAGCTCTTTGTAGCTTACTGCCATAACTGTATTGTATTAAAAGGTTTGTGCTTATTTTCCGTCGCGGCGCTCGTTTTCCGAACCGCCCTTTGCGCTGCGTCGGCCGGCCTGTGCTTACCGCCGCCGGCGGTGCGCCCGCAGACGTCGCAAAATTACGATTTCCGGCTGTCCCTGCGAAAGTCCCCCACCCTTTTTTAGACTCCCGCATGTTTAAAAAAACCAAA
Source organism: uncultured Prevotellamassilia sp. (assembly GCA_964641085.1). GTDB lineage: Bacteria > Bacteroidota > Bacteroidia > Bacteroidales > Bacteroidaceae > Alloprevotella. The sequence goes on along the minus strand of CAZXJS010000011.1, from coordinate 71,974 downwards.
AACATGCCGCCCGCCCTGCTTTCCCTCCGCGCGCTCGGCGCCCGCAAAGCCCTTTACCCTACGAGCAAATGCCTTTCGCCTATCCACAAGCCTCTCTCTCCTACTCGCAAACCTCCCTCACCGGCTCGTTCCTCCCCACATCATCGCCCTGCGCCCCAAACAGCTGCCCGCGCGGCACGGAAAGCGGTTGCTACGTCCGACCTATTTTTGCGTACATAGGGAGTAATTGTTCGCAGATCGGACGTAGTTTTTGTCCAGCCGTGGGTTTACAATTGTTAACCCGTGGGATTACAATTGTAAACCCGTGGGATTACAATTGTTAACCCGTGGCTTTACAATTGTAAACCCACGGCTGTACAATAATTAGGTCGGACGTAGCGAAAAATAAGTCCGACCTGCGCAAATATAAGTCGGACGTAGCCTAAAACAAGTCCGACCTGCGCACGGGCAGGCCGGACGGAAAAGGTAATAAACGGGTCTTAGTTTAAGGCAAACGGGACGTGTCATCGGGCGGCTCATACTCGCACAGCTCCACGAGATTGCCGTCAGGGTCGCGCAAGTAGATGCTACGCATGGCGCCTTGCGCCCCGTGGCGCGGGACGATACCGTCCAGCAACGGAGCCCCACACCGCGCCAGTTCTTCCCTGACGGTTTCCAGCCCCCCGCCTACGACAAGACAGAAGTCCTGTGCCCCCACAGTGGGATGCTCCGCGGCGGGCCGGAACTCGCTCGGACGCGTGTGCAGCGAAATCTTGCCACCCGGAAAGTACAAGTTGTGATGCCCGCCTTCCATGCGATGCTCCATTCCGAGAAATCCCTCGTAAAACGCCAAGCACGCGGCCAAGTCGCGTGTCGTAATCACGAAATGATCAATCCCCCGTATTTGCATCTTGCTCGGAGTTGAAAGGCAGCTGTGAGCGACGGGGTTCCATCAGGATGACCATCTCGCCCGCCGCAATGTCGCAATGTTCGAAGAGGTAACGCAGGCAGCTCAGCTTGCTGCGGTTGTCCATTGATGTCCAAAGGTACTTGCCCTGTCCTATGGGTGTGCAGTAATCCTTATTGGCTTTTTCCTCCGTCCAGAAGTAGGAACCCTGATCGTAGAGGGCATCTACGGCGTCGGGGTAGCGCTCCATGACGAGGCGAACGGCACGTAGCTGAAGTTGCTTCCAGACGGTCTCGTCGTAAGTCTCGCCCCAGAGACGAAAGCCCTTGAGCGTTCGGCCGGTGGGGTCGAATGTTTCATCGTCGAGGCCGACCTCATCGACGGGCTTGGGAAGCGGACGGAAAGAGAGAGCGGGCAAGGGGTAGAGTTTTAGGAGCTTCTGTGTGATGTCGGCGGCTCGTTGCAGCAGCTCGGTTTCTGTCCATTGTTCGCAGGCGGTAACGGCGCGCGTCATACGGTATTTGGAATCCTTGTAGCCGGGTATGTCGTGCTGGGCGTCGTGCTTGCCGTCGCGCTTTTCCGGGAATGATTTGTTGGAGAGCTCGCTGTTGATGCCGGTCAGGGTTAGGTTGGCAAAAGTGTCGAGGTAGCGTTCGTGGATGACCTCCCAGTTGGAGCCAAGCATTTCCTGCCAGGCGGCGTTGAGGTTTTGCGGCATGATATGTTCGATGGTGGCTTCCCCGTGGCGCATCTCGCGCGCCACGTCGTTGTATTCTCCGGGAACAGCGTTCTCCAGCCTTTCGAAAAGGAAGATTTGGAAAGGCTTAAGCATGTGGTAAACGTCGCGACTTTGGATGGCCTCCTTAAACTGCGTGTCGCGCGGCAACATAGCCGTGCCTTCGCGGCGCAGCAGGTGGTACGTGAGGATTTCGGAATAGGAAGCTTCGATCGGCTCACCGGCTCGGCTGTATTCCTCTATGCTCTTCTGCACGTCGCGGTGCAGGGCGCAGGACACTTGGGTCAGGCTGTTGCCGGGGAGGTTGCAGATGATGCGGCGGGCCAGGTAGTTCTCCACCACGTCGATGACCTTGTAAATTTCTTCCTCGGAGAGCCGAGCTTCGTCGGCGTACTTGAGGAATTGCACGAAGAAGATGTTCGTGACGTCGGAGCCAATATTGCAGATGTGCTGCATCTTGCGGGAGAGGCGCGGAGTGCTGAGCGTGGCGTGGATGACGCTGTCGTAATACGTGGCGTAGGTAAGCATTGAAGCAAGCTCCTCCTTCCTGTCTCGCTCCGCCATATACTTCTTCCACTCGGCGTAAATCTTGTTTTGGCGCACGGGGCGAAGGAGTTCCAGGCGGATAGTGAGGTAGTCGCGCAGGAAGCGCGTCAGCTCCCCGCCGAGTTGCCGCTCCATCTTCTGCCAATAGTCGCGGTAGTAGGACTTTTGCTCCCCGGGCGTGAGAGACATGAGCATGTAGTTGCGAATCTTGTCGCCCTCCTCCAGCGCCAGTCCCGTAGAGTTCAGACTTTCGAAGATGAGTTGTGCATCGTCTCCGCTCTCAAGTACGATGTGGACGATTTCCAAGCCCTCGACAGCATCGAGCAAGCGGTCGAAAGTGAAGGGCAGGTCGGGAGCTGTAAGTTTGTGAAGGAAGTATCTGTAGTTCTTGGTCAGCCTTGAGCTTTCGTTAAAGCTTTCTTCGTCGCCGCTGAACAGGAGGTCGTAGTCTTTGCGGTCATCGTCGATGGGCACAAGCTTTATCTTGCGGTCGGAGTTGTGGTACTTTGCGTAGAGGAAGTTCTCACGCGCTTCCTCAAGTCGCGATTTATTCTGAATGGTCATGGCCTCGCTTTCCACGGCGCGAATTCCTGCGAGCAGGAGCAGGGACACCGTCGTGAGGCGTTGCTGACCGTCGATTACTAGGCGGTCGTAGCCGGAATCGTCAGCACGCGACGTGACGATAGAGCCGAAGAAATGCTTCTTACGTCCCTCCGAAAGCGCGAGTTTCTTCAGGTCGCTGAACAGTTGCTCGCAGTTGTCCGTATTCCAGTCGTACTTGCGCTGATATACGGGAATGATAAACTCTACTTTGTTGTCTTGGATAAAAGATTCCAGGGGATAGGCGTTTCCTTTCATTGGTGTATGTTCCGTTAGGTCTTATCTTTACAAATATAGGTTGCCCCCAACGCCGGGCGGCGCGGCGGCTATTCTTGCGCCTCGGCGTTTGCTGGAGGATTGGCGCCGTTTTCTTTGGTGACGTCGGGGGCGGGCGGGTTGGCGGTGCGTAGGGCTTTCCAGCGGGCGCGGTGGGCGGCGGCGCGGCGGGCGGCAGCCTGAGCGGGGGGGCTGGCGGGGGCTTCGCCGGGGGCGATGCGCAGGGTGTGGGCGGCACGGAGGAGGTCTTTCACCACCTCTCCGGCCAGGATGAGGCCGGCCGCCGCCGGGACGAAGGCGTTTGAGGCGGGGATGTCGCGACGCTCGGTGCATTTGCGCATGTCTGTGGCGGGGCAGATGCAGTGGTAGCGGCAGCTGATGCTCGGGTCGTCGATGGGGCGCAGGGGTTCTTCTTCGCTATATACCACCTTGAGGTGGGGGATGCCTTCGCGCCGCAGCTTGCGGCGGATGACCTTGGCGAGGGGGTCCATCTTCGTCTTCGTGATGTCGGCCACGCGGAAAGCAGTGGCGTCGAGCTTGTTGGCCGCGCCCATGCAGGAGATGAGGGGTACGCCGAGCCGATGGCAGCGACGGATGAGTTCGAGCTTGGCGGTGACGGTGTCTACGCAGTCGGCCACGTAGTCGTAGTGGGATAAGTCCACGTCGTCGGCATTGGCGGGCATGTAGAACATGTGGTGGACGTGGACCATGCAGCGGGGGTTGATGTCGGCCACGCGGCATGCTGCGGCATCGGCTTTGTGCTGCCCGACGGTGGAGAGCAGGGCGTGGAGCTGGCGGTTAAGGTTGGTGAGGCAGACGCGATCGTCGTCGAAGAGATCCAGCTCGCCTACGCCGCTGCGGGCGAGGGCTTCGACGACGTATCCGCCCACGCCGCCTACGCCGAAGACGGCGACGCGTGCGCCTTCCAGCGTATCCATGGCGGGCTTGCCGAGGAGCAGCTGCGTGCGGCTGAACTGGTTTTGCATATACGTCCTTATTCTAAGTTCCAGCCTGCGGCACGGGCTACGAGGCTGGGTATCTGCGTGTTGTCTATGCGTCCGTGGAACCGGTCGGCACCGGCTCCCACGGCGTAAACGCCGACGTAGCCGTCGCTGTGTCCGCCGCTGGTCCAAGCTATGCCGGTCTGTTCGTCCATGACGCGCCCTGCGGCGGCGCTGAGGGATTGCTCCTGGGGGAGGACGCCGCTTTGGGCGATGGCGGGTGCGTCGGCCCAGGCGTCATAAGCGGCTTTGAGGGCGGCTTCCTGCGCTTTGGTGAGCGCAAGGGCGTCGCCGAAGCCGAAGTTCTCCCGCAGGTCGCGGCGCACATCGTCCCAAGACGGGACGGCGCCGCCCTTGCGCCGCAACGCGGCAAGGTGGCGAGCGTATCGCCAAAGACTGGTCTGCTGCGCGGCGAGGCGGTCGAGGTGGAGCTCGTAGGGGCCGCGCCCCAGGACGAGGCCGCCCGTCTCGTGGTCGGCGGTGACGACGATGAGCGTAGAGTCAGGGTGCTGCAGGTAGAAGTCGTAAGCCAGCCGGACGCAGGAGTCCAGATCCAGAAGCTCGCGAACGTAGGTTGCGGCGTCGTTAGCGTGGCAGGCCATGTCTATCATGCCGCCTTCTACCATGAAGAAGAAGCCGCGCCCCCGGCTTGCGAGAAACTGCGTGCCTGCGCGGGTGATTTGGGGCAGGCTCAGGTTCCCGGGCCGGCGGTCTATGGCGTAGGGGATGGTAGCGGGCCAGTCGCAGGTGTCGGCTGCGGGCTGCAGGAGCAGTACTTTCCCGGCCGCGAGTCCGTGCTGCTGGAAGTCAGGGTAGCCGCGCAGGAGGGTGTAGCCGCTGTCGGCGGCAAGGCGGTGGAGCTCGTCGGCAGGCGTGGCGTCGGGAGCCGGCGCGGGCTGGAGGAAGTCTGAACCGGCGAAGAAGTCGAAACCGCTGGCGGGGAGCTGTCGCCCGATGGCGTGGTACATGCGGCGGTTGGGGGCGTGAGCGTAGAAGACGGCGGGCGTGGCGTGATCCGGCGAGACGCTGGTGGCGATGCCCACGGCGGCGCCGGCCTCTTTCGCGGCGTAGGCGATGCTGCGCAAGGGCGTCGTGAGATCTTGGCGGACGCCGATGGCGCCGTTGCGCGTCTTATGCCCGGTGGCGAGGGCCGTACCTCCGGCGGCAGAGTCGGTTACGCCGTTCGTGGCCGACTGGGTTGTGACCATGGCAACATAGGGGAAGGAGGGGAAACAAAGGGGCTGCGTCCCGATGCGTCCTTGCCGGGCGGCGAGGAAGGTCTCGGCGCCGTTCACTTGGTTGACACCCATGCCGTCGCCTATGAAGTAGAAGACGTACTTGGCCTTGGGCTGGGCGCCGAGGGCGGACGCGCAAAGGCATAGGGCAAAGAAAAGCCGCAGCCCCCGCCGTGCGCGGTGGGCACGGAGGGAGCTGCGGCTGGGAGCGAGGCGGGAAATGCGCCGCAGGGCGCGCCCCGCGGGGCGGTGGGTAGGCATATAAAAGAAGAAATGGGGATTGGAACGATGTGGCGGGTCGGTGGCAGTGGCTACTTCTCTATGCGGAAGGCTTTCTCCACCTCGGTGATCTTCAGCAAGGCGCGGCAAAGCTCTTGAACGTCGTCCAGGTCGTGGACGAGGCAGTAGAGGCGCCCTTCGAAGATGCCGTCGTTGGCTGCAATGTCCACGCGGCGCAGGTTGGCCTGGCTGTCGTTGTGCAGGACGTCGGCTATGGCGTATAGGACGCCGCGGCTGTCGACGCCCCGGATGTAGATGGTGGCTTCGAAGTAGAGCTGCTTGTGCGTGTCCCACTGCGTGGCGATGATGTTGTTTCCGTGGCGCGTCTTGTGCTTGGTGGCGACGGGGCAGTTGCGCTTGTGGATTTCCAGCGTATTCTGGGGCGTGATGTATCCCAAGACGTCGTCGCCGGGAATGGGTTTGCAGCAGGGCGCCATGACGCAACGCGAGAGCACGTCCTCGTTGAGGATGAGCGTCTTCTTGCGGTCGATGTTTTTCACGAAGTCCTCGTCGGGCACTACGGTCTGGCGTTGGGGCTTGCCCTTCATGAAGGGGACGTAGCGCCTCCAGCCGCGCCCTTTCTTCTTGCCGCGCAGGAAGTCGAGGTCGGCGTCGCCGGGCTGCAACTTGTCCTCGCCGATGGCAAGGCAGAGCTCGTCGCGCGAGGCCATGTTGTGGAAGGTGCGGAGCTTGTCTATGAGGGTGGCATTGGGCTCTATGCCTTTCTCGCGCAGGAAGGCGTTGAGCTTCTCCTCGCCCACCTTCATCTTCTCGCGGTTCTTGTGGCGCAGGATGGCCTGTATCTTACCACGCGCCTTGGCCGTGGTGGCAAAATTGAGCCATTCCGGCTCCACGTGTTGGGTGCGCGAGGTGAGGATTTCCACTTGGTCGCCGCTCTTCAGACGGTAGCTCAGGGGAACGAGCTTGTGGTTGACCTTTGCGCCGAAGCAGTGGCTGCCCAAGAAGGAGTGGATAGAGAAGGCAAAGTCCAGGACGGTGGAGTCATTGGGCATGGTCTTTATCTCTCCCTTGGGGGTGAAGACCAGTATCTCCTTAGAAAAGAGGTTGAGCTTTATGGTGTCGAGCAGGTCGAGGGTGTCGGGCTGCGGGTCGTCCAGGATTTCTTTTATGGAGTCGAGCCATTTGTCCAGCTCGTTCTCGTCGTATGCCGCGTCCTTGTCTTTGTACTTCCAGTGGGCAGCAAAACCTTGCTCTGCTATGTCGTCCATGCGGTCAGATCGGATCTGCACTTCGATCCATTTGCCTTGTGCGGACATGAAGGTGTTGTGCAAGGCTTGGTAACCGTTTGCTTTGGGCGAGGAAAGCCAGTCGCGGAAGCGCGTCGGGTGCGGACGATAGATTTTGGTCAGTGCACCGTAGATTGCAAAGCACTCGTCGATTTCTTTTGCCCGATCCAGCGGGACGAAGACGATGCGAATGGCCAGTATGTCGTATATTTCGTTGAATGCGACGTGCTTATTTTGCATCTTACTCCAAATTGAGTAAGGCGTTTTTACGCGTTGCAAAATCTTATATCGGAAGCCCATGTCGTCAAGTGCCCGGCGTATGGGGGGAGTAAAGTCGTCGAAGATGCTGGTGCGCTCCGCTTGCGTCGTTCGCAGCATCTCCACGATTTTAGCGTAGTCTTCGGGGTGTTCGTAGCGGAAGCTGAGATCTTCCAGCTCGTTCTTGATCTTGTTCAGTCCGAGGCGGTCGGCCAGCGGGGCGTAGATATAAAGCGTCTCTCCCGCAATTTTGTATTGTTTGGAGGGACGCATGGACGCAAGGGTGCGCATGTTGTGCAGGCGGTCGGCAATTTTTATGAGGATAACTCGGACGTCGTCGCTCATCGTCAGGAGCAATTTCTTGAACGTCTCGGCCTGCAACGAGGCACGTTCGCCGAAAATGCCGCCTGAAATCTTTGTAAGCCCCTCTACGATGTTTGCAATCTTTTGCCCGAAGAGGTTAGCAATGTCTTCGTTCGTGTAGTCCGTGTCTTCCTCCACGTCGTGGAGCAATGCGGCGCAGATAGAAGTGGAGCCTAGTCCGATCTCTTCGCATACGATTTGGGCTACGGCGATGGGGTGCAGGATGTATGGCTCGCCGGATAGGCGCCGCACGCCTTTATGTGCCTGCTTTGCGAAGTTGAAAGCCTTGGTGATGATTTCTACCTTGCGACGGTGGTTCGTGGCAAGGTAGGTATCGAGCAACTTCTGGAAGGCAGCTTGCACCAGCTCCTCATCCTTCTGTTCTGAGGGCGCCGGCTGTTTGGTTTCTTCGTTCATAGCGGCAGCGTTTTGGGAGGTGCGGGTGGCTGACGGGGCGATGCGACGCGCCACGTCGGACATCATTTTTTTCGAGTCGTCTTCTTCGTTGTGGAGGTCGTAGCGGCCTTTTTCGTGCGGGTGGTTGCGCTCTTAGTGGTCGTAGCTGTAGCGGCCTTGCCGGTCTTTGTGCTCGTCTTGGAAGTGCTGGCAGCGGCCTTGCTACTCTTTGAAGAGGTCTTGGTGGAGGCGGTCTTCGCCTTTGCCGACTTTGTGCTCGTCTTGGTGGTGGCGGCTGTGGTCTTGCGGGTTTTTGAAGACGTCTTGGTGGCGGCGGTACTCGTCTTGGTGGCGGCGGTCTTCGCTTTTGAGGTCTTTGTGCTCTTCGCCGTGGTGTTTGTTGTGGCGCGCGTCGTCTTTGTGCGGGTTGACGTGCGCCGCGTGGGCGTTTTGGCCTTGGTTGCAGTTTGCTGCGGCGTAGCCTTCACGCGTGTGTTGCGTGCTGCGCGGCTGGCGGGCGTTGTTGTGCGTGCGGCTTGGGGGCGTGCGGCGCGACTGGTGCGTGTTGCGCGCGTGGCGGTGGTTTTCTTTGCCGTGGTGGCGCGTGCTGTGCGGGTGGGGTTCGTTTCTTCGCGCTCGGAGAGTCGCTCTACGACGTCAGCCTGCGCGGCCGGCGCACGAGGGTCCAAGGCTACCTCCTTGTTTTCTTCGATGTATTCGTTGGCTTCTTCGTCGCTCACGTTTGCGGCTTGGGCGAGGAATTTCTGCACGCTCTCCTGGGGCAGGCGTAGTGCGGCGGGTGTGCTGGCGCCCGGTATCACCTTCGTCTTATATTGGGGGTTCAGGGCGGTAAGTACGTCGTAGTCCAGCTCGCAAAGCGTTGCGACCTGCCGCATGTCGATGTTGCGGTTCACCATGATGGTGTCCGTCTGCAGCGGATACTTCGTGCGCATGGGGCAGATGTTGTGGTCGCAATAATAGTTCATGATATAGTTTGCGGCGATAAAGGCGGGGACGTATCCGCGCGTCTCGTGGGGCAGGTAGGGGTATATCTTCCAGTAGTTTCGCTCTCCGCCGGCGCGGTGGATAGCCTTATTCACGTTTCCCGGGCCGCAGTTGTAGGCTGCAAGCACGAGGTGCCAGTCTCCGTATATCTTAAAAAGGTCGCGCAGGAAGCGTGCGGCGGCCCAGGTCTGCTTTACGGGGTCGCGCCGCTCGTCCACGAGGCTGTTGACCTGCAGTCCGTAGTGCTTGCCGGTGGCGAGCATGAACTGCCACAGCCCTGTGGCGCCGACGGGGCTTACGGCCTTGGGGTTCATGGCACTCTCGATGACGGGCAGGTACTTCAGCTCCAGCGGCAGGCCGTAAAAATCCAACGCCTCCTCAAACATGGGCACGTAGAGGTTCGCTGCACCCAGCATGGCGCTTACCTGTCGGCGTCCGGGGCCGCTGTAGCGGTCGATAAACTTCTGCACGATGTCGTTATAAGTCATCTCGATGACGGTGGGCAGGCGCTGGAGGCGTTCGCGATAGACTTCCGGCGCGTACTCCGGGTTGTAGTCGGGGTTTTCGCACGTCGTATCGGGGAAGAGATAGTTCTTGGCCTGCCATTCTCCGAGCAGGGAGTCCTCGCTGACCATCATGCCTTCGGGCAGGTCGATGGTCTCTTCCTGCCCTAAGTAGGCGTCGTAGGCCGTGATTTCGTTCTGCGCCGTCAGCAAGGTCGGAAGGGCCAGCAGGGCAGCGCTGAGGAGGATGCGTCTCGTATGTGTCATGTCGTAAGTCTTTTGTAAAACGTTGCCGCCCGCGTGTGCATCGCGCTTTCGGCGGGATGCGGCGGTCTCAGAAGTTCAGGCCGAGCCCTACGCCGTAGGCCGCCGTGGTGCGGGGCGCGGGGTTGCTGATTACAGCCGGGCTAAGGCGCATGCTCAGGTCGGGCGAGATGTCGAACTGCGAGAGGTGGGCGTCCACGTAGGCGTCGATGACGCTCAGCAGGTAAACGCCGATGAAGCAGAACGCACTCAAGTCGCGATAGCGCCGGTAGTAGTTTTTCTTGTTCTTAAATATGGTCTTAAAGCGTTCCTCGCGTCCCGTGATGTCGTAGTTGGGCGGCAGCATGTCGAGGTAGCTCGTCGTGTTGGGGTCGTCGTCCATGATGTCGAGGTAGGCCTGCGAGTAGTCTTTGTACATTTGCTGGTTCCACATCAAGGCGTAGGTGCAACCAAGGAAGCCGCCGTAGAAGATGGGTAGTTTCCAGTATTTCCGGTTGTATATCTGTCCGGCGCCGGGGCAGACGAGTGCCAGCCAGAGTGCCCTTTGCGGTTTCGGTACGAACTGCGGCTTCAGCGGCCGGGACTTTGGCGTGGCGTCGGCAATGGCTCCGATGCGCGCTGTGTCGGCGTAGGCGGTGTCCAGCGCGGCAACATCGATGAGCGTGTCCGTGCGCACTGTGTCGGCCTCGGCGCTGAGCTTGCCGGGCAAGGCCAGCATCAGCGCGGCGCAGGCCGTCAGGAGGCGGTATGTCAGGCTTTGCCGTACCACGTTGCGACTAACGCATTTTGTCGAACATCGCAACGATGTGTTCGAGCTGTTCTTCGTTCTCGAAGGCTATGGTGATGCGTCCTTTCCCCTTCGGGCTGCACGTCATCTGCACTTTGGTTTGGAAGAAGCCGGAGAGCCTGTCCTTCAGCTCGTTGTATTCCTCAGGCAGTTGCCCTGCGCGGCTGCGTAGCGTGCGCGTGCCGCTCTTCACCGTCTCGCCGGCATTGAGCGCCTTCACCATCTCCTCCACTTGCCTTACGGAGTAGCCTTTCTCCTGCACCTCGCGAAAGAGCCGCAGCTGCACGGAGGGCTCCTGGGCGCCCAGCAGGGCGCGCGCATGGCCTTGGTCTATCGTCTTGTTTCGCAGCGCCATCTGCACGGGGGCGGGCAGCTTCAGCAGGCGCAGCGCGTTGGCCACGGTGGCGCGCTTCTTTCCCACCTTCTCGGAGAGCTCCTCCTGCGTCAGGTGATACTGCTCGATGAGTCGTTGGTAAGCCAGCGCCACCTCTATGGCGTTCAGGTCTTCGCGCTGGATGTTCTCCACCAAAGCCATTTGCATCATGGCCTCGTCGGAAGCCGTGCGGATGTAGGCCGGGATGGTCTCCAGCCCGGCCAACTTCGAGGCGCGCCAGCGGCGCTCACCGGCCACGATCTGGTACGTGCCGTCCTCCATCTGCCGGAGCGTGATGGGTTGCACGATGCCCAGCTGGCGTATGCTATCGGCCAGCTCGTTCAGGGCGGTAGCGTCAAACTCGTGGCGCGGTTGGTCGGGGTTGGCCCGTATCTTGTCCAGCGGCACCTCGTTGATGCTCGACGAGCCGCTCGTGCGTATCTCGTCGTCCGTGCTGATCAGCGCGTCGAGGCCGCGACCTAAGGCGGGATATTTCTTGTGTACTGCCATATCCTTATCTTCTGTTTCATTGTCGGCGCCGACGGCCTCACCGTCCGCGCGCGATGAGCTCCCGCGCCAGCGCCATGTGGTCCTTTGCCCCGCGCGACGTGGCGTCGTAGAGTATGGCCGGCATGCCGTGGCTCGGCGCCTCGGAGAGCTTCACGTTTCGCTGGATGACCGTATTGAACACAAGCTCCTGGAAGTGGCGCTTCACCTCGTCGTAGATCTGGTTGGCCAGGCGCAGGCGGCTGTCGTACATCGTCAGCAGGAAGCCCTCTATCTCCAAGTGCGGGTTCAGCTTTTTCTTGATAATCCTAATCGTGTTCAGCAGCTTGCTGATTCCCTCCAGCGCGAAGTATTCGCACTGCACGGGAATGATGACGCTGTCTGCCGCCGTGAGGCAGTTCACCGTGATCAATCCCAGCGACGGCGAACAGTCTATCAGCACGTAGTCGTACTCATCCTTCACGGGCTGGAGCAGATCTCGCACCACAAACTCGCGCCGCTGAAAATTCAGCATCTCCACCTCGGCGCCCACAAGGTCGATGTGTGAGGGCACCACGTCGAGCCCCGCGATGTCCGTCGTATAGATAGCCTCGCGCAGGTCGCCGCGGCTGATGATGCTCTCGTAGAGGGAGGATTCCACCTCCGAGATGTCAACACCCAGCCCTGACGAGGCGTTGGCCTGCGGGTCGGCGTCGATGAGCAGCACCTTCTTCTCCAGCGTGGCCAGCGAGGCGGCTAGGTTCATGGCCGTCGTGGTCTTGCCCACGCCGCCCTTCTGGTTGGCCAAAGCGATGATTTTTCCCATATCGTAGCTTTTTCGGGAAGCGGTCTCCGCGCAAGCTCATCTCTGCCCCTTGCCAACGGCTTTCGCCGCCTTTTCAAGACCGGGCAAGCCGTAGCGCGCTGCCGAGACCCCCACGCCGCACAAGCGCAACTCCCCTTAACTTGCAAAGTTAGCCCTTGCCCGCGGAAGCACAAAGTAAAAAACATTTTTTAGCGCACCTCCGGAAGCCTTTAGCGCACTGCCGTGACTCCGCCCGCCGCAACACCGGCCTGCCGACTCTCCTAAAGAATAACGGCGGACGGCTCTTCCCGTCCGCCGGCGGGAGGCACGGGCTGACACGTCGGACTTATCAGCTCATAGGTCGGACGTGTCAGCTCATAGGTCGGACTTATCAGCTCATAGGTCGGACGTGTCAGTCGGCACATCCGAGCTGTCAAAGCACAAAGCCAACGTGCTGTTCCATAATTCCATAGAATGAAGTTAAAAAGGAGACGCTGAAATGCGCGGAAGCAAAGTGTCAGCAAAGAGGCCGTATTTCAGCGCAGTTTGTTACCCTGCGGCGTTTTCTGCTAACGCTTTGAGGAAGCACGAAGAAAGGCGTCCGCTCCCCATCCCGCCAAGGGCGCGGCATCGTGCCGAGCTGCCGTTTTGCCGCGTACTTCCGCCTGTATTTAACACCGAGACAGGCAAGCAAAAAGGCTCCGCTCCCAAACGGGAAGCAGAGCCTTGGTTTGCCGGTAGCCGACTGCGGCGCGGCGCTACTATTCTATCAGGCGGAACTCGGCTCCGGAGGCGTACTCTTGGCCGCGCTGCTCGCTCAGGGCACGGAAGCGCACGTAGCGGGCGCGTACGGGCTGCGGGAAGAGCACGCGCTGCTCCTCTGCCGTGTCGGCAAGGCTGCCGCCGCAAGCCTTCTGCCACGTCACGTTGTCCGTGCTGACGAGGATCTCGTAGTCCTTCACGCGACCGTTGACGCCGTCTTGCCGCGCCAGATAGACGAAGCCTTTGATGAGTTTCTCCTCGCCGGCATCGAAGTCCACCCAATGGGGGTATTTGCCCAAGGTGACGCCGTACTGCGAGTGCCAAATGGTGCGCGGGTTGCCGTCGACGAGGTGCTCGGCGTCGCCTTCGCCGGGCTCGCGGCTGCTGACGTAGATTACCTCCAGGGGCAGGCTGTCAATGCGGGCGTAGGTGTTGGTGAAGACGAGACCCGGGGCGTCGCTGTAACGGGCGGTCACGGTGCCGCCGTCACGCAGGGCGATGGGCGCGGCGTAGGGTTTGAACTTACCGCCGTTCAGGGCGTAGAGGATGGTACGTGCGGTGTCGGCCGAGCGCAGCGTCAGCGTCCCGACGCGGCTGCGGCTGAAAATAATAGGCCGCGGGCCGGTGGCGCGAACGTGTCCCTGGCTGGCAGCATTGCCGCCGCTGACGGGGCGCAGCAGGAAGCCAAAGCTCCCTACGTCGCCCGCGCGAACGAGGTCTTCCTGCAAGGGGCCGGGGCCGCAGCTGGCACCGCCCAGTCCGCGCACCTTGGCATCCACGTGGATGTGCATAGCTTCGGGTGCAGGAAGCTGATAGGGGTGAGCCGCCCCCATGAGTTCCAAGGCGCTCCAGGGCAGCACGCTGCACGAGAAGGTCGAGTCGGCGCGGACGAGCAGACCGTCGCCGACCGCGTCCGTCAGGCTGAGCCAGCGCACCTCCTCCCGGTTGCCCATCGACTGCGGCTTGGGAAGCAACGTGTAGCTGTCGGCTACCTTGCCGCTGTGTTCTTCTACGAACTGGCTCGTCTTGCGGTCGTTGTAGTTGTTCTCGGGGCCGCGACCGTAGTAGGTATAGTTGTCATAGCCCAGCGGCATCTCGAAGGTATAGCCCAGTCGGGGCAGGTCCTGCGCCGCGTCCGACGGTGTGATGGCGCTTTGCAGCGCTATGCTGCCGTCGGGATAGACGGTATAAATTTGGTCGGTCGTGAAGTGGAAGCGCTCGCTTTCGGGCTTGCGCTCGCGTGTCTCCATAATGGTGTACACACTCTCGGGCCGGCGGTCGCCGTTGCCGTAGTTCAGACCGCTACCCGGCGCTCCCGTGCTCGTAACGCGGCAGGAGATGGTGAGGCTGCCGTCGGGCAGGGCTTGCAGGCGCAGACTGTCGGCTCGGTGCGTTAGGCGGTAGAGTCCTGCACGCGTCCAGCTGCCGGCGGCGTAGGCGTCGTTATCCGTTGGTGCGCGGAAGGCGTCAAGCTTGGGGCCGTGACCTTGGGCTATAACGGTCTTGCCGCCGTAGGTGAGGGAGCTCAGTGCGCCCGTCTCGGCATCGAAGGTGGCTGCGAAGCCGTCGCCGCTGACCTCCAGCCCGCCTGCCACGCGGCGAGCGGTGGGCGCGGCGGCCTGCGAGGGTTGTGCGGCGTCGAGGGCGGGCAGGGCTGCCGTAGGCTTCAGGGGCAGCTGTTCCTCCATCTGCACGTAGCCCGCCTTAGCCCAGGGCTCGTCGGACGCAAGTAGGAACTGCACCTTCAGGTAGTACTCGCTCTCGGCCGATAGGGCGTCCGCGTCGTAGGGCACGCGCACCGTGCGGCGTTGGCGTGGCCCGATGTTGAGCTGCCGGCCGGAGAGTTCCTGCGCGCCGATCTGCCGGCCGTCGCGCCAGAGGCTGGCTACGACGGTGTAGGCGTCGAGCGGCTCGAAATAGTTCTTATTGAAGATTTCCACCTCGCCCGTTGCCGCGTCAAGAAGGCGGACGCCGACGTTCTGATAGACCTTCTTCACTTCCCAGTATTGCGCCTTGGGCGTCAGGTCGGGACGCATCACGCCGTTCATGCAGAACATGCCGTCGTTGGGCTTATCGCCAAAGTCGCCGCCGTAGCCCCAGAAGTAGCCCTTGCGCCCTGTGCCTTTCGTCCACTCGGCCGCGGCTTGCTGCGTCCCGGCCGGGATGACGTGGTCCATAGCCTGATCCACCCAGTCCCAAATTGCGCCGCCGCAGATGTAGTTTGAGCTTTCGATAGCGTCCCAGTAGTGCTGCAGGTCTCCCACGGCGTTGCCCATGGAGTGGGCGTACTCACTGATATGGAAGGGATATTTCACGCCCTTCCCGCCGTCGGCCGCGTATTGCACCCAGCTGACCGTCGGGTACTGATTCGAGCCCATATCTACAATGTCGTTGTTGCGTTCGTACTGCACGGGGCGGGTCTTGTCGAAGGCTTTCAGCGTGTTGTAAGCCTCAACGAAGTTCTGCCCGGGTCCGGCCTCGTTGCCGAGGCTCCAGATGCATACGCTGGGGTGGTTGACGTCGGCGTGGACCATCTCCATGACGCGGGCCACGTGGGCGTTGCGAAACTCGGGCACGTGGCTCAGCGAGGCCTCGCCGTAGTAGTATTCGTGGCTTTCTATGTTGGCCTCGTCCTCAAGGTAGATGCCGTATTTGTCGCAGAGGTAGTACCAATAGGGGTCGTCGGGGTAGTGGCAGGTGCGCACGTGGTTTATGTTGCCGCGCTTCATGAGCATCACTTCTTGCTCCATCTGCTCTCGGGTGAGTGCGTGTCCGCGCTCGGGGCTCGTCTCGTGGCGGTTGACGCCTTTGAACTTTATGGGTCGACCGTTGAGGTAGTAGTATCTGCCTGCTTTGCCGAACTCGTCGTCTTCGGCCTTCGTCTCTTTTATTTCTATTTGTCGGAAGCCGACGTAGGTCGAGAAGGTCTCCAGGGCGTTCCCCTTCTTGTCTTTCAGGTGTCCCACGAGGACGTAGCGCTGGGGTCGCTCGGCGCTCCAGGGCTTCACGGCCTTGCCGGGCTGCAGGGTGAGGCTTGCGGCGACTTCTGCGCCCTTATCTATGGAAGCCAGGGGCACGCTCCCCGTGGCGACGGCTTGGGGCTGCACGGCATCGCCGTAGAGTTCCACCTCGTGCAGGGCGTAGTCCAAGCTGTATTGCGCCGCCTTCTTCGTGAGGTTGTCCACGTAGGCCGTCACGGCGAGCCGTGCGTCGGTGTAGGCGGCGTCGGCGTAACCGGGCACGGCTACGAGGTCGCGCACGTGCAGCTGCGGCTTGGCCACGAGATAGACGCTGCGGTTGATGCCGGGCAGGCGGAACATGTCTTGGCTCTCAAGGAACGAGCCGTCGCTCTGGCGGTACACTTCCACGGCCACGACGTTCTCGCCCTTCTTCAGCAGGTAGGGCGTGACGTCGAACTCGGCCGTGTTGCGCGAGTTCTTGGAGAAGCCCACGTACTGCCCGTTCACCCAGAGATAGAAGAAGGAGTCCACGCCGTCGAAGGCCAGGAAGATCTGCCGTCCTTTCCATTCGGCGGGCAGCGTGAACGTGCGGCGATAGGAGCCTACTTCGTTGGGATAGCGGCTGACGAGCCAGTCAGCGGGTGCCTGCCGCATGACGCCGCCCTTCCAGTCGCCGGGGCGCACCGCGTGCTGGAAGATGACGCGCTGGTTGGAATAGATGGGCAGGCCGTAGCGGAAAGTGCCGTCGGGCTGCGCGCCCTCCATGTTCCAGGAGCCGGGCACGGCTATCTTGTCCCACGACGAGACGTCGTAGCTCGGGTCTTGGAAACCTTGTGGGCGCTCGGAGGGCTGCTTGACCCAGTGGAAGCTCCACTGGCCGTCGAGCGAACGGACGTAGCTGCTCTTCTCGGGCAGCACGCCTTGGGCTTCTGCGTCAGTCCGGAAGGGGAAGAACCAGGCGTGGGGCGCCTGCTTGTTGTAGGCCACGGAGTCCGGGCTCTGCCATTCGATGCCGCTGGGCGCAGCGTCCTGACCGTAGAAGTAGCCGCCCGGGCGCGACGTCGCGGCGTCCTGACCTGCCGCAGGCAGGGTCAGCGCGAGGCCGAGGAGGGCGATGTAGGTCTTCGTTTTCATTGATGTATGAGGTTATATATGTGTTTCTTTCCCGTTGTGCCCTCTGCTGCGACGCGCCATCTCGGAGACGGGGGCGCGGCAGGGCGCAGGGCAAACTTACGCATTTCTCCCAAAAAGGGCGCAGGGGGAGACGGGTAAAATAGCGTATAGACTGACGAAGCCCCCCGGCGGATGCAAGCGGCGGGAGGTGCGACCTGCCCGCTGACAAGTCCGACCTATCGGCTGATAAGTCCGACCTGTCAGCTGATAAGTCCGACCTGTCAGCTGACAAGTCGGACTTATCAACGGCTTGAAAGTCAGAGGCTACGGATGACGCGGCAGGGATTACCCGCAGCTACGGTGAGCGGCGGTACGTCGTGCGTGACGACGCTGCCCGCTCCGACCACGGCGCCACGCCCTATGCGCACGCCGGGCAGGACGCAGGCCTGGGCGCCAATCCACACGTCGTCCTCCACGACGATGGGCTCGGCGCGCTCCAGGGCGCGGTTGCGGCGCTCGGCGTCGAGGGGATGGATGGCGGTGTGGAAGCCGCACATGGGTCCCACGAAGACGTGGTTGCCGAAGCTGACCGAGCCGCCGTCCAACACGTGGCACCCCTTATTCATGAAGAAGGCGTCGCCCACGCGTATGTTCACCCCGTAGTCGCAATAGAAGGGGGTGAGCACCTGGCAGTCGCGCCCCACGGCGCCCAGGATTTGGCGCAACAGGGCGTCGCGCGCCGCCCGCTCGCCGGGGGGCAGGGCGTTCAGGCGATAGAGCAACTCCTGCGTGCGCTTCATGATGCCCCGGAGCTCGGCGTCGCCCGCCGCGTCGTACCACTCGCCCGCCAAGGCTTTCTCTCTCTCAGTCATGGGGCAAAGATAATCTTTTTACGAAAAATAATTTTGCCCATACGGATTTAAGTCCTACCTTTGCCCCGGAAAGATAACATATATTGGTGAAGGTGAAAGGATTCCCGCCCCGGGGCGTGGAGTTCTTTCGGTTTTTTTACTACACGGAGAAACCGCCCGCACCCCCACGGCGGCGCACCGGAGACGGCAGGCGCTGCGCATAAAAGACACAACACGACATGGCTTACATGACCCAAGAGGGCTACGACAAAATGGTGGCCCGCCTCCGCCACATGGAGACTATCGACCGACCCGCCGCCAGCGCGGCCATTGCCGAGGCGCGCGACAAAGGAGACCTGAGCGAGAACAGCGAGTACGAGGCCGCCAAAGAGGCGCAGGCAATGCTCGAGATGCGCATCAACAAGCTGAAGGCTACTATTGCCGAAGCCAAGATCATAGACACGAGCAAGCTTTCAAGCGACACGGTGCAGATACTCTCAACCGTGGAGATGAAGAACGTCAAGAGCGGCATGAAGATGAAGTACACCATCGTCTCGGAGAGCGAGGCCAACCTGCGCGAAGGCAAAATCTCCAGCCGCACGCCCATAGCGCAAGGCCTGCTGGGCCACAAAGTGGGCGACGTCGTGGACGTGAAGATACCCAGCGGCACCATCAGCCTGGAGATTACAGGCATCAGCATCTGACGCCCGCCGCGACGTCAACACAACGAACGTCCGCCGCAACGCTCCACACCTACGGCGCGCTGCGGCGGACGCACTTTAAGAAGACTATCCACCCGAACCCGGCGGGAAACAGTTGCAAAACCACCGGACTAACAAAATCACAGACATGACACTATTCAGCAAAATCATCCGCGGCGAAGTGCCCTCCTACAAGTGCGCCGAAGACGACGAATTCTATGCCTTCCTGGACATCTCGCCCCTAAAGCAGGGGCACACCCTCGTTGTGCCCAAGCACGAGGTAGATTACCTCTTCGACCTGCCCGACGCCGAGCTGGGCCGCTTAGCCATCTTCAGCAAGCGCGTAGCCGCTGCCATCAAGCAGGCCTTCCCCTGCCGCAAAGTGGCCGCCGTCGTGCTGGGTCTCGAGGTGAACCATGCCCACGTACACCTCATCCCCATGGACAGCGAAGCCGACGTTGACTTCCACCGACCTCACCTGCAGCTCGCACCCGACGTGATGCAGGAGACGGCCGACCGCATCCTGAAAGCCTTCGAAGGCTGACGCCAAAGGCGCGGACGGCGTACACACAGGCGGCCTCCGGCTCAACAAACGCGGCCTGCAACATAACAATGAAACGGTATGAAAGTATTATTAGTAAGCGGCAGCCCCCGCCGAGGCGGCAATACGCTCACAGCCCTCGCGGAAGTGAAGAAAACGCTGGAACAGGACGGCATAGAAACGGAGCTTATAGAAATGGGGGCGAAGCCCGTGCGCGGCTGCATAGCCTGCAACTGGTGCAAGAAGCACCCGGAAGCGCACCGCTGCGTCTTCGACGACGACCTGACGAACAAGCTGTCGGCCAAGGCGGCTGCGGCAGACGGCTTCGTCTTTGGCGCACCCGTTTACTACGGCGTGCCCAACGGTAGCGTGCTCGCCCTAATCCAACGTATGCTCTACAGCAACGGCGCGGCGTTCCAGTATAAGCCGGTGGCCAACGTCTGCGTCTGCCGCCGCGGCGGCGCCGACGTCTCCTACCAGACGCTGAACATGATGTTCGAGATGTGCAACATGCCCATCGTCACGTCGCAGTATTGGAACATTGCCTACGGCCGCGAACCCGGCCAAGCCGCGCAGGACGTGGAGGGCATGCAGACCATGCGGACGCTGGCGCACAACCTGTCGTGGATGCTCAAGAAATTCCACGACGTGCCGACCACCGAGCGCCCGGAGCGCGAGCCGACCTGGACGCCGATGCATTTCATCCGGTAAGGATACGGCTTCAGCAAAGAGCTACCAACCACATGAAAAGACCGAGCTATGAACATCGAAGAAGTAAGAGCCTATGCCCTAACACTGCCAGGCTCCACAGAAGATCAGGCCTACGGCGCCGACTGGGTGCTGTTTCGCGTCGGGGGAAAAATCTTCCTGCACATCTGGCTTAACGCGCCGGAACCCACCTGCGCCGTGAAGCTACCCCCGGAGCTGGGGCTGCAGCTGCGCGAGAGCTATGGCGGCGTACGACCCGCTTATCACCTGAACAAGACCCACTGGAACGACCTCAGCCTCCGTGAAATTGACGACCGCATGGTGGAAAAACTGATACGTACATCGTATGAGCTGGTCTTCGACAAGCTGCCCCGACGGCAGAGAGAGACGCTTCGCGGATAGACGCCGAAGCTACGAATACCGACCTGCCAAGCGCCCTAAGTGCGACGCAGCGCGGCGCCGAACCGTCTCCAAATACAAGCAAAGCCCCAAAGCGCGGCCTCTCTTCAGAAGCCATGCCTTGGGGCTTTACCGTGCACCGACCGCTACTTGTTCTTACGGCGGAAGAAGCCGCCTTTTTTAGGAGCAGCCCCTGAGGCGCGGTCGGCGTAGTACGCGCTGCGAGCCACGCGCTCTGCCGCAAACATCTTCGCCGTGCCTGCCGCGTCTTCTTGGAAGGCCATGTGGTCGTCGATGGACATAGCCGCGGCCATGCCTTCCACGTCGAGGTTTTCCGTGCCGATAAGCGTGAACGTCCAGTCTTGCTCCTTGAGCTTCTCGATCAGACGCTTCACCATCTCAAGGTTATACTCCCTTGAGCAATTCTCCTCGCCGTCCGTGATAATGGTGACGAGCACGCTATCGTCCTTATCGACCTGCGCATTCATCTTGCTGACGCCTTGACCTATGGCGTCGTAGAGCGGCGTAGCTCCGCCGGGGCGGTAGTCCTTTTCGGTGAGCGTGTGCGTCTTTTCTGCGGACTGATTGTCGAAGATGTAGCGCGTGTGGGTGCTGTCAAAGGTGATCAAGGTCACGCGCTGCTCCATGTCGGGGTAGAGCTTCTGCGTCTTGCGCACCGTTTCCAGCGTTTCGTTAAGTCCTGTGAGCGCCTCATTCCAAATCACGCTCATGCTACCACTCTCGTCCACAATGATAAGGTTGAATACTCGTTTCATAACTTCGTTTTGTTTTTTGTTGGTTAAACTTAAAATTTGTGTGTCTCTAATCTTTTAAAAGAAGAAAGCCGCCAAAAATTAAGCACAAGAAGTTTTTTTTAATTTTGCCACCCTATGAAGAATACTAAACCCACAGAACCCGACCCTAAAGCCCTCGAGGAGGAAATCATCCGCAAGCTGCGGGAACGCGACCCCGAGACCACGCGCGACTTCTTCTACGCCACCTGCCGCATAGCCTACCATATATATAATAAGCGCTACGAGCTGGAGGGGAAGGCGGGACTGGACTTCTACAGCATTGCCCACGAATACTACCTCGCCCTGGCACGGCACGACTTCCGCCAGCTGGAAGACCGCAGACCCGACACCTCGCTCAAGACGTGGATGATAAACGGTTTCCGATACGTCCTGCTCGACCGCCTCAAAGCTTTCAACAAGGAGCACCGCCTGCAACCCTTCGAGGAACGCCTCGAAACGGCCAACCTCAGCTTCGACCTACCCGACAACAACTTCACAGCGGATTTCCGAAACACGGTGGACGAAATTTGTTCTAACATGCTGGGGCGCGACAGCCGCCAGTCGCTCATCCTCCAAATGATGCTTATCGACGGGTACAAGGGGAAGGAAGTTGCCGCGGAGCTCGGCATCACGCCCTCCGCCGTAACGCAGCAATACCACAAGCTGCTCGAGAACGTCGTACGCCCATACTTCAAAGCCTACTACGAAGCGCCCAGCATGGCCGAGTCCGGGGTATGCTACTCCGTTAAGCCCAAGCGCGAGCTACAGGCAGAGAGGCGCCCCATACTGCCACCCAAGCGCGCGCCGCAGGCAGAGAAGCGCTCTTTCCTGAAACGCCTCTTTACACGAAGAAAAGATATGAACAGAGACTTTTCAAACCGCATTACGCCCAACCTCATCGAGTCTCTCCGCCCGGGAGAAATCTTTGTCTTTGGCAGCAACCTGGCCGGCATGCACGGCGGCGGCGCTGCCCGCGCGGCACACCTCCACTTCGGCGCCGTGCTCGGCAACGGAGACGGCCCGCAAGGGCAGAGCTACGCCATACCCACCATGCAAGGCGGCGTAGAGACCATTAAGCCCTACGTAGATAAGTTTATCGAATACGCGAAGAAGCACACCGCAGAGACATTCCTCGTCACACCCATCGGGTGCGGAATCGCAGGCTTTTCGCCGCAGGACATCGCCCCGCTCTTCGCCGACGCCGTGGACGTCCCCAACGTTCACCTGCCCCAAAGCTTTTGGAACCTGCTGCTATAAAGAGACAGGACGCAACTGCGACGCGCCGGCTGCCCTTTCCCACGCCGCAGGCCGCAACAAAAAAGGAGGCGCTCCCGCTTGGAGAGTGCCCCCTTTTGTTTGCAGCCGTAGCCGGCGCGTTTTATTTCACTTCAATCTGTTGCAACGTCTGCTGCTTCTGCTCTGCCGTTTGTTTGGGCAGACGTACGTTCAGCACGCCGTTCTCTACCTGGGCGGAGATGCCCTTCTTGTCCACGTCGTCGGGCAGTATCAACGTCTGTTGGAACTTTGAGTACGAGAACTCGCGGCGCAAGTAGCGCTTGTTCTTCTTGTCCTCTTTGTTCTCCTCTTTCTTCTCCATAGAGATGACGAGGTTGTTGTCGTCGTCCACGTGTACGCGGAAATCGTCCTTACTCATGCCCGGAGCGGCCACCTCTACGGTGTAGCTCTTCTCATCTTCCGTGACGTTGATGGCCGGTGCCGTAGCGTTGGCCTTAACCATCCAGTCGTTATCAAAGAAATCATCGAAGATGCTGGGCATCCAGCTGTTGTTGTAACGTCTAATTGGTAGCATAATCATTACCTCCTATTTTTTGTTTTGGTTTTACGTTTTTGTTTGTCCGCCTTGCTCCGGTCTGTGTGACCTTTGCGCGAACACCCTTACCTTTTGCAACTGCCGTGCCAAGCCCTGTGGACGCTTTCCGGGCGACAAAACGGCAGGAAAGTGGCCAAAATGACACCGTTACGCCGCTTCTTCCCGCTTCATCCCTGCCCTATTCCCACTTTTGTACTACCTTCGAACGCCCAAAACGCTTCTACACGATGAAAAAGTTGCTCTTCGCCGTCCTCGCTGCCCTCCTCTGCGCGGGCTGTGCCCAGCGGGACGTCGGCGCCGACGTCGTACTGTACGTCGGAACGCAGACCTCCGCCGGTGGCCGCGGCATCTACTCCTACCTCTTCACTTCGTCCGACGCTACGGCGCAGCCCGTCGACACCCTGGCGCTGAGGGAGCCCGCCGCCTTGGCCTTGTCGCCCGCCGCGACCTACCTCTACGCCGTCTGTGCCGAAGCTGACACCGCCCTGGCCGCCGTCAGCGCCGTACGCCTCGACGCTACGGGGCGCATGACGCCTCTCGGCTCGCAGTCTGCCGGCGACGCCTCGCCCTGCTACGTCTCTGCCGGCAGCGCACTGCTCTTCGTCGCCACCGAGGGGGCAGGCACCATGGGCGTCTTCCCCCTTGAGGCCGACGGCAGCGTAGCCGAGCTCACCGTGCAATACCGCGGCACGCTCGGAGGCCCCGATAGCCTCCGCCAGCGTCGGCCCCGCGTCAGCTCTGTCTTGCCCATGCCCGACCAAGCCAGCGTTGTCTTCACCGACTTCAGCGCCGACCGCCTCTACATCGTGCATCCCGGCGGACGGGCTGACAGCGTCAGCCTCGCCCCCGGTAGTGGACCTCAGCGCCTCGCCTTCACCCCGGACGGCGGACGCGCCTACTGCCTCGCCGCGCTGACCGGCGACGTCACCGTCCTGCGAAGCGACGGCTCTACCCTAACCCCCCTGCAACAGGTCGCCGCCAAGCTACCGGCGGGCACCCGGGCCGCCGACCTACACCTTAGCCCCGACGGGCGTTTCCTCTACGCCTCGCTCTGCGGGTCGCAACCCGCCATCAGCATCTACCGCATAGACGAACACTCCGGGAAGCTGCAACCCGCCGGACGGCAGGCAACGGCGCGCCAGCCTCTCTCCTTCTGTCTCACGCCCGAGGGCGACTACCTCATCTGCGCCTGCCGCGACGAGAACCGCCTGCAGGTCTTTCGCCGCGACCCGAAGACAGGGATCCTCACGGACACCGGCCGCGACATCAGCCTGCCCCGCCCCCTCAGCGTCGTAGCATCAGACTGACGCCATGACCTGCCGAACGCTACCTATATATTTATGGTGTATGGCGGCGCTGCTGTGCGCCGCTTGCAGCCGCCCGTCTGCCCCCGACGTGGAGGGAGCGCGCCCCGTGAAGCTGCAATACGCCCGGTTGCTCCGCATCGCCGAGGCCGACAGCTTCGCGCTGTGCGACGTCCTGAACCCGTGGCGCGAAGGCATCGTCCTGCACCGTTACGTCCTCGTACCTGCCGCCGCGCCCCTGCCCTCCCGGCTGCCGCAGGGCACCGTGCTGCGCACGCCCCTGCGCCGTGCCGTCGCCTTCTCCTCCGTCCATGCCGGCCTGCTGCGCGACCTGGGCTGCCTCAGTCAGCTCTGCGGCGTCTGCGATACGGCCTACGTCGTACTCCCCGCCCTGCGCCGAGCGCTACGTACCGGCCGGATAGCCGACATGGGCGCCGCGCTGCAGCCCGACCGCGAGCGGCTCGTCGCCGCCGGCCCCGACGCCCTGCTCGTCTCGCCCTTCCAAAACGCCGGCTACGGCGGACTGGAGCAAATCGGCGTACCCCTCGTGGAGTGTGCCGACTATATGGAAGCCTCCCCCTTAGGCCGCGCCGAGTGGATGCGCTTCTACGGACGACTATTCGGCTGCACCGCCCGCGCCGACAGCCTCTTTGCCGGCATAGCCGCAACCTACGAACAGCTAAAGGCGAAGGCGGAAAAAACCCCGACGCGCCCCACGGTGCTCGTGGACCACATGCAGAGCGGCACGTGGTACGTGCCCGGCGGACAAAGCACCATGGGGCAACTCTATGCCGACGCCGGCGCCCGATACCTCTTCAGCGACCTGCGGCAGGCCGGCAGCGTCAGCCTGAGCTTCGAGACCGTCCTGGCACGCGCCAAAGATGCCGATTTCTGGTTCACCAAATACGGCGCCGCAAGTGACCTCACCTACTCCGCACTGGCGGCCGATTACCCACCCTACCGGCAGTTCCGAGCCTGGCAGAAGCACCGAATATACCAGTGCAACGTCTCGCAGACGCCCTACTTCGAGCTGGCGCCCTTCCGCCCCGACCTGCTCCTCGCTGACGTCGTGAGCATCGTGCATCCCGACGTGCTGCCCCGTCACCACCGCCTTTTCTATCAACCCATGCTCCCCTGAACGCCGCACCGCGGCCTACCGTATGTCCGCAAACTCCTCCCACTCCCGCCTGCTGCTGGGCTGGCTACTCCCCGTCGCCCTCGTCGTGGCGCTGTGCGCCGCCAACCTGCTGTGGGGCAGCGTCCGGCTCGCGCCCGCCGAGGTGTGGGGCGCGCTGACGGGTAGTCCCGACGTCTCGGACACCGCGCGCTTCATCGTCGTCGGCACGCGGCTGCCCACGCTGCTTAACGCGCTCCTGGCCGGTGCCGCACTCGCCGTAGCCGGCGTGCTCATGCAGACCGTCTTCGCCAACCCGCTGGCCGACCCCGGCATTCTGGGCGTCAACAGCGGCGCCGCCTTAGGCGTTGCCGTCGCCCTGCTGCTCCTGGGCGGCACGTTCACGGCCGGTAGCCTTACGCTGGCAGGCTTCGCCCTCACCGTGGCGGCGGCCTTCGCCGGAGCGGCCGTCGTCATCGGCTTGCTGCTGCTCTGCGACGCCCTGCTGCCGGGCCGCCTCATGCTACTCGTCGCGGGCGTCATGCTTTCCTTCGTCGCCTCGGCGCTTGTCAGCCTCCTGGCCTTCTGGGCTACGGCGCAGGGGGTGCGCAGCTACGTCGTCTGGGGACTGGGAAACTTCGGCGGCCTTACGTTGCAGCGGCTCGCACCTTTCGCCCTGTTGCTGGGCATCGGCCTCGTGGGCGTCTGCTTCATGGCCAAACCGCTGAACGCCCTGCTCCTGGGCGACGACTACGCGCGCAACGTCGGCGTCAACGTGCGGCGCACACGCACCGTCGTGCTACTCCTGACGGGACTGCTCACCGCCAGCGTCACGGCCCTCTGCGGCCCCATCGCCTTCGTCGGCCTCGCCGTGCCCCACGCCGCACGCCTCACGCTGCGCACCGCAGACCACCGCCGCCTCCTGCCCGCCACCATGCTCTGGGGCGCAGCGACCACGCTGCTCTGCAACCTCCTCAGCCTGCTGCCCGGCACGCGCGGCACGCTACCCGTCAACACGCTGACGCCGCTGCTCGGCGTCCCCATGGTCTTCTACCTCCTCACGCGCCGCCGGGCAGACTGACCGCCACACGTGTCCACAACGCATACCGACCGCCCTTAGGCCGCCAATGTCGCCGAAGGCAATTTCCTTACCTCCCCATTACACATCCCCGACCGCCCTTCGGCCACCAACGCCGCCGAAGGCGATTTCTTTACTTTCCCATTACATATACCCGACCGCCCTTCGGCCGCCAATGTCGCCGAAGGCGACACGGAGCGAAGCGACTCGTTAACCGAGGGTAAACCGACGACGCGCAGCGGCGGCGGTTCACCCTCGGTGCGACGCACAGATACGTGCGGACGCCGGCGGCGTCCCTTCCTCAACGTGTCGCGTGCCCGCCCGAAAGTACGGGGAAAGCGCCGCTACCTCGGACGTGTTGCCGAATACGTCCGACCTAATTATTGTACAGCCACGGGTTTACAATTGTAAAGCCACGGGTTTACAATTGTAATCCCACGGGTTTACAATTGTAAAGCCATGGGTTAACAATTGTAATCCCACGGCTGTACAAAAACTAAGTCCGATGTAGGAATAAATAAGTCCGAGCCATCAGCAATTAAGTCCGAACTTTTTGCAGACAGCCGGGCTGCTACCCTCACCAAAAATCAGGCGGGAGAAAATGGCCGCGCATTGCGGGCGCACAACGGCGTTCCAAACAAAAATGCTAACTTTGCCGCCACGTTTACAAACGTGTTACAGAACAACGTGCCAACGCAACAATTTCACCCCATGCACCTATTTTCTCAAACCCTGCGCCTCGGCCTGCTTGTCGCCGCGCTACTGGCTTGCGCCACGCCCCTCAGCGCCGCCCACGGTACGCTGACGCCCGACACGGCCGATGCGCCGAAACCTCACCCGGGAGTACACGTCGTCATCTTGGGCGACTCGAACACCTCCATAGGCGGCGACGACTGCACGCGGCCTCGCGGCTGGAACACGTGGTTTCGCGAATATTTTGCCCCCGCCACGTGCCGCAGCTACGCCCGGAGCGGCGCGACGTGGTCGCACACGGTGCGGACGAAGGCCGACGAACTGGAGGTCACCGGACGGCTGAGCGACGACAACGTGGTATATAACCAAGTCTTGCGGCTACATACGGCGTGGACGGAAGGGCGCCAGCCCGCGCCGGACCTGATTCTCATCATGGCAGGTACGAACGACGCTTGGTTTAAGTCGGAGCGGCCGGGCGCTTACCTTCCGACGGTGGCCGATGCCTTCGACGTGCCGGCCGACACGCTGCTTGCGCGCCCGGCGGGGAGCACATTGGGGCTGACGGAATGCGTCCGGCGGGCTTGCCTGATGCTACATAACGATTTCCCGAAAGCACTCATCGTGCTGATGACGCCGATGCAGACGGCGCAAGCTCCCGACGAGCTCATCGCACGTACCGGCGACCTCATTGAGGGGTGCGGCCTGCGGATGGGCATCCCCGTGGTGCGCATGGACAAAGAGAGCGTGGTGCGCAGCGCCCGGGAAGCGCGGCAGACTACCTACACTTACGACGGCACGCACACCTCGGAAGCCGGGGCACGGAGCAACGGCCTGCTCCTGGCACGCCGAGCCGACGCACTGCTGGAGGCCGGGAAACAACCTTAACGCGCAGCGGCCATGGTATTCAGCGACCTCTTCTTCATCTTCGTCTTCCTGCCCGCGTGCATAGTAGCCTACCTGCTGGCGGCGCTCCTTGACAAGCGGTGGCTCTCGCGCTTGGGGCAACCGTCGTTCACGGCGCGCAACGTGACGCTCGTCCTCTTCTCGCTGATATTCTACGCTTGGGGCGAACCGGTGTACGTCTTCCTGATGGTTTTCTGCGTCGTGGTGAACTACGTGGCCGGCTTGCTCATCGACCGAGCCGGACGCCACCGCCGCGCGGCGCTGGTGGGCGGCCTCATTGCGGACATAGCCATCCTCGCCACGTTCAAATATACGGGCTTCTTCGCCCAGCAACTCGCCGCCCTGGGCTTGCCCGTCACCGACCCCAAGATAGCCCTGCCCATAGGCATTAGCTTCTACACTTTCCAGTCCATATCCTACCTCATCGACGTCTATCGGCGACAGGCACCGGCACAACGCAACTTCCTCAACCTGCTGCTCTACATCAGCATGTTCCCGCAGCTCATTGCCGGCCCCATAGTGCGCTACGACACCGTGGCGCGCGAGATTGGCAACCGCCACGTTTCGCTTGCCGACTTTGCCGAGGGCACCTTCCGCTTCCTGCTCGGCCTGGGAAAGAAGGTCATCCTGGCCAACCAGCTCGGAGAGATAGCTGACCGGTTCCTGACGGACGGCCTCGCGGAGCTGACGACGGCCGGAGCCTGGATAGGCATCGGCGCCTACATGCTGCAAATCTACTACGACTTCTCAGGCTACAGCGACATGGCCATAGGCATGGGGCGCTGCCTGGGATTTCATTTCAAAGAGAACTTCAACCACCCCTACTGCTGCCAAACCATCACGGACTTCTGGCGGCGCTGGCACATCTCGCTGGGCAGCTTCTTCAGAGACTACGTCTATATCCCCCTGGGCGGCAACCGGCGCCACCAAGCCTTGAACATCCTCGTCGTGTGGGCACTTACGGGCATGTGGCACGGCGCCAGCTGGAACTTCATCCTTTGGGGTCTCTACTTCGGACTGATTGTGACGGTGGAGAAGTACACCCTGCTGCGCTGGAAGGAGCATATCCCCGGCTTCGTGCTACATATTTACAGCTTGTTCCTCGTCCTGCTGGGCTGGGGACTGTTCTACTTCGACGACTTCGGCCGCCTGCGCACCTTCTTCCGCGCCTTTTGGGGCGGGGCGGCAACGGGGTGGGACGTAGTGGCCGAGAGCGCACTGACGGATAACTTCTGGCTCTGGATAGCCGCCATCCTGTTCTGCCTGCCTCTGCGGCAGTGGGTCGAGGCGTACGGCGAGCGGCAGCGCAGCCGCCTCGTGCGCGGCGGCTTCTACGGCGTCTGCCGCATCGGCCTGCCCCTGTGCCTCTTCGTCCTAAGCGTGGCGCTACTCGTAGGCGCTACAAACAATGCTTTCATCTACACTCGCTTCTGACCGGGCGGCTTAATTCTTCCTAACCACTCTATGCATACCGCCAAGTCTCTACTCCTTGCACTCCTCGGCCTCGCCGTCGCCGCCACGTCGACACGGGCGGCGCGTACAGACAGCATAGCGCCCGGCACGGCGGTCGCCGACGGGCGCAACCCCGCACTCTACGTAAACACCGTGAACCCCGACGCCCCCGCCCGCAAGACGCCGCGCGGCATCATCATCACGCAAAGCGGCGGACACCTGCGCGCCTTCAGCGCCTTCCGCCCGGACACCGCTGCCGGCCACGCCTGGGCCGACGCCGTCAACCGGTGCGCCGAGGCCTTCGGTCCGGACGTCCGCACCTACGCCATGCTCATTCCCACCGCCGCAGCGTTCTACACCCCCAAGGCAGCTGCAAACTGGGTAAAGAGCCAGGCGGACAGGATACGCCGCATCTGTGCTCGGCTGGATACGGCGGTGCACGTCGTGGATGCGTACTCAGCACTCGCCGGGCACGTTGCGGAACCCATCTACTCCCGCACGGATCACCACTGGGCGCCCCTCGGCGCCTACTACGCCGCACGTGCCTTCGCGCAAAGGGCAGGCGTGGCGTTCAGAGACCTGACCCACTACGAGGCAGATACCATCCACCGCTACGTAGGTACGATGTACACTTTCACCAAAGACGCCGCAGTAAAAGCTGACCCCGAGGAATTTGTTTTCTACAAGCCACTGGGCGTGGACTACGAGGCAACCTTCGTGGACTACACCTTAGACAAGACGCGGCGCCACGTCACCCGCGCCTCGCAGCCCCACCTTGCCGACTTCTTCCGCACCTTCCCCGACGGCAGCGCGTCGGCTTATCTGACGTTCATGGGCGGCGACACGAAGCTGGTCGGCGTGCGCACGTCGGCACCTGCCCCGCGCCGCCTCCTTATCCTCAAGGACTCGTTCGGCAACGCGCTTCCACCCTTTCTCTTCTACGGTTTTAACGAGGTGCACGTCGTAGATTGCCGCTACTTCACGGGAAATATCACGGCGTACGTCCGAGACCACGGCATCACGGACGTACTCTTCGCCAACAACATGGAACATGCCTGCATGCAGAGCGTAGCGCGCAACTACCGGCGCTACCTTACGCAGTCCGCCCCCGCCACCCTAACGCCCTAAACCCATGCGTCAAAAAGTATTCCTTTACATCGTGGGCACGGCGTTCGTCGTCCTGGCCGTCATCTTCGACACGCTGCCCCGCAGCACGTACTCACCGCTCGAGAAGCGAGACCTCGCCACGCCGCCTACGTTTACGTGGAAAGCCCTTTGGAGCGGAGAATATACCAAGCAGGTCTCCTCGTGGTTTAGCGACACGGAGCCCTTCCGCGACCGGTTCATGGCGCTGAGCATGCAGGTGAAAAGCGCCGAGGGCATCAAGACGTCGGACGAGAACATCACCCTGCACGTCAGCAAAGAAGAGCCCGCGCCCGAAGCGCCCGCACCGGACGAGCGCGACGTGGGCGAATACGTCAACAAGGTGACGCAGGACGAGAACGCAAAGGTGGCAAATAAGGGTATCATCATCGTGGGGCAGGGCAAAAACGTCCGCGCCCTCATGGCCTACGGCGGAGGCGCCAACGGAGCTACGGGATACGCCGAGGCGGCCAATGCCTACAAGAAGGCGTTCGGCGAGGGCGTCAACGTCTATTGCATGGTGGTGCCTACTGCCGTAGAGTTCTATCTTCCGGACAAGGCGAAGAAATGCAGCAACCCCGAGCTGCCCACCATTCGCAACATATTTGCTCACCTCGACCCGGGAGTGAAAGCTGTGGACGTCTATACGGCGCTGGGACAGCACGCGCGGGAGGGCATCTACCTGCGCACGGATCACCACTGGGCGCCGCTGGGTGCGTACTACGCCGCGCAGCGCTTTGCCCACGTGGCGGGCGTCCCCTTCCCCGACCTCTCGCACTACGAGGCCGACACGGTGCGCGGCTACGTGGGCTCGATGTACGGCTACTCCAAGGACGTGGCCGTCAAGAACGCGCCGGAGGATTTCATCTACTACAAGCCAAAGGGCGTGGACTACACTACGACGTACACGGACTACAAGATAGATCGCAACTACAAGGTGGTGAGCGAGGGGAAGCCCTACCGGGGCGTCTTCTTCTATAAATACAGGGATGGGAGCACGGGAGCGTATTGCACCTTCATGGGGGGCGACACGCGGATTACGGCTGTGCGCACCTCGACGCACAATGGGCGCCGCGTGCTCATACTCAAGGATTCCTTCGGCAACGCGCTGCCGGGGTATCTCTTCTTCTCCTTCGAGGAGGTGCACGTCATTGACGAGCGATACTTTACCCACAACATGCGAGCCTACGTCCGCGACAACCACATCACGGATATCCTTTTCGCCAACAACATCTTCAAGGCCTACTCGCCGAATACGTACAAGAACTACGTGAAATTCCTGAACCAATAGGCTTCCCCCACCTGATGGGCGGCTCGGACGGCGCTGCATGCGGCAGGCGGTCTCCGAGCCGCCTTACTTTTTGCGTCTTAGGGAGCTTGCTCGCCGCTACGGATGCGTTGTAGCAGGGCGGCCATGCGCTCCACGACGCGGGGGTGACGGGCGCTGACGTCCCGGCGCTCACCCACGTCGGCGCGCAGGTCGTAGAGCTGCGGCTGGGGGGCATATCCGGTCTCTATTTCCGGCCCCCACGTAATCATGGGTCCGCCGGCGGAAGGCTCAATGTACTTCCAGCGCCCGTCACGCAGGACGAGGCTGCGGTTGGCCGCCATGCTGACGCTGAAAGGTGCCGCCTTGCGCGAGCGTCCCAGCCAGGTAGGGAGGCAGGGGCGGCTGTCGGTCGCTGCGCCCCGGGGCACGGGCGTGCCGAGCAACTGGGCAAAGGTGGCCACGGCGTCGGTGAGCGCCACGAGGGCGCCGCTCTCACGTCCGGCGGGCGTGTGGCCTTTCCAATAGACCAAGAAGGGAACGGCGGAGCCCGCCTCGAAAGCGCTGTACTTCCCGCCGCGGAAGGGTCCGCCCGGCTTGTGCGTCCCCGCCAGGGCGACGGCCTCGTCCTGATAGCCGTCGTCCAGGACGGGGCCGTTGTCGCTCGTCACGACGAGCAAGGTATTCTCCTCCAGTCCCCGCTCGCGCAGGTATTGGAGCACGCGCCCCACGGTCCAGTCGAACTGTGCTATGGCGTCGCCGCGGAGCCCCATGGCATTCTTGCCCCGGAAGCGCTCGTGCGGCCAACGCGGGACGTGAATATCGTTCGTGCAGAGGTAGAGGAAGAAGGGCTGCCCCGCCGCCTCGTCCATGAAGCGGAAGGCATGCGCCAGTATGCTGTCGGCCAGGTTCTCGTCGCGCCAGCGGGCACGACCTCCGCCCTTCATGTAGCCTATGCGCCCGATGCCGTTCACGATGCTCTGGTCGTGGCCGTGGGAGGAGCGCAGCTTGGTCAGCAGTTCCGGGTTGTTACGTCCCGTGGGCTCGCCCGGAAAGTTCTCCCGGTAGCTGACGTAGATGGGCGCCGAAGGGTCGTAGTTCGCCACGCGGCCGTTTTCTATAAACACGCAGGGCACGCGGTCGGCCGTAGCGGCCATGACGTAGTAGTCATCAAATCCTATGTCGCGCAAGTCCTCGTCCAGCTCGCCATTCCAGTCCTGCTGCGCCGTATGTGCACCCAAACCCAAGTGCCACTTCCCGACGGCACCCGTGCGGTATCCGGCCGCATGGAAGAGGTCGGCCAGCGTATATTGGTCCGGCCGGATAATCATGCCGGCATTTCCGGCCGCTACGTCCGTGCCCGCGCGGCGGAAGGGGTACGTCCCCGTGAGCAGCCCGTAGCGCGAGGGTGTCGAGGTGGAGGCGCAGGCGTGGGCGTTCGTGAAGCGCACGCCGTGGCGCGCCAGGCTGTCCACGGCGGGCGTCTTGACGCGCTCGGCGCCGTAGCACGAGAGGTCGCCATAGCCCAAGTCGTCGGCCAGCAGGAAGATGACGTTGGGTCGCTGCGCCGCAGCGCCGGCCGCAAGCAACGTGAGGGGGATGAAAAACTTCTTCATGGGGCAAAAATACGCCTTTACCCCCACACGAGCAAGACAAGGCGCAGGCCGCACCCCTACTCCTGAAGGCTCGGCCACCCCTGCAAGGCCTCACGTGAGAGGTAGCGCCTCTTAGCCCGCCCCTGAGCCGCCGCAAGCAGGACATAGTTTGGTTACAGCCGACGGGTGACTTCTTGTGAACTATAACGAATAAGAGAGAAAAAGCCGGTATGAAAGCCCGAGACTAAGAAATATAGTCTGCCAAAAGGACGGGGCAGGGAGCTTAAGCACACACACAAATATCATCTTCCGGACTTACCTTGCTTACGCGAAAACAAAGCACGGGAACTCCATACTAAACGTTATCGTATCAACAATATGAGGTCAATAAACAGGCTTGACAACTTCCACCCTCATTCCAAGGGCGCCAATAATCCTATAAAAAGCTCCTACACTTGGTGTTATTACACCATTCTCAATCTTGGAGATATAGGACTTTGTCGTATTCGTACGCCGGGCTAATTCCGCTTGGGATATTTTTGCTTCCTTTCTTGCATCGTGCAGGATCTGACCAGAATAGAAAGAATACGCTTTCTCTTCAGCCTCAGCACGTTCCGACGTACCTTCTTTCCCGAACTTCTTATCAAGTACAATATCGTAATCAACGATTTTGTGATTGTTTGTCTGCATAATAAGCTTCCTTTATCTTTATTGCTTTTTCTATTTCTGAATTTGGCCAACGTTTCCATGAAGCCTCGAAATAGCCGCCATAGGTAACTATCTTTCGTTTCATGGTTGCAAATTTAGCAGAAGTTTTAATATCTTACAACTCTTGCAAAAACTTTCTTGGAAGTACTTTTTGAAAGCCCGAGAATAAGAGATACAGTCTGCCAAAAGGACGGGGCCGAGGGCTTAAGCACACACACAAATATCATCTTCCAGACTTACCTTGCTTACGCGAAAACAAAGCACGGGAACTCTTTATTAAGCATTACAAGGTCAACAATCTTAGCCCCTACCTTAATCGATAGAGAAGCTAAATCGGACTTACCGGCTGACAGCTCGGACTTACCGGCTGACAGGTCGGACGTATCAGCTGACAGGTCGGACGTATCAGCCGACAGGTCAGACTTGCCGGCCGAGACGTTAAACCTATGGGCATGCAGGCTTTATTTTGCCAACCCCTCAAGGTAGAAGAGCAAGCTTCGAGGCTGTTTCTTCGGAGCGTCTTCCCACGCATGGTTTTGGCAAGGCAGCTTGGAGAAAAGCCCGTGCTGACCGGCAATGCAAAAACACGGGAAACGCAGTCGGATTTCTACCAAAAGTTAATTATCTTTGCTGTATCTAATGCAAATCAAATATGAGAAGATAAAGAAAGAGGAATCCAGCTTGAAGGATATTTGCGATGATCTTTATTCTTAGGATTATAACAATGTCATGAAAGTCTTCGATTCTCTATCTGGGTATGACACTCAATAACGTAATTATCTCTTAAAAAAACTGGGCGAATGGTTAAGAAAGAAAATCTAAAGCAACTCCTTGAATTACTTAATTTCGAGGCCAATGGAGACATATATTATAAGGGATATGAGTCAACCGACAAGAAATTGGTTGTTGACTTCAAGCAACAAAAAATATTATATAGGGAATTAGGTATCACCGTCGGGCGTGAGACTACGGACAATTTCGGCGAGCCTGAAAATTTCGTCGTCCTTGAATGTGTTGACCATCTTCTTTCGTGCGGGTATGAACCTCGCCACTTGGAGTTAGAACCTGCTTGGAAATTGGGACATACTACAAAAGGGGGTTATGCCGATATTTGGATAAGAACTTTCAAAGACAATGGTTTCGATGGAGCAGATAAGGATTCTCTGTTAATCATAGAATGCAAGACTCCTGGAGATGAATACAATGGTGCATGGCAGGACACACTTTATGATGGAGCGCAACTCTTCAGCTATTTCCAGCAAGAGAAGTCCACCAAGTTCCTTTGTCTGTACACAATGGCAATTATTAATGGAGTAGTACATTCCAATTACAAACTTATTAATGTGCAGGACAATGAAGAATTGCTGGCTACCGATGACAAATTGCTGAGCTATAATAAAGCTACGAACAATAAACAACTCTTTAAAGTTTGGCATGATACCTACCATTCAGAGTATGCAACGTTAGGATTGTTCCAAGAGGTTGACAAGAATTCCAATGGCGCGAAAAGGTATAAGATTGGTAAAGAGCATTATACTATCAACGATCTTCAGTCAGTTGGCCCTGATTCCATACAGAAAAAATACAATGAGTTTGCAACCATCCTACGGCAGCACAATGTCGGCGCTATGGAGAACGCATTCGACAAGCTCGTAAATCTTTTTTTAGCAAAAATAGTAGACGAGACCAACAATCCAAATGATTTGCACTTTTATTGGAAAGGATCAGCATACGATGACGATTACCAACTGCAAGACCGCTTGCAACGATTGTATCGTGACGGAATGAAGCGCTTCCTTGGCGAGGACGTAACCTATATTGAGAACAGCGAAATTGACAAGGCTTTCCGGCGATTTAAGAACGACCCTGATGCCACCAAGAAAACCATAAAGGAATACTTCCGCGCGCTGAAGTTCTTTTCCGACAATGACTTTTCGTTCATCAGCGTCCACAACAAAAAACTCTTTGAGCAAAATGCCGTGATTCTGCGGAAAATCGTCAAAATGCTTGAAGACATGAGGCTCAAGTCGCAGGGCGACGACGAGCAGAACCAATTATTGGGAAACCTTTTCGAGGGCTTCCTGACAAAGGGCGTCAAGCAGAGCGAGGGGCAGTTCTTCACCCCAATACCAATAGTAAGGTTCATCGTTTCATCGTTGCCAATAGAGTTAATCATCAAGAATGGGATAGGCATCAGTAATAACAACGACGACAACAACTACGAAATACCATCAGCCATAGATTATGCTTGCGGAGCCGGACATTTCCTGACTGAGTTTGCAGCACGAATAAAACCATACGTAGAGATATACCATCCCGACATTCCCATTGCCGAATACTACAAGCAAATATTTGGTATAGAAAAGGAATACAGGCTTTCAAAAGTATCAAAGGTGTCTGCCTTCATGTATGGCCACGACGAGACTAACATCATATATGCCGACGCGCTGGCAGCCACCCCCGAAGTAAAGGACAAATCATTTAGCGTGCTGATAGCAAATCCTCCTTACAGCGTAAAGGGTTTTCTTGACACTTTGAGCGAGGAGCAGCGCCATCACTATTCCCTCTACAACGACAATCTGAACATTGACAAGAACAATTCAATAGAGACCTTCTTCATCGAGCGCGCAGCGCAACTGCTCAAGGCAGGAGGCGTGGCCGGTATCATACTGCCCCTCTCAGTATTAAGCAACAGCGGCATTTATGCCCATGCACGCGAGATAATCCTGAAAAACTTCGACATCATAGCACTGGTAGAGCCTGGTGGCAATACCTTCGGGAAAACGAACACCAAGACTGTCATCATGTTTATGAGACGCAAAGAGACCAACACGCCTGATTCCGACCACTACCTTAATCGGGTTAGTGCTTGGTTCTCCGACCATGACAATGCCGAAGAAGTATATGACGACCGTGAGCTGCTCGAAAAATACTGCGCTTACCAACATTACGATTTTGCTGATTATAACGAATTTTTGAAGGGAAGCATTAGCGAGAGTCTTGCGTCAACTGATAATTTCGAGGAATACCATGAATCGTTCTTCGGCAACGGAAGGAATGCCACAAAAGGTGTATGTGAAGAAGCCAAGAGCTCACGCGCAAAATACAGGAGCAGAATCAACACCAAACAATATAAGAGGCTGCCAACAGAGCAAAAGGCGGAATATGACGGAAAGGCCTTCTATAACTTCGCACATGCCATAGAAAAGGAAAAAGTGTACTATTTCCTTCTTGCAAATGACAACCCGCAACAAGTTGTCATTGTCAAGTCACCGGCTTCAAATACAGAGAACAAGAAATTCCTCGGATATGAATGGGGCGAGGGCAAGGGTCGTGAGGGACTGCACTGCCTTAATGCCACAAAGACAACAGTTACGGATGACGAGGAAAATGAAAGTGACGATGACACCCTGCATCAAATAAGCGGCATCGAAAACATACAAACGCCCTTGTTCAATCCGCACGATTTAGACGACGACAATAAGATTAATACCATAATACGGAAGAATTTCCTGCGCGAGGAATTCGTCATACCCGATGAACTCTCGCCATTCATATCATGTGCCAACCTGACTGACATGATAAGTTTCTCCGGAACATCATTTAAGAAAGACATCGCGACCAACAATCTGTTGAAGATAGAATATAAGTCAAGATTCGATGTGACTTCCCTGAAGAAGATTGGCAATATCATCGGCGGACTGTGGACCGGCTCTATGCCACCGCTTAAAACAATCAACGTAATCCGGAACACAAATTTCGACCTCGAAGGTCATCTTTCATATGAAAATGTCGCGAAGATAGCAGTTGAGGAGGCTCAATTCGTCAAGAGAGATTTAAAAGAAGGTGACATCGTAATTGAGAAGTCGGGCGGAAGCGCCACGCAAGCTGTTGGCAGAGTAGTATATATTGACAAGGATCTCGAGGACTTCTCTTTCTCCAATTTCACCGCAAGGTTGAGATTAACCTCTGACAAATTCCTGCCTAAGTATGTCTATTTGTTCCTCAACAACTTCTGGCTTATCGGCGGAACACGCTCAATGCAGAACGGCTCAAGCGGCCTCGCCAACTTGAACATGAACTCATACATGCTAACAAAGATTCCAAATGCTCCAAAGGACATACAAGAAAAAATCGTTGAGGAATGTGATGCCGAGGAACGTACTTATTCAGAAAGCAAAGCATCTATTGAATTGCTGACATCAAACAAAATGGCAATAGTAAAAAGCATAACGAGCCCTCAAAGTAAGAAAATAAAGGACTTATGCACCACTATAAATCCTTCTAGAACAGGAATCTCTAACGAATCTGATGACACTTTGGTTTCTTTTATAGAAATGAGTTCATTGGGGCAAGGTATTATAGAACAAAAGGTAGATAAAAAACTTGGTGAACTTCGTAAGGGTGGATATACCTATTTTGCAGAAAACGATATTTTGATAGCAAAGATTACTCCTTGCATGGAGAACGGTAAATGTGCGATTGCCAGAGGATTGACTAATGGTATTGGCATGGGTAGTACAGAATTTCATGTATTTAGACTTAATAAGAGGAAAATATTACCTGAGTACCTTTTTGCTCTTCTCAATCAAGACAGCGTTAGACACGATGCCGCTGAACACTTTACTGGAGCTAGTGGACATAGAAGAGTTCCTGTCGACTTTTATGAAAATATTGAAATACCCATGATTCCTCTTGGGCAACAGCAAGCTATAGTCAAACAATTATCTTCTTATGACGAAGAAATCCAATCTCTGAAATCCCGCATGGCTCAATGCGCAACCAACAAGCAGGCCATCCTCGACAAATATCTAAAATGAACGCTAAATAGGAGCTGTTATGGCAAACAACGAGATACAATTCTTACTATATAGTCTTCCGGACGAGGGAGGGAAGGTGCAGGTGGTCATCAAGGACGAGACCATTTGGTGCACACAGAAGGCTATGGCGCATCTGTTCGGTGTTGGTGTGCCCGCAATAAGCAAGCATCTGAAGAATATTTTTGAAGAAGGAGAACTTCAAAAGGAAGTGGTTGTTTCCAAAATGGAAATAACCACTCAACATGGCGCAATCAAAGAGAAAACTCAAACTTCAAGCGTCGATTTTTATAACCTTGATGCCATAATCTCCGTTGGTTATCGCGTCAATTCCACGAAGGCGACGCGGTTTCGGCAATGGGCTACAAAGGTCTTGGGGGAATACATCCGCAAAGGATTCGTGCTTGACGACGACCGACTGAAGCAAGGTAATGCCGTGTTTGGAAAAGACTATTTCCGCGAATTACTCGAAAGGGTGCGCTCCATCCGTGCCAGCGAACGCCGGATTTGGCAGCAGATCACGGACATCTATGCGGAGTGCAGTATAGACTATGACAAGAATGCTCAGACAACGAGAGATTTCTACGCCATGGTGCAGAACCGTTTCCACTATGCCATCACCGGACAGACAGCGGCAGAGATAATCTACACGAAGGCAGACCACAGGAAGGAGCACATGGGGTTGACGACATGGAAGTATGCACCCGAAGGACGTATTCTGAAATCTGACGTTTCCATTGCTAAAAACTATCTCAGCCAAACCGAGATTCGCTCGCTTGAACGCACCGTTTCCTCGTATTTCGATTACATCGAAGGGCAAATTGAACGCGGCAATGTCTTCAATATGGAGCAATTTGCTGCAAGTGTCAACAAGTTTCTCACGTTTAACGACTATAAGATTTTACCCGATAAAGGGTGTATTTCAGCAACACAAGCTAAGACGAAAGCCGAGCAGGAATATGACATCTTCAACAAGACGCAAAAGATAGATTCAGATTTCGACAAAGAAGTGAGAGGGCTGTTGGGCGACAAATAAATCCGGTTTAAGCCTATTCATCCACCAAGAGATAGGATGTACGTAGCGGTGTTCGGGCGCCACGCGCAGCAGCGCGCGCCTTGCGTAGGCCGGAAGAAATGCGTACCTTTGCAGCATAACACAAATCCCTGGAGACAATGCATACGACGTCTGCCCACCTTGCCCGCCAACTGCTTGCGGTGAAGGCCGTTAAGTTGCAGCCCGACGCTCCCTTTACGTGGGCCAGCGGCTGGAAATCGCCCATCTACTGCGACAACCGCGTGGCGCTGTCGCACCCCGCCGTGCGTACCTACGTTAAACTGGGGCTCACACGCCTCGTGCTGGAGCATTACCCTGAAGCAGAAGCCGTGGCGGGCGTGGCCACGGGCGCCATAGCGCAGGGAGCCCTTGTAGCCGACGAGCTGGGGCTGCCCTTTGCCTACGTACGCCCGAAGCCGAAGGATCACGGCATGCACAACCTCGTGGAAGGCAAGCTGCCCGAGGGGGCAAGCGTCGTCGTCGTGGAGGACTTGATCTCCACGGGTAGCTCCAGCCTGAAGGCGTGCGCCGCGCTGCGGGAGCAGGGCTTCACGGTGGTGGGCATGGTGGCCTCCTTCACCTACGGCTTCCCGGTAGCTGCCCGGGCCTTCCGCGAAGCCGGCGTAGAACTGCTGACGCTGACGGACTACGAGGCCGTCGTCAGCGAGGCACTGACGACGGGCTACCTCTCCGAGGCACAGGCCGCCCTGCTGCGCCGCTGGCGCGAAGACCCCGCCGCTTGGGGGCAGGACTGAACGAGGCGCGCCGCACGGCGCGGCACTGTCAGACCGATTCGCCGCACCACGGGGCGCGGCGAACCGGCGGCGTGCAAAATTGAGCTAAGCCCGCGGCGCGCCAAATGCGAGTTATCGCAAGAAATAAAGAAGATTTTGCAAGGTCATGGCGGCCGGCTTCGGCCTACCTTTGCACCATGGAAACACATAACCCCAGTACCCCCTCCGCTCCGGCGCCCGCAGCGCCGTCCCTGCGTTACCGTCGCCCGGCCGACGCCAACGTAGCGCGCTGGTGGGCCATGAGTGCCATCTACAACCGCAGCATACGTGCGCTGGAAGAGCTACGCGCGCTAGACGTAGAGGCCTTTGTCCCCATGCACACCGTGGTGCGGACGGTGGGACGCCGAAAGGTGCGGCAGGAAGTGCCCGCCGTCTCGAACCTCATCTTTGTGCGCACGACGGAGGTCGGCGTGCAGCAGGCCAAGGACGCGCTGGGTTACCTGCAATTCCTCTGCAACCGCGAGGCGGGGCGCAACGTGCGCATCATCGTGCCCGACGAAGACATGGAAAGCTTCATCCGCCTCTCTACGGATAGCGGGCACCGCTCCATCTACCTGAAGCCCGGCGAGACCGGCCTGGAACCCGGCGACCGCGTACGCATCCACGGCGGCGCCTTCGACGGCGTAGTGGGCACGTTCCAGAAAGTACAGGGCAAGCACCGGCGAATGGTCGTCGTCACCATCCCCACGGTGATGTCTGTCGCCACGCTATCTTTTTCTCCGGAACTTTTAGAGCGCCTCGACCGCTGAGCGCGACCGGGCGGCGGCTTTTGGGAAGGAAGACAGCGGTGTTGGACTGCGTTGCAGTCCGCTTTTTACCGCCGCACCTACCGCGCATGGCTCCCTACCGCGCATGGCTCTCTACGGTCGCCATACGCGGTTACGCGTTGTGAAGGTTATGCCAAATTAATTATACCCCTCCCTTTGTTTTTCAAGCACTTAATTTTATGTTTGTGCCGAAAAATACGTTGAACCGACCCCGCGTCAGTTCCAACACAACAATTCAACATCTACATCTACGCCAAAGACGGCCTCGCCTTCATCTATATATTATATAATAGGTGATAAGGGCCCTGGGAAAACCGAGCGTTCTACCTCATGACAAACTCGGAGCATGTACCCGACGGGAAGCACACGAATTAGGCGGAAACGACAGCACATAGTAACGCACACTTTTTTATTCACCAATTTATAACACCAAATTACATGAAGAAATTTTTATCTCTGTTGATGCTCTTACTGCTCACCATGGGTGCGCAAGCGAGCATCATCCCTGACGGCCAAGAGTTCTCGGCCGTGGGTGAGCAGATTACTACGCTGGAGGGGCTTTACGAGGCCACCGGCGGACTGTTCATTCTGGAAAACTATGGCAATGCCTCCGACTCGAAGAGTGCCTACTACACGCAAGGCGAGACGGAGATAGAGCTTAGCAGCACCGCCACGGCAGCCTCTGTGGTGAAGATTGACGTAACCCGCTCAGGCGAAGAGGGGAGCTACACCTACACGGCCACCATACAGGCCTACGACGGGGAGTACTACCAGAACCCTGCTTACGCGGGCACCTCCACTTATGGTGACCAAACGCGAATCACGGTAGGCGAAACGGCGCAGTCCTTCGACCTCACCATGGCTAACACTACCAACAACACGTTTTGGTTCACCGCAACCGTGGGTACTACCACACTGCACCTAAACGTTGAAGGCACAAACGCCAAGTGGTTTCCCTACACCGACTCGAGCGGCAGGGGCAACTATTCCCAACAGCGCATCTACAAGGCTACGACCAACGCGGCCTCAAACCACATCTATTCGCTGACCACCTACGGAGAGCCCAGCGGGGTAAGCTACACACTCGCCGGCACAGCCATCACCAGCGGCGGCACGGCAGAGTTGTTGGGTTTAAAGGCTGCTGAGGATCTCGAAGTCAGCGGAGTTCCTGAGGGCTACACCTACACG
Source organism: uncultured Prevotellamassilia sp. (assembly GCA_964641085.1). Lineage (GTDB taxonomy): Bacteria > Bacteroidota > Bacteroidia > Bacteroidales > Bacteroidaceae > Alloprevotella. Next base: position 29,391 of record CAZXJS010000011.1, on the reverse strand, counting down.
ACGACGCTCACCGCCGACACGGCCTTCACCGTGACATTCCTCCGCGGCATCGCAGTAGAGGATAGTCTCGTTGGCAAGGTGGCTACGTTTGGCGAGGCTGTAAACACCGACGCTATCGAAGAAGGCTGGTACGTGCTGAACAACAACCAGGACGGCAACTGGAGTTATTATGCTTACTACACCGACAGCAAGAGCCCGGCAGTTTATGGCGGCACCACGGGCTTCTTCATCAACTCCACGAGCAACTTCACCTCGGGTGACACGGTGACGGAAGAGAACAAGGCTTACCTCTTCAAGGTAATCCCCAGCGCCGACGGCCTGTACTACATCCAGAATGCTAACGGAAACTACTTCCTTCAGCTGCACGACAACAGCAAAGGCAATCAGGCGACGCTGCAGGGTGCCGCTACAGGTGGCTATCCCTACACCATCAGCCAGCAGACCACGGAGGCTCAATACTCTGTAAGTTGCTTGCCTGACAACACGCCGCTGATGACCAACGGCGGTAATAACCTAAACCTCGTAGGTTGGGGCACAGGTGCCAGCACGGCCAACAATGCCAGCTGGAAGCTCTACAAGGTGACGCTGACAGGTGACTCCGAGCCCACACCAGAGCCCGAACCCGAGCCCGAGCCCAGCACAGAGGGGAATACCTACACGCTGCAGACCTACGGCGCACCCGCTGACGTCACCTTCACCCTGGGTGGCCAAGCTATCTCCACGACGCAAAGTGTTACGACGACAAGCACCTACACGGTTAGTGACCTTAGTGTGAGCGACGTGGAAGGCTATGCCGCTACGCCGACGCTCACCGCCGACACCGCCTTCATCGTAACGTTCACGCGTAGCACGGCGCTAAGCGACTCGCTCGTTGGCAGGGTAGCTACATTTAGCGAGGCTGAAAGCACCGACTCTATCGAAGAAGGCTGGTACGTGCTGAACAACAACCAGGACGGCAACTGGAGTTATTATGCCTACTACACCGACAGCAAGAGTCCGGCAGTTTATGGCGGCACGACGGGTTTCTTCATCAACCCCACGAGCAACTTCACCACGGGTACCACGGTGACGGAAGAGAACAAGGTTTACCTCTTCAAGGTAATCCCCAGCGCCGACGGCCAGTACTTCATCCAGAACGCTAACGGCAACTACTTCCTTCAGCTGCACGACAACAGCCAAGGCAACCAGACGCTGCAGGGTGCCACTACAGATGGCTACCCCTACACCATCAGCCAGCAGACCACGGAGGCCCAATACTCTATAAGTTGCATGCCTGACAACACGCCGCTGATGACCAACGGCGGTCAGAACATGAACCTCGTAGGTTGGGGCTCAGGTACCAGCACGGCCAACAATGCCAGCTGGAAGTTCTACAAGGTGACGCTGAGCGACAGCTCCAACGTATCGGCCGACTACACCGACCTGGAGAGCGCCATCACGAGCGCCGAGGCTTACACGAGCCTAATAGGTTCCGGCCTGGGTCAATACGCCGACGCTAACGACGCCTTCACCACGGCCCTCGCTGCCGCACAGGCACAGGTAGCCAAAAAGGACACCGAAACAGCCGGAAACTACCAAACGACCATCGACAGCCTGACCTCCGCTCTCACGACGGCAACCGGAGCCCTGACGCTGAACCTGCCGGAGAAGGGACGCTACCTGCGCATCACAAGCAAAGCTACCAGCCGCAACTTGGCTGGAGGCGAGGCAGGCGCTACGACGGCAAACACAGTTGAGGGCACAGGCGCCGAGACGATATGGTACTACGGCGAGAACGGCCTCATGAACTACAACTCCGGCACGTACCTTGACGCCATGGGCAAGAACGCCTCCTTCACGGCGAAGGTTCCCGGCATCGTAGCCGACCCCTACCAAACGGGATACTACGGCGTATATACCACGGAGACGAGTGGCAGCAACCCCATCGTCTTCATCTATAACGCCAACACGAACGGCAACCTCGACCGCGGCTCAAACTCCTCGGCCGACATGAGCACAAACCAGTACCTTACCGCTGAAGGCTACGCTTGGTCGCTGGAATACGTTGACGAGCTGCCCGTAACGCTGAGCGCCTTGGGCAACGAAGGCAAGACGTACACCACGCTCTATCTGCCGATGGCCGCACAGCTGCCCGATGACGTAAAGGCATACACCGTGCAGGCCGCTACGGGTGGCAGCGCTACCGAAAACGGCGAAGCACTCATCGTAGAGGTGGAGGGCAACATCCCCGCCGAGACACCCGTGCTGCTCATCGGTACCGGCGACGCTGATGCATCCATCAACGTCACCGTAAGCACCGAGTCCAACCTCCCGCCCAGCGCCGCAAGGGCTGCCGAAACCGCTGACAACCTCCTCACCGGCATCGACGCCGCTTCGCTCGTGACCGCCACAGACTACTACCTCGGCCAAAGCGGCACGACGGCAGGTCTCTTCCTCGCCACCAGCACCAGCAGTTACCTGACGAGCAAGGCCTACCTGCCCGTTGCTAAGCTGACCAGCGCAAGCGCAACAGGCTTCGCCTTCACCACGACGCCGACGACGGGCATCAACACAGCAGTTAACTTGGCCGCAGACGGCAAGGCCTACGACTTGCAGGGACGCCGCGTAGTGAACGCACAGAAAGGTCTCTACATCGTAAACGGCAAGAAGGTGCTCGTTAAATAAAACGAGCGAGTCTCTATACCAATATTTAAAATCCCGGGGGGCACGTGCCTCTCGGGATTTTTTGGGCTCGCCCGGCATGGGCATGAGCTAACGGCCGTAACCACCCAACCACCCGCGCAAAAGCACGAAACCGTCGTTTGCGAAACCGTCTCTTCGATGGTTCGGGCAGACGGTAAACATAAGAATGGAGATAAGCCTTATGATTACGGAGATGTTACGTTTTAGTAAAGAAAAAATTTGGGTGCTCCTACTTTTTAAGTATTTTTGCCGCAAATAGGGGAAAAGTATCTTAGCCATGCAATCCGCTGAAGAGAAACAGCTGGAGGACATTACGCACGCGATGGCTCCCATCACGCTGGCCGATATGAAATCCATACGCCTGATGAAGCGTACGGACACGAAGTTCGTAACCAACGTGCCGACGCTGATACGGCTGCTCAGCCTGGTGCGCGACACGTACTACATCCAGGAAGTTGATGGGGCTCGGGTGAGCCGCTACCGCACGGTGTATTGGGACGACCCCGCTCAACACGGTTTTTTCTCGATACACGTCCACGGCCACCTGCCGCGCACGAAGGTGCGGGTGCGCACGTACGTAGAGTCCGACCTGACGTTCCTGGAGATAAAGCGGAAGAACAACCACGGCAAGACGAGCAAGACGCGCACCCGCGTGACGGACATCCCGTCCGTTATGGAGGCGGCGGAGGGCGAGGCCTTCCTGCAAGAGAAGACCGGCCTGACGTTTAAAAACATAAAGCCCGCCGTGGGGAACCACTTCCGGCGTATCACGCTGGTGAACCGAGGGAAAACGGAGCGTCTGACTATAGACTTCGACCTGGAGTTTGACAATTTCGAGACGGGGCGCACGTACGAGCTGTCAAACGTAGTTGTCGTGGAGCTAAAGCGTGACGGGCGCGTCTTCAGCCCCATCCTCTCGAAGCTGCGCGAGCTACGCATAAAGCCCAGCGGCTTCTCAAAATACTGCATCGGCACGGCGCTCACCAATGATGCCCTGCCACACAACCTCCTGAAGGAGCGGTTGCGCTACGTGAAGCGCATAGCCTCGGTCACGGCTTAGCCTGAATATCAGGCCGCGCGCCTCCAAGCCATCGAAACTTAACTATCTTTTTACACGCATGATACCCTTGTCTGCCATGTCCGATTTAATACAGGCGCTGACGCCTGCAAAACTCATCGACGCCCCCGCGCTCATCACGATGTGCCTGAGCTTTCTGCTCAACTTCTGCATAACGTGGGTTATCTGCCACTTCTTCTACTACCCGAAGGGTCGGCGGCGCGACTACTACTTCACGTTCATGCTCGTCTCCGTGGCCATCTTCATGATGGTGTACCTGATGGAGGACACGAAGATGAAGACCGGTGCCGCGCTGGGTCTGTTCGCCGTCTTCGGCATCCTGCGCTACCGCACGGAGAGCGTGCCCATCCGCGAGATGACGTACCTCTTCTACATCGTCGCGCTCAGCGTAGTGAACGCCTGCACTACGGACTCTACACTGGCCGAGAAGCTTGTGGCAAACCTCATCTTCGTACTCGTAGCATGGGGAGCGGAAACGGTGTTCCTGCAAAAAAAAGAAGGTTGCAAGTACGTGAAATACGACAACATAGACCTCATAGCGCCCGAACGGCACGCAGAGCTGATAGCCGACCTTGAGAAACGCCTCGGCGTGAAGGTGCTACGTGTGGAGGTCGGCGCCGTGGACTTCCTGAAGGACATGTGCATGCTTCACGTCTATTACGACGACAAGGACGAGCGCCTTAAAGGCGTGGATCACATACTAAAAATCAAGGAGGACAATGCTTTTGATTAAGAAATACCACCTGCTCGGCGCCCTGCTCCTGCTTGCCGCGCCCGTTGCCGCCGACGACTTCGGACTGTGGCCGGAAGTGGGCGTAGAGAAGAAGCTGGGGCGTTTCTCCATCGAAGCCACCACCGGTCTGCGCTTCAATAATAATGTGGGGAGTACGAGCCGCTTCGACATAGGCTTGGGCGGCGACTACAAGGTGTGCGACTACCTGAAAGTAGGCGCGGGCTACGTCTATATAGACGACCACAAGCCACGCTCCACGTCGGAGCACTACAAAAACAGCGACCCGACGCAGATGAACGGCTACAACGTGGAGCACAGCTACTGGCGCTCCAAGCACCGCATCTACGTGCAAGCGACGGGCAAGTACGAGGTAGCGCGCTTCACCTTCACCCTGCGCGAGCGCTACCAGCTGACGCGCTTCGCCGAGGCCGACGTGACGGAGGACAAGTACCGCGGCATCATCAGCAACCCGGAGAATTACGCCGGCAGCTCCGCCCTGATGCCTAACGGGAACTACTACGCGTACGACGAGACGGAGACAGACACCAAGCAGGCAAAGACCAAACACTACCTGCGCTCACGCATCGGCGTGGCCTACAACATCCGCCACTGCCCCGTCGATCCCTTTGCCAGCTTCGAAATAAGCAACAACCTATCGAACGGCTTCAGCCTCGACAAGCGCCGCTGGATCGTTGGCGTCGACTGGAAAATAGCAAAGCAGCACAAGCTCAGCGTTTCCTACGTCTATACCAATGGTAACGACGACGATGACGACGACAACCTGCACGCCATCTCCGTAGGCTACAAATTTAGCTTCTGACCGTACACCCCTCCGCGCGGATCAAATATTATCAGATTATGTAAGTGTAGAAAGATTTGCAATTAAATCAGGTCAATGAGGAAACAAGTAGAAGTAGAAACTTGGAATCAAAGCACTTAATAAAACTGACAGTTTTTATAAAAAATGGGGAATTCGGCGGCATGTATCAATAAAATGCGTAATTTTCAGAAAACGACCAATTTCATGAAAGACAAAGCTTTAAACTTAATGAGACTAGCAACACTTGTGATTCTTCTTTTTATCTCCAATACTGTTAGCTCACAGTCCTTTACTTTTAACATGGATGGTCCCAGCATAATTGAAGGGTACACATATCCTATTAAAATTGTAGTTACACCACAGAAAGATCTTGAGTCTATAGGAAGATTAGATGTTTATTGGAACAATAAAATCCTTTTTAAAGCAGCAGCTTTAGCTGTTGTACATAAAGAAGAAAGTACCTCCCCATTTTTTATAATACAAGGTGAGCAATTAAAAGATGATGGGGAGTCCGATCCACAACAACCTGTCATAGTATTGTTAGCAACAAGAGAGGTATCTTCCGATGGCTTCTATGCTATAATCACATATTATTTGGACAAAGAAGAAATAAACATAGGTGCTAAACCTCATAATAAAGAGTCTTATTTGGGAATATGTAATCGTCTTATGTCTTATGTTCCTGTTTATGGTGGATCTGATAACAGCTCAAACGAAATTGATAGAGAACTTCCCTTAACTCTAGATGGTCATTCTTCATCTTTCACTTCTTATATTAGTGGTTCACAAACGAAGGCGTTGGGAAGAACTGGATGTTTAGGGGATACTATATCTGTTCGTACAAAAACAGGCAAATTGATTAGCGAAACAAGCTGGGGTAGTTATACCGTATCTTCTGATGTTTCGTGGCTATCATTTCCTTATAAGACGGATGCTGCTTTTTCTCCTGTAGCTGAAATTAACTATACTGGCCGTTCTAGAACAGCGACTGTAACCGTCACTGCCGGAGGCGTTAGTAGTACAATGTATTTCACTCAATATGCACAGTAGTACAATTAGAAATATACCACAACATCGTGAAAATATTAAATGAACTTATATTGTAATATCAAAAACAACATAAGGAACTTTTGGCGGTAATATAAAGAATATTGTAATTAGCTAAATTCTATCCCCCCGCCCCCGTCCACACCCCACCCTCCCGCTCCGTGGACATTTTCTCGGCAGGAAGTAGTCCGCGCTTTCTTTAGCCCCGCCGCCGGATAAACGCTTTCTTAACATTAGCGGCTTGCGTATCAGCACTTTTTCCCATACCTTTGCTGCCGTTCGCGGGAACACCACATGCGACTCCCCCCATACTGAACAAAACCCTTACAGCACATGAAAAGAACCCTTACGCTACTCTGCGCACTCGTCGTGGCCTTCGCCGCCGGGGCGCAGACCTATTCCTACCTCACCATCCGCCAGAGCGACGGCACGGAGCAGAGCCTCGCCCTCGCAGGGCTGAAGCTGACGTTCAACGACGGCAACCTGCAAGCCACAAACGGCACGGAGAGCGCCACATTCGCCCTCGCCGGACTTAGCGCCATGTACTTCGCGACGGAGGCCACCGGCCTGCAGGCCGTCCTCGCGCCCACGCCCGTAGCCACGTGGCAGGGCGGCACACTCAGCGTTGACGCGCCGGCCGGCAGCCTCGTAGCGGTATATACCCTCTCCGGGCAACGCATCACTACCTACCGCAAAACCACAAACGGAGCCGAGCAAATCAGAATCGGCAGCCGCCTGCCCCAGGGCATCTACGTGGTGCGCGTGAACGGCAATTCCCTAAAGCTCATAGCCCGATGAAACGCTCCGCCCTCCTTGCGACAACCGCGCTCCTCTGCACCGCTGCCACCGCGCAGACCCTGAACCTGCACCAAGGCGCCGTCACGACGGTGTTCTCAGCCGAGCAAGCCGGCGCGATGACCTACACCGACGGCACGACGCTCACCATAGGCTCAAAAGCTTACAACGTGTCCGAGATAGACTCCATCGTCTTCGACCAGTCGGCCACGGACACCGTGCTGGTCACCGTCACCTACTCTGCCTCCGGCGCCACGGTTGTCCTATCCGGCGACATGGCGCCCTACATCACCGCCAGCGTCTCTGGCGCCGACGTCAGCATCACGGCGGACAGCGCGCTGACCCACGAGGTGAACTACGTGCTGCAAGGTAGTAGCTCGAACGGCAGCTTCACGCTCCACGGCTCCTACAAGAGCACCGTCACGCTGGCGGGCCTCAACCTGACGAGCACCACGGGCGCCGCGATAAACATCGACAACGGTAAGCGCATAGCCGTCATCGTGGCCGACGGAACGGAGAACAACCTTGCCGACGGCGCCGCAGGCACGCAGGACGCCTGCTTCTACGTCAAAGGGCATCCCGAATTTTCAGGCGGCGGCACGCTGAACCTCACGGGCAATGCCACGCACGCCTTCAAGTCGAAGGAATACACCGAGCTGAAGGCCTCGTTCGGCACGCTCAATGTGCTCTCTGCCGCCAACGACGGTCTGCACGTAGGTCAATACTTCAAGCAAAAGGGCGGTTCCGTCGTCATTGCCAACGCTAAGGGCGACGGCATCGACGTGGGCATCACGAACGACGTGACCGACGAGCAGAACGGCCAGGTGCTCATCTCCGGAGGCAGCATCAACGTGGCTCTTGGTGCTACGCAGGACGTGAAAGGCATCAAGTGTGACAGCGCCATGACCATCAGCGGCGGAGCCATCACCGTCACCGGTTCGGGCGACGGCGAGAAGGGCATGAAGATTGGCACGAACCTCTACGTCAACGACGATAGTGGCTCGGCGCCGACCCTAAACATCACCGTCAGCGGCACGACCTACGCCAAAGGCACCGTGGACGAGAGCAAGACACGCGGCATCAAGGTGGACGGCAACTTCACCTTCGACGGCGGCACCATCGCTGTCAGTGCTACCGGCACGAAGGGGAAGGCCATCGTCGTGGACGGCACATACACCTACGTCAGCGGTTCCATAAACTGCAGCGTAGACGCCACCACAACGGCGTAAAGCGTCCCTATCTACCCCTACCCTTTTATACCACAGCGGCGCCACAGGCTGAAGCCTGCGACGCCGCTTTTTCTATTATCATACGCTCCGCCGCGCCTCAGAAGCGCCAGCGCAACTGAAAACTTAGGTCACACTTCGTTGGTGAATTGATGCGCTCCGAGCCGCTGCTTATCACGTCGCGATCGAAGTAGTGCGTCAAGCCGCCGCGCGCTGCCAGCTCCAAACGTTCCACGATGCGCCAGTTGACGAGCGCCACACCGCGACAGCCATGTCCGAAGAGAGCCGGCATGGCATAGGTATAGACGAGACGAGGTTCGTAGGCATACACGGCGGCCGCATAGCTGTCCGTCCGGAAGAAGTTAGCATAAAACGCTGTGCCCAGTCGTTGGATCGGCTTCCACGTCAAGCGCAGCGCGGCGCCCCAGCCGTACTCCGTCGGCGCCGTCTGCCGAGCCGCCAAGGTTGCATCCAGCTGTGCGTGAAGGGCAAGGCGACCGCCGGAGGGCGTCCAATCGCCGCGCAGGCGCAGGCGATGGGTCGTGGCATACTCCATGAGGCCATCGTAGCCCGTCACGTCGCGCTGCACGGCACGCATACGGTAGCGCAAAGCCAGACTGACATCCCGCTTTGGCAACCAGACGATTTGGGCAAAGGCCTCCCAGCGGTTCGTGGCTCCATGTGCGCGATAGGTAGCCTCAGGCAGCCGAGCGTAGTCAGCATAGCCCCGTAGCTCCAAGCGACGCAATCCGCCATACCTCAGCCCCAGCAGCAAGCCATGCTCGTTGGCTACGCGCGTGGCGGCTTGCAGCGTGCGGCCATATGGCGAGACGAAGCGCGGCGCGAAGTTACGATGTTGCAACGTCAGGCCAAGCTCGTCAAGCGGCGTAAACGTAAGCGTTTGCGAGAGAGCCGGGTGGAAACGCTTGTCCGCCGACGCCTCGCCCTGCACTGACCAGTGCCGCGTGGCATACCGCCAGGTAGCGCTCAACGCCGCCGCGTCGCGCCCACGCAGGTAGTAGCGGTTATAGTAACGCGGTTTAGGAGAAAGCGGCTTGGCATAATGCGTATAAACAGCGCCCAGACCGAGGCGCAGTGCGCCATGGCGCCACCCGAGACGCCCACCGGCCGCCAAGCTGCCCACGGCATCCTTCCGATTGCGCTCCGCCACCGTGCGGTGGTAGCCCGTGGTGAGCAAGGTGCGCACCGTGTCGCCCTCCACATTGGCATCGAGCCGATGGTACGAAGTAAAAGCCGACACCTCGAACTTGCCCAGCTCCACCAAGCCCGCCGCGCCACGAAAGAAACGGTTCTCCTCAGCCGACGTGTGAGGGCTGAACGGCGCCGCAGCACGCATAGGGGCATCGAGCACGGAGAGGCGGCTCGTCCAAAGCGCACCGCTCAAGGCAAGCCCCTGCCCCCACGAGACGTTGTAGTCGCCCACCAAGACGCGCCACCGCCCGGAAGGCGAACCTGCCTGCACGTAGCCCGATACATAGTCGTACGGCCAGTTGCCCTTCCGCCCAAACGCCTCGCCGGCGTCTTTCTCCAGCGTAAGGCCGTAGCGCATGGCCGTGCCCTGCCGGTAGCGATAGCGCACCACGTTGGCCCAAGGCGCACCCACGTACGCCTTTTCCTTCACCGCGCCCGACGCGCTCGTCTGCGTTTGGTAGCCCGCACGTCGGTAGAGCGGCACATCCGCGCGCACCGTCAGCTCATGCTGCCCATTAAGCAACGTTTCGCGCAGCGTAGGGCGCCCCGTGGTGGGTGGCGCCACGCTGAGAAAGACGCCCAGCCACCGCCGCGCCGCATAGTCCAATCCACCCACAAACATTAGCTCCCCCAACGACCAGAAAGCGCCATATCTTTCGCGATAGGCCAAGAGGCTGTCTGCCTGCGCCGCGGTGAGAAAGGGCAACGTCAGCAACACGTCGCGCCCCACGGTATTCAGGTTCGGCCGCACTGCAGCCAGCTCCTCCAGCCGTTCCTCGGCCTCGGCATCAATGGGCGCATCGTCTTCATCCGACGCCTCAAGGTATTCCGCTCGAAAGTCATCCCACGTCAGGCCGGAAACGCCTCGCTCCGCCCCACGAAGAGCGGGCGTGGCGTTATGGCGCTGCGCTACGGTCGAATCGCCTACAGGCAGCTTAGCCGACAGACGGGTCACGGCGGTGTCCGAGACGGACGTTCCGTGGGGCAAGAGAGTCTGTGAGGTATCCACCACTGAACCCCTTGGGTATAACTCGCTATAGGAAACTTCCGGAGCAGAGGCCACGCCCCCATAATGAAGACTAAAATCAAAAGGAAACGACGTTACGGCATAAGCTTTATCATTCGCGTGCGCCGTTGCCCCTGAAAAGAAGGCACCCTCCCACACAGGTAGCACCAAAGGGAGGAAGAATAGCACAAGGAACGCCGCACGACGCATCGGGGAAAGAAATCTTTGCAAAGCTTCAACCGTTTCTCCCGCAATATACCCGAAAAAGCCTGCACGCCACAAACGCACGCTGCTTTTTCTTCAAACCCACGCCTTTTTAAGCCGGATTATTAGCCTAACGTCCCAATTTTGCACGTTTCTGTTCTACCCCGAACCCATTGTTTATATAGAATCAACCCGCAAGTGCAAGACGTTACACTTATAATGCTTGTAAACTTCGGTAGAGGAGAGCTGGGATCTATTTTCCCCCCCCCTGATTTTCTATTGATTTTAAGTGGAACTTCTAATGGGAATAGTCCATCCTCAGCTATGGGGATTAGATGGAAGTGATGAAACCTATTTGTATGACACTGCTACTGAAAAACAGAAAAGAAAATCTTAGGGATATGCACAACATCTCAGCGCCTGCGCTGTAGTTTAAAGGAGCTTATTTTCTTGCCGGTTACTTTGCTTAAGCCCTTTCCTTTGGGACTGTATTGCCGAGAGATCACAGCACCTCGTCACACTGTGCATCGCGCGCCGGGGGGGCGATGTACAGTGTGGCGAGGCGTTCCTTCCTGCGCCTTTATGGCGTCGCAGCGCCTGCTTATATGCTGAAGTTGTGGTAATGTGGGCCGAAGCGCTCGTAGGCGGCGCGGTCGAGGGCTTCGCGGTCGTCGGGGTGGGCAATGCTGGTGAGTAGCTTGGCGCGTTCTTGCAAGGAGCGGCCGAAGAGGTTCACGGCGCCGTACTCCGTCACTATCCAGTGGGCATCGGCGCGCGAAGTAACGACGCCCGCGCCACTGTGGAGTACGGGGACGATCTTCGACTGCCCGCGGCGCGTGCGGCTGGCGAAGGCCGTGATGCTGCGTCCGCCGGGCGACATGAGCGAGCCGCGGACGAAGTCCACCTGTCCGCCCGTGCCGCTGTAGATACGTGTGCCTATACTGTCGGCACAGATTTGTCCCGTCAGGTCAACTTCCGTGGCGGAGTTGATGGCGATGACGTCGAAGTTTTGTGCGATGACCATGGGGTTGTTCACGTAGCCTATGTCGCGCATGAGGACGTCGGGGTTGTGGTCAATGAAGTCATAGACGTGTTGCGAGCCGAGCAGGAAGGAGGCGACGATCTTCCCCGTGTCGGTCTGTTTGCGCGAACCGTCGATGACGCCTTTCTCTATGAGGCGCAGTACGCCGTCGGAGAACATCTCGGAGTGTATGCCCAGGTGCTGATGATCCTTGAGTCCGGCGGCTACGGCGTTGGGCAGTGCGCCGATGCCCATTTGCAGACAGGCGCCGTCGGGGACGAGTTCGGCGCACTGCCGCCCTATGGCGCGCTCCACGGCCGAGGGGCGTACGATGTGGTCGCGCGTGGTAAGGGGCGTGTCGTCAGGCACGAGGTAGTCGAAGGAGCTGAGCGGCACGAGGTCGCCGTAGGCAAAGGGCACATGGGGGTTAACGACGGCTACTTTCAGCCGCGCCGCTTCTATGGCGGCCACGCTGCAGTCCACGCTCGTACCCAGCGAGACGCGGCCCTGCTCGTCGGGCTCGCTGACCTGTACCAGCGCGGCGCCCAGCGGGATGATGCCCAGCCGGTAGAGCTTCTGCGACTCGCTAAGGTGTACGGGCAGGTAGTCGGCGTAGCCCTCGTTGACCTCTTCCCGCACGTTGGGGCCTACGAAGAAGCCTTCCTCGGAGAAGATGCCTTCGAACTCGCGTGAGGCGTAGGGTGCGGGACCCTCGGTGTGGAAGTGGTGAAAATGCAGGTCGCGCACGTCGCCCGCCTTGGCGCGGTCGACGAGCGCCCGAATGAGGACGTGCGGCACGCTGGCCACGCTACTCAGGTGGATGTGGTCTCCGGAATGTATCTCGGCCACGGCCTCGGCGGCTGTGGACCATGTGATGTCTGGCATGTGTCTTTCGGTTTGAAGTAAGCCTCGGGGTACTGTGCTTCTCGGGGTATTATTCCCCTGCAAGGCGTTCGAGGGCGGTGCGGGCGCGGGCGAAGTCCATGGCGGCTACGGCGGCCTCCATCTTGGTGCGTATCTCTTTGTTGCAAAGGTTGCCCAGGCTGCCCGCGTGGGTGTGGTGCAGCGTGCCGTGGTAGTGGAACTCGCCGCGCAGTATCTCCTGCCCCACCGCCCGGTAGGCGTCGCGGAAGGGTACGCCCTCGGCCACGCGGCGGTTCACCTCCTCCACGCTGAAGGCCGGCTCGTAGCGCGCGTCGGCCATGATGTCGCGCCGCACCTCCATGTTTTCTACGGCGTAGGTCGCGATGTCCAGACACGTGTCCAGCTCGTCAAACAGCGGCAGATAAACCTCCTTGAGCAGCTGCATGTCGCGGAAATAGCCGGACGGCAAGTTGCCCGTCATGAGGCGGATGTCGTTCGGCACGCCCTGCAGCCGGTTGCAGTGGGCGCGGATAAGCTCGAAGACGTCGGGGTTTTTCTTGTGGGGCATGATGCTGGAACCCGTTGTCATCTTGTCCGGCAGGCGGATAAAACCGAAGTTCTGGCTGTTGTATAGGCAGCAGTCCATGGCGAGGCGTCCCAGCGTCTCGGCAACGGCGGCATAGGCGAAGCTGACGATGCGCTCCGTCTTGCCACGTCCCATTTGTGCGAAGACGGAGTTATAGTCCAAGTCGGCAAAGCCCAGCAGACGCGTCGTCAGAGCGCGGTCCAGGGGCGCTGACGAGCCGTAGCCCGCCGCAGAGCCCAGCGGGTTCTTGTCCGCCACGTCGTAGGCCGCCCGCATCACGAGCATGTCGTCGGTCAGGCTTTCGGCGTAGGCGCCAAACCACAGACCGAAGCTGGACGGCATAGCCACTTGCAGGTGCGTATAGCCGGGCAGCAAGACGTCGCGGCAGGCTTCCGAGCGGTTTTGCAAGACCACGAAGAGGCGCTCCACCTTCTCTACCGTCGTAGCGATGCGGGCGCGGCTGAAGAGTTTGATGTCCAGCAGGATCTGGTCGTTGCGCGAGCGGCCGGTATGCACCTTCTTGCCCGTATCGCCGAGGCGGCGCGTCAGCTCCAGCTCCACCTGTGAGTGCACGTCCTCCACGTCGGGTTCTATACGAAACGTGCCCGCCGCCGCGTCGCGATAGAGAGCGCGCAGCTCGGGCACGAGGGCGTCCAAGTCGCTCCGCGAGAGCAGCCCGACGCTTTCCAGCATCGTGATGTGGGCTATGGTGCCCAGTATGTCATAGGGCGCCAGCGCCAAGTCCAGCTCCCGGTCCTTCCCGACCGTGAAATTGTCTATCAAGGCGTCTTCGTCGTAGCCTTTATCCCAAAGTTTCATGTCTTTCTTATAGTGTAAGTCCGTCCAGCAGGGCGGTGTAGATTTGTATGCCTTGTGCTATTTCCTCGCAGGTGACGTATTCGTCGGCCGTGTGGGAACGTGCGCTCTCACCCGGTCCCAGCTTCAGGGTGGGGAAGGGACATAGCGCTTGGTTGCTTAGGGTGGGCGATCCGTAGCTGCGCAGACCGAGCGCCGTGCCACGCCGCACGGCGGGGTGGTCGGCCGGCAGGCTTGAGGAGTTGAGGCGCGTAGAACGGGCACGTACCTCGCAGGGGACGGCGGCCTTTATTTCCTGTAGCAAAGCCGCGTTGCTGTATTCGCCGTTCGGCCGCACGTCGACGACGAAACGGCACACGTCGGGCACTACGTTGTGCTGCGAGCCCGCTTCAATCTGCGTGACCGTCGTCTTCACGGCGCCGAGGAATGGCGAGACGCGGGGAAACCGATGCGTCTGAAACCAGCGTATGGCGGGCAACGCTTCGTAGATGGCGTTGACGCCTTCGTCGCGCGCGGCGTGGCCGGAGCGGCCGTGCGCCTCGCAGTCCAGGACCATCAGCCCCTTCTCCGCCACGGCCATCTGCATGCCCGTAGGCTCGCCGATGAGGCCAAAATCCACTCGCCCCAAGTGGGGGAAGAGCAGCTCCAGTCCGCCCGTGCCGCTGACTTCTTCTTCCGCCGTCAGGGTGAGGACGTAGCGGCAGGGCTGCGCTTTGCGCGTCAGCGCCTCGTAGGCCGCAACGAGGCTCACCAAGGCGCCGCCGCAGTCGTTGGAGCCAAGGCCGTAGAGGCGGTCGCCCTCCGGCTGTGCGGCGTAAGGGTCGCGCTGCCAGTCCGACCCCGGCCGCACCGTGTCCGTGTGGGCGTTCAGCATCACCGTGGGCTTCGTCCCCGGCGGCTCACTCTCCACCCACAGGTTGCAGCCTGCACGCCGCACGTCCAGGCCGCGTGCGCGCAGCGTGCTTTCCAGAAAGTCCGCCGCCGCACCCTCTTCCCGCGAGGACGAGGGAATGGCGATGAGCTTCGCGAGGAGGGCTACGCACTCCTTAATTATATTAGGGGGTACGCTTAGTATATTAAAGTTTGTCTCGGCTGCCATACGGTGAAGCTGCCTTATCGGGGTGTGATTACCGTCCCGCCGTCGAGCCGTCGGGCGGAGGTGATGACGACGCGCTTCACGCCGGCCTGTAGTGCGGCGAAAGCGTTGTCGAGCTTGGGCAGCATGCCGCCGCTGACGCTGCCGTCGGCCTTGAGGCGGGCGTAGCGTTCCGGCGTCAGCACGGGGATTACGCTGCCGTCGTCCTCCGCGTTGGCCAATACGCCCGGTTTCTCGAAGCAATAGACCAGCGTGACGTCATAGCGCGTGGAGAGCGCCGTGGCTACGGCCTGCGCCATGGTGTCGGCGTTCGTGTTGAGCAGTTGTCCGCGGCCGTCGTGGGTAAGGGGAGCCACGACGGGCACGACGTCAGGCAGCAGCGTGGCAAAAAGCTCGCCGTTGGCGCTGTCCACGTCGCCCACGAAGCCGTAGTCCACCTCTGCTACGGGGCGTCGGTGCGCCCGCACGGCGTCTCCGTCGGCTCCCGTCAGCCCCAGGGCGTTTACGCCGAGGGCTTGGAGCTGCGCCACGACGCGTTTGTTCACCAGTCCGGCATATACCATGGTGACGACGTCCAGCATGTTGCTGTCCGTCACGCGTCGGCCGCCCACCATGTGCGTCTCCACGCCGAGGCGGTGCGCCATGTCCGTCGCCGTGCGTCCGCCGCCGTGAATCAGCACCTTCGCGCCGCTTACAGCGCGGAAGGCCGCGAGAAAGGCGTCCAGCGCCGCACTGTCTTCCAGCACGGCGCCGCCCACTTTCACTACTGTAACTTCCGGCATCGTTTAGTTCGTTTCGAGCATGCGCTTCATGACCACCTGCGCCGAGACGACGCGGTTCGCCGCTTCAGGTATGACGAGGCTGCGCGGCGAGTCGATGACTTCGTCGGAGACGATCATGTTGCGGCGCACGGGGAGGCAGTGCATGAAAAAGGCGTTGTTCGTGACGGCCATGTGCCGGGCATCGACGGTCCACGCGCGGTCTTGGCTCAGCACTTGTCCGTAGGCGCCTACGGCAGACCAGTTCTTGGCATATACGAAGTCGGCGCCCTCAAGCGCTTTCATTTGGTCATACTCCACCGTGGCGCCGCCCACGAAGCGTGGGTCCAGCTCGTAGCCCTTGGGGTGCGTGATGACGAAGTCCACGTCGGCGGCGTTCATCCATTCGGCGAAGCTGTTCGGCACGGCTTGCGGCAGGGCTTTGGGGTGAGGCGCCCAAGTCATGACGACCTTGGGGCGCGCCGTCTGCTTGTGCTCCTCGATGGTGATGAGGTCGGCGAAGGCTTGGCAGGGGTGCACCGTGGCACTCTCCAGGCTGATGACGGGCTTGCCGGAATACTCGATGAACTGCTGCAAGATAGTCTCTTGGTAGTCGAACTCGCGGTCGGTGAGGCCGGCAAAGGCGCGCACGCCGATCAGGTCGCAGTAGCTGCCTATGACGGGTATCGCCTCGCGCAGGTGCTCCGACTTGTCGCCGTCCATGACGACGCCGAGCTGTGTCTCGAGCTTCCAACTCTCGGCGCCGATGTTCAGGACGATGGGCGTCAGGCCGAGGTTCAGCGCGGCCTTCTGGCTACTGAGGCGTGTGCGCAGACTGTTGTTGAAGAAGATGAGGATGATGACCTTGTTCTGCCCGAGGTGTTGCCAGGCGTAGGGCGTGGCCTTCACCGCGAGCGCTTCGTCGAGCGCCGCGCGCAGGTTGCCGATGTCTGAGACGTGGAGAAAACTTTTCATGCTTTAGGCTGGGGTTGTTTGGAGCAGTTCCGCCAGCGCCCGGCAGAAAGTGGCGGCCTCGTCCTCGGTGAGTACGAGGGGCGCGAGCAGGCGTATCATGTGCTGGCCGGACACTCCGGTGAAGATATGTTTCTCGAAGAGCAGGGCGCGGCGCAGCTCCGCGATGGGTTCGTGGAACTCCACGCCGATCATCAGGCCGCGCCCGCGCACATCCTTGATGCGTGGCGAGGCAGGCAGGTGCTCCTTGAGGTAAGCACCTACGCGCTGTGCGTTAGCCGGCAGCTGTTCCGCCTCTATGACGTCGAGGACGGCCAGCGCACCGGCCATAGCCAGGTAGTTGCCGCCGAAGGTGGTGCCGAGCATGCCCTTCGTCGCTTCGAACGTGGGCGCTATGAGCACGCCGCCTACGGGGAAGCCGTTGGCCATGCCCTTCGCCACGGTGATGAGGTCGGGCTGTATGCCGGCCCATTGGTGGGCAAAGAATTTTCCGGTGCGCCCGTAGCCGCTTTGCACCTCGTCGAGGATCAGGCACACGTCGTATTGCGTGGTGAGGCGGCGCAGCGTGCGCAGGAAGTCGTCGTCGGGAATGACGATGCCGCCCACGCCCTGTATGCCCTCTATGATGACGGCGGCCACGTCGCCTTTCGCAAGCTCGCGCTCCACGGCTGCGGCGTCGTTCATGGGGACGAAGGTCACTTGGTGCCCCCGGTTGAAGGGCGCCTGTATCTTGGGGTTGTCCGTGACGGCGACGGCGCCCGACGTGCGCCCGTGGAAGGCGCCTTGAAACGCCACGACGCGCGCCCGCCCCGTGTGGAAGGAGGCCAGCTTCAGCGCGTTCTCGTTAGCCTCCGCGCCGGAGTTGACGAGGAAGAGGCTGTAGTCCTCCAGACCGGCCACCTCTCCCAGCCGACGCGCCAGCTCCTGCTGCATGGGGTTTTCTACCGAGTTGCTGTAGAAGCCAATCTTGTCCAGCTGCTCCTTCAGCGCCGCGACGTAGTGCGGGTGGCAGTGGCCGATGGAGATAACGGCGTGTCCGCCGTAGAGGTCGAGGTATTCCTGCCCTTCCGCGTCCCACAGGTGGCACCCTTTGGCGCGCACCGGGGCGATGGGGAACAGGCTATAGACGGGAAATAGGTTCATGTGGGTTGTGTTGGGTTATAGGTTCACTCGGGACGCCGATGTGTGCGCACTCAGAAGGCTATGGCCTTGAGCTTTAGGCCGCACGTCTCGGGAAGGCCGAAGATTAGGTTCATGTTCTGCACGGCTTGCCCCGCAGCGCCCTTGAGCAGGTTGTCAATGACGGAGACGATGTGTAGCTTCGCGCCGTGCTTCCGGACGCCCAGGACGCACTTGTTCGTCCCGACGACCAGTTTCAGGTCGGGGTCGCCGTCCACGACGTGCGTGAAGGGCTCATCGGCGTAGTAGTCGCGGTAGAGCCGGCGTGCCTCGTCCTCCGTAAGGGGGCAGTCGAGATATACGCTGGCCAAGATGCCGCGCGTGAAGTCGCCGCGCACGGGCACGAAGTTGATGGGCGCGTCGAACGAGGGTGCCAGCGTGTGCAGCGTCTCGCCTATCTCGCCTAAGTGTTGGTGTGTGAAAGCTTTATATACGCTCAGGTTGTTGGCCCGCCAGCTGAAGTGTGTCGTGGGTCCGGGGCGCTGTCCGGCGCCTGTGGAGCCGGTGATGGCCGTGACGTGCACCTCGCTGAGGCGGTCGGCCCGAGCCAAGGGCAGCAGGGCGAGCTGGATGGCCGTGGCGAAGCACCCCGGGTTTGCCACGTGGTGCGCGGTGCGCAGGGCAGGCTTGAAGGCTTCCGGCAGGCCGTAAACGAAGTCTTCCGCGTCGGCGTGCAGGCGGAAGTCGTTACTCAGGTCAATGATGGCACCCGTGTAGGTGGGTGGCAGGGCGTGAACGGCCGCTTTGGAGCGTCCGTGGCCGGCGCAGACGAAGATGACGTCGGCCTGCTCGGCTTCCACGTCGGGCGTGAAGCACAGCTCCGTCTCGCCCACCAAGTCGTGGTGGGCGGCGTAGAGGGGTTGCCCCGCGTGGCTGGCGCTCTGGGCGAAGCGAAGCTCCACGTCGGGGTGCCCCAGCAGGACGCGGATGAGCTCGCCTGCCGCATAGCCTGCGGCGCCTATGATGCCGGCTCGCAGGGGAGTGCCCGCCGCGCAACGGGGCGCGGCGGGAGTGGAGGGTTGCGTTTGCATGGTCGGGGGAGTGCTTAGGTCAGAGCGGCAGTTCGTCGGGGTGCGTGGCGTAGTAGGCGCGCAGCGGCGTGGAGAGCACCTTGATGAAGCCTTTCGCGTCTTCGCTCGTCCAGCCCTTCTGCGTCTCGCCGTATTCGCCCAGCTTGTTCTTCACCAGGTCGCCTTCGCTTTCCACGCCGAGCGGCAGGAAGGAGTAGGGGCGCAGCTGCAGGCTCACCGTGCCGCTGACGTCGCGCTGGCTACTCTCCAGGAAGGCCTCGATGTCCCGCATGACCGGCTCTAAGTATTGACTCTCGTGCAGGAACATGCCGTACCAATTGCCCACCTGGTCTTTCCAGTATTGCTGCCACTTGGAGAGGGTGAACTTCTCCAAGAATTTATGTGCGCCGATGATGGTCATGGGTGCTGCGGCCTCGAAGCCGACGCGCCCTTTGATGCCGATAATGGTGTCGCCGACGTGCATGTCGCGCCCTATGCCGTAGGGGGCGGTGATGGCCTCCACGGCCTGGATGGCCTTTATTTTATCAGCGTAGGGCGTGCCGTTGACGGCGCTCAACTCGCCCCGCTCGAACGTGAGGCGCAGCACCTCCTGCCCCGTCTTCGTCACCTTCTTCAGGTAGGCCTCTTCGGGCAGACCCTGCGCGGAGTCCAGAATCTCCCCGCCGCAGATGCTGGTGCCCCACAGACCCACGTTGTACGAGTACTTCAGGCGCGTGAAGTCGGCCGCGTAGCCGTTCCGGTTGAGGTAGTCCACCTCCTGCTGGCGCGTCAGCGCCATGTCGCGCGTCAGGGTGATGATCTCCATGCCGGGCGCCATGACGTGGAACGTCATATCGAAGCGCACCTGGTCGTTGCCGGCTCCCGTGGAGCCGTGCGCTATGGCATCGGCGCCAATCTCGCGGGCGTAGCGCGCTATGGCCAAGGCTTGGAAGATGCGCTCCGAGGAGACGCTGATGGGGTACGTCCCGCCGCGCAGGACGTTGCCCCAAATCATGTATTTCAGACTCTTGGCGTAGTATTCCTGCGTCACGTCGAGCGTCACGTACTCCACGGCGCCCAGCTGCTTGGCGTGAGCCTCGTTGGCCGCCAGCTGCTCGGCGCTGAAGCCGCCCGTGTTGGCGCAGGCGGCATAGACGTCGTAGCCACGCTCCCGCGTCAGATACATCACGGTGAAGCTGGTATCCAGGCCGCCGCTGTAGGCCACGACGACCTTCTTCTTCTTCTTTTCCATTTCCTTATTTCTCTTTTGCTATCTCCTCCCGGGCGTGCGGGCCGGGTTCTGCGGGGTCGTAGAGCATCGCCGTGCAGATGCAGCGACGCCGGTCGTTGCGTTGCAGCACGTCGTAGTTGATGCATTGCTCACAGCCTTTCCAGAAGGCCGGGTCGCGCGGCATGGCGTCGAACGTGACGGGGACGTAGCCCAACGCCGTGTTGATGCGCATCACGGCGGCACCCGACGTCAGCCCGATGATCTTCGCCTCGGGCCACCGCGTGCGGCACAGCTGAAAGGCGGCGTGCTTTACGCGCTTCGCCAGGCCGTGGCCGCGATACTCCGGGCGCACGATGAGACCGGAGTTCGTCACGAAGGCACCCCCGTCCCACGGCTCCACGTAGCAGAAGCCCGCAAAGGCCGTCCCGTCGCGCGCTATGATGGCGCGCCCGTCGAGGATCTTCTCGCGCAACGCCTCCGGCGTGCGGTGCGCTATGCCCGTGCCGCGCGCTATCGCGGCCAGCTCCGTAGCACGCAGGATCTCCGGCACGTGGGGCAGGTCGGCCTCCGTCGCCACGCCTACCCAGATGCCGTCCTGCGCCGCCTCGGACTCTTCAGCCGCCGCGCCTTTCGTCTCTTGCTTCATCTTCGTGCCGCCGCCTCAGTCGTTGAAGGCCGTTATGTCCATGATGAAGCCGCCCAGCGACTGCTTCAGCGCCGCGACGTCGAAGCCCGGGCGCAGCACGACGAGCAGCGTGTCGTCGCCAGCCAGCGTACCGGCCACCTCCGCGAGGTTGCGCGCGTCAATCTGCGTGGCCACCATCGAGGCGTAGCCCGGACGCGTCTTCAGCACGACGAGCGAGCCGCCGGCCTCCAGACTCGTCACCGTCCCCGGCGCCATCTTCTGCGGCCCGTGCAGACCGTCGGAGAGCGGAGCCGAATCCGTCAGTACGAAGAAATAGCCGCGCTCGTCGTGGCGCTTCACGATGCCCAGCTCGCGCAGGTCGCGCGAGAGGGTGGCCTGACCGACTACGATGCCCTGCTGCTCCAGCAGATTCTTCAATGCTTCCTGAGAGGCTATGCGCCCCGTCTGTACCAGTTTCGCTACATGAGCCTGGCGAATGTTCTTTGCTTTCATAAGTGTAAGTTTTTTACCGTTTGCGCTGCAAATTTATGTGTAAGGCAGCAAACAACCAACCTTTTCTGCGAAAAACTTCCTTCCCTGCGAAATTTTTTATCCGTACTTATGAAAAGTACCGCGCGCCGGAAGGGCGCTCCCTTTACGTACCACCATTATATATATAGTATATATGGAAAGCCCAACCCATGCGACCGCCGCGAAGCCCGCAGAGCGCGAGCCCGCGGCGCCGCGGGTTGCAACGCAGTCTTCAGCGCTGGCGGCAAAACGTGTTTGCCCTGACTTAGGTTTAAGCGAACAAAGAGAACCGCAGGGATGCTTAAAGAACCCCGGCGGCGGCGCCCGTAGGCCGGCGGGCGACTTTCTGTCTAAAATGGCCAACGACAAGCCAAGCCTATATTTCTATTGTGTCTGCGGCTATAAAAGGTGCAATCCCGTCAGTTCAGAACCCAGCCGATGCAAAGCCCCTTCAATTTTCCGGCTTGTCCTTTCGCTCGGATGGCGGCGCCCGCTTACATACTGCGAGAGTTGCCGCTCGTTAATACCCGTTACGCGCCCCAGTCCGGCCAAGGTGAGGACTCCCTTGAAATAATTAAGGACAGAGGGAACGTCGTAGCTAAAAACGAACTCGGCCTCCTTAAATGGTTTTCCGCACTCGTTGTAATAAGCCCGGACTTCCTCGTAAGCTGCGAGAAAGTCGGCCTTGGCAGCTTCCATGCTTTCGCCCTCACCGCTTACGCCCCAGTCCAACTTGTTATCATCCGGCATATACGCTGCAAACGTGCCGTCCTTGCCGCGCTCGATAAAAACCCTAACCTTTTCCATGTTACCTATTATTATATGCCCGCATCGCGCTTTATCGCGTGCAAAGTGCCGCGCTTAACCTCTTGCGAAAGGGGGTTGCTCGTCGTGAACGTCTTGCCCGTAATTGGGCTAAACCAAAGGGGATGCCCGGCGCGCTGCCCTTTTATCCTGTAGCAGCCGGAAGCCTCTAATTCCCGATGTTATTCGTTATATTTCATTCCCTTGGCTTGCTTAACCGCAAATGTAATGCTTTCCTGTTTAATAGCAAAAACAACAAGAGTTATTTCTCTAAGGGTAGAACGTAGCGCCCCCCCTGAGCGCCCCGGGTGGGGTAGCGTGGCGTGCCCGGCACGTGGCGGGAGGGACGCCGTTGGCGTCCGGAGGTTTGGGGGCGTACCTGCCGCAGGTGAACCCTCGTCGCTCCGCTCCTCGGGTTTACCTGCGGTTAACGAGTCGCTTCGCTCCGGGTCGCCTTCAGCGACCACCGCAAAACCGGCGGAGCGGGTGCTTCGTAGTAGGCCGCGGCTCGCCCCGGCGCCTTGTGTTTTGTCCAGCCGTGGTTAGACAATTGTACAGCCGTGGTTAGACAATGAGCGGCTCGGACGTGGCAGGTGAGGGCAGGCCTCCCAGCTCATCATGTGGGAGCTTGCCCATACCGCTAAAGGACTAACTTCATGGCTATCCCCCCTTATGGGGGAGCAGGGAAGGGCTTTTATTTCTTATAAAGATCGGCGTGTGTTCCTGTGTCCATGAGGTAAAGTGTCAATTCCTTGTCATTTTGATCCCACAGCAGAATCCAGTCCGGCGTAATATGGCATTCCCATATTCCTTTCAACTTTCCGCGTAGTTGGTGTGGGAGATATTTCTCAGGCAGACATCCATTTTCGGCGAGCAGGTTATAAACCTCATCAAACAAGGACATATCATACCCACGCTTTTTGCAAAGCTTATACGACTTCTTAAAAGAGGTAGAAAAGCGAATCTTGTAGTTCATCCCTCAAGCCATTTCTTGGCATCCGCTAAGGAGTCGAAGGCGTATGTTTTCTCCTTTCCGCTTCGCACGGCCTTTATATGCTTCGCCACATCCGCTTTAAGTTCTTCTGCGGATTCTTCCTCTTTAAGTCTTTTGGCAAATGCCTCGCGAATGGCTTTGGGCTGGCTTTTAAAAAGAGACCAAAGAGCGTCTAAGGGCGAAACGGGTGTGTCTGAAACTTGTAGCGTAGCCATAATGTCTTTGTTTTATGCCGCAATAATAATCAAAATTGCTAAGAGTGCAAACCGAAAGCGCCCGTTTTTCTTGAGCGGGGCGCCCTGAAAGGACCCGCGGCGGTGCGTCGCCTTTATGTGCCATCAGACAATAGAGAAGACGCTCAAGCCCTATCTGCGAAATCTGCGAAATCTGCGCGCGATAGTTAGAGGCGCGCAGATAACGCCAATTTGCGCAGAGGCAGGAACAAAGCCCTATCTGCGAAATCAGCGCGCGATAGTTAGAGGCCCGCGGATAACGCCGATTTGCGCAGAGGCAGGAACAAAGCCCTATCTGCGAAATCAGCGCGAGTTAGAGGCGCGCAGAGCGGGCGTCCCGTAGTAGGCCGGGGCAACGACCCGGACGCTGTAAAGCGCCGCCCTGTAAGGGCGGGGCAACATAGCCCGGGGTTTTAACCCCGGGAACGCCAACGCCTCTCCAATTGGCGCCCTGAAGGGGCGCGGCAAACACGGCTGCGGGATGTTGCAGCACCCTTACAGGGTGCCAATTGTTATCCCCATGCGTGACCCGGGGTTGAAACCCCGGGCTATCGTGCAGCGCCCCTTCAGGGCGCCTCAGCCCCCCATAAGGGGGCTTGCAATGCCGCCGGGGAACTAACTTCAAGGCTCTCCCCCTCATGGGGGAGCAGGGAGGGGGCTGCCGCACCTTCGGCCCCCCCCTTTGCACACCATATTATATATATAATGTGGGAACGATATATCATGCGGCAACGCCGAACGCGCGGGGCACAACACCGGGCACAAGGCGACGCAATGCCTTCTGCTACAATGCGCCGCAAGGTTTTGCCCCCCTGTCGGGGCGCTAAACCGCCGAGCCGAGTCGCGCCTTAAAGTTTTTTAACGCTTTTTGCTTTTTCGCAGGTTGTATTCGCACTACATTTGCGTCGGCTAATGATGCGGGAAACCGTTGAAGCCTATCCCTTTAAGGGGTGGGCGGCGGCGCTCCCAAGCACCGACAGGCCGCCCGGCGGATGGAGCGCGAAAGCGCCCCGGCCGGCGGGGCAGCGGAGATACCGGGAGATACCGGGGGAGAGAGGCAGATGGAGAGACTGGAGAGACGTGATACCTATAATAGCCAAGCCATCCCCACCGACGGACGACAGCCCCTCGCGCCCTGCGCCGCGTTGCCTCCTGCCGTGGAGCAGGAGAAGAAAATGAGAAACACCGACAACTTATTTATCAACTAAATCTATAAACAAATGAAGAAGTTTTTTACTCTTCTTGCCGCGTCCCTACTCTTTGCGGGGGGGGCACAAGCGGACAATCTGCTCACTGACGATCAGACGTTCACATGGGACATAACCAATTATGTCTCGTCCGCCGACGACATCACGACGGGCTACTACCTCATCATGGGTAATCCTGTTGATAACCCGTCACTACTTTACTCTTCGGGAACTTCCGTGACGAAGACCGCAGGAAGCTACAACCCTACAAGCAATGCTTACGTCTTCCACATCACCAACAACGACGGCTCGCTCACAATCCAGGCTTACAATGGCTACTACTTATCAGGAGCACCTGCCTCCTATTCGGAAGACGCGAGTAGCGCAATGGCGGTTACCGCCTCTGCTTATGCAAGTGGAGCTGACCAAACAATAAAGAATACGAGCTACGTGGTCAAATCCTTCTACTTGAAGAACTCAAGCAACCAATACTGGAACCAAAATAACAATGCGAGCGGATCTGGCGGGTGGTCGGCGTACGCTCTCTTCCCTGTTACGATTGTGGATCCCGATTATCCAAGCCTAGTAGGGAGCAATATCAAGCCTTACTACGACGCTGCAAGCACAGGCTATTTCCTGCTGACGGAGGCCGGGAAAACGGCGCTTAACGAAGCTGGCTATGAGGACGCACTAACCTCCTGTACCCAAGAGAAGTACGAAAACCTAAAATCCATACTGGATGCTAACATCCAATATCCCGAGACGGGCTACTACCGCATCAAGAGCTCCGGCTCTGCTACGCAGAAGACGGTCGGCTACATCGGCTTAGGCTCGAACTCTCAAGGTCGCGGTGACAAAGCCACGGGCTATGGCTTGAAGACTATCGTCACTAACTATGACCAAGACGCCTCTACGGTGCTTTACTTGGAAGTTCAGGATGCTACGGCACACACCTACACGATCTCTACCCAGAACGAGTGGGCTACGGGCGCAACCGCTGCTAACCACCCCGTTCTGATGACGGCAGACAAGGCAAGTGCCGGCGTGTTCACCATCGGCGCAGTTTCAGGCTATCCCAGCTATTGCGACATCAAGCAGCCGACAAGTCTTACTGACCAAGGTACCACCATACAGTACTTCCACGAGGCCGGCTGGGGCAACGACGTGTCCTGCGTCTGCGTTTGGACATCCGGTGCTGTAGCCGCTCCTTCTCGCTGGCAGATAGAAGACGTTGCTGACGACGCGCAAGTGATGACGCCCACGCTCCACGCTGCGGGTGGCAGCTATTATGCTACGCTGAACTTGGCCTACGGCGCTACGGTTGAAGGTGCTACGGCTTACTACGGCAAGCTGAACGCTGAGGGTAACGCGCTCGACATGACGGAGATTTCCGAGATACCCGCCAACACGCCGGTAGTGCTCGTCGGCGATGCTGCATCAGCCACCGTGAAGCTGAAGAAAGAGACCTCTACTACAGTCGAAAACAACGCCCTAACGGGTAACTATTTCTCTATCAACTGGACGAGCTCTAACCTGACGCTGGGCTCCGTGGACGATGTTCCCGGCTTCTATACTTGGAGCGACGGCACGACGCTCGAGGCTAACAAGGCATACTACGTGCCAGCAGCCGCCAGCGTTCGCGGCTTGGCCTTCCACTTCGGCGACGAGACGACGAGCATCAATACTGCCGCTACGACGAACGCCACGAGTGGCAAGGTGTATGACCTACAAGGGCGCCGCGTGCAGAACGCACAGAAGGGCCTCTACATCGTAGGCGGCAAGAAGGTGCTCGTGAAGTAAACCGCCTCACGGGGCACACCCGATACACGAAAGCCTGAAAAGGCACGAACTGACCGGAAGCCGGCGTGGCGCAAAAAGCCGTCCACGTCG
This sequence comes from uncultured Prevotellamassilia sp., assembly GCA_964641085.1. Taxonomy (GTDB): domain Bacteria; phylum Bacteroidota; class Bacteroidia; order Bacteroidales; family Bacteroidaceae; genus Alloprevotella. The sequence continues at coordinate 2,791 of CAZXJS010000011.1, read as the reverse complement.
GCCTCCGTCAAGCTAAAGCGGGGCTTTCCCCATGCGATGTGGGGAAATGAAAGGATAAAGGATAAAGGATTTGATGCGGCTCGCCTCCCCGTGTGGGAGGTGGCTGAAGCCCCGCACCGGCCGGGGGAGTCGTCGTGAGACGATTCCCCCGGCTTATTTTTTGGAAGCCCCCCACGTCGGTTGTGCAAAACGCCGCCCTGAAGGGGCGGGGCAACATAGCCCGGGGGTTCAACCCCGGGAACGACGACGCCTCCCCCAATTGGCGCCCTGAAGGGGCGCTGCAATGTAGCGAGCGGGGTTTAACCCCGAGCGGATAGCCGCACGTACGCGGTGCCGTGAGTTGCAGCACCCTTACAGGGTGCCAATTGTTTTTCCCTGCCGTGACCCGGGGTTGAAACCCCGGGCTATCGTGCAGCGCCCTTACAGGGCGCCCGCTTTGCATACCATCATTATATATAGAATGCCCACCCCATGTGCCCGCCGCAAAGCCCGCGGAGCGGGCGCACCGTAGTAGGCCGGGGCATCGCCCCGGATCGTGTGGGCGTAGCAGTTGGCGCCCCGGGGGGGGCGCTATGTATGTGCCCACCACCCAGACGCGGATGGATAATACGTAGCGCCCCCCTGGGGCGCCCGGATTGGGGGGCATACCGGGTCCGGGGCGTTGCCCCGGCCTACTACGTTTGGCCCGCGCTGCGGGCCCTCGGCGCCGTTGGGGCTAAGGCGGGAGCTGCGGTCGGCAGAGCCGACCGCCACGGGAACGGCTGTGACGGACGGGGCGCCGCCAGCACGATGAGCTGCAAAACGCCGCCCTGAAGGGGCGGGGCAACATAGCCCGGGGT
>CAZXJS010000011.1:0-1852 GCA_964641085.1 uncultured Prevotellamassilia sp. | reverse complement strand
CCGGCCTACTACGTTTGGCCCGCGCTGCGGGCCCTCGGCGCCGTTGGGGCTAAGGTGGGGAGCTGCGGTCGGCAGAGCCGACCGCCACGGAAACGGCACTGCGGCGAACGGGGCGCCGCCGGCGTCCGTGGGTTGCAGCGCCCCCCCCATGAGGGGGCTTGCAAGGCCGCCAAGAGACTAACCACCCGGCTCTCCCCCTTATGGGGGAGCAGGGAGGGGGCTTTTTTTGCAAGGTCGGGTGTGCAAGGAACGGGGAAATGTTGTATATTTGCGGCAAGATACCGCCATGACGCAGCGGGGCAGCAGGCTGTCCGCAGGCGCCGGGAGATAGATGGCAAAGACGCTGGAGGCATGGACGCATTCTTTCAATCGCACAACTACTTGATAGAGCACCTGCGCACGAACGTGCGCCGCACGCTGATGGACACGGTGGACTGGAGCTACCGCATGATAGCCATCCGCGGGCCGCGCGGTGTGGGGCGGACGTCGTTCCTGCTGCAATATGCTAAGGAGAACTTCGACCCGCAGCTGCGGCAGTGCCTGCTGGTGAGCATGAACAACTTCTACTTCCAGGGTCGGGGGCTGGTGGACTTCGCGGGCGACTTCGTGGCGCACGGCGGCCAGACGCTACTCGTGGATCAAGCCTTCAAACTGCCGGACTGGAAGGATCAGCTGGTGGAGATCTACCACAAGCTGCCGTACCTGAAGGTGGTGTACGCCACGACGTCGGTGAACCCCGTCGGCGAGGCGGAGCATGAGCTGGACAGGATCACGCGTTCGTACGTGCTGCACGGCTTCTCGTTTCGCGAATACGTAAACACGCAGACCGGCTCGGAGCTGGGCACGTACACGCTGCCGGAGATACTGGGCGACCACGAGCGCATCCTGCGCGCCATCCTGCCGAAGGTGAAGCCCTTGGAGCACTTCCACAACTACCTGCACCACGGCTACTACCCCTTCTACTTGGAGAACCGCAACTTCATGGAGGCGCTGCTGAAGTCGATGAACAACATGGTTGAGGTGGACATCCTCTTCAACAAGCAGGTGGAGCTGAAGTACCTGAGCCGCATCAAGAAGCTGCTGTATCTGCTGGCTGCGGCGGGCGAGGACAACGCGCCCAACGTGAGTCGCCTGGCGGAGGAGATCGGCACGTCGCGCGCCACGGTGATGAACTACCTGGAGTATCTGGAGGAGGCGCGGCTGATCAACATGGTCTATCGTGAGGGCGCGGGCACGCTGCCCAAGAAGCCGGCCGCCGTCTATCTGCACGACACGAACCTGCTCTACGGTATCCACGCGCCGCTGGCTACGGAGCAGAACGTGATGGAGACGTTCTTCGTCAACGTCCTGTGGCGTCACCACAAGATACAGAAGGAGCGCCGCGCGGGCATGTTCAAGATAGACGGTCAGACGGACGTCTGCGTCTGCGACAAGCCGCGGCGGACGAAGGCTGACGACGGGACGTACTACGTGCGCTACGGCACGGAGGTAGGTCGCGGACGCGAGATTCCGATCTGGCTCTTCGGCTTCCTGTATTAAACTCCGGGGCGCGGCGGAAGGAAAGGAAATACATAACAACACCTATAACATACACCTAAATCTTATGGCTAAGGAAAAGAAATTTATCACGTGCGACGGCAACCAGGCCGCGGCGCACGTGGCCTACATGTTCTCCGAGGTAGCCGCCATCTACCCCATCACGCCATCCAGCCCGATGGCGGAGCACGTGGACGAATGGGCGGCGCAGGGACGAAAGAACCTGTTCGGCGACACGGTCAGCGTGCAGGAGATGCAGAGCGAAGGCGGCGCGGCGGGTGCCGTGCACGGCTCGCTGCAGGCGGGCGCCCTGACG